>JAAYAY010000314.1 GCA_012719125.1 Planctomycetaceae bacterium | reverse complement strand
GCGTCCAGGAGGGGCTGCCCGAGCATCGGTTCCATTGGTGGCGGCGGACCTTGCGTGAGCGTGGTCGCCAGAACCAGTCCGGGGTTGGCGGCCATCGTCGTCCACGAGATTCGAGAGGCCGAGGTTCTCAAGCGGCCGGGAAGCCTAGCCCGGTTCGTAGGGGTGGCATTCGGCCGGAGCGTGTCCTTTCGCGGAGCACTAACGGCCTTTTCCCCTGTTTTCCCAGACTTTCGACCGCTTCTCGCAGTTCCACCGCCCCATCCGAGCCGACCGCGCGGGGCGAGCCGTAACGCTCCTCGGTTTCTCCATACACCTGCTCCACGTCCTCACGCTTCCAGGACTCCCCCGGTTTCACAGTCAGCACCTCCACGTCCTCATGACGCAGAGGCTTACCGCCGCCTGCCCAGTGGCCCTCCGGAACTCTCAACACCACCAGGACTTCTTCCTTCCCAATTTGGTTCGTGTGATCCGTCAACTGCACTCCCAACCAGTCAAATACCACATGCACTGCGTGTTCCGCTGGTCGCAGACCGATCTTACGGGCAAGATTCACGCACAACGCAATCAGGCCGGCTCCATACTGTTGTCCGCCAGGGACGTCCCCCAGGGGCAACTGGAGTGGCTGCGGCTGGGCCAGACGCATTTCCAACTCGCAAATGCGCTGCCGCAGCCGTAGGTTCTCCTGTTCGAACTCCTCCCGAAGTGCCTCAGACTCCGCGCCTTCTTGCCGCACTTCCAGCAGAACGTCGTCGATTTCACGGAACTTCTCCCGCCAATGAGCACGCCCCAGAAAGCAACTTCTCGCGATCGCCGACAAACGGGACTTGCACTGCGACACAAAGATCGGCCATGATGATACCACTGTTGCGCTCCTTCGCTCTCACCCTCTCACTCATCCGGGGGTGTTCAAAAAACCTCTTGACTTCTCCTGCCCATGTGATAACATCGTATCTGTGTACGCATGTATAACAGCGAGCCAATCACTGCCCTTTCAAACTCGCGAAACCATCACCCCCAAAGTGAGCCAAAAGTACCCAAAAACTGCGCGCAACAATGTCAACAACGCAAACAACGCAAACAATGTCAACAATGCATACCGCGTAGCAACTGCCGTATTCACCACATCCGTAACTATTCCCCTGCCACCCCACGATATTGGCAGAATCCGCTCCCCGTTGACCAACTTCCACCCACAGGGTTTCTACTGTCTTCGACGTTGTTTTTCCTACTCCTCCTCTCGAACCATTCCCAACGTTCACCAAACTCCTTTCAACGCTTCAACTTAGATAAGATGCTTCCGACTACTGCATTCCCCCCTTTTGCATGGTAGTCAAAATGATTCTGCGTATCCGACGACGCCGTAAACCATTACGAAACAACACGATAACGATCGCCGTCCGATGGAGCAATCGATCGATAAGTGCACCAACCGCCGACCGAGCCCGCAACCATTTCACAACAAAAGATTAGTGAGTCACCAGCCCGCTCCGACCTCGATCTTTGACAACTGAAACAACCCCACCGCGCGGCTGGCCCTGAACCAGTAGTCACGTTGTGCCACTGCCTACTTGTTTTGGCAGTGCATGAACAAGGACAAAGCGCCCTCACTGCGAACAAGTAAGCAGTGCCACACAGTTTCAAGCCTTTTCTCGTACGTTAGGATTCCGCCACACATCGGCCACGCTCAGAAACACTATCGGAGCACTGTGAGACTGTTGCTCTCTGGCAACGAGTCCGCCTGCACGCAACTCGCCGACCGTTTGGGTCTTCTGGCTGACCCAGCGGGCGATATTGCCGAGGCGGCACACCGTGGCCCAGCGGTGAGGGCGACGCCCCGCAACTTGATCGGACGCCGGAACCTCTGGTAGGCTGTCTGTCAGGTGTCGGAGACGAGTACATCCAGAAACCCAACTCCCAGGAGGCCGAGTCATGCCGCGTGCGGTTCCATTTGCCGGCTGTGTGATGCTGCTCAGTGTCGTGGCGTCTCTTGCTCCTGCCGCCCAGCCCGGCGGCGCCCGGCAGCGACTGAACGTCGAGGCCGTCACGACGCTTGATGCCGAGGGCGGGTATATCCGCCTGGAAGGGCAGTCTCTCTTCCTCACCAGCGACCTCCAGAAGGATCCCCGGCCCGGCTACTGGCTCGATCTGTCCTCAGACCCCCGCTCGCCCGCGCAGGTGTGCGGGTCGCTCCCCTGCGGCTGGGACGTCGCCCTCGCCGGCGACTATGCCTTTCTCTGCGACTACACCAACTTCCTCACCGTGTACGATACCCGCGCTGGTCAATGGCAGCAGATCGCCAAACTCGACATGCCCTCGATGACCGAAAACATCCTCATCCGAGGCAAGCTCGCCTACGTCGCCAACCACGTGGCCGGGCTGACCATCGTCGACATCTCCACCCCCTCGACGCCGTCGATCCTCAGCAACTTCAATCCGCAGATCGATTGCGACGCCATCGGGCTGCGGAACGACTGCGCAATCCTCTACGGCCATTGGGAGAGCCGGCTCGTCTTCGTCGATATCAGCGATCCGGCCAAACCGCGCCAGATCGGTGTCTTCCAACACGACCCCAAGACCTTCAACCAGGGCGAACTGGCCGTCGACGGCGATTTCGCCTACTGCACCGCCCTGACCGGCCTGGTGATCGTCAACATCGCCGACCCCGCAAACCCGAAACTAGCCAAATCGGTCGATACCCAGGGACGAGTCACGGACGTGGTCGTCCAAGACGGATACGCGTTTGTCGCGGCCGGCTCGGGCGGCGTCCGCGTGTTCGACGTGCACGACCCCAACCAACCCGAGGAAGTCGGATACTACATGAACGGCAACCAGTTCGCCGCCTCGCAAATTGCCGTCCAACCCGCGGCTGGCAGCAACGGGTATTATCTCTATGTGGCAAACAACAAAGGTCCCGCAACCGTCCTCCTGTTCAACGCTCCACGCCGAAATGAAGATCACCATTGAGCCCGATTCGAGAATGCCGGCAGTGGTGGCACGAAGATGTCGCTCATTATGTGCCAAAGGGGACTCATCTACTCCGTTGTGGGGGTACTGTCGGCAACCGCTGAGCATAGTCCCTGCCCGCGTCGACGACATTCTGCGAGAACAGGAATTTGTGAAAGCCGTTTGTGCCCCCCTCCAGTCTTCCTCCATTCAGGAGATACGCCGGGCCCTATCGCCGGTGGGTTATGCGGAAGACTGTTGCGTGGGGGGGACCGAACGTGTTAAGCTGATGGCGTCCTTATTCTTCCAACAGAAGGAGCCGGCTAATGTTGCTCTCCCTTTTTTCCAGGCGCGGTATCCGTGCGCCCATTATTCAACGCGCGTTGAAGCACCGATCTGTGCCGTCTGATCGGCGCGTCGGGTTCACGCTCGTGGAACTCTTGGTGGTCATCGCCATCATCGGCATCTTGATTGCACTCTTGTTGCCCGCCGTCCAGGCGGCCCGAGAGGCGGCCCGGCGGGCGCAATGCTCGAACAACTTGAAGCAGATCGGTCTGGCGTTCCACACCTATCACGACACCTTCAAGATATTTCCGCCACGCGGAGTTTCGGGTGGGCCTCCTCCCAACACCAATCAGGCCAGAGACGGCGCGTGGTGTTGGGCGTCGATGATCCTCCCGTACCTCGAACAGGGTGCCATCAGCGACCAGTTGAAGGTGGGACATTCGAATCTGATCCCGCAGGATCCGGCCAATATGACGAACGTCGACGACTACACCACGGCCGCGCCCAATACGCTGGAAAGCCTGTTCACCACGCCCATTTCGGTCTATCTCTGCCCCTCGGCAAACGGCGGCGAGGTCAACAAGTACCAGAAGAAGATGGGCGCCTTGATGTACGGTATGAATTGGCGGGTCGCACCTCCCATCAATAACCTCGCCAACCGCACGGCCGGAATTGTGTCGAAGACGACCAGCGACATCACCGACGGCACCTCCAACACCTTCCTGGTGGGCGAGAAGGCGCTGATGACCGGGCCCTTCGTGGCGATCGGTGCGGCATGGGGCGCCGGGCAGTTCTGCGGGACGCCGATCCCCATCGTCGCCCATCGCGTGCCGATGAATACGCCCTTCGACGGGACCCATGACGCGACGACCAACTGCTTCGTGGAAAACACGTCCAATCTCGCCACTCGCGTCGCCGCCGCCAGTCCCCATCCCGGTACCTGCCACTTCCTCATGTGCGACGGCTCGGTGCGGCTCGTCAGCGAGACGATTGAGGCGGTCGTGACCCCCCAGGGATCGTCCGATACGAACGTCCTCTACACGAACCTGTTCAACATCGACGACGGCAACACGATTGGAGAGTTCTGACGAGGCTCCGCCTCAGACAAAGCCGAGTCGCCAGGAATTGACTCAACTGCAACAACATTCCGGAAGTCAGCTACGAAGGTGTCCTACGTGAAATATTCTGCACGCGGAATACTGGTCTTGTTCTCGGTCGTGGCCCTTACTGTCTGGACCTCCGGATGTGGAGGCGGACGGCCCAAGCTCATCCAGGCGACCGGAACCGTCAAGCTCGACGGCAAACCGCTCGCCGGCGCGATCGTCTCCTTCCAGCCGGTGGCCGCGGAGGCCGGCGGTTTTCAGCGCCCTTCCAGCGCGGTGACCGATTCTGAGGGGAAGTTCACCCCAGGCACCTTCGGGGAGAAAGACGGCCTCCCCGCCGGGAAGTACCGCGTGGCCGTCCAGAAGCGAGAACCCCTCGGCACTGGCGGAGCCCAGTCGTCGGCACCGGACAAATACCAGTGGATCACTCCCCGGCGATTGGCCGACCCCAATACCTCCGGACTGGAGGTCGAAGTCACGTCCTCCGGACTCGAACCGGCCGTGTTCGATCTCGAATCCGTCGGTCCGCCGGAAATCGAGGTTTCTCCGTTGGAGGCGGAGTGAGCCCGTGCCCCTCCGTTGCCGCGAGCATCAGGCGGTTTGCGGGCCTTTTTTTGAGTAGGAAGATCGCGTCGCGATTATGAATAAACTCATCCCGTTTACGTTAGCGTTTTGCTGAACTCCTAAACGAAGGAGAAGCTTCATGTCATCCTCTCGTCCGCGTGCTTTCACGCTCGTTGAGTTGCTCGTGGTGATCGCCATCATCGGAATCCTGATCGCCCTGCTGTTGCCCGCCGTTCAGGCGGCCCGCGAGGCCGCGAAGCGGATGCAGTGCACCAACAACCTCAAACAATGGGGCCTCGCACTGCACAATTATCACGACACGCACAAGTCGTTTCCTCAAGGATCGTGGGGCACCGGAAACCGGCTCGCTTTCCAGGTGATGCTGCTCCCGTTCCTCGAACAAGAACCGTTGTACAGCCAGTTCGATGTGAGCGTGTACTACGGCAATGCCCCCAACTACAACCTCATGCTTGAGTCGACGCCCGTCCATTTCTGCCCCAGCTCTCGACTCCTCGATCGCAAGGCGGAGGGAACCGGCATCCCTGCCGGGGGCTGGACGATCCATTACTACGGCGTGATGGGCGCCAAGGACCCGGTTGGAACCGCCGCCGCCGATCGGCTCTATCCCTGTGTCGGCAATTTCGACTCGAATCACGGCGGCGTTGTCGACAACGGCATGTTCACCAGGAACCGCAACTTCGCCATGCGGGACGTGACCGACGGAACCTCGAACACCTTCCTCATGGGAGAAATCTCCAGCGAACCCGCCTGGTCGCACAACTGGCGAGGCTGGACCCAAGGCGCAAACAACGACGCTGCCACCGTCGCCATGTATTGCTGCAAGAACGTCCGCCACCCCATCGGCCCTTCGGGTTACACCAGCGGCAACGCCAACCGGCTCCACAACGACGTCCGCTTCGGCAGTCAGCACCCTGGAGGAACGAATTTCCTGTTCGGCGACGGGGGTGTTCATTTCATCTCCGAAACCGTCGATTTCGCGCTCTATCAAGCCGCGGCGACCAAGGATCGTAAAGAGCCGGGGTCGCTTCTCCAATGACAGCCAGACTCTCACTGAATAGTCCATCCAGGTTCACGGTCGGTCTCATGCAAACCAGCGGACTTCATCACGCGCTTTGGATCACCTGTCTCATGGTCCTCTCGGGCTGCGGTGGAGCGGACGACGTCGGTCGCATCGACGTTTCCGGCTCGGCCACGTTCGACGGACAGCCGATTGTCTACGGCCAGATCGACTTCACGCCCGATAACGCCAAGGGGCACAGCGGCCCTGCCGGCTACGCGGACATCGTCGACGGCAAGTTCAACACCGCCGAAGGAACCGGAAGCGGGATCGTCCCCGGAGCACACATCGTACGCATCACCGCCTATCCCCAACCGTTTCCCGACGTCGAAGTGTCCGACGAAACCGCCGATACGGCGGTTCCCGAGGCCCTGTTCATCGGCTACACGATGGAGCAGAACGTCGAGTCGTCCACGCTGAATATCGACGTACCGGCCGAGGCGAAAGGTCGCGGCGTCTCCAAGTCGCCGTAAGGAGGAGGATCCCTTTTCTCCCGAGGCAAAACGGAAACCGGGAAAGACGCGAGACTCATCCGAGACCGGCAGCAACCCCATGAGACGTCCCCAAGAGGCAAGCGAGAAGAAGCTGAATCGCCGCGAAATCCTGGGAGCGGCGGCCGTGAGTTGGGCGGGCGCGTCGGCCGTGTTGGCTGCGGACCCCACGGCATCGGCACAGCAGCCGGAGGCTGGATCCGGCGCCCGGCCGTTCGCCACGCTGATCGACTCGGCGTCGCCGGAACTGTGGTTTGACCCGGCCGCCGACGTGACGGACTGGCAGCAGCGCTTGCGCCGCCGGCTGGTCGAGATCCTGGCCCTCCCACCCGGCCCGCACGGGCCGTTGGGCGCCGAAGTCCAGCGCGAAGCCGAAACCGGCGACTACACCATCGACCGTATCGCCTTCACCTCCGAGCCCAACGAGCGGGTTCCCGGATACGTCCTGCGGCCCCGCCGCGGCCGTCCGCCGTTTCCCGTGATGATCTGCCTGCAGGGCCACTCGCCGGGGATGCACATCTCCATCGGCCGGGCAAGTAACGAACGGGAACGGCAATCGATCGCCGGAGGACGCGATCTGGCTATCCAGGCCGTCGCCAACGGCTGGGCGGCCCTGGTGATCGAGCAGCGAGCCTTCGGCCTGCGAGCGTACCAGGGGCGGAGTTGCCAGGACGCCTCACTGGCAATGCTCCTGCTGGGCCGGCCCATCACCGGCGGACGCGTGCTCGACGTCATGCGGGCGATCGACCTGATCGCCGCCTGGCCCGACCTGGACGCCACCCGCATCGGCTGCGTGGGCAATTCGATGGGCGGCACCGTCAGCTTCTATGCGGCCTGCGTCGACCCGCGGATCCGCCTGGCGGTCGTGTCCTGCGCCTTCGGGCCCTTCGCCGACACATGGATGTGGACGCCCCATTGTGCCTGCGGCTACCTGCCGGGCGTCTATGCCGCGGCCGACATGCCCGACCTGGCAGGCCTGATTGCCCCGCGGCATCTGCTGGTCGTGGCGGGCAAGAAAGACAACCTGGCCCGCTTCGAGGGCGTGGTCAGCGGTGTGGAGCGGGCCCGGCAAATCTTCGCCGCCGCAGGCTCGCCCGATCACGTGCGCTTGCTGGCCGATGAAGGAGGTCATCAATTCTACCCCGACCTGGCCTGGCCGGAGATCAACAAGGTCGCCGCGTCGTGGTGAGTTGGAGTGGCCTTGCGCGATTCCTGGAAACATGCCTCCGATCAAGATAGCCGTTCCCCGCGTCACTCCCACTCTCCCATCCGTCATTCCCTCGCTCCCATCCGTCATTCCCGCGCAGGCGGGAATCCAGGCACTCGACAAACGCCACTGGATTCCCGCCTGCGCGCGAATGACGGTTAACGGAACTCGCGAGTGTCTCGGGAAACTGCGCAAGGCCAGTTGGCTCGACTTTTCCAGCGGGGTGTTACGGGGAGGAGAACCTCACTCGCGCCGGCCCCGCCTTTCCCTCCCCGTAGAAGAAGAGAAAGACGTTTCGCGTGGCTGGCGGATAGTTCGAATCGCCGTAGCTCCAGAGCACGCGAAAATCGTCCTTCTGATGGTTGAACACGGTCTTCACGTGGTTGTGCGAGAACCGCGAGCCGCCGGTCAGCCGGCCGGTCCTCGTCCAGGTGGCTCCCCGATCGGCCGACTGAAACTCCTCGATCTCGCCGCCGTCCTCGTGGGGTTGAGAAACGCCGGCCGGCCCCCAGATGCGAAAGTCGTCGTCCGAGAGAATCACCAGCCCCCCCGCGTCGTACATGTGATCGCTCTCGACCACGTCGGCCATGGTCCAGCCCTTGGACGAGAGCCCGGCCACTTTCCACATGCATTGGTAGGTGGTCACGTCGGCGTCGACGAACAGAAGATAGGGATTCCCCTGCGAGTCGAGTTGAATGTCCTTGAGCCAGACGCCGTGGGTCCCCGAGTCGAATACCTTCTCCGCCCGGGATTCGTCGATGGGAAGCGTATACCGGCTGCCGTCCGACTTCTTCCATGTCGTGCCGCCGTCGTCGGAACAGGCGTAATAGACGTTGTAGCGCCGGGCCCAGAGGGCCTTGGTGCGGATCTCTTCGGGCGTGCCGCCCCCCATCCTCGACCACGCCATGTGGATCTTGCGGGGAAACGTGCCGGTCTCGGCAATCGTCACCGCATAGATGGAGGTGCCCGAGAAGTCAACGAGTTTCGTCTCCGGACTCCACGATCCGGCCCCGTCGGTCGACTTCCGGTAACACCAGGCCGGCGGGGAACTGCGATACGAAACGAAGATCTCGCCGGGCGTCAACTCCCACGGTTGCGGATAGGACGTCTTTTGCTCAATGGCGGCCGCCGGGATCCATTCGGTGATGTCGTAAGGCCGGACCGATCGGACCACACGCGTGGGATGGCCGTGGGCACCGAAGTAGACGGTAATGATCCCCTTGCCGTCGATCAGGAGGGTCGGGTTTCGGTGGGCGTCGCCGTTGGGGTTCGTCCCCAGCACCACGGACGCGGCAAAGGTCTTCTGCCCGTGGTCGTAGTAGCTGATCGCCGGCGAGTTGTCGGGGTTTCCGAACACGAAGAACGTCTTGTCCACCTTGGGCGAGTAGATGGCCATTGGGCGGTGCCAGGCGCAGTAGGTGGCCATCGGGCCGGAGTAGACCGTCGGCTTGCCGGGATAGACGCAGGCATACTTCTCGGGCGGATAGTCGGTAATCCCCCTCGCATACCCTTCGGCCGTTCCCGGGGTGTACCACACGCCCTGCGACGGTTCGTCGTCGGCCGGCTCGACCATCGTTGCCTCCGCCCCGGCAACCGCCGGTTCCCCGCATCGGGCGACGTGACCGGCAGAGACGACTCCAGCAACGCTGATCGCCAGGACGGCAACGGTTCTCAACAATGTGCTTGACATGATTGCCCTCACAAGGAGCCTGATCGCGGTAGTCCGTTGCTTCCTGCGGACCGGATTGCGTTCACTTGGCGACGACCCGTTTGTGATCGCCCCGCATGGTGATCTTCGGGCTGGTGACCACGGCACGAACCTGATACTCGGTTCCCGGTTTGAGGCCCTCCACCTCGATCGAGAACTTGCCGGGAGCCGGCATCCGCATGGTCTCGGTGGACGTCCACTCGGTGTTGTACATCACCTCCGCGAAGCCCGCATAGACCTGGTATTCGAAACCGACGGAGACCTCGCCGGCATCGCCGAGGGTCTTCAGCTCGCCTTGCAGTTCGACCCGTCCGGAACCGAGGGCCTTGGCCTGGCCCGTCTCGGCAAAGGGGGGCGTCTCGAAGGCCGGACGAACGTTCTCCAGCTTTACCACCACCGGGTTGGGCCACTTGTGGTCGTTATAGAGCCGCTGGGCACGTACGACCGAGATCTTCAGTCCCCGATCGGTCTGTTCGAAACGCGGGGTGGCGTCGGTGTCCGGACTATACTCGACGAGCTTGCCGCCATGCCCCAGGACGCTGACCCTGGTCGCCGGGGTGGCTTGGACCGATTGCAGCAGGAACTCGCGGCGCTGGCCGCGGGGCCAATCGGGCATCCCGGTGAGGAACGCGTAGACGGCCGAATCGTCCTTCCGCCGGGTGAACCAGATGTTTTCTTCCTGCGATACGACCCAGGGACGTGTACCAAGGATCGACTCACCGTTGACGGCATGCCACAGGGCGACCTCGCGAAGTCGCTCCTCCTGCTCGATCGGCAACTGGCCGTCGGGCTTGGGTCCCACATTTAGCAGCAGGGCGCCCCCCTTGGCTCGCGTTTCAATGAGGAGTTCGAGGATCCGTGTCCCCGACTTGTAGTTGTCGTTGGTCGGCTTGTAGGCCCATTGGGTGCCCATGGTCAGACACGATTCCCAGGCCCCTTCAGGCGGCACGCCGGGCACGTACTGTTCGGGCGTTTTGATCGCGCCGCGGGTGATCAGGCAGTCCGGCTGGAGTTCCCAGCAGGTTTTCTTGGTGATCTCGGCCCCGGCGCCGTCGATGAACAGCACGTCGATGGGGCCGAAATCGGAGAACAACTCGGTCACCTGCTGCCGGACGAACTCGCCGTATTCCTTGTCGTCGTCGGGATCGAGCAACAACGGCCCGCGGCGGCAAACGGGACGACCGTGCCGATAGAGCCAGCAGAAGTCCTCGGGGGAGTAGTAGAAGCCGACCTTCAGACCCCAGCGGCGCAGGGCTTCGCAGTATTCCTTGAGGATGCCCCGGCCGTAAGGCGTGTCGGTGATCTTGAAGTCGGTTGTCTCGGTGTCCCACCAGCAGAAGCCGTTGTGGTGCTTGGTGGTGAATACCACGTATTGCATCCCGGCCAGTTTGGCGAGCCGGGCGACTTCGTCGGGCTCCCAGCGGGTCGGCTTGAAGGTCTTGGGCAGTTCCTGGATGTACCAGTTCAGGTAATCGTCCGAAGCACCGGCCAGGCTGTGGCTGATGACCGAACCGAGTTGGGAATCGACGGACCAGTGGATGAACATGCCGAATCCGGCGTCCTGGAGCCACTCGAGCCGCTCCGGTTTGTTGAGGTCGAGTCCCCCTTCCTTGTCGGCGTCGACAGCGGCGGCCTGGTCGGGGAAGCCCGTGAGGAGTGCGAGCAGAAACAGGGTGCGGATTCGTGACAAGCGGATCATGATAAAGCTCCGAGCCGTTACTGACGGGGACCGGGTTACCGGCGGCAATCCGGGTGTATCTCAAGATAGTGAGCGGATGCGGCAGCGGCAACCGGGCACGTACACAATTGTCGTGCGCGGCTTCAGATTGTGTGCCTCTTGGCCGGAGTCCTCCCGTTTCGGGACGAGCAACCAGACCGAATTAGGCAAGACAGATCGATTCATTCCGGATACACTGAAGAGCGATCAGGGACGGGAGGATCTCCGCGGTCGGACGGTCATCAGGGGCGAAAGTACAGATCGACCGCGCCATGGCCCGCCGGTTCAAGAGGAACAGGCAAGGCGGAGAACTGGCAAGGATCCATTCTGCTTACGGGCGACTTCATCACGGTCGTTGGGGACTGTTCCCACCATGATACTTAAGATTCTCGGTGACCCACTGTTTGCGAGAGACGCCAACGGCAAACTCAAATCGCAGATCGGTACGATCTTTCCCAAGACGCGACATCTGGTAACCCAGCGCACGATTCACGCCATTCAGCGGCACATCTACATCGACCACCTCAACGAGTTGCGCCGCGAGGCAGGCCAGCCGCCGCTGACGCGCGAAGAAGAGAGCCGCGTGTGGGACGGTGCGGTCGATTTGATCTTCGAAGACGACCAGATTCTCATCCGCCCCAATCCGAGCAACATGCCGTTGGCTTTCGAGGCGGACGATTTGCTGCAGCAGGAGTACTCCAAGTACAAGATCAAGTTCCTCTACGCCCTGGACAAGCAGGTCCGGGATGCGGTGAAGCGGCGCGGCGAGTGCTGGCGAATTGCGGCGCTGCCCACGTCGGTCCGTGAAATGCAGGACATGATCTCGGCTTCCAAGCTGGCGATCACGGGAGAAGAGATTTACTACTACAACAAGACGACGGGCACGCGTTGGCTGACCTACGAGCGTTTTTCGGCGCTCGACCGGCTCGACGACGAGCCTCTGCGGCTCCATCTCGGCGAGATTCGCGAGCACAGCGCGCGAAGAAACACCCGCGGCTATCCGGAGGTCGACTTCTTCCAGACCGACCAGTCGTTCTCTTCGGCATGCTTTGCGTCCTGCGACTTCCAGCAACTCGATCCGGTCGCCCTCCGCAACGCCCACGCCGAACTCCGCCGGAAGTTCCAGAAGGCGGTTCCCCACGAGTTTCTCTTCGACGACAAAGAGGACGCCCAGTGGCGAAACCGCATGTTCCGCTCGCTCGTCGCGCAGCGTGACGAAGAGGTCTCGGAGGAGACGCTCCTGGGGTTGAGTTCCGAATTCTTCATGCAGATCCAATGGCTTCCCGGCGGACGGATCGAAGACGGGGAATTGATCTTCGACTCGACGTTCGATCTCTTCGAAGAGCACCCGGAGGATAAGGAACTGGCGGAGATTTGCGACGAGCGGGCTCGCGGGTTCATCTTCAATTTCGTTCGCGAGCACGCCGATCTGGAGTACGTCAACATCGGCCGGGTCGTCAACAGCCTTTCCCGGCGCCAAGACACGGGCAGGCGGCGCGGGGTCTACATTGCCGAGGTGAAACGCATCGGCGATTCGAAGGAGATCGTGAGCATCATCCGCATGCAGAAATGGGGAGTTCGCGAACACCTCGACGACCGCAAGCCGCTTCGCGACGCCATGATCGACTCGGATGAGTACACGGAGTACGTCCTGGACCGGCGGCTCGGATGCCGGCAGCTCAGCATGAACCTGCCGTGCCACGTGATCGCCCACAAGGTCTGGGAGCGCTACTATTCCGATTCGACCGGACCGAAGGGGATCAACATCGCCTCGCCGTACATCGAGCGCGACTACATCCGCGGCGTCGCCACCGACAAGATCCCCAAGCATCTTCTGGAGAACGAGGAATATGCTATCCGCCTCGCGCGGCTGCTGGGTGAAGCGGCGGCGGTAAACATCATCGTGGGACGTTGCGACCAGCACGGCAAGGTCCTGTTCGACGACGGCGACGAAGTCATTCTCGAGAACGGCGAGAAGCTGCCGGAGGATCTGATCGTTGCCGACCCGACCGGAACCTTTCACAACTTCGACCTGGAACTGGTCGCCACGGCGCCCGCCTACGCCGAACCGGTCAACCGGCGCCGCGAAATCGTTCCCAATCCGGTCGAGTTTGCCCAGGTGTACCTGGACGCGTTCCGTTCGCGATTCTGCCGGATCCAGAACGAGTACCGCCGCCGCCGCCGCGCTTTCGACACCCTGTTCAAGTATCGCAAATGGGATCCGAACGGGAGCTTCGCCTATCGCTGGCAGCAGATCCTTGCCCGGCTCAACCGGACGGACGTCAACGCTCTGACCGAAGTGATTCACGCCAATCTCAAGCTCTGATTGGGGCCCAGCGCAAACGGGTTTGCTGAAGCGGGAAGATTGTCCGCGCGGACGGACCCCCATTATGGGTATCGACAGGCACTAACCTCGTCTTGCGACTTTCGGGTGGATAGGATACTTTGGGGCCCTTTGGCCTTGAGGGGCTCCAGGAGCTTCCGGCATTCCCCATGGGAGCGCGGCATGAGTGAAAGTGCGAGTGCAGACGTGGCTGCTGTCACCAAAAGACCCAACATCATCAAGCGGTTGTATCTATGGGTGCTCCACTGGGCGGAGACTCCCTACGGCACCCCCGCATTGTTCGTGTTGTCTTTTGCCGAAAGTTCCTTCTTTCCGATCCCGCCCGACGTGCTGCAGATCGCCCTGTCGATCTCCAAGCCCAAGCGATCGTTCTACTATGCCGCCGTGAGCATGGTCGCCTCGGTTCTGGGGGCGATCCTCGGCTGGTACATCGGCTATGCGCTTTGGGCGGGCTTCCTGGAATCCTTCTTCCTGGACTACGTGCCGGGCGTCAATCGGGAGAGTATTGCGTTGGTTCAAGGCAAGTACGCCGAATGGGGCTTCCTGGCGATCCTGGTGGCCGCATTCACTCCTATTCCGTACAAGGTCTTCACGATCACCGCCGGCATGGGGGCGACGATCAGCCTGCCCGTCCTCATCGGCGCCTCGGTCTTGGGCCGCTCGGCCCGGTTCTTCACGGTCGCCACCTGCATCTTCTTCTTCGGCCCCACGGTCAAGCACTACATCGACAAGTACTTCGACTGGGCCATGATCCTGTTTGCCGTCCTCTTGATCGGCGGTTTCCTGCTGATCAAGTTCATTCCGCATTAGATGGCGGTTCGTGAACGGGAGGTATCGTCATTTGGTTGCAGGGATCGCCGTGAGGCGTCAGCGACCGATCTGATAGATGTCTATGGAATTTCCTATGGTCGCGATGGGGCGCATATCGCCCAGAACCTGGCGAGGCAAGGGCCCGAAGGGGACGAGTTGTCCGTGATCGTAGAGCAGATAGTCACGCCCGTAGAGCGTTCGGCTGACAGCCAGATAGCCGGGGTGCAGACTACCCCGAGGTACTTCGTAGTCGATACCGTAGACCTCAGGGTCGACACGTCCGAAGTACAACAACTGCAGACGTGATACTCCTTCGAGTTTCATCCATTCTTCGAGCATCACCAGATCCTGACCCCAGTCCAGGTTGGAGTCCAGTGCGTACAGGTGGCCCTGGCCGGGTCCGCCGGCGAATTGATTGAAGTAAGTCAAGTAGTTCGGATAAACGAATATGGTTTCGACGGCAAGCCAGGCCAAAACGATGCCGAGAACAACTCTCATATGCTTTGGCCAGTCAAACCTGGCCAGGGTCGTGCCGGTCCAGATCGAGAGAAGGCCGAGGGACGGGAGAATCATCCTCAGGCCGAGTTGTTTGTTCGACAGAAATGAGAACGTGACGAACACGAGAACTGCCGGGAGGAGAATCAACATCGTGTCGAACCAGTGGGACGTCGACGTCTTGAACGCGGCGTATAGCGCCAGTCCTAGAAGGATCATGGAAGGAATGGGCATCTTGACGGCCAGGACGGCAATGAAGTAATACCATCTTCCGCCGAAGTAGGATTCTCCGAACAGGTACGACGGATCTCCGTACTCCGAATCGGCAAGTTGGCGGTCGAAGGCGAGCACGTAGTCCACTGGGAAGGGGACGGGGCAGCCGTGAGGGATAGCCCGTGCGAGCGACTGAAACGGGCGGCTCGTGAATTCGATCTCGCCCAGGGGAGTCATGCTTTGCTGAAATCCGTAGCCCAGGTTGACGACAAGCAGGCAGGTAGCCAGGATTGCAGCGGTCCGGATGACGAAGCCACGGGTACGCAATTCGCGTCGAACGATCCAGGCCGCGACGATCGTCACAAGGAACGACGGGAACAGATAGACGGCCGTGAACTTGACAAGTTGCGCCGCGCCGAGTGCGGTTCCGCAAAACAGGGCTTGTGGCCAACCAGGCGCACGGAGGAACAAGAAGAGCGTGAACGTGGCGAGTATCATGAAGGCCATCGTCCCGGCGTCGGTTGTCACAAGGCGCGCATGGGCCAATATATTTGGCGAAAACCAGATCAATCCGGCGGCCAGCAACCCAGCGAGATTGCCGCGGTCGGGAACCAGCATCCTCCCCCAGAAGAAGACTATCAGGCCGAGCAAGCCGACAACGACAACGGTCACGGAGCGACTGCGTAGGTAGCAGGCCTGGTAGTTCTCCCGGTGTTGATTCATGAAGACATAACCGTTGGGCCAGTTTTCGAACCGCACCTGTTCGGGCCAGTCTTTGGGAAAATCTGCACGAACGCCGGATACCCACACGGGTATGGCAGACAGACCGTTCATGAGCGGCGGGTTCAAGGCGCAGTAGCGTGTGTCGCCGGAGTTGAGCAGGTTGAGTCCTGCAGGCAAATGTGCGAATTCATCAACAGTGACTGACTTGCGGCGCAAGCTGAAGCCGGCAAGTGACACGTAGACTGCGGCCAGGAACAATAGGCCAAGAAGGCCCCTTCGGTTCCGGGACATATTGGTTACCTCGCGTCAGTACGACGTGCCGAAGGATGTGGGGCATACCTCTTCCCAGCAATAGATCACCGAGCATCACTCTACACCGTGGAGGAGGGACGATACAAGTCACCTGGCGGCTGGGGGCTCACTGTCACTCGCCCACCGGCCACTCGAAAGCTGCAGAGCGTGGCGGCTAGGCTTGTGGGGAGTCGTTAGGCCGGTCGAAGGGATCGCTGTCGGTAGTCGGGGTTTCGTCGGTCGATTCGACGATCGCATACGCCGTCAACCGCCGCCGCGGCTCAATAGACGCTGGGCGGCTCCAGGAAGCCGACGATTGCGCTGATGATCGAGTGGAAGGACGGGCCGATCATGAACATGAAACTCATCACCAGCACGGCGAAGTAGATGATCCGCCCGCCGGCCGAGTCGAACATGATCAGATAGAGCAGCCCGCCCACCAGGGCCGTGGCGGCGATCCAAGCGACCCAGTTCAGCCGGCTCGTCATTTCGAAGTAATGATGTTTCCGGGCGCGGAATCTCGTGTTGATCTCATGGAGCTTTTTGGCGTACTCCGGCGCACGAGGCGGTTCGGGGCGAACCGGCATCTGCGGCGGCTCGAACTTGTCTTCGAGGCGACGGGCATACTCCTCGTAGTCCGACTCGTACAACGCGAACATGGTCTTGAAGTGTTCAATTTCCAACTCGTAGTTCTTCAGTTCGACCTGATAGCGTTCTTCCTCGTGGGGAAAGGCGTCCTCGTAGGCGGTCAGCTCGTGTTGCGCTCGGGTTTCATCGGCCGAGAATCGCAGTTCATTCAGAGCGAGCACCTCGGTTCGCAGCCAGTAGGTCGTTGAGAGCAGCACCAGAAAGCCCAGGCATGCGGTGATCTTGGCAAGGCCTATGCAACGGGGATGCGACATGGGTGATGACCTCCTTGTGGGATCTTGAGAGCGTGTAGACGGTCAGGCAGAGGGATTGTCTTCAAACGGATTGTTTGGTTCACCTTCCTTGGGAGCAGGCGGGCCTGCTGTATCGACGATCGTATAGGCCTGCAAGAGGGCTGCCATCAAGCCGGCGGTGGCCAGGGCGGCGACGAGCAACACGGCCAGCACGAAGAAGCCGACGGCTGCGGAGACTTCAAACCAGCCGAGGACGCCGAAGGTCAGACCGACGCCGG
Source organism: Planctomycetaceae bacterium (assembly GCA_012719125.1). Classification (GTDB taxonomy): domain Bacteria; phylum Planctomycetota; class Planctomycetia; order Pirellulales; family Thermoguttaceae; genus JAAYAY01. The sequence goes on along the minus strand of JAAYAY010000314.1, from coordinate 28,000 downwards.
CGGCGGCGAAGAGGAGCGTTCGGAGGCCGAACTGGGGCGGGCGGACGGTGATCTTGACGTGTTGGGATTCATAAGGAGATGGGGTCATGGGATGGGCTCTCTGCCAAAGAGGCCATTGCGGGGCGATGCCTGCGTAGTGCGCGGATGGGAGTCGGTTGTCGCCATGAGAATCATGAAGAAAGCCTCGCCTGCGGCAGCGGGTTAAACGAGTGTGGGGTTTACCTATTATGCCGATCGGGCAGAACCAGTTCGCGGCGTTCCCAGTTCCAGAAACGGTTGACGGCCGCGAGAATCTGGGCCTTTTTCTTTTCGAATACCATGAAGAAGGCGAGGAGCGGGATTCCGAGGGCGAGCAGGGCGACGGCGAACACCCAGGCTTGCTGCTGGTTGACGGCCGCGTCGTAGACGAGTGCGCCCACGACCAGCGCCAGCGAGGTGAAGCCGACGATGACGAACGACCGGATCCGCAGGAAGATGCCCGCAAGGATGCCGAGGACGGACAAGGCGATCAGCGTCAGCGGCAGCCAGATCGTAGTACCCAGTTCCCAGAGGAACTCGGCCGACGACGTCAGGTAGATGCAGGTCAGGGCGATGTAGCGCATGGCCGAGGCGACGGGCGGTTTCAGTTCGCGGTGGTGGATCTGCTCGGCCAGCAGGATGGCGATACCGATCGGGATGCCGTAGAGCTGCACGTGTTCGGTAAAGCCAAGTTCCATTTTCTGCCACAGCAGGCAGAAGGCGGCAGCCAAGGTGCCTAGCGACAGGAAGCTGTAGAGCCGCGACCGCTGTGTGGTAGCCATGACGGCATAGAACAGACTGCCGCAGAACCAGACGGCGGGGCTGTCACCTGCCAGTGCCGAGGCCGGGACGACGCCGGTCGGAATCCAGTAGCCGATCGCCGGCACCAGGGGCAGCAGGGCGGCCGTGTTGGCCAGCGGACGACTGAGAACCGGCAGTCCCAGCCGATGGAACCACTCGCTCAGCCCGACGCCCAGGAAGGCGATGCCGATCACCAGGAGCATCCAGTATTGTTCGATGATGCCTATCTGGAACAGCGTGGGCTCCGTCAGCCAGAGGTGCAAGGCGATCAGGCCGCCGAGGACCTCGGCCGCATAGACGTAGGCGGTCCGACCGTCTTCGGTCAAGCCGAGCGGGTCGCGTGTGGACGAGACGGCAAAGGCGATCAGGCCGACAAGCATGCACGCCATCGCGGCCGCGACAACGATCACCGCCCAGGTGGCCATCGGCGCCCCGGCCACCGGATCGAACAGGATCATCTCCTGGAGCAGGATCGACACCAGTGCGACGGCTCCCGTGCCCGCAAACCCAGCCAGCGTCTTGCGGCTGCAGTCGACCCAGAGGCTGTTCTCCGATAGCAGGCGAGGCAAGCCGACTCCGCTGACGAGGATCATGACGACTGCGGCCACCAGGACCACGACCGTCTGGTTGAGCAGATTGGCGTCGGCGGCGGGGAGCCATGCCCAGCCGACCGTGGCGGCGAGCAGGGCTCCGGCGATCAGGGCTGCAAAGCGCCAGGCCGAGGCCTGTGTGCTTCGCATCGACTGTGCCGTCAACCAGGCCGCCGGGAGTAAGGCCAGTGCGGCCAAAGGTCCGGACCAACGACCCGGCGCGAGCCAGGCCAATACAGGTCGAGTGAACTCCCCGAAGCCCGTGTGGAGCGCTGTCATCGCTCCCAAGACCGCGGCAAGTCCGACAAGCACCCACTGAACGTGAAGCACACCGTAATGACTCTCGTCATCTTCTTCGCCCTGGCGGACAACATCCAATGCCCACAGCAGGGCGTAGACGAGTGCGGCTGCGAGGGCGAAGCCGGCAAGCTCCGGTCCCGCCAGCCACAGCAAGTGCCGGGCAGACTCCGCCCGAGAGTCGAGCGACAGGGCGATGGAGATCAACCCGAGATAGTAGAGGCCCGGCAAGGTGAATTGCTTCGACCGGCTCACCAGCCGCAGAACCAGGGCCCCGGCAACGGCCAGCACGCTCCACCAGGTCAACGGCGTGGCTCCCGGATGGTCGGCACCGGCAAGCGTCATGCCGACGAGCACCACGGCCAGTCCGCCCAGCAGGAGCAAGGCGGCTTGGAGGGCGAGTTCTGCGTAGGAGAACTCGCGACGGTCGAGGGTGATGTTCGCAACCCGGCGGGGCACGATTACCTGGAGGATTGTCCAAAGGGTAGCGCCGGCGGCCAGGCAGAGGACGTTGGTTTCGATCAGGCCGGCGAAGTTCTGGTCGTGCCAGGCGATCCAGGCGACGTTGCCGGCCAGGTTGATGAAAACGCCGGAGAGGATGATCTCAGCCACCCGGTGCCGCCACAGGGCTACAGCACCGGCGCCCAAGGCTCCGGCGAGCATCACGCCGGCCGCCCAGTGGGGCCGGCCCGGATCGGCCGCGCACCAGGTGAGTCCGGCCGCGGCGGCCGCCAGAGTGAGGGCGAAGTGCCACAGGCATGCCGGTTCGGCGGGCAGCATGTCGGCGGCCAGGGCGAGGGGCGATTGGTGTCGGTCTTCTTCCTTCGCTGTAAAATGCACAGCGCCGGCGGCGGCCAGGAGGGTCAAGCCCAAAGCGGCCCAGGCGGCGATGGTCACGTGGTAGGGGAGCCAGACGTCCTGGGCAAACCAGTCGGCCCAGCCGACAGAGCCCGCCCCCAGCAGCACGCCGCCGGCCAGGGCGGTCGCACCGACGGCGTGAATCACCTCGCGGCGCCGCAACTGCAGCAGGTGCCATCCGGCGGCCAGGGCCGCCAGCAATACGGCGGTTGCCCCGGGGGCCGAGCCGATCTGCCGCAGAGCGTCGAGCGGCAGATCGTTGGGCGACGCAACCAGGGCCGCCATGGTGGGAACGACCAGTGCCAGGGCTCCGACGGCCGTCAATCCGATTTGGAGCGCCAACAGGGGGCCCGACCAGACGGCTTTGTCGCGGAGGGCGTAGAGCCGCTTGCGGACGGCCAGCCAGGTGAGAGCCACCACGGCGCCGGCGATCACGTTGGCTTGAACGAGCAGGAGGAAGCCATGCCAGGTGTCGAGGGCCGGTTCGAAGTAGCTCACGGTGAAGGAAGCGGCCACGTTGACGCCCAGGCCGGAGACGAAGGCCCAGGCTTCGCGCCGTCGCCAGACGGCCATGGTGGCCGAGGCGGCCGAGGCCAGGCCGATGGCCGCCGATCCCCAGAGCCTTTCTTCACTGGGATCGAAGAAGATCGCCGCCAGCAATCCGAGCAGGACGGCCAGCATGCCGGAGACGATGACCCAGGTATTGGCGGCTCGAATCAGAACTTGGGGAGGTCCTTCCGCGCCGGGCACGCGCACGTGCTCGGCCATCCACCAGGTCGACAGGGCAATGAGCACCGAGTAGGCCGCCCATCCGATCAGCATTGTGTGGAAGCCCCAGCGGACGCCGTAGGCCGACAGGCCCAGCGGCCCAACCAGGCTCGACACGGTGCAGGCCACCAGGCCGATGAAGGTCAGTCCGACCAGTCCGGCCAGGTCGGCCGGCACGGGCAGGCGGCGATCGAATTGGCGATAGACGGCGGCGGCCACGATCGATCCGACGGCGACCCAGCCGAGCCAACTGCCGGCCGCGGTCGAGAGCGTCGCCACTCGACCGAGTCCCTCGCCGAGCAGGGCGAAGAGTCCCGGCACGAGCACAGCGGCGGCCGCAACGGCGCCCATGGCAAGTTCGAGTCGCATGAGCAGCGCGGGGGCGAGGCGGTCTTCGCGCCAGACGTTGATCCAGCGTCTGGCGGTGATCCAGGCCGCCGCCCAGACGGCAGATGTGACGGCGACCGAGTACCACAACACGGCCCATTGGTCCGGGCCCCACTTGGTGAACGAGAGTAGGCAGGCCAAGACCACGCTGAGCTTGGTGACCAGACCGGCCGAGAAGGCGTAGCCGCTCGACGACTCGCGCCAGGCCAGAACGATCAGCGAGGCAACGACTGCAACCAGCGGGACCAGGTAGGAGATCTTAGTTCCAAGGGAATGGAAGAACGTTCCGGCCACGGGGCCTGTCGGCAAGACGCCGGTCAACTGGGCGCCGGCCGAGTAGAGGGTCACCCCCAGCACCGGCAACAAGGTCAGGCCGAGCAGCACCGAACGGGCAATCTGCGGGCTCGATTCGGTCGTTTCGAGATGGATTCCAACCGATCCGGCCCAAGCGGCAAGAGGCCGCCGCAGGCAAACAGCGCCTGTTCCCAGGATCAGGGTGCCGGCGGCTGCCCAACGCAGAACGCTGGCGGCATCGGTGTTTGCACCCCATTGGGCCGCCAGGAGCCAGGGCAGGGCTCCGAAGACCAGCAGGGCCGCCAACAGTTCGGACTCGCGCCAACGGCTCCACGCTCCCACGGCGCAGCAGGTCGTCAATGCGACCAGCAGGAGCCAGGCGGCAGGCGAGGCGACGGCGGCCTGGAGCGCCAGGGCCGGACTGGCCGGCCCGGATCCCAACTCGTAGCCGACGGCCGGGAGCATCGCCCCGGCGGCCACGAAGAGTTGTGCCACGCACAGGGTGCCGCCGACCAGCCGGTCGAGGCTGGGCCATTCGGGGTTGAGCAGTTCGGTGGCCAGCTTGACGCGGCGCAGGGCCACGCGAGCGATCGTCCAGGCCAAGATGAGGATTGCCAGCGTCAGACCGTAGACCTGCCAGGTTCGCAGATCCGAGAAATCGACCCGGCCGGCGGTGTTCCAGGAACACTGTTGGAGCCAGGCCGTACCGGCCGCCAGGCTTGCCAGGCACATGACCGCCTGGGCGCCTGTCACCAGGCCCGGCAGCCGGTTCACGGCCGCCACGACCAGCCAGATGGCGGCCAGCCAGAACAGGCAGAGCGAAAGGGTGAGCATGTGCTCCCAGGAATTCACCAACAGCAAGGGGAGGGCCAGCGCTGAGGAGAGCCCGGCCGACTGGCTGAGCGGTTCGACCAACACCTTGTGCAACCGATTGCGGAACGCCTCGCCACTTGTTCGAGATGCCAGTTGGCAAACCAGCGTCGCGGCGATACCGAGGGTTGCGTGCGTGAGCACGGAATCGAGCCACGGCTGCTGGAGCCAACCGGGCAGGCAGTAGACGAAGGTGTGAATGAGCGCCAGCAGCACGGTGGCTGAACCGGCCCAGGTCCGCTCGACGGAGCCGCGGTTCCAGGCTCCGATCAGCCAGGCGCCGGCGGCCGAGACAAGGGCCACGGCGGGCCAGGCCGTGTAGGTATACAAGCGAAGATGCGGCAGCAGAACGAGCGCGGCAATTGCCAGCGTCAAACCGGCCAGTGCGTCCGCCACATCCAACAAGGGCCCCCGGTAAGCCTCGACCAAAGCAGCAGACGCCGTTGGAGTACAGCCTTCAGGCTGCTGAGATTCGCACGACACGAACCACTTCAGTCCCCAACCAGCACTCGCCAGCGCCAGTGCTTCGATCCCAACCACGGCCGCCCAAACCGGCGACGGCGTCGGCGAAAGCCAATACATGGCCCACATTGTCGCCCCGGCAAGCAGCGACAGCCCCACGTGGCTCACTGCGGGCACGCGGACCCAGCAGTTTCCGACGAGGCATGCCGACCCGTAGATCGTGAACACAACCATGGCGAGCGGAATGGACGTGCCACCCTCGAACCAGGCGGCCGCGGCCGAGCCGACGAGGCTCACTACGGCCGTGACGCCCGTACCCCAGGCATAGACGCGGGCGGCGTCGGCTTGCCTGGTTCTTGCGAACCAGGCGGCGACTCCTGCCAGCAGTCCGCTGAAGGCGACGAGCACGGCGGCACTGGTTCCGCCGAAAATCGCGTGGATCATGATCGCAGGTGTTGCGACGAGCCCCCATGGCAGGTTGCCCGCGAGCAGGTGATAGCCCATCAGGCACGCCGCTGCCCCGGTCGCCATCGCGCCGGCGTGGATCCAGGGGAATCGGCAGACGACGGCGATCCAGAGGAGCACGGCCGTATCGAGTAGCGCCACGGCGAACAGCAGCGACGACCAGGGCCAGGCGAGGAGGAGTCCGGCAAGCATGCCCAGAGCCGAGGTCAGTCCGAGGGCCGTCGATGCGGCTCGCCAGGAGGCCAGTTTCTCGCGGTGTTCGAGTTGCAGGGTCAACGTCAGCGAGAAAGCCAGGATGGTTGCGGCCAGGAGCGACAAAGCCACCGACAGGGCGTCGATGGCCAGGGCGATGCCGCCGATCCACTGAGTGGCGGTCTTGGCGGCCAGTCCCAAGGCGAAGGCCAGCGGAAACAGGGAGGCTCCCAGGAGGAAGAAGGCGCCGATCAGCGTCGGCAGGCCGACGTCGTCGAGCTTGGCGATAATGCGGCGGTGGAGCACCAGGGGCGTCGCAAAGGCAGCCACCGTCACTGTTCCAAACAGACCGACGCTCCAGAACCGTGAGACCAGCCACGGTGCCGCGGACACCACGACGACGGCTGCGACGGGTACCAGAATCGCTGCCGCCAGGTGCCAGGGGCGGTCGGGGACGAGCACCTTGCCCGCCAGGGTGATCAAGTAGGCGAACAGGGCGATAGCGCCGAGTTCGGCGATGATGACGGTCGGCTCGCTGCCGGAACTTGCCACCACGAGAAAGCTCAACGGCACGAGCAGCAGGGAGATGCCCAGCAGGCCCCGGCCGGTCGTCTTCAACTGCCAGCGAATGCATGCCAGCAGCCCGAGCAGCATGCTGCCGATCGCCCCGGCCGAAAAGGCGCTGAATTTCAGGACGGGATATTCTTGGAGCGTTTCCCAGAAGTAGATCACCAGGATGACAGCTCCCGCGACGATCAGCAGGCTGGTCAGCAGGACGCCGAACAGTTCGATCGCAGGAATCTCGCGCTCTTCGAGGAAGGTCTGGATCAGTTCGCGCCAGCTTCTCTGGGGCGGTTCTTCGACGACTGGGCGCGCAGGCGCGGCTGGCCTTTGGGGCGTCGGAGCGGGGGCAGGGGCAAGTGTTGGGGCAGATCGCACTGCTGGAGCCGTTGGCGCCGAGCGTGCCGCGGCGACCTGCGGCGGCGTTGGCCGCTGCGGTTGGGCAGCCGGACGGGGCGCCGGCGGTGCGGGGACCGGCTTGGGAGGTTCCACCCTCGGCGGTTCCGTCTTCGGAACTACGGTCTTTGGAATTTCTGTCGTTGGCGGTTCCACGAGGATCGCTTGGATCGGAGTCTCGTTGGATAGTGGGACCGGAGGTCTGGTTGGTTCCGGCTTTGCAGGGCTGGGCTTCTCGGGGGCCGGCTTTGCCGGTGTGGGCTTGACGGTCGTCATGAGCAGGGGGCTCAGTCCCATGGCGACGCGCCGTTGGCTCTCGACTTCGAGGAGGAGCGCCTTGGCCTGTTCGGGTCCCAGCTTGCCGCGGCTTTGCCACTCTTGGACTTTTCGCCGCACGGCTGCCAGATCAGCGACGCCTCGTGCCTGGTTGTCGAACAACGCACGCCCGCACCACTGGCAGCGTCCCTGGTGGACGGTGGTCGGCTGCTCGCACCAGGGGCAGGGGAGATGAATGTGAGCATCCTTGGATTCGCTTCCCATGACGGCCCGGCCGATCCAGGCCAGGGTGATCCAGATCACGTGCCCGACGACCGTCACCACAACCAGCAGGATGACCAGAACCAACAAGGCTTCGAGCGGCATCGTTTTTGGTCCTTCCTCTTGTGCTTGCGGCCTGAATGGTTTCGCCCGGCTTCCGCGATGCTTTGAAGGAGACGTACCGATAATCGGGAGGCCGTCAGGACCGGTCAATAAGACCGCATGCTAGTATACGTCTCAGGCGGCATTCTCTCCCATTTAGGGCTCCCATTCTCCCCGGATATAACAGGTGCGATCGGCGATCCCCCCCCGGCAGCGAGCGCCCGATCTTGTTGACCCGCCGGGAGATACCCCCTAGGATGGCGTCTCGGGTGGCGGCGGAGTCGGTCTGACAACATGGGGTAACTCTCAAAGGAAGGGATGCAACCAATGTTCGATCGTTTGTGGTGGGGCGGTTGGGGGCTGTGTCTGTGCTTGGCGGCGGGGTTGGCAGGCGGGTGCGCACCGGCCTCCGGAACTTCCGGGAAGTCGGGCGATCAAGCGGCTGCCGTTCCCTCCGAGGAGTTGCCCGGTGGCGAGATGCCGTCGGTGGAGGAAGCAACCGAGTTGGCGGAGCGAATCGAGGCCGCGATGGCTGTCGGTGACGAGGGCGTGTTGAACAAGGCCGTGGACTGGAATCTGGTCTGCAGCCGGTCTATTGCTGGCATCGATGCTCCCAAGGACGTGCAGATCGAATATCGCACAGGGCTTCTGAAAGGGATCACCGACAAAGGGGGATTACCGAAGCAAGTTGCGCAGCAAGTGCTGCAAGGGGGCAGCTATCGACTAATGGACGTACGGCAGAAGGACGGCGAGATGCGGGCCCTGTTTCGGCTGCTATTGCCTGAGGCCGGCGTGAACTATCACGATCTTCTTCTGGTGCGCGATAACGGCGGTCGCGCGCGCGTCGGCGACATCTACGTCTTTTTGTCGGCGGAAGATCTGTCAACCACTTTTCGGCGCTTCTATGTCGCCATGCTTGCCGAAAACAACCGGTCGTTGTTGGAAAAGCTCAGCGGCAAGATGGCAGAGCTTGCCAACCACATGGACGAATTTCAGGCCATGGGTACACGAATTCAGACCGGTCAATTCAGGGAAGCGTTGGACATCTACGAGTCGCTTCCCGAGGTCCTGAAAATGGAAAAGGCCGTGCTGATCTTGCGTTACCAAGCTGCCGTCGGAGCTGGCAGTGCAGAGACCATCCAGGCTGTCCGCGAGTTCAAGAAGCACTATCCCGACGATGCGTGTATCGATTTCCTCTCGATTGATCTCCATGCGTCGACCGGCGATTTCGATCAGGCACTAGAATGCATCGACCAAGTGGAGAAGTCCGTCGGCGACGACCCCTACTTGAACGTTCTCCGGGCAAGCTGCCTTGTTGCCGCAAAACGATACGAGGCGGCGAAACAAGCCGCCAACGCTGCCATTGAAGCCGAGCCCGATCTGATCCAGGCCTACTGGACGCTGGTAACCATCTCCCTCGAGATGAAGGATTTTGGAGAAGTGACCCGTCTGCTCGACCGGATCGACGCCAGCTTTGAGATTGAGTTCTACGACCTGACTCAGATCCCCGAATACGCCGAGTATGTCAAGTCGCCCGAGTATGAGAAGTGGCTGGAATCGCGAGAGCAGAAGCAGCCCGAATCCGATCCTTTGAACCAGTAGATGAGATGTGACCGTATGAGCCTCAGTTTTGCACCACGTTTCGCCATCGTTCTTGTCGTAGCCATTCTTGCCAGCACCTGCCTCGCCGGAGAACTCGACGTTTGGGTCGGCACGACGACCCCTAAGGGCGGGCTGAGCAAGGGCATCTACCATGCCCGGTTCAATCCCGACAGTGGCAAGCTCACCCAGCCCGAACTGGCGGCCGAGGTCGACAGCCCGGGGTTCCTGGCACTTAACCCGAACGGCATGATCCTTTATTCGACTGGAACGATCGGCGGTGAGCCGTCGCTGGTCGCCTTCCGCATCGACGGGCAGACCCTCTCCCTGACAAACTCCCAACCGATCGGCGACGGCGGCGCGGCGCATCTCACCACGGATCGCACGGGCAAGGTCCTGATGTCGGCCCAGTACGGCGGCGGCTCGACGGCCATCTACCCCTTGAACGACGACGGTTCGATCGGCCCACAGTCTGAATTGATCAAGCACGAAGGCGGGTCGGGCGTGGTTTCCGGCCGACAGGACGCGCCCCACGCCCATTGGGTCGGCACCTCGCCCGACAATCGCTTCGTCTTCGTTCCGGACCTGGGCATGGACCGGGTGATGATCTACCGGCTCGACGTCGAGCATGCCGACCTGACGCCCCACGGCTTCGGGCAATGCCCACCCGGTAGCGGCCCGCGGCACATGAAGTTCCATCCCGGTGGCAAGTTCATCTACGTGCTGAACGAGTTGGAAGTGTCGGTCACGGCGTTTGTTTACGACGCCGAGCGGGGAGCGATGACGCCCATCCAGACGATTCCCACCGTCTCGGAGGAAGCGAAGGCAAAAGAGATCTCTGTCAGCGCTTCGGAGATCCGGGTTCATCCCAGCGGCAAATTCGTCTACGCGGCCAATCGGGGGCACGACACGGTGACCGCCTTCCGCATCGATCAGGCCACCGGCAAGCTCGCCCTGATCGAGTGTGAACCGATCCGGGGAGGCTGGCCGCGGAATTTCAGTCTTGATCCGAGCGGGAAATGGCTCTTGGCTGCGGGGCAAGACAGCAACACCATTGCTGTCTTCGCCGTCGATGCCGAGACGGGCGAGTTGACCTACACGCGGACGATGGTGATGGTGCCGACGCCGATTTGCGTGCTGTTCGGGAAATAGGACTCAGAACGGTGAAAGCTGTTCGCCGCCGGCCATGGTCAGCAGGGCTTTGAGTGTCCGCACATCGATTGTGGCGGAGATGAAACGCGAGCTGCCGTCGGCAAAGACGGCCTGGAATCCGCCCGGGCGCGAGTTGCCGACGCCTTTCAATGGGTCGTTCGGGTCGAACTGCCAGTCCGCCGGCTTGGTCCACGGAACGGCCGCCTTGTCCTCGGCTTCGACAACCATGATCGTGTTCGACGTGCCGTCGCGCATGTCGGGCATCCTGGTGCCCTTGTCCGCTTTCCACATGGTACCCTCGCCGATCGGCGCCAGGTAAGGCGTCGTGCCCGAGCTGGGGTCGTTGCCGGGTCGAGCATAGACGGCCGGCATCCTGGCGATGAGTGCCTTGTTGTGGGGGCTATCCCAGGGCTCGTCGAGATGAAACTCCTTGTACAGGCCGTCTTCCTCGACGAACGGCAGCAGTTTCACTCGCCAACTCAGCAGGGGTTTGCCCGAACCGTCGGTAATCGCCTGGGCAGGGAACTCCCTGTGGACGTCATGGTGATTGTGCATTGCCAGCGCGATCTGCTTGAGGTTGTTCGACCCCATCGATCGCCGGGCCGCCTCACGGGCCGCCTGGACGGCGGGCAGTAGCAGGGCCACGAGGGTGCCCGTCGTGGCCATGTGAATGGTCCTCTCGCCGCCTTGCGTGACGCTCAGGGCGGTGCCGTTGCGTTGGGGCCGGAACATGTCGAAGAGGTATTCATTGAAGCGGACCATGTACTGGACCATGGCCTGATCGACCGGGTCGTCCGACTCGCCCATGTTTTTCGATACTTCCTGCAGCGACATCTCGCGCCCGAAGTCGATCGCCTTGTTGATGAGGGATTCCAACTGCTGGGCCTTGGCTTCGTCCGGTGCCAGAACGACGACGGAGCCGCGAGGCGTTCCCGTCACTTGCAGCTCGATCTTGGCCGCTTGGATGAGTTCAGGGAGTTGCTTGACGTCTTCCAGCGGCGGGGGCACGGGAGCCGTTGCCAGCATGCCGCCGAGCATTTCACGAACCGGCTCCATGACCGCGACGGCCGTCGCGTCGTCCGTAGTGCGCGTGGAGGACAGCAGCTTGCTGAGCGGCCCGGCGGCCGGCTGTTTGGCGTTGGCCACCATCTTCTCGATCATCGGGCCCATGCCGATCAGCAGCGTGCGGTCGTCGGGCATGAAGAGGCTCGGTTCCATGGGGCCGGCGGCCTGCAGGTAGGGCTTGCCGTCGAGGTCACCGGGGGTCGTGTTCGCCGCCAGTTTGGGCAGCAGGCCGGCGAGTTGGTAGGGCTTGGCGAACCGCACCACACCCGCGACCATGGGAGGCCCGTCCGCGACTTCCGCCACGACCATGATCTGGTCCACGTCGGCGGGGTTCATCCCCAGATCCCGTTCGCCGACGGCCGCGAGGACCTCGTGAGGCAGAATCTCCATTCCAGGCGCTTTGAGCACACGGCTCGGGAATGCTACTACGGCAGCCACTGCGTTGGGCGTCACATAGGAGAGGTCGAGCGCTGCGGAGGCTGGGGGCCCCTGGGCGCCAACCGACGGCGTGAAACACGCCAAACTCAACCAGGCCAGGACGAGATGTCCCGGGGTAACATGCCTTACAGACCAAGTCATTTTCCCACCTCCATCCGCAAGAATTGTGAACGCATTTCTGAAACCACCGGATCGCCCGAAAAGCCCCTGCGACCCCTTCTCCTTGTTGCAGGGGGGGCACGAACCCATCCCGGCAAAGTAGTATAGACCAGTCGCCTCTTCGGAACAACCGTCCCGAAGCGGGAGAAAGCCGTTCCGGATGCAGCCTTTTGGCGACTGTTTCCGTGTACCGGTCGACGATCAGGCCACCCGGCCTTGATGGCCCGAGGGTCATGGGGAAGAATCAAGGATTGGGGCGAGTGTGAATCGGGATTGGGAGTGCACCATGGCGGCGACACCGGTGCCGGAGAGTCCGGCGCGGCATCAACGGATTCTGGTTATCGACGACGAGACCTATATAGGCCTCGGCTGCGCCCGAGCCCTGCGACCGCTGGGCTACGAAGTGGAGACCTGCCAGGATCCTCACGTCGGTCTGGAGACGGCCCTGTCGGGCGACTTCGACATCATCCTGCTCGATCTGAAGATGGAAGGGTTGGGCGGGCTCGAGATCCTCAAACACGTCAAGGCCGCCGGCGTTGCCAGCGAGGTGGTGATCATCACGGGCCATTCGACGGTGGAAACGGCGGTCGAGGCGATGAAGCACGGGGCGGCCGACTATCTGAGCAAGCCGTTCACGCCCGACGAGTTGAAATTGCTTGTGGGGCGGGTCGGGGAGAAGTCGGCCTTGATTCGCGAGAACGCGGCCCTGCGCCGAGAGCTGGAAGTGCAACAAGGGTTCGAGGGAATCCTGGGCGAGAGCCGGGCCATGGAGCGAGTATTCGGCCTGGTGCGGCGGGTCGCCCCCACGGAGGGAACGGTGCTGGTGACGGGCGAGAGCGGCACCGGCAAAGAGATCGTCGTGCGGGCGATCCACCGGCTCAGCCGGCGCAAGGAACAGGCCCTGCTGGCCTGCGATTGCAGCTCGCTCGCCCCCACGCTGCTCGAAAGCGAGTTGTTCGGCCACGTGAAGGGTTCTTTCACGGGCGCGTTTGCGGCCAAGCAGGGGCTGTTCGAAGCGGCCCACGGAGGAACGCTGTTTCTCGACGAAGTGGCCAACATCAGTATGGAAACCCAGGGCAAGCTGCTCCGCGCCTTGGAGAGCCGCCGGGTGAAACGGGTCGGCGACACGGAGGAGCAGGCGATCGATATCCGTCTGATTGCGGCGACCAACCGCGACCTGGCGGACCTGGTGCGCGAGGGCACGTTCCGCGAGGATCTCTACTATCGGCTCAACGTGGTGCCGATCTTCCTGCCGCCCTTACGGCAGCGCGACAGCGACATCCCGCTTCTCGCCATGGCGTTTCTCGATCGATATTGCCGGATGATAGATATCGAACCGAAGCGGTTCTCGCCCGAGGCCATGCAGATGATGGAGGGCTACTCGTGGCCGGGCAACGTCCGCGAGTTGCGAAATATCGTGGAACGGATGGCGATTCTCAGCGACGGGACCGTGATCGAGCCGCGGCACCTGCCCGGCGAGATCCGGCAGACGCCCGTTCTGACGGCGGTGACGTCTGTTCCCGACACTTGGGAGGAACTGAAGCGTTTGAAACAGGAGGTTCGCGAGGCGGCCGCGGCACAACTGGAGCAGCGGTTTGTTACCGAGATGCTGGACCGCCACAGCGGCAACGTCAGCCGTGCCGCCGAGGCCGTCGGGATGCAGCGGACCAACTTCCACGCCCTGATGCGGAAACACGGGATTCGGGCGGGTGGCGGCGGGGAATGATGGAATGATGCTGCAACGGTCATTTCTGTGGCGGGGCTTCGTCTGCAAATGAGTCCCTCCAATCGCCGCCGCGTTGCTTTCGTTGAAGACTCTCGATGAGCTTCGTCATTCCATCATTCCCGCTTCCACCGGGAGGTCGTCGGTTGCCTACTCCGGCGCCTTGCCGAGGGGCCACAGTTCCCAGCGGCGGACGAAGATCTCGGCCAGTTCGGTCTGAATGGTGAGCTTGCCGGCTTGGGGCACGGCGTCGTAGCCGCGATTGACGACCGTTCCGTTCACCTTGACCGTGATGCGGTCGTGATCGCAGATGACCTCCATGCGGTTCCACTCGCCGTGCGGTTTCTCCACGTCTTTGGGGCCGCGGAAGCCGAGTTCATCTTTCCAATCGGGGTCCCGGCCCCACCAGTTGATGCGCCCGCGGGTGAAGACCTGGGGTCGGCCCTCGGCACTCCAGACGGTTTCGCCGTCGCGGTCCTTGACGACGTCGGCGGTCAGAGAAAGGGGGATCGGCTGGCCGTTGTCGTCCTTGCCGGGCACAACCAGGATATCGCCCACGCCGCCTTCGATAATCTGGGCTTCGATACACGCCATCCAGATGCCGGAGTAAGCGCCGTCGGGACCCGTGCAGTGGACGAGCGCGCCGGAGTCTCGGGCGCGGTCCTCTCGCTTGCCCCAAGTGCGCTCGCCCCATTTGAACTCGCAGATCATGTGATAGTTGCCGTATTCCTTCTTCGTGCAGATGCCGCCGAAACCATCGCCCGAGATGTGCAACAAGCCGTCGTGAACGGTGAACACCCGGCGCGGATCTTCATATTTGGTGTCCTGCATGAAGACGTAGAGCCCGCTGAGATCCTTGCCGTTGAACAGCTTGATGACGCCGTCGGTCGGGCTGATCGGTTGCGATTGCTCGGCGGCGCCGGAGGTTGCGCAGGTAATCGACAGGATCAGACAGATTCCGGAAAGAAGAGAAGAACACCGACAGTAGGATTTCATCATACGGTTCCTTTGGCGTGAAGCAAGAATCTCGTGCGAACGTGATTCCAGCATAACACCAGCGGGACGAGATGCAAGCTTGCGAGTCTGCCCGGCCTGTTGGGGGCCGATGGCAAGGCCCGGGCCGGCAGATTACAATCGGCCTTATGGTCCGGGCGCCCAACCTGAAGCGGGGCGAGCCCGCAACCCGAACTTCACAAGAACATGCGCACACCGTGCGCAGAAATCTCGAGCCACGATACCAGAAACAATCTTGCCATGACTGTGGATATGCCAACCGATCGTTACCGGGCGGTCGTGTTCTCCGCCCCGGACCGGCCGCTGGAGGTGCGGCATTACCCGCCGCCGGCCCTGCAATCCGGCGAACTCCTCGTCAAGATCCGTTGCTGCACCCTCTGCGGCAGCGATTTGCACAGCTTCTTCGGACGCCGATCGACGCCCTGTCCCTGCATCCTGGGCCACGAGATCACAGGCACGGCGCTCGCTCTGCCGGCCAATGAGGAAGTGCTCGACTACGCCGGCAACAAGCTGCAGGTGGGCGACCGGATTTGTTGGAGCGTCATGGCGCACTGCGGCAGTTGTCCGCGGTGCCTTGGCGGTTTGCCTCAGAAATGCGTGTCACTGTTCAAGTACGGCCATCAGCGGTTGGATGAGGCGGCCCCCTTCGCCGGAGGCTTGGCCGACGTTTGCCATCTTCGGCGCGGTACGACGGTTTGCCGGGTGCCCGAGCGTTTGCCGGACGGCGTGGCTGCACTGGCCACGTGTGCGGGCGCTACGGTTGCCGCCGCATTGCGTCTGGCGGGCTCGATCCGGGATCGAGCCGTCCTGATCCAGGGAGCCGGCGCTCTGGGGCTGCTTGCCTGCGCCATGGCGAACCAGGCCGGGGCACGATCGGTGCTGGTCGCCGACACGGCGGCCGACCGCCTGTCGCTCGCCGAGCGATTTGGCGCCACGACAACCATCCTGGCCGGGAAGACGAGGCTGGACGAGGTCGTTCGCAACGTCACCGATCGCGGCCGGATCGACGTCGCCCTGGAAATGTCGGGGGCTCCCGAAGCCTTGGAAACAGGTCTCCCCATGCTGGGTTTGGGAGCGGTTTACGTGCTTGTCGGCGGAGCCTTGCCCTCGCGGCTGGCGGGCGTTCCCATGGAACACGTGGTGAAGAATCTGATCACGATCCGCGGCGTTCACAACTATTGGCCGGAGGACCTTGATGCGGCGATTCGCTTCCTCGACAAGAGCTTCGACGTCTATCCGTTCGGCGACCTGGTCGGCGAGCATTTCGAGTTGGAGGAAGCGGCGGAGGCGTTTCGCAGCGCCGCGACCGGACGATTCTGCCGGGTAGCGGTCGTGCCTCGCCAGTTCGATTAGCCAAGCGGACCGTACAACTCTAAGAGGAATCTGCTCAGATGACCAACTCTCCGTTTGTTTTTCGGCGATCTTACCGGGGGCCCGTTCGAGCGGTCGTTTTCGATTGGGCCGGCACGACGGTCGACTTCGGATGCTGCTCGCCGGTGATGGTGTTTGTGGAAGTGTTTCGTCAACAGGGCATGTCGATCACGCCGGCCCAGGCTCGCGAGCCGATGGGAACGCAGAAGCGCGACCACATCCGCCTGATCTGCGAGATGCCGGCCGTCCGCCAGCAGTGGGAGAAGGTCCACGGTCGCCCCCCGCAAAAAAGCGACATCGACGCCATGTACACGCAGTCCGTTCCGCTCCAGACGCGGTCGGTGGTCGAGCACTCGGCACTGATACCGGGTTGCCTGGAGACGATGGCGGCGCTGCGCCGGCGTGGGATCGGAATCGCATCGACGACCGGCTACAGCCGCGAGATCATGGACGCCCTGCTGCCCCATGCCAAGGCGCTCGGCTATACACCCGACGTGACCGTCTGCGCGTCGGAGGTGCCGCAGGGGCGTCCTGCTCCGTGGATGCTGCTGGAGTGCGCGCGGCAACTGAACGCTTTCCCCGTCGAATCGCTGGTCAAGGTCGACGACACCGTGCCCGGCATCCTGGCGGGTCTGAACGGCGGGGCCTGGACGGTGGCCGTATCGGCCACCGGAAACGAAGTGGGGTTGAATCTCGACGAGTTCAACGCGCTGGATGATGCGGAACGCCGCCGGCACATCGATCGTTCGGCAGACAAGTTGGCCCAAGCCGGGGCCCACTATGTGGTCGACAGCATCGCCGATCTGCTCCAGTGCATCGACGATATCGAGCGGCGACTACGCGGGGGCGAGAAGCCCTGAGAAGAAATCTGAAACGAAGAAGCCAAGGTTCGACAACTGACGAATGAGATCGCTGCCCTTCAGGGCGCGCCGTGGGTAGCCATCTGGACCTTGGTCACGAGTTCCACACCGAGGGCGTCCAGAATGCGGGCGGCACGATCAATCGTGATGCCATGGTACTCGTTTCGCTCGTCTCGGGAGACCTGCGATTCGTGACTGCCCAGACGCTCCGCCAGTTCGCGCTGTTTCACCCCCTTGGCGATCCTCAGGGCAATCAAAAGTTGGCCCAGTCCATTGAAATTGTGGACCTCCTCGAATTCCCCTCGGCAGAGTTTCTCATAGAATTCTATCTCCTCCTTGAGTTGTTCGTGGAAAGAGATCATGGGAGCCATGGCGCGTCGGATCTCCCGGGAATCGAGTCCCATCTCTCTGAGCTTCTCTGCCTGCTCTTCGAGACGCTGAGATTCTCCGGCAATTCGCCCAACCGCTTCGCGGTACTCGGTCTCGTTACGAATCATGACGTCCTTCCTATCTTGATGATACCGCGAGGTTCACCGTTTCGCCTGGAACGACGGAAAGCAGATGGAAACTCCAACTCGTGACCGTACTTGTCACGAATTCCGCAAAGCTGACCGTAATGTGGATAGAGTTCAATTCGATAGACATGCCACATTGGAAGCTGACGTTTTGGGTAACCGCGATAAGCCCTGCGGCTTGCTGAATCCCAAGTCCAGATCTTGTGCGTGTCGAGCAGATTCAGATCGCGCTGCAACTCGCCACTCGCCAAGTACTCCAATTCGCACTCAAAGTAGCCGTCGATGTCGTTGGGGTGATTTTTGTCCTCCACGAACGAGCCGTCGATGAAGATCTCCGTTATGCCGACACGCCAGAGCTGATCTACAAGGACCGTGAGGTTTTCGACAAGCTTGCGTCGCCAACCTACATCCCAATTCACATGTTCAGAGATATCTTGGGGCCCCGTAACGAGCAATGATTCACGCAGTTGCTGCAGTGACATCACGTAGTCGCCAGGTGGAAGCAGGCCATCCCTTGTGAATTCAAGCTTGGCTTGGGGGCTCGTGTTAACATGATAGTCTAAATAGACATATATGTCAATATTTACCCACCTCTCCCTTGGATGGATGGCGGGCCACGGAACGAAGAAAGCCCGACGGCCAATTTGGGGGAGAGAGGAGGCCGCCGGGCTTTGGGGGGATTCCGTTGGCGACGTACGCGGGTGCGGTTGTTTTGGTCAACCGCCCCCGGCTGTCGCCTTGCTCGATCAATACATATCGTGGGGGCCGCCGTGGCCGGCGGGGGCCTTTTCTTCCTTGGGTTTCTCGGCGATCAGGGCGTCGCTGGTGAGCAGCAAGGTCGCCACACTCGAGGCGTTCTCGAGGGCGGTGCGGGTGACCTTGGTGGGGTCGATAACGCCCGCCTTGACCAGGTCCTCGTACTGATCGGTGGCCGCGTTGTAGCCCATGCCGTTCTTCATCTCGGAGACCTTCTCGCAGACCACGCCGCCGTCCTGGCCGGCATTGTTGGCGATCTGGGTGAGCGGGGCACGGCAGGCGCGGAGGATGATGTTGTAGCCGACCAGTTCGTCCTGGGCCAGATCGCCGGGCTTGACGCTGGACGAGGCACGAAGGAGGGCCACGCCGCCGCCGGGAAGAATGCCCTCTTCGACGGCCGCACGGGTGGCGTGCAGAGCGTCTTCAACGCGGGCTTTCTTCTCCTTCATCTCGCTCTCGGTAGCCGCACCGACGTTGACCTTGGCAACCCCGCCGGCCAACTTGGCAAGCCGCTCTTCGAGCTTCTCGCGATCGTAGTCGCTGGTGACCTTCTCGATCTCGCGGCGAAGCTGATCGATACGACCTTTGATCTCGGCGCTCTTCCCGGCGCCCTCGATGATCGTCGTGTTATCCTTGTCGATGACGATCTTCTTGGCCCGACCCAGGTCGGTGAGCTGCATGTTCTCGAGCTTCTTGCCGAGGCTCTCGAAGAGAACGTCGCCGCCGGTGAGGATGCCGATGTCCTCGAGCATCGCCTTGCGACGATCGCCGTAGCCGGGAGCCTTGACCGCGCAGACCTTGAGCGAACCGCGGAGCCGGTTGATCACCAAGGTGGCCAGGGCTTCGCCGTCGATGTCTTCGGCCACGATCAGAAGCGGCTTGCCCGAATTGACCACCGCTTCGAGAAGGGGAACCAAGTCCTTGATGCTCGAGATCTTCTTCTCGTGAATGAGGACATAGGCGTCCTCCATCACGCACTCCATCGCCTGCGGATCGGTGACGAAGTAGGGCGACAGGTAGCCGCGGTCGAACTGCATGCCTTCGACCCACTCGACTTCCGTAGCCAGGCTCTTGCCCTCGTCGACGGTAATGACGCCGTCCTTGCCGACTTTGTCCATGGCCTCGGCCAGCAGCTTGCCGATTTCAGTGTCGTTGTTCGACGCCACCGTGCCGACCTGGGCCATCTCTTCCTTCGACTTGATCGCGATCGACATCTTCTTCAGTTTCTCGGTGATGTCGTCGACCGCCTTCTCCATGCCTCGCTTGAGATGAATCGGGTTGACGCCCGAGACCACGGCGCGGAGACCTTCGTTGAAGATCGCCTCGGCCATGATGGTGGCCGTCGTCGTGCCGTCGCCGGCCACGTCGCTCGTCTTCGAGGCCACTTCGCGAACCATGCGAGCGCCCATGTTTTCGTAGGGGTCTTCCAGGTCGATTTCCTTGGCCACGGTGACCCCGTCCTTGGTGACGGTGGGCGAACCGAAGCTCTTCTGCAGGATCACGTTGCGGCCGCGCGGACCGAGCGTGACCTTGACGGCCTGTGCCAACTTGGAAACGCCCCGACGCAGGGCATCCCGGGCTTCCTGATCAAATGCAATCATCTTTGACATAACGTGTATTCTCCTTCAAATTCGAGTCGTGGGCTGCAACTCTTCAAGGCGGCCCCAACGATGTGTTCTTGGTGTTTAACCGATCACTGCCAGCACGTCCTCTTCCCGCATCAACAAGAGTTCGCGGTCTCCCACCTTGAACTCCTCGCCGGCATACGACGTGAAGAGCACCAAGTCGCCCTCCTTCACCTGGAACGGCGCACGAGAACCATCGTCCAACAGCCGACCGTCGCCCACGCTGATCACCACGCCCCGAGCCGGCTTGTCCTTCGCGCTGTCGGGCAGGACGATTCCGCCGGCCGTGACCGATTCGGACTCCGCACGCTCAACTACCAGACGATCTCCCAACGGCTGGAGCTTGATCTCGCCGCCGGCCTTGCCTGAGGCCTTCTTCTTCGCCATTGCCTGATTACCTCCCAAATCGTGTGAAATCCAGAGTTTCTGCTGATGTCCGCTGTCCGAGCCAAGCCCGTCTCGTCGATCGCTGGGGGGGACCTCCCTGCCGAGCGCGAACTCCTTCGGCCGATCAGGCTCGGGGACATTTGCGTGTTGGTCCATACCCGATGGAGCGGCTGCCAAAAGGCGCGCACTCACCCGGAATTCTGCTGTATTCAGCAACTGGCGCGCCAAATCAGAAACGTGCAGGTAAGTAGTTCTCCGGCAACTAGTTAGGAGATGTGACTTGTCGCCTGTTTTCCGGGCGCGTGCCGGAGATGACAGGAACCTGGGCCCCGAACCATGCCAAACTGCCATTTTGGCAGCGAGTGACACGCCGTGCCCGTCCGGTCCTCCAATCAGGGCTGAGGCTGAAACGACACGTGTTGGAGCAGGAACTCGACGATTGGGGCGGGGTCTTTCAGGCTGTGCGGGTGGTGCTCCACCCCCGGTTTGACGATGACCTGGATCGGGCCGCCCAACTCGCGGTAGCGATGCTCGAGGATCCGCGTGTTCTCTTCGAGAGGAACGACGTCGTCGGCGTCGCCGCACACGCTCAAGATCGGAACGTGCTGGGTCGCCAGGGGTTTCAGCCGGTCGAGCGGGTAGATGCCGGCCGTGTCTACCTTCTCTTCGGTCAGCCCGTAGACTTCGAGGCATTTCTGCCAGTCGGCTGGACTGCCTTTGCCTTTTCCTTTTCCGCCGGGCCAACTGCGGATATCGCACACCGGCGCATCGATGTAGATGGCCGCCACGGATTGCGGGTTGGCAATCGCCCAGTTCAGCACGATGAGCCCGCCGCGGCTCATGCCTTCCAGCACGGGTTTCTTGGAGAAACCGTGTTCCTCCGTCAGGAACTCATAGAACCGATCCCAGCGCTGGACCGCCTTGGGGCTGCCGAAGAGCCCCGCCACGTCGACGTAGGCCAAGTGAAAGCCGCGCTGGAGCAGCGCCTTGTCCGTCTGGGGTTCATGACCAAAGAATCGAGCCCGCCAGATCCACGGCTTGCCTTCGGCGGTTTGCCGGGGCACAACCATGTGGCTGGTCACGCCGTCAAACCGAAAGGTGTACCGATCGAACCCCTGGAAATCATCCTTGGTCCCAGCCAGCCACGGAGGACTCGATTCTCCGGCCGAAACCGACACAGCCAGCAGGCTGCAAATTGCCAGCGAGGCGATCAGAAATCTCGGGAAGGGGCAATCGCTGTTGCGCACTGTCCGGCCCTCGTCAGAGTCACTTCTTCTTGAGATACTCCGCACGGGCGATTCCCGCGGCGCCGATGTACCCGGCATCGGCCCCCAAAGAAGCCAGATCGAGTTTCAGCCGCTCGGCCAGGAGTGCGAAGGCCCGAGCGTCGATCTCCTGCTTGATTCGATCGAGAAAACGCCGGCCAAGTGCGGTATCCTTCCCTCCGAAGGTCATGGCTCCGCCCAGCAGCACCCCGTTGGGGTCGATGGTGTGGATCAGATTGACCAGCCCGACGCCGAGCCAGAAGGCGGTGTCCATGACGATCTGGCCGGCGAGCGGATCGCCCACCTCGGCCTCTTCGGCCACGAGCTTGGGCGTCAAGGGTTCTCCCGCCTCAACGCGAGGGCGGATGGAGGTTTTCAGGCCAGCGTCGAGCATTTCCTGGGTCCGCCGGACCACAGCCGTTGCACTGGAGTAGGCTTCGAGATGGCCTCGCTGGCCGCAGTTGCACCAGCGTGCGTCGGGCGCCGGGTTGACGATGATGTGGCCGCATTCGGCGCCGTGGCTGTTTTCGCCGTCGATGGAGAACCCGTTCACGATGATCCCACAGCCAATTCCCGTGCCGAGAGTGAGCAGGACGAGGCTGTTCATTTCCTGTCCGGCTCCGACCCAGAACTCGCCGTAGGCCGCCGCCGCCCCGTCGTTCACGAAAGCGACCGGCTTTCCGCAATGGTGGGCAAGCCGGTCTCGAATGGGGAAATGCTCCCAACCTTTCAGGTTCACGGGCAACAGGAGCATGCCCGCCGGGACATCCATCGTGCCGGGCGAACCGAGACCCACGTAGGCTACGGCCGACTTGTCGACGCCCGCTTCGGCGAGGACCCGATCGATCCCGCCGGCCATTCGCTGACAGGCCGCTTCGCATCCCAGCTCGACCTCGGTGGGAACGCTCAGCCAGGAGAGCGGGCGCCCGCGATCGTCGACCACACCGATCTTGATGCTCTGCCCACCTAGATCGACACCGACGAAGAACGGGGCTTGGGCTTCGTCGGCCGAGATGAATTGTCGCGATTCGTTCATGTTTCGGTTGGGGCCACGGCAACAGCGGTAGATTCTGACAGTTGACGATCTTCGCCAGTATACCGGCTCCAGTCGGGGGGAGGGAAGGGTACCGCGGAAAAAGGCCGGTAGGGGACGCTACTTCGTTGCCGTGGATCGCCGCTCCCGAGTCCCGCCCTGCTGCGAACCTGTATGTCGATCACAACCATTTACAGAATAGACTTTTGCGTCGAACGTTCCGGCCCGTATCTGCTACAGTCAATACGAGCTGGTCCGCTGCCGATTCCATCGAAGCAGCAGGGGAGACCCCTTCGGGCGGCTCGCCGCCCTGACCAGCATTGCCAGCGCTGCCTCCAACGCTTTTTCCACAAATCCGCGGATTTTTTCTGATCCCTGGGGGCCAGCCCGGCGTATTGCCGTTGCTCGGAACCTCGATCCCGGGCAGAATACTGCACTTACCCGCACCAGGTCTGTCCCCTTCGAACTAGCGTGGATGTCAGACGCCCATGGACGGCGTCGCAGCATCCGGGACCAAGCGGCCGCCGGCTTCGACACAGGACTGCGTCGAACAGTTGCCGGACAGACGCCACACGAAACGGATTTCGTACACAGCAGATTGCGCGACCCAGAACACGCTGCCGCACCGGCCCGCCCCGGAACGAACCTTCAGGCGGCGTATTCTCGTTGGCGATCCGCACGACGGAAGGTGACACGGAAGTTGCCGATGAGGTCTTCTTCTCACGACGCGCACGGTACCAGGCGGCCTTGGCTGCCGCTTCGTCGTACCGACTCGCAGGCCGGTCTCGCATCGGCTGGGCGTCTAGTCTGCCTCCGGTCGTGCATTCGTCAACGCTGCGTGCTGCTGCCCTGCCGCAAAGGAGTTGCGCGATGATCGGACTGCATGCAGCTATCCTGGCTCTCGCTCTCACCGGAGCCGAACCCGACGAGCCCGTCCTGCTCGACTTTTCCATTGCCGGGTGTTTACCCTGTCGCCAGATGGACCCCGTGATCGACGGACTGATCGCCAAGGGCTACTCGATCCGGAAGATCAGCGCCAACCAGCAGCCCGACCTGGCCCGAAAGTTCGGCGTCAGCCAGTTCCCCTGTTTCGTCATGACCGTTGGGGGGCGAGAAACCTCGCGGGTATTGGGAGCTGTGGCCCCCGAACACCTGGAGAAGATGTTTGCCGATGCCCAGAAGCTGACTCGCCCAAAGCTTCTTCCGGAACCGGAAGCGCTTCCCCTCCAGAATGCTGCCAACGTGGGAGCCCGACCGATCCCTCTGCCTCACAAACAGGCCACCAGCGCCCTGGCCATGGAGGTAATTCCAGACCCCTTCCGGGGAGGGGTAATTGGTGCGAGTAACAGCCGTTCCCCAGCCGCTAGTCCGCCGATTGCGCTTGCCAGTTTGAATCGCGGCGCGACCGACGGGGAACTGATCGCGGCCACGGTCAGGCTCCGCGTTCACGATCGGCAAGGGCCCAGCCTGGGCACCGGCACGATTATCGACACACGTGAAGGCCGGGCGCTGATTCTTACCTGCGGCCATATCTTCCGCGACTATCAGGAAGGCGGGCGAATCGAGGTCGGTCTGTTCGGGCCGACGGAAGGCCACACCGTCGACGGGCGACTTCTCTCTTTCGACGACGACCGCGACGTGGGACTGCTGACGATCCAGGTCCCTGCACCGGTCAAGACGGCTCGCGTGGCGCCCCGTGATTATGCGGTGGAGACTGGAGAGACGGTTGTGAACGTGGGCTGCAACCATGGGGAAGACCCGAGCGTCCGCCGCAACCGGGTCACTGCCCGCAACCGGTATGCCGGCCCGGCGAATATCGAGGTTGCCGGACTCCCCGTGCAGGGGCGGAGCGGCGGCGGACTGTTCTCCGCCGAGGGTTACGTAATCGGCGTCTGCAACGCGGCCGACCCGGAATGCAACGAAGGGCTCTACGCGGCCCTCCCCTCGATCCACGAGCAGCTCGACGAAGCCAACTTGAGCTTCGTCTACGGCGAGGAGGCGACGCCCCCCGTCACTCAGGCCTCCTTCGTCTCCAACGCAGGAACGGCCATGCCGAAGACGATGCCGCAAGCCGATCCGGTTCAGCACCTGACCCAGAGCCGCGACAATGTTCCCGTGCCTCCCCAGCACAAAGAGGTTGCCGGTTCTCTGACGGCCGACGAACAGCGGTTGCTCGGCGAACTGAGCCGGCGACGCGCGGAGGGGGCGGAGATTGTCTGCATCATCCGCACAAAGGGAACCGGCGACGCCCCCAGTGAGGTGTTCTTGTTCGAGAACGCCTCTCCCGCCCTTGTTCAACGGCTCGATGCCGAGGGTTTCACGAGGCGGTAGAGCCGGCGCTGTCCGGCAGGGACGGCCGCACAGAATCGCCGCAATCGGCACATTCCCTCCAAACGCCGGAAACCGGTTCCGCCGGCGTTCTGCCTTCCCACGTGACCTATACTTTTCCGGAAGATTCCGCGCATCGGCGAATCTCCAAGAGAGCGTATGGGGACAGAACTCGTGGGATTCATTGTGATCACATTCCTGATCGGCGCACTGAACCTGTTCGTGGGTTATGCGGTCGCCGTGCGATTGGGATATGGTCCGCCGACGCTCATGGCTCCTCTCTACGGGCCGCCGTCCCGAGGTGCCGATGCGCCGCCGATCAACGACGACGATTTCGAGGCCATGTTAAGCGGCATGCTCGAAACGGCGACCGACGACATGTTGGATCAGGACGTCGAGATGGAACTCCAACCGCTGGAGGAGCCCTACGACGACGAGGCGATCGCTCTGCTTGCCGCCGACGCCCCGGAGATCTGGGACCTCAACGAGAAGTACGTGGAGACGTCGATTCTCCGCCTGAACATCGCCATGATGAAGAGCGGAGCGCGTTCCACCGAAATCGACACGGAACTCCGAGCCGCTCGCGGGCATCTGGACGAGCAGACGATCATGCGCTGCTGGCAGAAGCTCAAGGAAGACTGTGAATCCTATCTGGCCGAGCAGAGCGAGGCGTCCGAGCGATTCTCGTCGCGGATCGGCGAACTCGGCGAGTTGGGCGACCTGGCCGAGCAGATCGAACTGGCGAACATGAACCAGGCGTCGCAGATCGAGACGACGATCAGCAATCTCAATCATATGGATTTCAAGACGGACCTGGAAGCGGCGAACGTTCGTTTGATCGAGGAGATCGCCAACCTCCGCAACGCGCGCCATCAGCTTCGCGACAACCAGGAAATGGCCTTCCTGACGATCGCACGTTACGAGAATCGCATCGACAAGATCGAAGAGAAGCTGTTTCACGATTCTCTCACCGGGGTTCGAAATCGGATCGGCCTGGAGGCCGCGTTGCACGATTGGTGGCAGCAACACAGGCACACGTCGCGATCGATCAGTGCGGTTCTCTTCGATCTGGACCACTTCGAACGCTGCAACGAGGAGCAGGGGAGCCTGATCGGAGATCGCGTGCTTTGCCACATCGGCCAGATGATCCTCTCTCAGGCCGGAAGATCGGACCTGGTGGGCCGGTTTGCGGGGCAACGATTCCTCCTGCTGGCCGTCGACTCCGGCCCCCGTGCGGCAATCAAGGCGGCGGAGACGCTTCGCCAGACGATCGAGAAGATCGTCTTCGTCTCGGGCGACGTGCGTTTCGGAATCACGGCCAGCGGCGGAGTCACGGAGGTCTCGCCGGAAGACGGATCTTACCTCGACGTCTTCCAGCGACTGGAGGCATGCGTCAAGGCCGCCAAGAAGCAGGGACGAAACCGCCTCTTCGAATGCAAACGAACCGAATTGGATGCCGTGCCCGAACAGATCGAGGCCCCCAGTTTCGGAATTGAGGAACGAGAGATCAGACTCTGACGATCGGAGTCCGGCCGGTTACCGGCCAGCCCCTGAATGACCGCGAATTGCCCAAGGCACAAACATGTTTGACGAAACCGATCTATTCCACCGCGGCCTGGCCCTCCAGGAAAAAAAGGACTACGATCAGGCGATCGGCGTTTTTACGGAAGCTCTGCGACTCAACAAGAAGTATACCGAGGCCTATTACAGCCGAGGTAATTGTTATGAGGCCAACGGGCGACACGAAGAGGCCATCAAAGACTACAGCGCCGTCCTCGCGTATTCCCCCAATGAGGCGGTTGCCTTCTTCAATCGGGGCTGCGCGCGCGTCAAGATCGAGCAGTACGAGCAGGCCACCGACGATTTCAACCGGGCGATCGACGCCGATCCCGCGTACGCCAAGGCCTTTTATAACCGCGGCTACGTGCGTTTCCGCCAGCGCAAATTCGAGGAAGCGATCGAGGATTACACTCGTGCAATCGAGCAAGACCCGAACGACGTC
Organism: Planctomycetaceae bacterium; assembly: GCA_012719125.1. Classification (GTDB taxonomy): domain Bacteria; phylum Planctomycetota; class Planctomycetia; order Pirellulales; family Thermoguttaceae; genus JAAYAY01. The sequence continues at coordinate 1,110 of JAAYAY010000314.1, read as the reverse complement.
GAGGCCTACGTCTCGCGCGGCCTCACCCGAGCACTCAGCGGCGACCTGGATGCGGCGCTTGCCGACTACGACAAGGCCATTGAAATCGACCCGGATCACCTCAAAGCGCACGGGAACCGGGGCAATGTGTATGAAGCCCGCGGCGATCTGACGCTCGCCATCCGAGAGTATTCGGAAGTGATTCGCATCGACCCCAACGACGGCAAGGCCTACTCGAACCGGGCCCTCGGTCAATTCAAGAATGGCCGCTACCGGGAGGCCGTCGAAGACTACACTCAAGCGATCCGGCTTCGCCCGAAGAACGTCAAGACCCTCTATGGGCGAGGTATCGCATACGTTCGATGCCGGGAAACCGACAAGGCCCTTGCCGACTTCAATAGCGCCCTTGCCCTCGACCCACGCCATCTCGAATCGCTGATTGCCCGGGCCAATGCGCTCTCCGGGAGGGGCGAACCGGAGGCTGCCCTCAAGGACCTCAACGAGGCGATCACGATCGACGAGGCGAGTTTCCAGGCCTGGTACAGCCGCGGGCTGATCCACGGGAAAATGGGTGCCGACGATGCCGCCATCGAAGACTACTCCAAAGCCCTCGCGATCAACCCGAACGACCCCAATTGCTCCTGCCTCCGCGGGGTCATCTATACCCGAAAGGGCATGCTGGCGGAGGCCCTCGACGACTACAACAAGGCGATCGAAATCAACCCGCAGTACGCCAACGCCTACTTCAATCGGGGTTTGGTTTTCCGAATCATGAACAACCTCGAAAAGGCCGTCGCAGATTTCACCAAGGTGATCCTCCTCGACCCCAAGTACGTCAAGGCCTACCAGAACCGCGCCGTCGTCTATCAGATGCTCGGCCAGAAAGACAAAGCCAGAGACGACATGGCCGCGGCCAGACAACTCGGCGCCAAGTGAGAAACAACGACTTATCGAGCGTCGTTGTTCGCTCCGCGAACAAGTGCCCTTTCGCGGAGCGAAAAGCGAGTGCGCCTGTGAAGGCGTTTGATCAGGAGGGTGGAAGTCCCTCTCAGGCTAACGTTACCGGCCTGTAGTCGAAAGTGGTAACTGCGTTTCCGCGAGGAAAGGTGGAGAGCAACCTGAGACGAACGG
>JAAYAY010000313.1 GCA_012719125.1 Planctomycetaceae bacterium | reverse complement strand
GCGACGGAGGATGCATCACGACTCGGAGAGTCGAGCGACGGGGGACGTGATAAAGCCCAGATCACGAATCCACAGCAGATAGTCGCCTTGAGCCAATCTGGCCTTGGTCGGATTGTCTACGATGTACGCTCGCAGATACTGGAATTGCGATTCGTTTCGAACAACGTGATCGAACGGCTCCGACCAGAACTCTCCCGAAGTCCCATTCAACGAATTGATCTGCCGACCCGTGAATCGCATCCACGACTCGCATTGTTTCCGCAGTCCCCAGCCCGGGCGCATTTGAATGAGCATGTGGACATGGTTGGGCATTACCACAAAGCGTTCGACGTCATATCGCCGGCCGTCGAACTTGAGCAGTGATTCGGCGACGATGTCGGCAAATCGCCTTTGCCGCAAGAGGCACTTGCCGTGGCAATCGTCGAGGTTCTCGTGCCATCGCCGGTCCTTGAACTTGCGAAAGGCGCGCTGGATGTGCCTGGGCGCGCTGCCGAGAGCGGCGTTGCGACTCGAAGAAGAATCGTACGACTTGGTCGCTCGACTCTCCGAGTCGAAGGCACGTCCTGAAAGCTCACGGCTCGGAGAGCCGTGCGACGAGTCGAGTCCATGCGCCTTCAACCAATCGTCCTTCTCGGCCAACCACCGAGCCACTACGGCTTTGGGCATCGAGTCCGCAAGCCGAATGGTGACAAACGTCACAGCCCCGTTCTGGTCCCAATGGGGACGATTGCGAGCCGAAACATCGACCTCTGCCTCCCGGTCGAACATGTTCCAAACCACCGCCGCTCGACTCTCCGAGTCGAGGCCATGTTCTGAAAGGTCACGACTCGGAGAGTCGTGCGACGATTTGCGAGCCATCAGGGGGCCTCCTCCAAAACGGGAATACCCTCACTCTGGGGAGTGTACTGCCTGGCAGCGGCAACATCAAGCGCTAAGGGGGCCTGGAATCCCACCGAGGCGGGGGAAACCCGCAACCCAACCTTCACAAACATGCACGCACCATGCGCACACGTCCAGCACAAAGACACTAAGGCATCCCGCAATCGTCCGCCACACTGGACACACGGGTTGCGGCAACGACCTCGCCGCTGCCATGCGTTGCCTGGAGCCAGAGCCCCTTGAACTTCGGCCGGTGGGGTTCGACAATTCCTGGGATCGATGCTCAGAGTGCAGCCCTTCTCCAGAAATGTCTCCATGGAACCGATCTATCTCGACCACAACGCGACATCGCCCACGCGGCCTGAGGTGGTCGACGCCATGGCGGCCTGCTACCGCGAAGGCTACGCCAACCCGGCCAGTCAGCATCTGGCCGGCCAGAAGGCCAAGCGGCGCTTGGAGAATGCACGCGAGCGGATCGGCGAGATTTTGGGTCTGCAGCAGTCGGGGAGAGCCCCCGATCGGGTCGTGTTCACCAGCGGAGGCACCGAGTCGAACTGCCTGGCTCTGTTCGGGATAGGAGCCGCCCGCGGGCAAGGGGCCGGGCAAATCATCATTTCGGCGGTCGAGCACGCCAGCGTCATCGAGCCGGCCGAGCGGCTGCTCAGTCTTGGCTGGGGGTTTGACCAGCTTGGCGCCGACGAGCACGGCATCGTTCGCGTGGAGCGGCTCGAGGGGTTGCTGTCGGCAGAGACGCGTCTGGTGAGTGTCGTGCTGGCGAACCATGACACGGGGGTCCTGCAGCCGGTTGTGGAGTTGGCGGGCGTGTGCCGGAGGCACGGGGTTCCGTTTCACACCGACGCCGTCCAGGCGGCGGGGAAGATGCCGTTCCACTTTCGCAAACTCGGCGTGGATGCGATGAGCATTGCGGCCCACAAGTTTCAAGGCCCCGCGGGAATCGGAGCGCTGCTGGTTCGCTCGGGCGTCGAGATTCAACCGATCCTTTACGGTGGACATCAGCAGTGGGCGGTGCGTCCCGGGACAGAGCCGCTTGCGCTGGTCGTCGGGATGCTTGCCGCATTGGAACTTGTGGTGAAAGAACAAGAAGACCACGTGCGGGAGATGGAGCGGTGCCGGGCACGTTTTGAAGCGGGTCTCAAGGGCGGCTATCCCGATTTGCGTGTGAACGGAGAAGGGGCGGTCCGATTGCCCAACGTCAGCAACGTGGCTTTTCCAGGGATCGACGCCCAGATGCTTTTGATGGCGCTCGACCAGGCGGGCGTGGCCTGTTCGGTGGGTTCTGCCTGCGCGAGTGGTTCGAGTGAACTATCGCCCACGTTGTTGGCGATGGGCCTTCCCAAGGAGATCGTGCGGAGTTCCTTGCGATTCAGCCTGGGGGCCACGACCACGGTCGAGGAAATCGACGAGGCAGTCCGGCGAATCCTCTATGTCGTCCATGAGTTGCAGGGATAGTCGCTTCGCTTACCAGACCGGGACGCACTGCCAGCATTGCATTCGGTCGATCGGATGGGAGCGAAGGCAGATTGCGTAGCTATATCGGGGGGTGCGCGATAGGTATTCCAGCAGACGATTTTGCCTGTTTTCCGGGTCCTGTCAGGCGAGAACCGGGCCAGGTTGTTTGAATGCAAGTGTTTTTGTGACAACAATTTGACAAGAATCGTGCCCCTCGGCATGATGAACCGTTGAGGAATCGAGGGGGTCTTGCGGTGCGGATCTGCGCCCGAGGCCCGGAACTTTCTTTCTATCCCCGGCGTCCAAGACTCCGAACCTGTGAACGACGACGCTCGACTGATTGAAGAGACCTTGGCTGGCAATTCAGCCGCATTTGGGCAGTTGGTCCAGAGGTATCAGGACCGGCTGTACAACACGCTGGTCCATGTCATCGGGTCTCCGGAGGACGCCCTCGACGTCGTGCAGGACGCCTTCGTGCAGGCCTTTGTCAAGCTGGAGTCGTTTCGCGGGCGGAGCGCGTTTTACACTTGGCTCTACCGGATCGCTTTCAACGTGGCTGCGACCCAACGACGACGACGTCGACCGGTTCTCTCGGTCGACCACGCACGCGAGGAAGGCGGCGATGAGCCGGTCGATCCGGATCAGGGGCCGTTGGATCATCTGGAACAGGAGGAACGTTGCCGGCAAGTCCGCGAGGCTTTGAAAGTGCTCAGCGACGAGCATCGGGAAGTTCTCGTGTTGCGGGAAATCGACGGTTGCTGCTATGAGACCATTGCCGAAATCCTCGATCTGCCGGTGGGCACGGTTCGAAGTCGCCTGCATCGGGCTCGCCTGCAACTGCGAGATGAACTCAAAGAGGTGCTCATGGGCGAGAAGTAGCCCGGGAGATCGAGAAGGAGGCAATACGAGATTCGTCTGACGAGGAAGAGGAGAGGTAACTGCGTTTTGACCTTTCACCCGCCACACGGCGGGATATGCGTCTCTGGGTTTGATTGGCGCGTGCGGCGTTCGTGCAGGCGCCAATTGGGGTGACACCGGGAATCCGCAGCGGGCCGACGTGGGCCGCGACGCGATTCCACCTGGGAGCACGAATCGGTCAAGCGTCGGGAATTTGGTTTTTGGTTCTGTTTTCCTGGTTTGTTTTTCATCCGACTGCTTTGCCGGCTCTGCTCCCAGGCTTTCCCAGTTTTCGACTCACGGGCCGAGTCGGCTGGGAAGCTGCCTGGCCGCAAGACGCAGATACAACCATCGCAACCGTCAGTCTTAGGGCATAGAGACTCATTCCATGTTGGACCTGCCTGAGAACGAACTGTTCAGCGCCTATATCGACGGAGAGCTGACCGCCGAAGAACAGGCCGAGGTGGAACAGATTCTGAACGACAACCCGGAAGCTCGGCAACTGGTCGACGATCTCCGTTCGCTGAGCAGCAGTCTGCAGGCGCTGCCTGTTTACAAGCTCGATCAGGATCTCGTTTCGCGAGTTCTGCGCCAAGCGGAGCGGGAGATGCTGGCCGAGCCGGCCACTCCGCTGCCCAAGTTTCACCAGGTCGACCTGCCGGCGGACAAGCCGGTTTCGTGGGCGCGGCGCCTCTTGCGACCGCGCAATTTCGCCTGGTCGGCTGTGGCGATCGCCGTGGCCTTGATTCTCGCGATCAACGAGCCTGGCAAGGAAGACGGAGCGACCGCTACGATCGCCCAGGGGTCCGGAGGCCGGACGATCGAGCCCCTGGATCTCGATCTGACCGTCGAGGCGGTTGAGAGTCCGTCAGCGGCGACGATTGTCCAGAATTCCGAGCCCAAGAAGGAGGACGTGGAGGTTGCACCTGCGCCGAGCATGGTGGAGCCGAGTCCGGTCCCGACCGCGATCGCCGAGAAGACGCCGGACGCAGAGCCCGATTTGGACAGCCCCAGCGAGCCGACGGCCGACAAGAGTCCGCTCCTGGTGTTGCAGTGCCAGTTGGCGGAAGGCCGCGTGGGCCACGAGGCACTTGCCAGGTTGCTGAAGGAGGCAGGCGTTGCCTTGGACGAGCCGATTCGGGAAGGCGAAGGCGAGGTCGAATTCACGCTGACGACCGACCAGGTTCGCCAGGTGGTCGTGCGTCTCCAGAACGCGGAGGATTTCAACAGCTTCACATTTCTTAGTACGCCCAAGACGGCCCCGCCGCGCATTCCAAGTGCATTGGTTCCGGGTAGTTTGCATCCAGAGGAAGCAAGTTCCTCGGCGGGGAGCGACGTGAAGAGAGCGCCTGCGGCGACTTTTCACGTGCAGGGCACGATCACCGTCCAACCGAAAGCTGCGCCCGCCGCGGCGCCTTCCGAAACGACCGGCGCGGACGGCGGTTCGACGAGGGCGAAGGTGGCGGCCAAGGCGGTTCCGGTCAAGAAGCCCAAAGCGGTTCCGGTGGAGGACGACTCGGTTTACCGCGTTCGGTTTCTGCTCGAGCCGTCGGAGAAAGCGGTTCCGAGTGAAGGTCCCGCAAAGGAGTAGGCACTTCCTCATCAGGACTTCCCTGACGCCACACCTCGGACGCACGTCGGACCACGGTCTGATGTGCGTCTTTCGGTTTCTTGTGCGGCTTGACACGGTGACATTCGTTGTACGGATTCGTCCTGAAAGGGTATGCATTCTCCCGTTTGGACGGAATGCCGTGCAAAACTTGACGCGTTTTTTTGGCTCTTCTAGAATAGGTGTGTCGGCTTGCGGGCACTTCCCTCTTCCCTAATCCTTCAGCCCGAAGCCTTATCGGCCCTGTCTACCCGTCGAGAGGAAGGCCCTCATGCCTCAGGCGATCGTCGATCCCGAAGAACTGCGGCGTTTCGCTCGGAACCTGAAGAAGTTCAACACGAGCGTGCAAGAGCAGGCGGGAGCCCTGGGGGCCCAGTTGAACGCTCTCAGCCGAACGTGGCGCGACCAGGAACAGAAGAAGTTCGTGGAGCAGTTCGAACAACACATGAAGGTGATCTCCCGGTTCCTCGAGGTGAGCGAGCAGCACATTCCTTACCTGCTGCGCAAGGCCGAGATTATCGAGCAGTATCTGCAACAGCGATGAGGATCGTCCGCAGAGTGAGATCCTCCTGAAACTGGAGGTGCCATGGGGCGTTTGGCCAAAGTCACGTCGATCGACGTGATCGAGCATTTCGCGGCCGCCATGACGTGTTTCGGCGAGGACGCCAAGACGTCGATCGAGGGCATCGACATGGAAGTGCGCCGCGCTCTGAACTGGATCCAACGGGAGCAGAAAGACTACTGGACGCAGCGGATCCGCCGGGGTTGGGACGAAGTGAATATCGCCCGCAAGGAACTCGAACGGAAGTTGATGTTCTACCCGGGCGACGATCGTCCCAGCGCTCACGACGAACGGCTCGCCCTGGAGGCGGCCAAGCGGCGGCTGCAACTCGCCCAGGAGAAGGTGGAAGCGGTCAAACGCTGGTCCCATCGGGTTCAGCGCGAGGTGAACGAGTATATCGGAGCGATCCAGCCGTTGAAAGCCTGGCTGGAATTCGAGCTTCCCAAGGCCCTGACGGACCTAGGCCGGATGGCTCGAGCCCTGGAAGACTACGTAGCCCTGGAATCGTCGGCGGAGCCGGTCTTTCCGGACGAGTTGAGCGGATTGATCGGCTTCGGTCCGGCGACGGCGGCCCAAGGCGAAGAGACGACTTCCTCAAGCCAACCCGAGGTGCAAGCGAAGGCGGAAGACAGTCCATCATCGGAGGCCCTCGAACCGCAGGCGGCGTCCACGAATGGGATCGAGCCCCCGACCGCCCGGAGCATCGAGACGGAATCGGCACCCGAGCAACAGGAGAAGGCCGATGGTTAGAAACTGGGACCTGTCGGGCGGGGCCGCGAGGTTGGAGTTGGCCGTGGAAGATTTGAAGGCGGCCAGGGCGGATTCTTCGCGATATTGGCACGACGCCACCAGCAAGAAGTTCGACGAAGCCTACCTGCTGCCACTCGATCCGAAGGTTCGGCGGGCCCTCGACGCCGTCCATCGTCTGGCCGAGATCCTCGGACAGGCTCGGCGGGAATGCGGGAACGACTGACAGGTGACAGGTGAGGGTTCAGGGTTCGGGGTTCGGGGTTCGGGGTTCAGGAGGCAGGTGCAGGACGAGTTGTTGAGTTTGGGGTTTCGATGCGGTATTTGACGAGGGATCCCGATCGGCAAGGTTGCCTTGGCTCCCTCGTGCGAGAGTGTGGTAGGCTTGTTGAAGCCGGAGGACCTGCACGTTGACGTCGGCCGACCTTACGATTACGACCTGAACTCGGGCAATACGATCATGAGCAATCCCTTGTCAGTGAGCTTGGAGGATCGGACCCTTTCCGAGTTCGTTCGCGCCGCCGGTCGGCGCGGGCCGTCCGAGGTGGAGATTCCCGAGCACTTTGGCCGGATCGGCGAGCAGACCGAGGAGGAGTATCGTGCCGCACGTGATCAGTCGCAGCAGGAGTATGAGGAGAAGCGGCAACAAACGGTAGGCGAGTTCACCGCGGTCAGGCAGCAGAAGATCGAGAAGGCGCGGGCCGAGAGCGACCGGGTTGCGGACGAATTTGAGGCGGCGAAGCGGAAGGCGATCATCGCCTGCGACGGTGCCGTCAAGCTCGGCAAGAAGAAGTTGGAGGAAGCTCACTGGGAAGCAACGACCATCTTCGACGCGAAGAAGGACGAGCCGGGAGCCCGGCTGCACGAAACGCTCAAGAGTCTCGAGGACGGCTGGAATCGCGTCGAGGGGATCCGCAGCGATTTGCAGGGACTGCTGCAGAAGAGGCGGATGTGGACGCCGGACCTGGTCCCCCTGGCCGACCCGAGCACCGACGGCGCCGACCTCAAGGGGAATGCCGGTGCGAAGCCGGAGTTCGACAACCTCGTGGAGCAGATCCACGAACGTGCGATTGCCATGGCGGATCTGCGGCTGCCCTGGTGGTTTCAGGGAGTGCGTCCCGCTGGGACGCTGATTCTGCTGTGTTCGGCTTTGGGTGCTGCGGCGGGCCTGGCGGCAGGAGAGGAACGGCTGCCGTGGATCGTCGGGGCCGTGGTTGCGGCGGTGTTGATCTGGTCTCTGGGAGGCATCTGGCTGTTCCGCAGGACTCGGCGGCGAGTGGGCGCCGACTACCGTGCCTGGGCCGAGCTTGCTCGATCGTGCGGTGTCGCTCTGCAGCGGGCAACGCATTTTGCGGAGAGCGAGTGCGAACGGCAGAGCCGCGAGATCTACGAGCAGTTCGACTCGGAGATGCAGCGGGCCAGCGACGCATTTCTGAGGCTCTCCTCGGAGCAGGAAGCGCAGAAGCAGCAGGAGTTGGCCCGGCTGGAGGGAAAGTATCCTGCCTTGTTCCAGGAGATGTCGGAGCGTCACGAGGCCGAACTGGAACAGGACGAGAAGCGTCATGAGCAGTTCCTGGAGCGTCTGGAAGCGTCGCATCATCAGGTATTGCATGAACTGGGCCGTCAGCGGGCCTTGAAAGCCGCGGAGACCGATCGCCAGTTCAAGCAGGCATGGACGAGCATGGCCGATGCCTGGAAGGGCGGCCTGGACAGCTTTGAGACCACCGTCGAGGCCATGAACGCTGCGCAGCACGAAGCGTTTCCCGATTGGAGCGGCAGCGACTGGGAGCGGTGGAAGGAACCGGCGTCGATTCCGCCCGCGGTCTGTTTCGGCCGGTATGCCGCGGACTTGAGTCAGGTGGAATACGGGATTCCCCAGGACGATCGGCTGATGCCCAGCCGCACGCAGTTCACTTTGCCGGCGGTCCTGCCGTTTCCCGAGCGATCGCTCTTGCTGCTGAAGTCGGACGACGCCGGAAGGCCGGCGGCGATCGAGGTGATCCAGTCGGCGATGCTCCGGCTGCTCACTTCGCTGCCGCCGGGAAAGGTCCGCTACACGATCATCGATCCGGTGGGACTGGGCGAGAACTTTTCGGCCTTCATGCACCTGGCGGATTACGACGAGCAACTCGTGGCCAGCCGCATCTGGACCGAGGCGGCGCACATCGAGCGCCGTCTCACCGACCTGACCGAGCAGATGGAGACCGTGATTCAGGTCTACCTGCGGAACGAGTTCGAGACGATCCAGGAATACAACGACTTTGCCGGCGAGTTGGCGGAGCCCTATCGGATTCTGGTGATCGCCAATTTCCCGTCGGGTTTCTCCGAGGCCGCCGCCAAGCGCCTGACGAGCATTGTGACGGCCGGTGCGCGTTGCGGCATCTATACGATCATGAACGTCGATCCGAAGCAGCGGATGCCTCGCGATTTTCATCTCAGCGACCTGGAGGCTCACGCCTTCCAGTTGGCGTGCAAGGAGGGTACGTTCGTATGGGAGCACGGCGAGTTCGGCCCCTTGCCGCTGGAATTGGATCGGCCGCCGGAGCCGGAGCGGTTCACGGAACTGGTTCGCACGGTGGGTGGACGGGTCAAGGACGCCGACCGGGTCGAAGTTCCGTTCTCGAACGTCGTGCCGGACCGGGACGCGTGGTGGACGGAGGACAGCCGCCGCGGCATCGACGTGCCGCTGGGAAGAGCGGGCGCCACCAAGCTCCAGCACCTGCGGCTGGGGCAAGGCACGTCGCAGCACGTACTGATTGCCGGAAAGACGGGTTCGGGCAAGTCGACTCTGCTTCATGCGTTGATTACCAGTTCGGCCCTGCGTTACAGCCCAAACGAGCTGGAGTTCTACCTGATCGACTTCAAGAAGGGCGTCGAGTTCAAGGCCTATGCCGCGTTCAGCCTGCCCCATGCGAAAGTGGTGGCGATCGAGAGCGAGAGGGAGTTCGGGCTCAGTGTGCTGGAACGCCTGGATCACGAGTTGAAGCGCCGCGGCGACATGTTCCGGCGGATCGGGGTCCAGGACGTTCGGGGCTATCGCGCCGCCGAACCCGACGCTCGTATGCCGCGGATTCTGTTGATCATCGACGAGTTCCAGGAACTGTTCATCGAGGAAGACAACATTGCCCAGAGTGCGGGCTTGCTGCTCGATCGGCTGGTCCGTCAGGGCCGTGCCTTCGGCATTCACGTGATGTTGGGATCGCAGACCCTCGCGGGGGCCTACTCGCTTGCCCGCAGCACCCTGGGCCAGATGGCGGTTCGCATCGCGCTGCAATGTAGCGAGTCGGACGCCCACTTGATTCTCAGTGAAGAGAACACGGCCGCTCGACTGCTGACCCGGCCGGGCGAAGCGATCTACAACGACGCCAACGGGCTGTTCGAAGGGAACCATCCCTTCCAGGTCGTCTGGCTTCCCGATCACGAGCGCGAGCAGTACTTGCGCGAACTGGACGGCTACGCGAAGGAGCAGAAGTACGAGGGGGCGGCGCCGATCGTGTTCGAGGGCAATATCCCGGCCGATCCGCGGACTAACGTAGCCCTGGCCCGACTCCTGCAAGGCGAACAGGAACCGGAGTTCGTCCACGCCCCTCAGGCCTGGCTGGGGGCTGCGGTGGCGATCAAAGAGCCGACCAGCGTGCCCATGGTGCGCCAGAGCGGAGGCAACCTGCTGCTGGTGGGCCATCGCGAGGAGGCGGCTCTGGGTGTGCTGGCCACGTCGTTGGTAGCTCTTGCCGCCCAGGACCGTCCGCAGGAAGGCGAGCTGGGCCGGTACGTCGTGCTGGACGGAACGCGTGTCGACGCGCCGGAAGCGGGGTTCTGGCCGCGTTTCGCCCGGCAATTCGGTCGCGAGGTCACCGTGGCGACTCCCCGGGATGCCACCAAGGTGATCGCCGAGGTCGACGAAGAGGTTCGCCGGCGGCAGGAGACGGGGATCGAGAATGCTCCTCCGATCTTCGTGGTCGCTTACGACCTCGCCCGATTTCGCGACTTGCGGCGGGACGAGGACGATTTTGGGTTCTCTATGGGCGAAGACAAACCGGTGAGTCCCGGCAAGCAGTTCGCCAATATCTTGCGAGAAGGGCCGCCCGTGGGCGTTCACCTGTTGATGTGGTGCGATTCCTACAACAACGCGATCCGGGCCTTGGACCGCCAGGGCCTGCGGGACGTGGACTATCGGGTTGTTTTCCAGATGAACGCAACGGATTCGAGCAATCTGATCGACACGCCGCTGGCGAGCCGCCTGGGCGTGCATCGGGCCATTCTCTACCACGAAGGCCGCGGAACGATCGAGAAGTTCCGACCCTACGGATTGCCGACGGACGAATGGATGGCGGCCGTGCGCGGGCAATTGGCGGCCGGGCACGCGGCGCCCAATCCTTGAGCCGATGCCTGGCCTGTCGGGATCAGTCACCCGTGCATACGTCGGCGCAGACCTCTCTTCCGTGCCGCAAGAAACAACACCGGCCGGCCGATCCCAGTTGCGGATCGGCCGGCCGGTTTTTGTCTTTGAGCAGGCTGTGAATCGCGGCGCTACTTGGCCCGGTTCAGCAACGCCTTCGCCTTCGCGGACCGCTCGGCGTTCTTCGTCTTCGCGATGATCGCCGGCATGGCCGCGGCAACTGCCGCCTTGTTGGCGTCGACGATCTTCTCAGCGATGCCGATCGCCACCTGGCAAGCGTTCTCGCGGATCGCGTCGTCGCCGGTTGCCGCGGTGGCGATTTCCAGCGAGGCGGCTGACGGATATCGAGTGAGGACTTCCATGACGAGCTTCTTCTCGTCAAGACGCTCAGCGACAGCCATCGCATTGCGGCAGATCAACATGCGATCCTCTTCGCTCGGGTTCAATTGGCGAGCGATGCGGATGTAGCCGCGGAGGGCGCGGATCTTGAAGCTGTTGTTTTTCAGATCCTTAGCCAAACTGAACAGTTCCGGCGCGGCGTCGGCGCTGATCCAGTTGCCGAGAACTTCGGTGGCTTTGTCTTGCATGGCCTCGTCGCTGCTACGTGCTATGGCAACCACCGTCTTGAGCGCGGTTTGGCCGCTGATGTCGAGGAGCCGCTCCATCATGAACACCTTCACGTCGGACGGAGCATCGCCCATGCATTCGGCGATCTTGGCGGCACAGGCGTCTTCGTCGGGCATGCGGATGACGGTATCTTTGATCGCCTGCTCGGCTACAGCCTTTTCCTGGTCGCTCTTGGCGTTGACCCGCCGATCGATCAGGCTCGGCAATTCGCTCAGCCCGACGGTCTTCCCCAGGGCCTCGACGGCGGCGAGTTGAATACCGGCATCGGAAGACTGGGCCGCCTTCTGCAGTGCGGCGCTGGCGGCCATGATCCGGCGTTCGCCGGCCGCCTCGATGGCCAACGCCAGGGCCTTGCCTTGGCTATTGGCGACGGCAGTGACCACGGCCGCGTCGACGTCCTCACCCGGCATGGCAATGAGCACTTTCTTGGCGGCGGAGGCGATGTCCTCGTCGGCGTCGGCCGCGGCCTCCAGGAGCAGGCCGACGTTGTCGGCGCCGCCCAGCGCCACGAGGGCTTCGATCGCCGAGAGGCGCAGTTCTCCCACGTCGGAACCGGCCGCCTTGACCACGGCGGGCAGGGCGGACGCGTCGCCTCGATCGGCCATCGCCGTAATCAGTTTGGCCTGCTGGTCGGCGGGCACCTGGCCGAGCAATCCGAGCAGGGCCTTGGCCACGGCTTCGCCGAGAATCAGCCGGGCGGACCGCAGGGAGACACCGCGAATCGCGGCATTGTCCGATGTGAGCCCCTCGACCAACAGGGCGATCCCGTCTTGGCCTTGGGCGAGGATGGCATTCTGCGTGGCGGCTTCGACGACGAAGAGAGGCACGTCCGCCTTGCGGACGGTGTCGAGGAGATCGAGGGCCGCAGCCTTGTCTCCACCAGCCAGAAGCTGATCGGCGCACGCCAGGCAGGCGTCGGCCACCTGGATCTTCAGCGTCCCCTGTGTCTTGGCAAGTTGCTCGCTGAGGATGGCAACCGCTTCTTTCGTGGCGATCTTGCCCAGTGCGGCGGTTGCGGCGGCAACGATGTCGTCGTCGCGATCAAGCAGCTTGGCCAGAGCTTCAACAGCCTCGGGATCCTGGCGCACCCGGATCGAGTTGATCACGCCCACGAGCAGGTTGCCCTGAAGCTTGCCCAAGGCCGCCCGAAAGGCCTCGTCGACTGAAGGGTCGGGAAGCGGTTCGAGGCTGTAGCGTGCGTAGTGGGCCCACTTGGGGTCTTCGAGGATGGGAGCCAGGGCGGGAACGGCGTACTTCGTGCCGAAGATGGCGAGGCGTTTGAAGGCGACCGCCTTGTCGTTGTCGGGCGTATCAGCCGACTGGATCAGCGCGATGCACTTGGCCGTCTCGTCCTGGGCGTCCTGGCCGGCCTGCAGGGGCAGTTCGGAATTCTGCCCGAACGCGTTCACGGTACCGACTGCCGCCGCCAGCAACGCCAGGGTGACAATCAGCGGTTTGGGATAGCGGAACATGGTTGGTTATCTCCTTGATACAACGCGTGTTTTGAGCATTCGCATTTCTGGATTTGGATTTGTTTTGGATTTCGCCTTTCGTGCCTCATATTATGCGGCACGCGGTTCTCCCTGTTTGCGGCGCGAGCACCTCAGCTTCTCCACGGTTCGCGATAGGCGCGGCTTCGCATGCGGTTGGCTTCGGCGTCGTCGACGAACTCGATTCTCTTGGTATCGAGGGTCAGCTTGCGGCCCAGTTGCCAGGCGATGTAGGCAGCATGGCAGGCAATGTGCGAGTTGGCGACGCGATCGGCGTTGGATTGGGCGATCCCGCGGGTCTTGACGCAGTTGAGGAAATCGCGGATGTGGTTGGTGGGGTCGGTGCCGGCCGTGGGCACGTTCTTGAGGTACTGCCGCACGGAGGCGGAGGTTTTCATGCGGCCGCTGTCGCCGGTCTCGACCCAGCCTGTCTCTCCTTCGTAGCGAGCGCTGCAGGTTCCCAGGCCTATCCAGCCCGTATCGCGCATAACGAGCTTGAGACCGTCGTCGTAGGTGCAGTGGACGTGCGTCTGGCCGACGGGCTCGTAGACGTTGGGCATGGTGTGGTCTTTCTGGGCTGCCCACTGGCATAGGTCGACGGTGTGGGAGCCCCATTCGAGGATGCCGCCGCCGTGGAAATCGAAATGGCCGCGCCAGCCGCCCTCGACGTAACGCTTGTTGAAGGGGCGCCAAGGGCACGGTCCGAGCCAAGTGTCCCAATCGACTTCCCACTCCTCGGTGTCTTCGAGTTCCTCGGTTTCGAGCCATTGTTGGCTGGTGCCGGGGGCCAGCGTGTTGGCGTGCACGGTCGTCAGTTTGCCCAGGCGACCGCTCGCACACAGGTCTGCCGCCAGGATGAAGTTGCCAATGTTGCGACGCTGGGTTCCGGCCTGGTACACCACGCCATAGCGTTTGATGGTGTCGGCCAGGTCGATGCTCTCCTGTATGGTCGTCGAGCAGGGTTTCTCGGAGTAGATGTCCTTGCCCGCCTTGGCGGCCAGGATCGCTGCCATGGTATGCCAGCGGTCGCCGGTGGCGATGAGGACGGCGTCGGTATCCTTGCGGGCCAGGAACTCGTGCGGATTGTCGTACATCGCGCAGTCGGTGTTCTTGTAGAAGCCGTCGACGGTCTCCTTGACCTTCTGACGCGACTTCTTGCGAACGTCGCAAATGGCGACGAACTGGACGTCGGGCGAGTCGAGGAAGCATTTCAGATCGTGCATGCCGCGGCCGCGGATTCCGAACCCGCCCACAACGATCCGCTCGCTCGGGGCTACCACACGGTGATCGCCCAAGGCGGAACTGGGGATAAGCTGCGGCAACGCCAGGACCGCGCCCGCCTGGGCCGCGGTTCGGAGGAACCGCCGACGTGAAAGCGCCGCGTGATGCTGCGACATGGTCGGTCTCCTTATCGAATACAGAAGTTGGAAAGTGTTTCGTAAAGGGGTTTATTATAGTGCGCCCGATGACGCAACGCACGCACCGGCTGCCTTTCTCTCTTCGGGGGGTGGTTGGGGATCTTCCGGCCCAAGGTTGACGATCGACGGCCGCCGCGCGATTGCAGACCGTTGTTTTTCTCTCGATTTTCAGCGAAAACCGGGCCATTTGAGGGATTTGTGGGTGTTTGACGAGTAATGTGGATTGACCGGAAAACCAAAGCTCGGTAAATCAAGGGTTGTCGCAAAACGCGCCCCAGACTCGCATGGGTCAAGCAGGCCTCCAGGTTCGGCAATCGGATGAAAGAAACGGCTCCTCACGATAGTTCCCGGACAGGTTCGACCGATCCACGACCGGCAGGAAACGCTGCCAGATGGTGGCATGTTCGTTTCCGCCGGAAGAACGGCTTCCGAGAAAAGGCGTCGACAGGCCACGGGGCAATCCCCGCGCCGCATCTCGGAACCGGTTCTTCGCCGCAGAAACTGGATGGGGCCGAGCAAAGCGACGGACGCGCCGGGGCCCTTGCCGGTCGCGTTCTTTCTCCGCCTGCCTTATCGTCCACGGTTGGCTCTCGGCAGCACGCCCCGCTCGACTTTCTGGAAACACGCGAACGGTTTCTGCCCGTCAAGGCGGAAGCTATTCTCCGGAAGATACTCGGCGCGGCGGATTGCAGCGAGGAACATCGGAAGCAGTTCTGCATGTTCCTCGAGATGGTCCGGGCGAGATTCCACTTCGAGTTCGTCGACGAGATCCAGTCGCTCATGCGGCTCTACGATCCGTTCGATCCGGATCGCGACACCCAGTTGCTGGAAGAGTTGTCGGACGAGCAGCGCGAGGAGGCGTTTGCCGAACTGCGCGGCCGCTATGAGCAATTGCTTCGCCGGGGCAACTACGTGAAACTGAACCGCGAGCAGTTGCTGGCCTGCATGGAATCGCGCAACGAGTTCGGGCTCTCGGTGCGCGTGAACCTCGACGATTACGAGGTGCTCGACGTCTACTACCGCGGGATTCGGCCGGCGGAGCAGTCGTACCGCACTTGGAAGAGCGGTTTTCGGAAGCGGGACGTTTCGGTACGGATGTTTTCGCGAGTGGCGATTCTCGTCCGCCGCCGGCAGGCCCGGAAGGGAAAGAGACCGGCGCGCGACGTCGTGCTGATGAAGCTCTTCAAGGACATCGTGCTCGAAGACCTGAAGATGACGTCGCCCGAAGTCCGCGTGCAGATGAAACTGTTCGACAAGGTCAAAGTCGGCGGCACGGTGGTGGGCGGGCTGGTCACTCCCATCCTCAAGCTCCTCACCGCGGCAATCACCTCCTGGATCGCCTTCGTAGTGATTCTCGGCGGGTTCGCGGCTGCATTCTTCAAGGGCGTGTTCAGCTTCCTGACCAGCAAGACGAAGTACATGCAGACCCTTTCCTCCAGCCTCTATTACAAGAACCTGGCCAACAACGTGAGCGCCCTGACCCGCCTGGTCGATGCGGCCGAAGCCGAAGAGGTCAAGGAACTGCTGCTGGCCTATTACATTCTCTACAGCGAGCGGGACCGGGACTACACGATGGAGGAACTGGACGCGCGGGTCGAAGCCTGGCTGAAGGAGCAGTTCGACTTGCCTCTGGTCGACTTCGAGGTGGACGACGCCGTCCGCAAGCTGGTCGACAAGGACCTGATCGAAGTCCGCGAGCAGCCGGCCGACGACGGCACGCCCCGCCGGGTTCTCAAGGCCCTCGACCTGCCGGTCGCCCTCGACCGGCTCGACAAGTGGTGGGACGATTACTTTTCGCCGAACGGGGGTTGCAGGCAAGAAACGTAGCAGGCACGCTCCGTCGTGCCGTCCGCCAAGCATCCAGAGAAAGTCCAGAGAATTCAATGACTTGACGGTAAGTAGACGCCCCGGGGCGGGATGGTTTCCGGGACAACGAGGCCTGCGGACGGCACGACGCGCCGCGTTCTCAAGGCTCTCGACCGGCTCGACAAGTGGTGGAACGACTACTTTTCGCCGAACGGGGGTTGCAGTCAAGAAACGTAGCAGGCACGCTCCGTCGTGCCGTCCGCCAAGCATCCAGAGAAAGTCCAGAGAGTTCAATGACTTGACGGTAAGAAGACGCCCCGGGGCGGGATGGTTTCCGGGACAACGAGGCCTGCGGACGGCACGGCGGAGCGTGCCTGCTACTTTCTTTGCTACTTCACCTCGCAGGCTGCGAGCTGGTGCGTGTGCCATTTCACGAGCAGGAGGGGCATGATGCCGAATAGGCCGAAGCTGCAATCGATCATCTGCCAGGAGAACGGGATCCCCCGCAGGTTGCCGAAGAAAAGAGCGGTGGGAATCACCGCCGCGCAGGCGATCATTCCGAAAGTGACGACCCACCGGTTCTGCACCGGGTCGAGCCACGGGCCGATGAAGGCCACGGCGATAATCACGTGGGCAAAGGCCAGCCAGTCGGTCCCGTAAGCCAGAAACGGGTAGTCTGCTTCGGTAGCGTGCAAACCCTCGCGGACGTGGGCGATCCAGTAGCGCATGCCCGTGAACTGTTCCGGGACATCCGTTTCGGAAATCAACATCGCCCGGGCCAGCCAGTCGATCTCCTGCCGGAGCGGGATCGCGGTCAATCCGCTCACGACCAGGCAGAACATGAAGAGCGCCAACAGCAGGCGAATGCGGCGCAGGAGTTTACGACGGCGGCCATGCATGGTATTTCTCCTTCGCTTGGGCCCGAGACTCAGTTCTCGCGAGAATCGTATCTTGTCCACCCATAGGGCTATTCGCCGGCGTAGGTCGATTCTTGGAGACGACACGATTGCGGTTGCCGCGGCGGATGGGACGACGGTTACCGTGTACCGCGTTGAGGTGCGAACTGCTCCGCCTTCACTGCCGTAGCAACAACGCCCGTGAAGTCACTTCTGGATTCCCGCCCTGTCGTTTATACACAACTTTTTGGGACCGTACCGAGTAGCCGCCAGGCAAGTGCGAAGTCGAACATTCTTCGCATGCCGGTCCAGAGGGTTTGCGGTCCTGGTGGGCGTTCCGTCTTTCGGTTGTTGTAGCCGCCAAGGCTGGCGAGCAGTTTGGTGAACTCACGCAGCGCCGGCGGCTGGGCGGGAACCGGCTTTCTAGTCGTGATTTGCCAAACCGACTGCCATTCGCTGTCCGTGAATACCTCGTCGCACGGCAGGTCCGGCTGCACGCGGCTCAGATGCGTCACGCAGAGCACGCGCCAAGCAATGATCTGATAGAAAGCCAAACAGTTCTTCACACGGGCGACCGTCTCCAGTCGAATTTGCTCCACGCGGCAACCCGTCTTCAGGGTGCGGAAGTAGACTTCGATCTGCCAACGCGCCCTGTAGTATTGGATCACCCGCTCAATCTCCTTTCGGGTATTGACTGGCAACGAGGTGAGCAGCCACCACTCGATATTTGCTTCGCCCTCGTTGTCCGACTCGGCGGGTGCCGTGCGCCCCACCTCTCGCACATGCACAATTTGGCAGCGCACGCTTTGCATCCCGGGCCGATTTTTCGGGTACTTCAAGATGACCGAGCGTGCGCGAACCTCCAGTTTCGCCTTCCGTGGCCCGCGTTTGGGCGTGGCGGGCAGGGTGATCTCGGTGCGAAAGCGTACGGGCGATTTGGGGACTTCGGCGTACAACTTGCGATACACCGCATTGCGGGAGTTGTGCTCCGCGGGAGGAATTCGCTCGTCGAGACGACGGTTTTCTTTCGAACGAATCACATAGTGGGCCCTGGGGATGCCTTCGCCTCGCAGTCGCTCGGCTTCCTGGAAAATGTCGTACATGTCGGCTTCTCGATCAGCGACGCTTATCACCTGGGTGTTCGGGCACTGCTGGGCCAGAGCGTTCGCCCGACGATAACCGTCCAGCCAACGGATGCTTTCCTTCTGCTCGATCGGCAGATGGCGACGCTCGTTCGCTTTTCCCAAACTTTCGGCCTCGCGATCAAACAGTGTCACGCCCACCAGCCCCAGGGGCAGCCCGGCGGGGGTCGTCGCCAACTGCGTGTGGTTGTAAAACCCAAAGCGATCCGGCTTGGTAAGGCAGCCGGCATCTTTGGGCGGATGTTTGCTGAGATCCATATCGGTGGTATCTTGAGCTATCACCACGACCGGCTGCTGGGCGATTCGATCGCGCGTGGCTTGATAGTGAGGTTCGAGAATCGCCTCGGGCGTGACTCGGGGGTTATCGAACAGCCGATAGGCGGCCAGCGTATCGCTCCATGTTTCGAACGCCCCATTGATGCTGGCCTCGGTATCGGCGGCGAGCTTCTCGATTACGTTCCTGCTCCTTCGATTCAATCGCTTGTCTCCCAGATCAATCTTCGCCAGTTCATCCGATATCGGTCCGAACATCCCAGGTTCCTCCATGTGCCAAAACGGCAGTCCAATTACTGCTGGGCACCCTGGCGCAAATCCCGTGCCAAGACGGAGGAAAAGTCCTGGAAAGTTGTGTATAAACGACAGATTCCCGCCTTCGCGGGAATGACGGATGAAGTGTCTGGACTGCCGCCTTCGCGAGAATGACGGACAGGCCGCACATGTAGTTCATGTGCAATCCGGGCAAGTCCTCGAACTGCCGGACTCACAGTTCGGGGTACACGCTTTTCAGGTCGACTTCATCGTCGAACTGGGCTTGCAGTTCGAGCAGCCGGGCGAAGAGTTTCTTCATAATCGGCTTGCTCTCGGGCTTGCCGGCCAGGTCGTTCATTTCCAGGGGATCGTCGACCAGGTTATACAGCCTCGCGACCGAAACGGCCGGGTAGAGAATCAGTTTGTGGCCGTCCATGGTGACGGAGCGTTGCGCGTCGAGGTAGCCGCCGTAGATGGCGTCGTAGGGAACAACCTTCTCGCCGCGGATCAGCGGCATCAGGCTCTTGAACTCGACGTGGTCGGGCTTCTCCACGCCGGCCAGTTCGAGCGTGGTGGCCATGATGTCCTGCAGGTAGACGGGCGTGTCGATCTTCTTGCCCTTGGGCACGCCCGGCCCGGTCACCATCAGCGGCACGCGGACGCTGTGATCGTGGAGGTTCTGCTTGCCCATCAGCCCGTGGTGCCCCACGGCCAGGCCCTGGTCGGCGGTGAAGAAGATGTATGTATTGTCGGCCTTGCCGGTGGCTTGGATCGCGTCGAGGATCCGCCCCACTTGCGAGTCCATGTGGGTGATGATGGCGTAGTATTCCTGGCGATTGACCTTGATTGAGTGAGGCGTTCGCGGGAAGGGTGCGAGCTGCTCGTCGCGGAGCGTGCGGCCGGCCTTCATGGCTTCGTTGTAGGGGTACTCGGGGAGGAAGTTGACGGGCAGGTCGACCTTGTCGAGGGGGTACTTGTCGACGAACTCCTTGGGCGACTGGCGGGGGTCGTGGGGCGCGTTGAGGGCCAGGTACATGAAGAACGGCTGCTTCGCCTGTTTGGCCTGCTCCAGGAAGGCGAGCGAATCGTCGCCCAACACCTCGCTCCAGTGCTTACCGTCCTTCCAGTACCCTTCGAACTTGGGGTCCCATGGGCACCAGGGGTCGGACTGGCCTTCGATGGGGCGGTTGTAGCCGGCCTCGGTCTGGTTGGGCATGCCGGGGCGCTCGTGGACCTGGAAGTCGAAGGCCTTCTGGGCGTTGGCCTTCACGTGCCACTTGCCGGTCATGTAAGTCGTGTAGCCGGCCGCCTTCATGTGCTCCGACCAGAACCGGCCGGCCTGGCGTTCCCGCTCGACCGTCTTCTCCTTGTCGAGCCGTGCGGCTCGCCAGACGGATCGGCCCGTGTTGAGCATGGTTCGGCTGGCGATGCAGACCGCGCCCGTCCACGAGCCCTGGTTGTAGGCGTGGGTGAAGGTAATTCCGTCGTCGACCAGCCGATCCAGGTTGGGCGTCTCGACGACGGGATGCCCCAAGGCCCGGACGGTCTCGAAACACTGGTCGTCGGAGTAGATGAACACGATGTTGGGCTGGTCGGCCGCTCGGGCCGCGGCGGCAGCGAGCAGAAATAGGGCGAGGAAGAGAGCGGTTCGTTTCATGGCGGCGCACCTGTCGGGTTCGGGTGGCGGTGGGGAACGAGATCAGCCCATTTTCGCAGACGGAGGGCGGGGGTGCAAATGGTGGAGGACTCGCTTAACCCGCTGCCGTAGGCGACGACGATTCGTTTAACGCCCAGCCGCAGGCGCCGGCCGCAGCAGATCGTCTTTGCCATGCGAGCCGGCGCCTGCGGCTGGGCGTTAAACGATCTTTGTCTTGGCCGGCGTCTGTGGCAGCGAACGAATGCCCTTTTCGCGGAGCGAAAAGCAAGTGCGCCTGTGAAGGCGTTTGATCAGGAGGGTGGAAGTCCCTCTCAGGCTAACGTTACCGGCCTGTAGTCGAAAGTGGTAACTGCGTTTCCGCGAGGAAAGGTGGAGAGCAACCTGAGACGAACGG
>JAAYAY010000312.1 GCA_012719125.1 Planctomycetaceae bacterium | reverse complement strand
GTTCCCATTGGGGACACTTTTTCTTACACTGGAAAGCATCGAGTTTCACCGCCTTTTGTCAAGATCACATCAATGGATTTGTGCAACTGACGGGTATACACTTCACTTCCCTGCCCGAACAGGACAGCCTCGATGCGGCCAGGAGAACTACAAAGTCCTCTTGTGGCAAAAGAAGTAGCAGGCACTCTCCGAGCGCCGTTCGCGGAAAATCGGGATTTCCGGCAGTTCTGCGGACGGCACGGCGGAGCGTGCCTGCTACTTTGCGGACGGCACGGCGGAGCGTGCCTGCTACTTTGCAGTTCCCCTGTCGATGCGGCATTGGCCGAAGTCGGTCGTGGTGGTTGGTTCAAAGCTAACCAGCGGGCAAGTCGCCCGTTGAGCGGAGGGGCCTGTTGCAGAATCGTAAGGTAAGCTACCATAAGGGCTTCTGGTGCGCGCCGATGGGCCGGTCTGCCGGTGCGCGATGTCTTCGAACAGGTGAAGATGGTGCGCCCGCGGGGCGCCGCACGGCATTTGCGATGATCCATGCTCGCGGACTGACGAAGCATTACGACGACCTTCGACGCGGCAAGTTCGTCGCGGTCGATGCGATCGACTTCGATACGCAGCCCGGGCAGATCTACGGGCTTTTGGGCCCTAACGGGGCCGGCAAGACCACCACGCTGCGAATCCTCAGCACCGTGCTCAGGCCCACGGCCGGCACGGCCACGGTGAACGGCTACGACGTGGTCGCCCAGCCCTCCATGGTTCGTCGCCAGATCGGATTCATGTCGGCCAACACGGCCGTCTACGATCGCATGACCGCCTGGGAGATGGTCGAGTACTTCGGACGCCTTCACGGGATTGCGTCCGAAGAGTTGACGGATCGCATGGAGCGGCTTTTCGATCGGCTCAAGATGAACGACATTCGCGATCTGCTGGGGGCGAAGATGTCGACCGGCATGAAGCAGAAGGTCTCGATCGCCCGGGCGATCGTTCACGATCCGCCGGTGATGATCTTCGACGAGGCGACGGCCGGACTCGACGTGCTGGTGGCCCGGGCGCTGCTGGATGCGGTTGCCGAACTGCGCGACCACGGCAAGTGCGTGGTATTCTCAACCCATATCATGCGCGAGGCCGAGCGGCTGTGCGATCGAATCGCCATCATGCATCGCGGACGAATCCTCGCCGAGGGCACCCTCGACCAGTTGCGCGACTGGTGGAAACAGGACGATCTGGAGGAACTGTTCTACCAATTGATCTCTCGTAGCGAAGAGGAGTACTTGCAGCGTTTGCGCGATTCCGGCAATGGTGGTTTGGCTGCGGAGGGTGCCGGATGAACTGGTCGAACGTGAAGCTGATTCTGACGCGTGAACTTCGCGATCAGGCCCGCGACCGGCGGACGATCTTCATGATTGCCGTGTTGCCCATTCTGCTCTATCCGCTGCTGGGCATGAGCATGTTCCAGGTGGCCCAGTTCATGGAGGAGAAGGCGAGCCGCGTGCTGGTGGTGGGCGTGAGCGGCCTGCTTGGCCGCGAAGACCTGCCACCGCTGCTCGAGGCCGGTGATTCGACTCGCTTCGACAAGGACCTGTTTCATGACGCCGCTCAGCATCGCCTCCTCGAAGTGACCCTGTACCCCGAGGAGCCCACGCGACGGGCCGAGCCGAAGGAAGACGTGTCGAAGACAGTCCGAGCCCTGGTCCGGGACGGGAAGTACGACGGAGCGATCGTTCTGCCGCCGGAGTTGCCGGACCAATTGGCGGAGTTTCGCCGGGCGATCGAGCAGGACGAAACAACTTCAACGCTGCAAGTGCAGCCCGAGATCGTCTATTCAACGGCCAATGAGAAGTCGCAGATCGCGTTTGCGCGGCTGTATCCGGTGATGAAACGCTGGGTGGAAGCGATCGGCGAGACCAATCTCAAGGCCGCCGGCATTCCGCCCGACGCAGCACGTCCGGTCGACGTCGGTTCTGCCGACGTGGCGGGTGAAACCAAGTTCAAGGGGGCGGCCATCTGGTCGAAAGTCCTGCCGATCGTGTTGCTTCTCTGGGCGATGACCGGCGCTTTCTATCCGGCCATCGATCTCTGTGCGGGCGAGAAGGAACGCGGGACGCTCGAAACGCTGCTATCCAGTCCTGCCGAACGGAGCGAAATCGTGCTCGGCAAGCTGCTCACGGTCATGGTCTTCAGCATGGCGACGGCCGCATTGAACCTCGTCAGCATGGGCTTGACCGGCTGGCTGATCCTGTCGCGGATGCCCCATTTGGGATCGCCGCCGGCCGAATCGATGGTCTGGTTGACGCTTGCGCTGGTTCCGGTGGCGGCGCTCTACAGCGCGTTGTGCCTTGCCCTGGCGGCCTTCGCCAAAAGCACGAAAGAGGGGCAGTACTACCTGATGCCCCTGCTTCTGATCACGATGCCTCTGGTGCTCGCCCCGATGACGCCGGGAGCGGAACTCGATCTGGGCAACGCCCTGGTTCCAGTCACGGGAATCGTGCTCCTGCTCAGGAACCTGCTGGAAGGCGCGTATTGGGAATCGCTCCGCTACCTGCCGGTGGTCGGCCTGGTCACCCTCGCCTGCTGCGTGGCCTCGATCCGCTGGGCGATCGAACAGTTCAATTCCGAGGCCGTGCTGTTTCGCGAGAGCGAACGGCTGGATCTCGGGCTCTGGCTCAAGCACGTATTTCGCGACCGGCAGCCGACTCCGACGATTTCGGCGGCCGTCGTCTGCGGCGTGTCGATCCTTGTGGTCAAGTTCTTCATCGAGATGGCGGCTACCGCGCCCGGAAATTTCCGCGCTTTTGCCGTCCAGGCCGTGATGCTGCAGGTGGCGGTGATCCTCACGCCTGCGTTGATTCTGACCTTCAGCCTGACGACCAGTCCCGCCCAGACCCTGCGTTTGCGCCTGCCGCGATTTGCCGCAGTGCCCGCGGCGATCCTCCTTGCCCTGTTACTGCATCCGGTCATCGGCGCGATTCGCGCGATCGTCATGGAACTCTATCCCATCCGCGAGGATCTGCTGGGGCAACTGGAAGGACTTCAGGCGATGTTTGTTGAGCCACCCGTCTGGCAAGCCCTCCTCGTCATCGCGCTGGCGCCCGCGGTTTGCGAAGAGCTGGCCTTCCGTGGGTTTGTCCTCTCCGGGTTCCGCCACTTGGGCCGAAAATGGCGTGCCATCTTGCTGAGCGCCGTCTTTTTTGGTCTGGCCCATGGGTTGCTCCAGCAGTCCCTGATCGCCTTCCTCGTCGGAACCGTGATCGGATACATCGCCGTGCAGACGGGCAGCATCTGGCCCGGAATAGCCTTCCATTTGGTGAACAATTCCATCGGCGTCTTGGTGGCGCGAGTGACCCCGGAATTGCAGCAGGAGTATCCGATCCTGCTGACCCTGTTCGGGGCCCCCGGCGAGAACGGCGCTCTCTACAGTTGGCCTGTCGTCCTGGTGAGCGGACTGTTGGCGCTGGGACTTCTTGCGTGGTTCTCCTTGCTCCCGGTGGCTAAGTCCGAGGAAGAACTTCAGCGCGAGCTGATTGCCCGAATCCGAGACACGGGGCCGGAAGTCGAGTTCTAGGCCCTGCCGGTTTCCGGTGCCCGAATCCGCCGTTTTTGGGGTGGCCGGAATCAGGTTCCCCGTTCTGGACGGCAACGTATCCTTTATGTGGTGACAGAATCGGCGGGATACTCCTTCATGAAGCTGCAGAACAAGACGCTCCTGATCACGACCGCGGCAGTCGTTCTCATGTTCGGAACGCTGTTTGCGATGTCGTCGCGTCTTGTGTGGAACGGTTTTGCCGCACTCGAGCGCCAGGATATCCGGGAAAGGATGGCGAGGACACGGCGCAGCCTGCAGAGGGAATTGGACTATCTCGCGAGAACAGCGGCCGACTGGTCCTCTTGGGACGCGACCTATGAATTCATTGCGTCGCCGACAGACGAGTTCTTGCGCGAGAATACCAATCGCGAGACCCTGCTCTCGTTGAGAATCAACGTGATCGTTTTTCTCGACGCAGACGGACAACTGGTCCATGCGGACTGCATTAATCTCGATAGCGAGGAAATGGAAGAACTCCCCGCCGATTTGAGGGACCGGTCGTGGTCGACGGACCCACTGACGCATTTTCGGAACCTCACGGACTGCCACCACGGCGTGATCATGCTATCGGACGGCCCGATGCTGATTGCGGCCCGATCGATCCTGACGAGCAGCCAGCAAGGTCCTTCCCATGGAACCCTGCTCATGGGACGCTGGCTGAACGATTCGTACGTGAAACGTCTCGCGGAGTTGGCAACCGCGCCGGTCAGGCTCGACAGCCTGGAATCTGTGAAACGACGACACCCCTCGCGACTCGATTCCTCCGAACGAAAGGCGTATATCGATCTTGTCAGTACGGAGAAGGCCGAAGGCGCGTTCCTGGTGGACGACGTGTACGGGAATCCTGCCATTCTCTGCGTGGTCGAGGTGCCTCGCAGAATAACTCTGCAAGGGAGAGCCAGTCTCACCTATCTGGCGATCGGTCTCGCGGCGTGCGGGATTGTGTTCGCTGTGCTGGCGTGGCGACTCCAGGCGGGGCTCGTCTTGAACCGGCTGCTCCTCCTCGTCGGCGACGTCCAGCAAGCGGGTTTGACCAAGGAAAGAACGCCGATCAAGGTGGCGGGAAACGACGAACTGGCGCTCCTGGGTAAGGCAATCGACGGCATGGTGGATCGCCTCAATCAGAATCACGCCCAGTTGGAGCGAGCCCGGCAGGAAGCCGAGCAGGCCAGTCGCCAGAAGACCGAGTTTCTCGCCAACATGAGCCACGAAATCCGCACGCCCATGACCGCCATCCTGGGCTACACGGAACTGCTCGAAGAGTCGGTCGCCGGCGAATTCGAGCGCGATGCATGCCGGATCGTAAGACGGAACGGCGAACATCTGCTGCATATCATCAACGACATCCTCGACATGTCGAAGATCGAAGCCAACAAGATGCAGGTTGAGATGCGGAGTTGTTCGCCGCGAAAAATCGTATCTGAAGTCGCCTTGCTCATGCAAGTGCGCGTAGCCGGCAGCAAGGTATCTCTGGAAACGACTTTCGAAGAGCCGCTCCCCGAACGCATCTGCACCGATCCCAGGCGACTGCGGCAGATTCTCATCAATCTGGTGGGCAACGCCGTGAAATTCACCCCGGAAGGCTGGGTGCGGATCGCGGTGAGATACGCCGATCCGCATTCGCCGGCGGGGGCAATCGTGTTCGAAGTCGCCGATTCGGGCGTCGGCATGACGAGCGAACAGGTCTTTGCGCTGTTCGAGCCGTTCCGGCAAGCGGATGCGTCGACCACACGCAAACATGGAGGGACGGGGTTGGGATTGGCGATCAGCCGAAGTCTGGCCCATACACTTGGTGGGGAGATCTCTGTGAGAAGTGTGCCCAAGGAGGGGAGCATCTTCCAGCTTGCCTTGCCGATTGGAAGCCTGCCGGAACGTGCCGACGACGGTGGCAAGACCGGGGTGGCGCCGTGCGAATCGAAGGCGTCCACAAACGACCGATCCCTGGATGTTTCGTCCCCGCTCCGAATCCTGCTCGTCGAGGACGGGATCGACAATCAACGACTCATTGGGCTGCTGCTACGGAAACTCGGCGCCGAAGTGACGATTGCCGCCAACGGACGAGAAGCGTGCGACCTTCTCTTGCCCCCGGGCGGCAACTGGCAGCCCTATCGACTCGTGCTCATGGACATGCAGATGCCGATCATGGACGGATACGAGGCGACCCGGCGACTGCGACTGGCCGGATGCGACCTGCCCGTCATAGCACTCACGGCCGACGCGATGGTTGGGGCGGAGGCGAAATGCCGCGAGGCCGGGTGCGACGGCTACTTGACAAAACCGATCGACCGGGATCGGCTGGCAAGTGTGGTGGCCGAGTTCGCTTCTGTATGTTGCGGACGCGGCGGTGAACCGGCTGCCCGGACCCAGGATGACATGCAAGCCAAATGCTGAAGCTCAAAGCTCGATGGATCTTCCCGGTCGGCAGCACCCCGATTCAGGACGGCGTAGTCTGCGTCGACGACGATCGAATCGTCGAGATCCGGCGGGGTAGGGCAGGGCAGGGCGTGCGCGATCTCGGCAACGTGGCCATTCTGCCCGGCTGGGTCAACGCCCACACCCATCTCGAGCTGAGTGGAATCAATGCGCCCCTCGGCTATCCGGGGATTCCGCTGGTGGAATGGATCCGATTGGTTGTCGACCGGCGCCGCGCGGAGAGCCACGACGCGGCATGGGCTGTCCGGCGCGGGCTCGACGAATGCGAGATCGCGGGCGCTGCGGCCGTTGGCGACATCGTCCAACCATCGCCCGACCTGCACGAAACTCCGATCGCGGTGACCGGCTTCCTTGAACTCATCGGTCCGACCGAAGCCCGCACGGCCGAGGCACTGCAGACGGCCGCAGCGTATGCCGGGGCAGGGCAGGGGAGGGGAGGCAGGCGATTTGGTCTGAGCCCCCACGCGCCGTACAGTGTGCGACCAGGGTTGGTGGAAGGGGCCTGCCGGCTTTCCCGTGAATATCACGTCCCTGTGGCCTTCCATCTGGCAGAATCCCGGGAAGAGATACAGCTTCTTCGCGATAGCTCCGGGCCGTTCCGTAGGTTGTTGGAGAGGCTCGACGCCTGGGATCCAGCCTCGCAACCTGCCTGCCGCCGGCCGCTCGACTTCCTCAGAATGCTGGCCGAGGCGGACCGGGCCCTGGTCATCCACGGCAACTACCTCGACGAAGAGGAGATCGCGTTTCTGGCGGAGCGCCGCGAGCGAATGAGCGTCGTCTACTGTCCGCGGACCCATGCCTGGTTCCAGCACGATCCCTACCACCTGGAACCGATGCTGGCGGCAGGGGTCAACGTTGCCTTGGGAACCGATTCCCGAGCCTCCTCGCCGGACCTGAACCTCCTGGAAGAAATGCGGCATGTGGCGAGATGCCACCCGAATGTGCCCCCGGAGAAGATCATTGAGATGGGGACTCTGTCAGGAGCGAAGGCGCTGGGTATCGAGCAGGAGTTCGGCACCCTCGAGCCGGGCAAATCCGCCCGGCTCGCGATCGTCGATCTGCCTGATTGCCGGATCGACGATCCCTACGAGTTGCTCCTGGGAAATCGAAGTGCAGATTGACGGACCATCTGTGTGTCTAACCGGAAGATTCCCTTCGCTTGTCTACCTAGCCTTTCGCTCTCGGTTTGCGGCCGGCCTTTTCGGCCAGACCTGACCTGCCAAACCGTGTCTCCAGTTCCGCCTCGACATCCTCGAACGAGATGTCGCAGGCAGCCAGAAGAACGAGCGTGTGATAGAGCAAATCGGCCGCCTCGTGGATCACGAATCGTGGAGACGAGCAGCCCATATCGGTCGCCGCTTCAATTAACTCTTCGGCCTCCTCGCGGATCTTCGAGGTGACTTGCTGGATTCCTCCGTCCAACAAGTCCACGGTGTATGAACCGGAGGGGCGGTGGGCTTTGCGCGACTCGATCACGCGCATCAGACGTTCGAGAACCGGTTGTGACGTATCCATCACGCAGTCCCTTTCTCCTAGAGCCTGAATCAGTCAAAATGATACGAGTTCCTACACTACGCAGCGTAGGGACTTTGCGAATTGGCGACAAGTAGGGCGACCACGGCGGAGAACTGATGGGAGAATTTCAAGCCACCGATTGCTGGTTTCTGACCGGGCCGACCGCCGGAGGGAAAACGGAGATCGGTATCGCCCTCGCACGCCGGATTGGAGCCGAGATCGTCTCACTCGATTCCATGGCCCTCTATCGGGGCATGGATGTTGGTACGGCCAAGCCGACTGCCGAACAGCGGGCCGCCGTGCCCCACCACCTGATCGATATCCTGGAACCGCACGAGGAGTTCAGCCTCGCCCATTATGTCGATGCTGCCAAAGCTTGCACCGCAGAGATTCGCAATCGCGGGCGGGAGGTCCTCTTCGTCGGCGGCACGCCGCTCTACCTCAAGGCACTCCTGCGAGGCATCTTCGAGGGCCCCTCTGCCGACCCCGTGCTGCGCAACCAACTGCAAGCGAAAGAACGCGAGCAGCCGGGATCACTTCATCGCCGGCTTGCCGAAGTGGATCCGGTGGCTGCCGGGCGACTTCATCCCAATGACATGCGACGACTCGTACGAGCCCTGGAAGTGTTTGAAAAGACGGGTACTCCGATCAGTCAGTGGCAGCAACAGTTCGATCGCGGATTGCCTCCCGACCGTTGCCGTGTTTTCCTCCTCGAGTGGCCCCGCGAATTACTCTACCAGCGAGTGAACCGCCGCGTGGAGATCATGTTTGCCCACGGCCTGGTCGAAGAAGTCGCCCAACTCATGAAGCGCGGGCACCCACTCAGCAAGACGGCGGCCCAGGCCGTCGGCTACAAGGAAGTGATCGAACACCTCCGCGGCGGCCCGGGCCTGAAGGAGACGATCGAGTTGGTCCAGACCCATACCCGGCAGTTCGCCAAACGGCAATGGACCTGGTTCCGCAGCCTCAGCGAGTGCCGGTCCGTGCCCGTTGCCGAACCGGTTGACGTGGAAGCGATTGCCGACGCGATCAGGCAGGCCGGGACGGATGTTCGCCGATAGACGGTGTTGAAGGAACCAATAGGGGGTATGGGTAGCCGGCTCAAGGCCGTTGCGTGCCACCTTCGCGCCGCTCCCTCGGCGATCTAGAATAGGGGGTTTGCTATGCCCCGGTTCTGGAAGGACCGGGCCATGCCATTCCGGACACTATGTCCTAATGCCTTATAAGATAAAGGTTTCTGCATTGCTTCGATCTCATACTTGCGGCGAGCTTCGTGCGGAACATATCGGGGAGGAGGTCACCCTTGGGGGCTGGGTCGACACCCATCGCGACCACAAAGGCGTTCTCTTCATTGACCTGCGGGATCGCTACGGGAAGACCCAGGTCGTTTTTGCACCGGAGAGCGGCCAGGAGACGGTCAGTGTCGGTCGTGCCCTGCGGAGCGAGGACGTGATCTCGGTCACGGGCAAGGTTGCACCGCGGCCTGAGGATACCGAGAACCCGGATCTGGCCACCGGGCAGATCGAGGTCCGGGTTCGCGAGGTGAAGGTGCTCAACCGCAGCAAGGTGCCGCCGATGAAGCCGAGCGCCAAGGAGCAGCCGAGCGAGGATCTGCGGCTCCGCTATCGTTATCTCGACCTGCGGCGGCCCGAAATGCAGAAGACGCTCATTCTGCGGCACCGCATCATGAAGCTGATGCGGGACTACTTCGACGAACTGGGATTCATCGACATCGAAACGCCCATTCTGGGCCGCAGCACGCCCGAGGGAGCTCGCGACTACCTGGTGCCGAGCCGCGTCCAGCCGGGGACGTTCTACGCCCTGCCCCAGTCGCCTCAGCTCTACAAGCAGATCCTGATGATCGCCGGCTACGATCGCTATGTGCAGATCGCCCGCTGTTTCCGCGACGAAGACTTACGGGCGGATCGCCAGCCCGAATTCACCCAGCTCGACCTGGAAATGGCCTTTGTCCAGGCCGACGACATCATGGCCGTGATCGACGGATTGGTCGCCCGCATGGCGAAGCAGTTGCTGGGGATCGAATTGGCGCTGCCGCTTCCGCGAATGACCTACGACGAGGCCATGGAACGCTTTGGGCACGACGCGCCCGACCTGCGATTCGGGATGGAGTTGGTCGACGTGAGCGACCTGGCGAAGGAAGCTGAATTCCGGGTCTTTCGCGATACGGCCGAACAGGGCGGCCGGGTCCGAGGCATCAATGCCAAGGGAGCGGCGGAGAGGTATTCCCGCAAGGGAATCGACGAACTGACGAACTACGTGACGGGAGATTTCGGGGCCAAGGGACTGGCCTGGTTCAAGGTCGGCGACGGCCGGCGGCTCGCGTCGCCCATCGCCAAGAACTTCTCCGATGAACTGCTGGCCCGGATTGCCGAGCGGATGGACGCCGAGTCCGGCGACCTCCTGCTTCTGGTGGCCGACAAATGGGAGATTACCTGCAAGGCATTGAACGGCCTGCGCCGGCGACTGGGAGCGGAACTGGGACTCTACCAGCCCGGCCAAATGCATTTTTCGTGGGTCGTCGAGTTCCCCATGTTCGAATACGACGAAGAGGAGGGTGGTTGGGCGGCCATGCACCATCCCTTCACCTCGCCGCGCCCGCAGGACCTGGAACTGCTGCCCGATCAGCCCGCGAAGTGTCGTGCCCAGGCCTACGACCTGGTGATCAACGGATTCGAAGCGGGCGGCGGCACGATTCGTATCCACGACCAGAAGCTGCAAAGCCAGGTGTTCCAACTCCTGGGGATCGACACGGAGACGGCTGCCGAGCGTTTCGGGTTCCTGCTCGACGCCCTGCAATTCGGGGCGCCGCCTCACGGCGGCATCGCCCTGGGGCTGGACCGGCTTGTCATGTTGTTCGGCGGATTGGACAATATCCGCGATTGCATCGCGTTTCCCAAGACCCAGCGGGCCACCGACCTGATGACCGGCGCCCCGGGCGAAGTCGACAAGAAACAACTGCGCGAATTGGGAGTGAAGATCAGCAAAGAGTAGCCGCAAGGGACGGAAACAGACCTTGGATAGGAGAACCGACAATCATGGGCAAGTGGTTGATGCGTATGGGAGCGATGGTTCTGGCCGCCGTGGTTCTGACTGTCACGGGATGTCCGCCGAAGAGCGAGGAGAAACCTCCCGCCGGTGCGATTCCCGACAGTCTCCAGCCGCCCAGTCCCGCAAGACCCAGTCCGGAGCCGGTTGAGAAGGAGCCGACTCCGATCGACGTGTCGGAGACTTTGGAGAAGTTGGAGCCGAAAACGGAATCGATTCCGGAAACAAAACTGACGAAGGCCCAACGGGACACATGTCTGGTCTGGGTCGGCGATGCGCTGCCGGCAGGTGAGGTTGCGAAGCTCGACGGTGAGAAGGTGAGCCTTGCCGACCTGCTCGGCAAGAAAGGCAGCGTTGTCATTTTCTGGAGCGCCGGCAGTTCGGAAATCGCCGAGAAGTTGGCCGCTCAGGCTTTGGCCGATCTTCAGGGCGACGCCCAGGCGGCCTTCGGCGACAAGGGGCTGGCAGTGATCGCGATCAACCCCAAAGACCCGGTCGACAAGGTCAAGGAAGTGCTCGGCACGGCCAAGGTCGACTATCCGGTCTTGCTCGACGACGGCGGCAGCCTATTCGCCAAGGTGGCCAGCGAGGGACTGCCCCGTGTGTACGTGCTCGACGAAGCCGGCAAGATCGCCTGGCTTGACATCGAGTTCTCTGAGGTCACACGGGAGACGCTCAAGCGAACCCTGCCTGTCGTGCTGGGTGATTCGAAGGCGGGCAAGGAATAAGGGATTTCGATGACCATGGCGGAAGAATCGTCGGGCACCGTCAACATCGCAGCCCGGTTGGCGGTGATGGCCGAGCGGAGGCCCGACGCGGTGGCGGTCGCCGAACCCCTCGGCTACGACCGCCAAGGCCGGCGCCGCTATCGCCAGATGACCTTTCGCCAACTCAGCGACGACAGCGACCGGATCGCTCGCGGGCTGCGCCGTCTCGGGGTCTTGCCCGGTACGCGTCTTGCCCTTCTGGTCCGCCCCGGAGTCGACTTCGTCTCCCTGGTGTTTGCCCTCTACAAGGCGGGGGCAACCATTATCCTGATCGATCCGGGCATGGGGCGCAAGAACCTCGTCCGCTGCCTGGAAGCCGCCGAGCCCGAAGGATTTGTGGCAATCCCCATCGCCCAGGCTGTGCGGACGGTGCTTCGCCGTCGTTTTCCCAAGGCCCGAATGAACGTGACCGTCGGCCGGCGATGGTTCTGGGGCGGGGCGACGCTGGACCGGTTCCGCAGAATGCCCCACGAAGGCCCCGAATTGGCGCCCACGAAGGCGGACGATGCAGCGGCCGTCATTTTTACCACCGGCAGCACCGGGCCGCCCAAGGGCGTCAAATACACTCACCGCAATTTCGACGCCCAGGTTGAGCAGATCCGCGATTTCTACGGCATCCGGGAGGGCGAGATCGACGTGCCTGGCTTTCCCCTCTTCGGGCTCTTCAACTGCGCCATGGGCGTCACGGCCGTGATTCCCGACATGGACCCGACCCGTCCCGCCCAAGTCGATCCGAAAAAGATCATTGAGGCGGTTACCGACTGGAACGCGACCCAGTCGTTCGGCTCGCCGGCCATCTGGAACCGTGTGGGACGCTACTGTGTGGAGACCGGTGCCAAGCTGCCCACCTTGCGCCGCGTGCTGTCGGCCGGGGCGCCGGTGCCGGCCCACGTGCTGCGGCGGATGAAGGCTTGTATCCATCCCGAAGGCGACATCCACACGCCCTACGGCGCCACGGAGTCGTTGCCCGTTGCTTCGATCGCCGCATCGGAGATCCTCTCGGAAACGGCCGCCAAGACCGACCGAGGGGCGGGCGTCTGCGTGGGACGCAGATTCTCCGAGATCGAGTGGAGGATCGTCTGCATCACCGACGGCCCGATCCCCACGCTTCAAGATGCCCGGGTCCTGCCCGCGGGCGAGATCGGCGAACTGATCGTCTCCGGGCCGGTGGTTACCCGGCGCTATGTCACGCGAACCGAAGCGAACTCGCTGGCCAAAATCGCCGACGGCGACCGGATTTGGCACCGCATGGGCGACGTGGGCTACCTCGACGACCGGGACCGCTTCTGGTTCTGCGGGCGCATGGCCCATCGGGTGCAGACGGCTGCCGGACCCAAGTTCACGGTTCCCTGCGAAGCCATTGTCAACTGCCACGCCGATATCTACCGCAGCGCCCTGGTCGGCGTCGGCGAACCGGACTGCCAACGCCCGGTGATCATCGTCGAACCTCACTCCGAGAAGTTCCCCGGCGACTCTGCCGCGAGAGGACGACTGCTGGCCGAGATTCGAGAGTTGGCTGCCGCCAATCCACTCACGGCCGATATCGACACATTCCTCATTCACCCCTCATTCCCAGTCGATATCCGCCACAACGCCAAGATCTTTCGCGAGAAGCTGGCCGTTTGGGCCGCCGAACAGTTGGCATAGGGCAGGGCAGGGGGCCCCCGGTTCCTGGCCGATTCTGCCGCTTGAAGGTAGACTGGAACTATGTAAGCGGGGTAGCGTTCCGTCCTGAACCCCGAACTCTGAGCCCCGACAACTCCTTCTCATGGCCGAGTGGTACACCAAGATCGCCGAGCAAGTCGTCGGCCCACTGTCGGCCGATCAGTTGCGAGCCCTGGCGGACGGAGGCCGCCTGGCGCCCAACGATCCGATTGCCAGGTCGAAAGCAGGTCCCTGGGTTCCGGCCTCACGAGTGAAAGGACTGTTTGAGACGGCAGCGGTCGACGCCGGGTCAGAGCAGGAGCTTGCTGCGCCCCGGCCGGCTGCAGAAAAGGTCCCGCCGCCGGTCAAAGAGCCGCCGATTCCCCAGCCGCCTGTGGTGATGCCGGGCCAGAAGGTCGCATCGGAGACGGTTTCCATCTCTCCACCCAGCGGGCCTGGCGAGGTTGTTCCACCGATCCAAGACTCGGGGCAGGGGAGTGGTTTCGCAATTCAGACGGAAGAAGTTGCACCCTCACAACGACGTCATAGTCATAAGCGAAAGCGAGAGAAGAAACCGCGAGAACCGCTCACGAAGAAGCAGAAGAATGTGCGGCTGGTGAAATGGCTCGCAGTTGCGGTCGTGGCCGCGATCGCCGTGTTTGCCGCCATCCCGTTCGTTCGTAGACTCGTGCAGCCGGCGCCCGAGCCGGTTGCCACGAGCAATCCGGTTGTCGCCGATGTCGACGTCGCTGCGGCCGATGACGGCCTCGAGGAGGCTTTCAACACTTCCTCGCAACCTGCTCGCCCTCGATCCAGGCCTTCGGCGCCCCAAGGCAGGGGCAATTCGACCGCGGGACGCCAAGTCGAGCCGATGGAGGAGACACCGGAGGGGGCCATATCGGGCGATACTGTCGACGTCAAGAAAGCAGGGTATTTCCTTGACCGGCCTCTGATGAGCAGTGCCGATGGACGCACGGCCCGTCCCGCGAATCTTTTCCTTCTCGTGAAGTTGGAACTGACGGCAAAGAACCCCGACGCCACGCCGCGATTTCGTGGATGGATCAACTACGCCAAGGAGATCTCGCTGACGGACAACAACGGCGTCGAGTACAAGGTGCGCACCCCTCAGAACTTCGGTGGCATGTACGTCGACGGGCAGTGCCATGAGATGGTCTTCCTGTCGGCGGAAAAGCCGACGACCGATGTGATCGTCTTCGCCTGGCCTGAGGACGAAGGGCCCGTCCTCCCTTCAAACAGCGACGCATCCCTGTATCTGAGATTGCCCAAAGCCGCCTTCGGTGAGCAGGACGAGTTGAAGATCGCGATCCCGCTCTCCGAGATCGAGGTGACCGAAGAGGCCTTGAAGAGATCCCTCGAAAAGCCTACGGCCGAGAAGGCTGCAACGTCCGATAATGTGGAAACGGACGACGGCGGACCGATTCGGATTCCCGGTTTGACGGACAAGCCATGAAAGCTCTGGTGACAGGCGCGGGCGGATTTCTCGGGCTCTACATCGTGGAGCGACTCGTCGCCCGCGGCAATGCGGTCCGGGCGTTCTGCCGCGGAAGCTACCCGGAATTGGACCGGCTGGGTGTCGAAACGATCCGTGGCGATATCCGCAACCGCAACGAGACGATTGCGGCCTGCCAGGGCGTCGACACCGTCTTCCACGTGGCGGCCCTCGCCGGGATCAGCATGCGGTGGAGCGACTTCTACGAGATCAACGTACTCGGTACGCGGCACGTCGTCGAGGGCTGCCGCACGCACGGCGTGGGCCGGCTCGTCTACACGAGCAGTCCGAGCGTGACGTTCGATGGTAGCGATCAGGAGGGCGTTGACGAATCAGCACCCTATCCCGAGCGGTTCCTAGCCCACTATCCGCACACCAAGGCGATTGCCGAGCGGGAAGTGTTGGAGGCAAACGGCTCGGACGGTTTCCTGACCTGTGCCCTTCGCCCCCATTTGATCTGGGGCCCTCGCGACCGGCACCTGATCCCCCGCCTTCTGGCCCGGGCACGTTCCGGGCGCCTTCGCCGCGTGGGCGATGGCAAGAACCTCGTTGATATGATCTACGTGGAGAACGCGGCCGAGGCCCACCTTCAGGCGGCTGACGCGCTGACGGACGGATCACCCGTCGGCGGCAGGGCTTACTTTCTCAGCCAGGGCGAACCGGTCAACTGCTGGGACTGGATCAACGACATCCTGGCTCTGGCCGGCATTCCCCCGGTCAACAAGTCAATCTCAGCCTCCGCGGCCCACAGGGTCGGCGCCGTTCTCGAAGGCATCTACCGAGTCCTGGGCCTCAGAGGCGAGCCGCCGATGACGCGATTCCTGGCGGCCCAGTTGTCGACCCATCATTACTTCGATGTCACGAGAGCTCGGGAGGATTTTGGGTATAACCCGCGAGTTTCAACGGTCGAGGGGATGCGGCGATTGGGGGAGGAATTGGCTCGATGAGATCCGGTATCAAGCTGCTGGTAGACGTGGTGGGCGATGGTGAGACTGTCATCAAGGAAGACGTGGTGGAGATCGAGTATGATCTCTACCTGAACCGAGGTGAACTTATCCAGTCAGAGGTCCGATGCAGGATTGGTCTCGGTGATCGAGAGAGCATCGCAGGCCTCCGCTACGGCATCGAGGGGATGCGCGTGGGCGGGCGGAGGAAGTTCCGTGCCGGTCCGCATTTGTGCTATCGCGACGAAGGTGTGGCAGGGAAGATCCCGGCTGATGCGGCGCTGGTGTTTGATGTCAGACTGCTGACGAAAGTATCGGACTGAATTCTCGCATGCCGACTACGACAGACTTCTCGAGCGTCTGTGAAGTCGTGGCCGAGCTAGCCGGGCGCGTTGTCGTGCGGCTTCATGCCTCGCTTGCGATATCCCAGTATTGCGACCGCATTCACGAGTTGCTCCTTGTTGTTTGAGAATGGGATCTTCGTTCGCCATTCCCTCTTCGGCAATGTCCCTCTACGGGGTGGTTTGTTTCCGTCGCCACTGCTTGCCAATCCCGGGCCCAACCGCTAACCTGAAGAGTTCCTAACCTTTTGCGACGCCTACGCCTAGGAATCGGCGCCATGCCCCGAGCCTGGGGGTGCGCAGTCTCTGCCGGACCCGTGGGGGTCGATTTTCACGGATAACTGTGCGTTGTGATGATTGCTCCATTGCCCGACGAACAACGGATTGTGATGACAGGGATCGGGCTGACTGCGCCCAACGGCAACAGCCTGGCCGAGTATCGCGAAGCGCTGCTCTCCCACAGGAGCGGTGTGCAGGACTACGAAATCCGCTATTTCGGCAAGACTTTGGCCGGGATCTGCAACTACGACGAGCTGCGTTACCAGAAACGCAAGGAGCTCCGCCGTGGCACCCGGGCCGGAAGCGTCGGCATTTACTGCGCCCGGGAAGCCGTGCTCGATTCGGGGATCGACTGGGAGAATACAGACAAATCTCGGGTGGGCGTCTACGTGGGCGTGACCGAGCACGGGAACGTGGAGACCGAGAACGAGATCTACCAGATCAAGGGCTACGACTACGACACCAAGTTCTGGACGCACCACCACAACCCGCGAACCGTGGCCAACAACCCGGCCGGCGAGATCACGCTCAACATGGGCATCACGGGGCCCCATTACACGCTGGGAGCCGCCTGTGCGGCCGGTAATGCGGGGGTGATCCAGGGCGTCCAGATGTTGCGGCTCGGCGAATGCGACCTGGCGATCGTCGGCGGAGTGTCGGAGAGCATCCACACGTTCGGCATTTTCGCCGGGTTCAGCAGCCAGGGGGCCTTGGCACGGCACGACGATCCCACCAAGGCGAGCCGGCCTTTCGACGCCAACCGCAACGGGATTGTCGTCGCGGAAGGCGGATGCCTGTATACCCTGGAACGATTCAGCGACGCCAAAGCCCGGGGCGCAAAGATCTACGGCGAGATCATTGGCTATGCCATGAACAGCGACGCCTACGACTTCGTGTTGCCTCACCCGCAGCGGCAGGCCGAGTGCATGCAGTTGGCCATGAAGCGTGCCGGGATCGCGCCCGAGCAGGTCGATCTCGTCAGTTCGCACGCCACCGGGACCATGTCGGGCGACGTGCAGGAATGCGAAGCGATCCGGCTGGCCTTCGCCGGTGCGGAGAAGGTGGCGGTCAACAACACCAAGAGTTTCATCGGACACGCCATGGGGGCGGCCGGGGCGCTCGAACTGGCCGGAAACCTGCCCTCCTTCAACGACGGCGTGATTCATCCTACGATCAACCTGGACGATCTGGACCCCGAGTGCGCCCTGAACGGCCTGGTGATCAACGAGCCTCGCGAGGCGGGCAAAGTGGAGATTATTCTGAACAGCGCCTTCGGAATGCTCGGAATCAACTCCGTGGTGATCGTACAAAGAGTCTAACGAATTGGAAATTCAGACCATGATGCGTGGTTGTTGTTAGGGTTCGGGGTTCAGGATCGGACCGTCCGGGTGACGTTCGGCCACTGAACCCTGGACCCCGAGCCCTGACAACTTCCCCGGACGGAGACGTTGAATGACTGGCGCCGAGATCAGAGAGGCTGTTGTCGAGATTCTTTCGGATATCGCTCCCGATGAAGACTGTTCGAACCTGAAAGAGGACGTGGCATTTCGCGATCAGCTCGAACTGGACAGCATGGATTTCCTCGACATCGTGATGGAACTGCGCAAGCGCTATCGCGTTCAGATCCCCGAGGAGGATTATCCGCAACTGGCCAGTATGGCCAGCACGGTGGCCTACCTCGAACCGCGGATGAAGGACATCGAAGAATAGGCGGCAGGGTTGCCGGGCCGATTGTGCGGGTTGTTTGAGAACACGGGTACGGCCATGTACGACGCGATCATCATCGGCGCCGGCATGTCGGGATTGGCGGCCGGAATCCGACTGGCCCATTTCGATCAGAAGGTGTGCATCCTCGAGAGGCACACCACGATCGGCGGGCTCAATTCCTTCTACCGGATCAACGGCCGCAATTACGACGTCGGCCTCCACGCCGTGACCAACTATCTTTCCAGCCGGGCTCCCAAGCGGGGACCCATGACCCGGTTGCTGCGCCAACTGCGGATCAAGTGGGAAGACCTGAGCCTCACTCCCCAGGTCGGGTCGACGATCGCTTTCCCCGGCGTGCGGCTCGATTTCACCAACGAATTCGAACGGTTCGAGAGCGAGGTGGCCGACAAGTTCCCCGGCCAGGTCGACAACCTGCGGCGGCTCGTCGACCAGTTGATCGACTACGACGATCTGGGCCAGGTGGGTAACGAGACCTCCGCCCGCGAAGTCGTGGGCCGCTACATCGACGATCCGCTGTTGGTCGAGATGATCTTCTGCCCCCTGCTCTACTACGGCGGCGCCCGGGAATGCGACATGGAATGGGGGCAGTTCTCGATCATGTTTCGCTCGATCTTCCTGGAAGGTTTTTCCCGGCCTTTCAAGGGTGTGCGACTGATCCTGAAGAACCTCGTCCGCAAGTTCAAGTCGCTGGGCGGCGAACTGCGGCTTCGAGCCGGTGTCAGTCGCGTCGTCGCCCGCGGAGGACATGTCGAGCGGCTTGTCCTCGACGATGGTTCCGAAGTGGAAGGGCGTCGTATTTTGTCCTCGGCCGGCTGGCGAGAGACGATGCGGCTCTGTGAGGAGCCGACTCCGGAAAGCACGCCCAGCGGCCAACTCTCTTTTATTGAGTCGATCTCCGTCCTCGATACGTTTCCTCGCAATCTCGGCCACGACCGCACGATCGTTTTCTTCAACGACTCCCGGGAGTTCCACTACGAGAAACCGGAAGGGCTGGTCGATCTGCGCAGCGGCGTGATCTGTTCGCCCAACAACTTTGCCTATGAGGAGCCCCTGGGCGACGGCGTTGTGCGGATCACGGCCCTGGCCAACTACGACCGCTGGGCCGAACTGGACGAGGACGCCTACCGCCTGGAGAAACTGCGGTGGTACGATCGATCCGTCGACTCGGCGGTCCGTTTCATGCCGGATTTTCGCCGGCACGTTGTCGATACCGACATGTTCACGCCCACAACGATCCGCCGCTTCACCGGTCACGACAACGGCGCCGTCTACGGAGCCCCCAGCAAACGCTACGACGGCCGCACCCATCTCGACAACCTCTACGTCTGCGGAACCGACCAGGGGATGGTGGGCATCATCGGCTCAATCATCAGCGGCATCACCGTGGCCAACGCCTACTGCCTGCGGGAGTGAGAAGAGGGGTCAGGCCTCTTTGTTTCCGGCAGACTTGTGTTTTCCGCTCGCCCGAATCGTAGAGTTTGGCCACATCCCCGTCGCCCCCCTGATCGGCCGCGGCCGTCAGGTTGCGGTAGCCCCGGGCGGTGATGCAATACTCGTCGCCCCGTTCCACACCCTCGGCCGAGCGCGGAGCGTTCATCATCTCCACCTTGTGCGTCTTGGCGACGAGCACGTCGCTCCCGGCTCGAGTCGAGGGACTTTATGAACGCGTTTGGGGGTTGCGGTTGGGTGGATGTTGGGCGATGGGCGAGGGTGCAAGTGGTTTCGCGGGCGTGCTTTGTGACGGTAGGGTCGAACGCAAGTGTAATTACGTCTACTGGGGGGGCGTTCAGAAAGTCGGCAGGGGTCGGCATCTCCTCCGCCAGGGGTGTTTTTCGGGTTGGGATTGGCAGTGGCGCCGGCGGTCCGATGGGGCCGACAGTGGGCGTTCTTTTTTCGTCGGTCATGATCGGGGCTCCGGGTTTGGCGGAAAGGGGGGCAGAAGAAGCGGCGCGTCGAAGGCGGGTAGCCTCGGTGCTTGTTTTGCAGACGATAAGCGAATTGCCAAGGAGCGAACGCTACCGCGGAGTTGCGGCCATGTGTACACCAGTATATATATCTGGCGGCGAAAGTCAATACAAGAATTGAACACCTGGGCGGATTTCTTTGAGTCGATGCCAGAACCATTGGTTGTGGGGTCGACGGCCGGGGGACACAAGGCGTTTTACGCCGGATGGGGTTTTGCGCCGCCTTTGAGTATGTTGCAGAACGGTTCGGCCGCGGGGCGTGGTCGGAAGTGCCGTTAATACCGGTGTTTACACCAATGCCGGCGGCCGCAAGTTTCGGTTGTCCAGCGGGGGGTGTGTTGCATAACTCGGTTGCGAGCCCCCTGTTGGACGGTGAATGGGGCCGGATGAAACGCGTTTGGATTACGGATTTGAGGAGGAGACGTGGGGGGGCGGGGTTTCTTGGGCAAGGGGATTGGCGATGGCGGCGGGTTGTTGAGGGGACTCGTCGTGCGGCACTGCTTACTTGTTAGCAGTGTGAGCGCTTTGCCCTGGTTAAGGCACTGTCAACAAGTAGACAGTGGCACACTACGCCGTTAACCATACCGAACAGCGGGAAGAAGTGATATTGCAAAAAATGCCTTGATACGGCAAGGATTCTTGTTTTTCAGGATAGATCCTGGACTGC
>JAAYAY010000311.1 GCA_012719125.1 Planctomycetaceae bacterium | reverse complement strand
GCAGTCCAGGATCTATCCTGAAAAACAAGAATCCTTGCCGTATCAAGGCATTTTTTGCAATATCACTTCTTCCCGCTGTTCGGTATGGTTAACGGCGTAGTGTGCCACTGTCTACTTGTTGACAGTGTCTGAACGAGGACAAAGCGATCACACTGCTAACAAGTAATCAGTGGCACACAAGATCGACTTTTTTGGCACAGGAAGCAGTGCCGAGTGACGATAGAGTGTCCACCCCATCACGCCGTGCATGACCATTGCGGTTTCAAATCGGCTTCCCCTCCCCGTTCACCCCCTCGCCAGAGAGGTTTCTGCAACGCCCCGCTGCTGACAGATACCCGCTCACACGCACGCCCGCAGACGTAAAGACCCTCAGCACACACAACTTCCACGCATCCGCCCAGCCCGACCCTTTTCCCAATATACCGCCAACGCGGCGCAAAACCCCATCGCGCCCGACACCCGTCTCCAACCTCTCCGCTCACTCATCCGGGGGTGTTCAAGAAACCTCTTGACTTTTTCCGTCTACTTGATAATTCTGTGTATGCATGTATAGAATCATGCCAATCCCCGCCCTTTCGAGCTCACGAAATCATCACCCCCCAAGTTAGCCAAAAGTACCTGAAAACATCGCGCAACAATGCAAACAACGCAACGAGCGCATCGGCCACCGTATTGACCACGCCCACGCGAACGCCCCCGCCGACCCAGATATTGGCAAAACTGCCCAACCGTTGACCAAACCAATCCCGCAAGATCAGTGTCGATAGCGTCGATTAGTGTTCCCTCTATTCCTCTCCTTCCACCCCTGCACCGGCCAGATTTTCGCCGTAATTTCCCACCACCTCACCCCCGGCCGCCCCATCCGTCGGCCCAACTCGATTCACCACAAGCACTTAGACCAAAAGCCATCGAATGCCCATGCCCCCATTCTGTATGGTAGTCGAATTGATTCTGCGCAACCGACGACGCCGTAAACCATGATGCAACAACATGTTAACTAGCCCTGTTCGATGGAGCAATCGACCGATAAGTGCACCAATCACCAACCGAGCCCGCAACCATTTCACAACAAGAAATTAGCAGGTTGCCCACACGCTCCGACCTCGATCTTTGACAACTGAAGCAACCCCACTGTCGGAACCCGCTTGAACCGCGACGCGATCGTGCTGTCATCACGTTGCGACTTCGCCCGGCACCCGTATCACGTGGAGTCGATACGTTGGCACGTCACGTCTGAAAGGCCTTCCGGCATCCAGGTCGGTCCCACGACATGGAACGCGAGCAAAGGGACCCGTTTGCGGTGGATCGAGGCGGCAACTTCGGCCCGGAGTCGGGCGGACCGGGCGTCGAGTCGGGCCATAATTGCGTCGCGGTCGAATTGTTCCTCGGGCATGTCGGCCCGGGCGATCACGAGGAGCCGGGAGGCGTTCGGGGCCGGCACGACGGACAGCACGTGCAGGCTCTGCAGGGCCTCGTCGCGGCACTCGCCCGAGAGGACCATATCGAGGGTTTCGGCCACCTGCCGGCAAAGTTGCTTGGCCTTGCGGCCTTCTTTCGCGTCGCCGGAGGTGAAGGGGTCGACGGGCACACCGTCGTCAAACAAGGGCGCAGCGTGCGAAGTACGCCGCCGCGGGGAGCGTTTTCTTGATTTCATCAGGATTTCCAAGGAAAGGAGTGCAGCCGCGCACCGACGGCGCCGGCCTGCAAGGTCAAGTCGTGAAGAAGGTGACGAACCCGCGGCCGCAGTTGGACGCTACATGGCGGAACCGCGGCCGAGGAATGCGGCAGGGAAGAGGCGGCATGGCATTTCTCGGTCTCCTTGGAAGGGAGGCAGGGTGTGTGAGATCAGACGGTGATCCGGCGTCTGGAGGAGGGACACGGGAGGTGGAGATTGGGTTCGGGGCGGTACGGTGGATGTCGTGTGGAGTTATCGGGCGTCAATCGCCGAGATTGTCCTTTGCATCAACGCCTTGCCCTGAGTGTTTGCCGTTCAGACAGTCCAGAAGTCGTGTGTGTCCCCATTCAGAGAGCCGCCAGGCATATTCGGCTGGATTCTTTCAGTCTCCAGAGCGCAGCCAGAAGGCGGCTTCGTTGCGCTAATCGCTCTGCGACTGTCTGCACAACTTCGTGCTTGTCGTTCTCACTCTGGGCGCTCATGACGTTCGCGAATGGTTGCTGTCTGTTGTGGAAATGGGGGAGATCGCCTATTTCTGTTCCGGATCGCCGGACAGTACTTCGCAATCGGGCAGGGCCTCGGCCAGCTTCTTCGCACCTTCCTCGGTCACTTTCGTGCGCGTGACGTGGAGCGTCTTCAGCTTCTTGAACTTCAACAGAGACGGGATAGCAGCATCGCCGACCGTGGTGCGGCCCAGGTGGAGAAACGTCAGGTTGGCGAGGGGCTCCAGCTTGGGAACTCCTGCGTCGGTGACCTTGGTCTGATCGAGGTTGAGCCACTCGAGCGACGGGATTTGGGCGACGGCGTCGAGGGCGGCATCGGTGGTGCCGGTCGTGTAGAGGTTCAGTTTCTTGAGCTTCTTGCAGGCGGCCAGGGCGGTCACTCCGGCGTCGGCGACGCCCGTCTCGCTGACGTCGAGGTCTTCCAGATTCGGGCAGGCGGCCAGTTTCTCCAAGGCCGCGTCGCCGATCTTCGTCTTCGAGAGGCGGAGGCGTTTGAGCGATTCCAGGCCGGCCAGATGGGCGGCTCCGGCGTCGGTGACGGCCGTGTCGCCCACGTAGAGTCCTTCCAGTCCTTTCATGGCAGCCAGGTGCTTGAGGCCCTCGTCGGTGACCTTAGT
Source organism: Planctomycetaceae bacterium (assembly GCA_012719125.1). Classification (GTDB taxonomy): domain Bacteria; phylum Planctomycetota; class Planctomycetia; order Pirellulales; family Thermoguttaceae; genus JAAYAY01. Next base: position 94,143 of record JAAYAY010000311.1, on the reverse strand, counting down.
GCCGTCGATCTTGAGCGTTGCCAGTCGCGGCAATTCGGAGAGGACCTTCAGGCTGGCGTCGCCGATTGGGCTACCACCGAGACGCACCTCCTTGAGATATTCCTGGCCGGCAAGACGCTGCATGTCGTCGTCGGTGATCGCTGCCTTGCTGAAGTCGAGAAGGACGAGGTGGCCTTCCGCGTCGGTCTTGACATCGGCACCCGACTTCTCGGCCCAGGCGGCGACGTCGTCCACGGTGACGGGGGCCGCAACCTCCGTCGCCGGTTCGGGCGTTTCGGCCGCCGGTGGCGGAGTCTCAACCGCCGGTGGCGGCGTCTCCACGCCTGCTGGAGGCTGCGGCGTGGGGGCCGGCTGGCAGCCGATCGAGAGGAGGGCTAGGAAGAGACCACCGATGGCGTGGAAACGGGTCATCGAGCGATACCTCAAGGTTTGCGGGGACAAAGTCACGTCGAACGCCGAGTCGCTTCCACCGTGCCCCTCCCCTGCGTTTCGCCGGGGAGGGGGGCTTTCGTTCGACCGGGAGTGGGGGGAATTGCTATTGAGCGTTCCACTCCTCGATCTTCTTCTCCCACTCTTCCCGGTTGAACTTCTTATCCGGCTCGAAGTCCTGGTTCTTGAGGAGTTCGTCCATGGTGGGGCGGGGGGTGTCGAATCCCGTTTCAGGAATATCGAACCCGGCGGTCCAGAGGATGCCGTTGACGACGCACTTGCGGAAGCTGTCGCAGGCCCAGTTCCAGTGCCAGTGGCCGCCGGTGAAGCCGAAGCCCCGGCCGCCGCCCGGTCGCTCGTAGGCCCAGGCCAAATGCTCGGGCATGCCCTTGCGGGAACGGACGGTCGGGTTGTTGCTGTGCTCTCCGTCGGGCCGCTCGCGAGTGCTGTCGGGCGGAATGGCGGTGAGAATCGGGGTCACGCCCTTCATGTCGGGCTGGAACCGCATGTGGTAGTACCACTCATCGTCGATGGTAAAGGGCTTGAGGCCATTGGCGACCTGGTGCCGCGGAAACTCCTTGAACTCGGCCTTAAAGTGCGGGTTGACCGACCAGTCGGTCTCGAAGTAGCCGCCGGTCCAGCCGAGCATGGCGTTGCCCGGCTCACCCTTGGGAATCTCGACGCCGTAGTGGAGACAGGCGATGCCGACGCCCTTCTTGGCGAGGGCGTTCAGTTCTTCGAGGTGGGGCATGGCGACGTGCCGGGCGCCGCCGTCGCAGAACATCACGACCGAGTCGGCGTTATCCAAGGCCGTCGGATCCTTGGGCCAGCCGTTCTGGTAGACGGTGGCGTAGGCGCCGGGGATGTTTTCGTTGATCAGCTTGGCCAGCAGGAGGCAGCCGGCATTGTGTTCGTGGCCGCCGTAGCCGTGGCTTTTGGGACCGGCGATGAGAACGATCTTCTTTGTGTCTTCCATGGGGAGCCGTTTGAGGCGAACGTCTTTGACCTGCACTTTCATCGTTTCGCCGCGAGGGATACGGTGGATCTGGAAGGCGAGGATGCCGCTGCGGCGGCGTTTTTCGACGTCCTCGTCGGTGGCTTCGATCATCTTGTGGCCGTTGATCACGTGGGTGACCGTAAAGCCCTTGAAGGTCACCTCGTAGTCGTTCCAGCCGTCCATGTTGATGTACTTCTGCAGTTCGGCCTCGTCGCCGAACTGTTCGACCACCTTGGGCTTGTGATCGGAGCCGATGACGACCTTCTGGCCGCGGAGGGCGAGGATGTCCCTGAACTGCTCGCCGTAGAGGATGCCGGTGTACTTCTCGTTGGAGGCGAAGTCGCCCTGGTAGCCGCCGACGGACCACTTCTTGGCCGCGTCGAAGCTGCGGTACTGGACGCCCGAGTTGCCGCCGATCAGGCGGTACTTGAATCGGAGGACGAAGTCGTCGAGTTCGCCCTCTCGCCAGATGCAGAACTCGTTGTACTCGAGGGGTTGGTCGGGATCGGTGGTGCCGGTGATGGCCCCGTCTTCGACGGACCACCATTTGGGATTGCCGTCCCAGCCGTCGAGGTTCTCGCCGTTGAAGATCGGTTTGAAGCCTTCCTCATCGGCCGCCATGGCCGGGGCCGCCAGCAGTACGGCAGCCAGTGCCGCCAACGACAGGACTTGAAAACGCCGTTTCATGTTCCGCTCCTTGATAGATCGTGGGTGCTGAATGTCGTGTGGGGAGCCCGGTATGGGCAAGCCCCAATTCTACCGGACGGCAGAGCGGGACGCAAAGAGGGCGGTGGAAAGCGGAAAGTGGAGAGCGGAAAGCGGTTAGGGAGCGGGATCAGGCGGTTCCGGCAGCCGGCTCTCCTTGATATCGGGCGTTGGCTGCCGGCTCCCATGCACGGCTTGCCACAGGCCTATCAGCGGAAGCGACACAACCAAACTTAGCACGCCGCCAACCAGTCCGAAATTGATCGGTGCGATCAACAGGTCAAGCAGGTGGTTGGCTGGAGCATTCGCAAAGATGGCCGGCAGCACTTCGTACACGAACAGCACACCTCCGATCAACAACGCCTGGACTGACGCCCCAAGGATGACTGCCAGGCCGCGGCATTCCCCACCGGTGCGATTCAGAGTCAGAAACGTGACGGTTGGTCCACATGCCACAGACAGGAGCAGAAGGCATGCGGAACCCAGCCAGGCAACGAGGCCGCAGCCAAGTGCAACACCCGTCATTACGATGAACCCTTGGCGGAGACGGAATTGCAGCGGAAGGACCGGAGCAGGAGAATCGCCGATGGAATTGGCAGACCTTGGCATTGGGCCAGCGACTACAATGAAACGAAGAGGTGTCGTGAACGCCTTGCTAAGGTAGAGCCTACCCACATTACCCCAGGAGGTCAAGCCACGCCAGTGCGTCTGAAGAAGACAATTCCCCTGTCGTCCATTCCTTTGTCAATAGCTCTTCGACAAGGGAATGGACAACAAGGGAATTCCTTAGGCAGCGGAATCCGGTGGGCCGCCGCTCCCCGGATCGGCCTTTAGGGCGTCTCTGCCGTTGGTACGTTTCACGATGATTCGGAACTCGAACGCGTTGGCCCGCTTTGGCACCACCCTACATGTGCCGGTCACCCGGCTTTCTTCAGAGCAGCCTGGGGCGTCATGTTGTAGTCGAGGGTGAAGGTGTGGCCGTCGCTGTCCATGGTTTCGTTCAAGAGGGGCGAGTAGGCGCGGATCTCGATCTTGTTCTCGTCGGGCACGAAACGCATGATGCGGAGCCAGCCGTTGCCGCCGTTGGGAAGGCCCTGGTAGTCGACGAGGGTTTCGTGGACGGGCAGGCCGGCGTCGTTGGTGCTCACCTGGCGTCCGACGCCGAGCACGTGGCCGCTGGTGACGAGGAACACGTTGGGCGAGCGGCGGACGAACTTCTCCCAGATGCCGTCGCCCGAGTTGCCGAGTGTTCCGCCGGTCTGGGAGTCGCGTCCCGCGGGGCGCATGTAGCAGTGGGTGGCCGCGAGGACGCGGTGGTCGGGATGGGCGGCGGCGACGCCGGTGGCCCAGGTGAGGACTTCGTCGCGCGGGGCGTATTCGAGGCTGATGACGAGGAACTTCATCCCGCCGGCCTCGAAGGTGCAGAAGTTGTTGTCGTTGGTTTTCCCCCAGTGGCCGCCGTACCAGGGGCAATCGGCAAAACGCTGGGGGCCGAAGTACTTGTTATAGAACTTCGTTTCGCGAGAGTAGACTTTGTCCTTGTACTCGAGGTCGTGATTGCCGGGCAGCACGCTGTAGGGAACGACGCCGTCGAGCAGGCGGTGGGCACGATCGGCCACCTGCCACTGCTCCTCGGACTGGTTGTGATGCTGGACGATGTCGCCCAGGTGCATGACGAACTTGATGTTCTCCTTTTCCACGTTGTCGCGAATCCACTGCGTCTGCGCCAGGTAGGTGTCGGGAAATTTCTCGGCGTAGTTCTGGGTGTCGGGAAGGACGACGACGGAGAAGGGCTCGGCGGCTGGGAGGAAACCGGCAACGAACAGAAGTACTGAGGCAAGCAGGAGGGTCTTGTGTGTTTTCATGGGGAGCGGGTCTCGGCGGGGGTAGAGGGGATCGTTGGATTGGCAATTTCAATTCTAACGTGTCGGCAACAGCGATGCCACGCACGGGCCACGAGGCTTTGTGTTTCGGATCTCAACTACAAGGCCCTCCACGCTTCCGGGCGAAATGCCTTCTTTCCGCGGGCGAGGGCCGCATCGAGGGTATCGAGGAGCCGCGGTTTGTCGCGGGAGAGGGTGCCGGCCAGGGGCACGTAGTTCGAGGCGTGGTTGGTTCGGAAGACACAGCGAGTGAGGCCTTCGGTACCGGCGATCACCCGCCGCAGTTCGCCGAGCAGGGCTTCCGGTTCGGGGAGGTGGAACTCGCCCGCCTGCCACTGGCGGTGGAGCGGCGTGCCGGGGACGAGCATCAGGGTGAGCATCGAGAGATACTGAGGGTCCATGGCATTGACCGCTTCGGCCGTGCCGTCGGCGTGCCGGTCGGAGAGTTCGGTTCCTCCGAGGCCGAGGAGGGCGATCACGGAGACACGCATGCCGGCCCGCTTCGCCCGGTTGACCGCGGCGATCATGTCGGCGGCAGTGGCTCCCTTGTCGACCCGTCGAAGCACCTCGTCGCACCCGCTTTCCAGGCCGAGATAGATCAGTTCGAGGCCCTTTTCGCGAAGCACTGCCAGGTCGCTTTCCGACTTGGCGAGGATGTCGCGGGCGTTGGCATAGATGCTGATGCGGCGGAGCAGCGGGAAGGCGGCGTTCAGGGCGTCGAGGACCGTGGAGAGCCGTTCCATGTCGAGAACCAGGGCGTTTCCGTCGCAAAGGAAGACCCGCCGCACGTCGGGAATCCGCCGCGAGGCCAGGGCGATGTCTTCCAGCACCTCGTCGACAGGGCGCACCTGGAAAGGCTTGTCGGCGTAGGTTCCACAGAAGGTGCAGCGGTTGTGGGAACAACCGTAGGTGATCTGGAGCAGATAGCTTTCGGCCTCGCTGGGCGGCCGGATGACGGTTCCGTGGTAGCGCATGGTGACATTATTCCTGCTGCCGGGCGGATGGACAAGCGGAACCGTTCCAACGAAAATGGCGGGCGTCCGAACGTGTCGCCGGCAGAAAGGCAGCACCGCTGGGCGGCGTGTGCAGGAAGACAGTCTGTAGAGGTTCGCTTGACCCAAGGGGGACGTCATGAATAAGTGGACAATCGTTTCGGTGCTGATTACTTCTCTGGTGGGTATCACGGCTGTGGCCGGGGAACCTGCGAAACCGACGGAAGACAGCGGGGCGCCGCCCCAAGCCATTGAGAAGTGGCGCGAGATGCGGTTCGGGCTGTTCGTTCACTGGGGGCCGGTGTCGCTGACCGGGCGGGAAATCGGCTGGTCGCGGGGCGGAGAGCGCCGCGGACATCGGACGGGACAGGGCACGGAGACTCCCGTCGAGATCTACGACAACCTCTACAAGGAGTTCAATCCGGTCAAGTTCGACGCCGACGAGTGGGTGGCCATCGCCAAGGAGGCCGGGATGCGGTACCTGGTGTTCACGACCAAGCACCACGACGGGTTCTGCAATTTCGACAGCAAGCTGACCGACTACAAGATCACCAGCCGGGAGTCGCCCTATGGGAAGGACATCGCGGTGCAGTTGGCCGACGCGTGCCACGCGGCGAACCTTCCACTGGGCTGGTACTATTCGCCGCCCGATTGGCACGATGCGAACTACCGCAACGGCGAGCGCCACGGGCAGTACATCAACTACATGCACGGCCAGATTGAGGAACTGCTGACCAACTACGGGAAGGTCGACATTCTGTGGTTCGACGGGCTCGGCGGGAAGGCGGAAGACTGGGATGCAGGCCGGCTATTGCCGGCAATCCGGCGGCTTCAGCCGGGCATCATCATCAACAACCGTTGCGGGCTGCCGGCCGATCACGACACGCCCGAGCAGCGTGTGGGCGGTTTCATGCGGGACCGCCCCTGGGAAACCTGCATGACGATCTGCCGCCAGTGGGCCTGGAAACCGGGCGACACGATGAAATCCCGCAAACAGTGCATTCAGACCCTGCTGCAGGTCGTCGGCGGGGACGGGAATCTGCTGTTCAATGTGGGGCCCATGCCCGACGGCCGCATCGAGGATCGGCAGGTGGAGCGGCTCAAGGAGATGGGCCAGTGGCTGGCTCGCTACGGCGACGGCGTCTACGGCACGCGGGGCGGACCCTTCAAGCCGGGCAAATGGGGTGCTTCGACGTGCAAGGAGAATCGCGTCTACCTGTACGTGATGAACTGGCCGAAAAAGGGCCCGCTCGAATTGCCGGCCGTGGAGAAGAAGATCACCTCGGCCAGGCTGCTCAGCGGCGGTACGCTGGATTTCCAGGAATCGGCAAGCGGGATTTCCGTCGACGTGCCCGCCGGCGATCGCGACGAGGTGGCCACGGTCATCGAGTTGAAGGTGGACGGCACGGCCTTCGACATTGCCCCGGTCGACGTGGCCTACCGCAGCGACTCGCTGGCCTACGGCAAGAAGACGACCGCATCAAACGTCTATCGGAAGATGAACTCGCAATACGGTCCGCAGAAGGCCTTGGACGACGACTCGCAGACACGCTGGGCGACCGACAGCGGCACAAGCGAGGCGTGGCTGGAGGTCGACCTGGGCCGGCCCCGGGAGGTAGTGCGGGTTTCGATCGACGAACCGGGCGAGTACCGTCGCATCCAGGAGTTCCAACTGCAGTATCTTGACGGGGAGAGTTGGAAGACGTTCTACGAGGGCAAGACCGTGGGGCCGGATTGGTCGACCCCGGTCGCGCCGGTGACCGCTCAGCGGTTCCGCTTAAACATCCTCAAAGCCACCGACGGGCCGACGATCTGGGAGTTTCAGTTGGGTGGCGCTGCGGAGTAGGTTTGCGGGTGATTCCTTTTGGTGGTCATTCCCGCGAAGGCGGGAATCCAGACGATGTGCCGAGTGCCTGGATTCCCGCCTTCGCGGGAATGACGGAAGGGAGGGCGGGAATGACGGACGATGCCGGGAATGAAGGACGGCTGAAGGAATGACGGACGACGCGGTTATCCCGGTCTGGACCCTGTTTTCACAAGTCACGCAAGGCTATTTGGCACCCTCTCACCATCATGGAGACCACATCCTTGATCCGCCCCTGCCGAGACGATGAATTCGAGACCGTCTACGAGATTGTCAACGACGCTGCCGAAGCGTATCGCAGCGCGATTCCGGCCGACCGCTGGAAAGAACCCTACATGCCTCGCGAGGAGTTGCGCCATGAGATGGACGCCGGCGTGGTATTCTGGGGCTATGAAGAGGACGGCCGGCTGTTGGGCGTGATGGGGGTTCAGGATCTGGGCGAGGTGACGCTCATTCGCCACGCCTACGTCCGCACAACCGAGCGCCGCAAGGGGCTCGGCGGCAAGTTGCTCCAGGTCCACCTCGAGAAGATTGGGACGCCCACCCTCATCGGCACGTGGGCCGACGCGACCTGGGCCGTTCGGTTCTACGAGAAATACGGTTTCCGGCTCGTAACCCCGGCGGAGAAGGACCGTCTTCTCCGCCGCTACTGGACGATCCCCGAGCGCCAGGTCGAGACGTCCGTCGTGCTGGGCGACACCCGATGGTTCGAATCGCCCCTCTGCCAGCAAGAAAAGTAGCAGGCACACTCCGTTGTGCCGTCCGCCCGTCGCGGGGGTGTCTCTCAACAGATCAACCGGCTGGGCAATGCCACAATCTTCTTCCCACACCTGTCGGGCGCGCCCGCCCGTTGGGCATGGAAACGTTGACACCGTTGGTCCATTGCTCAACCGGGAGGGTCCGTCCATGTTTGTCTCACTCCTTCGAAGGTGTGTCTTGGGCGGAACGAGCGTTGCCGCCCTGCTGTTGACCGGTTCGATTGCCATGGCTCAGCCGTCCGGCGGAGGCATCCAGTTGCCGACGACGGAAGAGTGGATCGGCGCGTGGGTACAAGGCGGATTGCAGGCGGCCGAGGCGCTCGGCGGCCTCCGCGACCGCCCGCTGGTCTCGGCCGTTCGGCGCCCCATGACAACCGTCCGCGGGCGGCTAGGCCGAGGGACCGCCACCTATGCGACCCCCAGCTATTCTGGAGCCACCTATCCGTCGAGCTACGCCAGCATCCCCAGCAACCCCTTGCCGACCAACAGCAGCCCGTCGGCGGCGTTGGTTTCCACCGGCGCGGCGTCGGTCTGGCCGAACGGCATTCACGTGGTCCACCCTGCGGGGAACCAGGTAGCGATCCGATTTGTCGTCGATGACAAACCCTACACGCTCCAGCCGGGCCAGCGACTGGAATTTGCCCCTGGTGCCGCTCGGGCGATCCAGTACGATCGTGGCGGACAGTTCGGCACGAGCATTTACGGACTCGGGTCGGCCGTTTTCACCTTCACCCCAACGGCCCGCGGCTGGGAACTCTTTCAGACGGCCCATGCGCAGCCGGTTCTCGCCAGTTCGCGTTCTGCACTGCAACTCCCCCCGCCCATTCCGTGGCCGGGCGGTTGAACGCGTGCAGGAAACTGGATGGACCGGCGTCTCCTGCCTGGGTAACCACACGGTTTTGTCTCTTCTAAACCGCATCGATTCGCAGAGCACTTCCCTCAACCGGGCGGTACTGGCGAATAAGGTAGGGTATAGAATAAGCAACAGGAGTTTTCTCGTCACCCGCTCTCGCGTTTGGGAGGCACGGCCATGGCGATTCCGGATCTGTTGACGGACGAGCAACGGATTGCGTACGGCTTCACGCTGGAAGACGAGAATACGGCCCGCCATGTCCGCTACGGGGTCTGGCGGTATCGCTGCAGCCAGTGCGACCTCTGGGTCCGCAAGGTCGAGCAGGTTGACGGCTGGCCCGTGTGTTTGAAGTGCCTGGCGCACCACGAGGAGTGGCAGGCGGAGCGTGCGGACACGCAGCACGCGAATACGTAATTGCTCTCGCTCAGTCGGAAGGCGCCTTCTTTCCAGGCAAATCGGATAGGCCGGTGCCGTCCCAGTAGCCGATCCGTTCGCCGGTGACCTTATCAACCGGCGTTTCAAATAGCTTCACAACCGGTGTTCCCACGGGCAGATCGAGCCCCTCAAGGGTCCAGATGCCCGGAGGGAGCTCGGCAAGTTCCGCCAGTTTTGAGGCCTTCAACGTCCATTCCCAGAGAAGACGACCCGAATAGTACTCCTTGGTCGCCACACTCGTTGGGAGTACTCCGCCGCTGCTCCATTCCGAAAGCGCGACGCGGTAGATCTTTCCCAACCGGAACTCGGACTTCGCGACCCGGTAGTTCGGCATTTCGATCCAGAAATCGAGTTGCTGGTCGAACTTGTCGACAACGCGCACATGCCACGCATCTCGCCCGGCGATTTTCTCGCTTCCCAGCAACCGGACGTCTTTGGCCTCCCGGTACGCCAGGCAGGCGGCAACGTCTTTCGCCGGTCGTAGAACGGTCGTCAGCCCCAAGGTCCTGGGGTCGAACAGATAGTCCGTGGTCCAGTTCGACGGGGATCGAATCGTGCAACTTCCCATTCCGTCGTAGTTCATCGCTTGCTCGCCGTCGAAGATGGAGCAGGCGTTCACGCGACGGTTGCTGATCCCTCGAAAGCGATAGCGTTCGCCCTGGAAGATCACTTCGTTGCGGTGGGTATTGTCGACACTTTCGTCCTTGTAGTGCGTATCGATATGAATCAGGATCGGGCGGGGAAAGGCGTTCCGAATCCGCTCGACGCCTTGAAGGAGTTCGAGTGGATCGCGATCGTCTGCCGTGGCCTTTGCGACCAGCGGCCCGTCGGCCGTCCAGTGCACGGGCAGCCAGAGTTTCGCTCCGGCGACGGGCATGCTCGATTCGTCGACGACGCGGCCTGCGACTGTTCTCGGCTTGCCCAGCCACAACGTTTCACTCGACGTTGTCCTATCCGCCTGTGCGGGCTCAGTGATTTCTTCCGCCACTTTGCCTTCCGCTTCGGAAGCAACGTCGATGCCGGCATCGTTTGCAGCCCGTGCCCCCGGCAGCAGAACGGCCGCCACGACGACCAGCGCCGCCAGTCCCAACCATCCCAGCCGTACCGACCGCCTCAACGACCCATCCATGATCCGCCGAAAACGTTTCTCCAGCGGGTGGGGATAGTCGGCCATGCTGGAGGCGATTGCCAGGGGACCGGTGCGCCGTTCGGTGGAAGCCACTCGTAGGATTGTTTCGCAATAGTCGCTCGGTGCGGCAATCAGCGTGGCCAGCATCAGATCGTCGCAGCAGTCCTCACGGACGGCACGCAGCGACCGATGCAACAACCAATACAGCGGGTGGAACCACCAGACGGCAAACAGGGCGAGTTGGGCGGCGTTGACCCACAGGTCGCCGCGGCGATGATGGGCCAGCTCGTGGGCAAGCACTCGGTCGAGATCGCCGGCCGGATCCCGAATCAGCGACTTCGGCACGATCACCACAGGACGCAGCAGGCCGAAGGAACAGGGCACGCTGTCTCCCGCCCCGACGAGCAATCGCACGGAACGCCGCATACCCAATAGAACAGCAAGGCGTTTGAATCGCTCGCGGGTGCTTTCATCAGCAACCTCACGAGCCGATGCCTGCAACTGCCGCAGGCGCAGCCACTGCATCGCAAGCCACGCGGCAACGATAACCATGCCGAGAAGATGAACGACCAACAGTGCGGCCGTCCAGTTCCACGGCCGCGGCACGGCCTGCGACACGGCAGGCAAGGAGGACGCCACTTGCCGGATCTCAACCGGTTCGAGCGACTCCACGGCCGGAAGCGGCGCGACGGCCATCTGTCCGACCGCGTCCGTGTGCGGCCCCCAATGGCTGAACAGGCCCGAGGGCGCGGCGATAATCGGCGGCAGAGCGAACTTGGCCAAGGCGACGAGCAGCAGCCCGTAGCGGATCGGCGCCGGCCAGCGGTGGCCCAGCCGGACGGTGACGAGGATTACTGCCGCGACGACCGCGGCCTGCCATGCCGCGTGAAATATCAGGTTTCCCCACGCATTCACCACCGTAGTCATGACTTCCCCTTTCGATGCTTCCCACCCTTCGTCACCGACGGATCCGCCTTGAGTTCCTCCAGAAGCGACTCCAATTGCCCGATTTCTTCGCGTGAAGGGCGGCGGCCTTCGAACAGCGAGGCCATCAGTTGGGCGCCGTTGCCGCCGAAGACCCGGTCGAGCAGGTCGTGGGCGAGCCGCCGCTTCGCCTTTCCCGCCGGTACCGAGGAGTGATAGACGAAGGCCTTCCCCGTGGTCGCCTTCTCACGCCGGACGAGCCCCTTCGACTCCAGCCGCCCCAGCAACGTGCAGATCGACGCATGGGCCAAGGGCCGGCGATCTGCCAACACGTTCCGAAGCTCGCGTACCGTCTGCGGACCTCGTTCCCACAGACAGGACAGAACGTCCAACTCCGCGTCGGGCAGAGACTGTTCCACCACCGTTCTTCCTCCGGTCAACAGCACAAATCCCGCGGGCCAAAACACCGCCGTGCCAATCCGCGAAATGTAGAATATCGACGGTTGTCAATATTGTCAAGGAGAAAATTGACGATTGTCGATTTTTCGAGAAGGTCTCCCCACCACGCCAACCGGAAACGCGAGTTTCGGAGTTGCGATTTTCCGGCGGGGCTTGTGGTCGGCTCTGGAGAGCCAACCCACGTTTTCTTTAGAGGAGGCCGGCGCGTTTTCGTAGCAGCCATTCTATCGACAGCAGGAGAACGATGGCGGCGAACCACCAATAGCTCTGCCACAGGAGGGTGTCGGATTCGATGATTCGCCCGCTGCTCAGGGGGATCAGCAGATCGGCCAGTTCGCCGGCTTGCTCCTCGCGCATGAATGTGCCGCCGGAGCTGCGGGCGATTTCTTCGAGCAGCTCATCATTGCAGGAGACGAGTTCCCGTTCGCGGCTCTTGGGTGGTTGGACGAGGAACCCGGTTCGCGCCCGCAGGGCGTCGTTACTGAAGCCCGAGGCGCGAACGCTCACTTCGTACTGTCCCTCGGCGAGGGGGCCGGTACGTCCGCGGTAGATGCCGCTCTGGTTGTCGTCGGGGGCGAGGGTGACGGTCGACACGATACGGCCGTCCTGCCAGAGGAGGGCGTCGACCGTGGCGTCGGTCACAGGACGCCCATCGACGCCTCTGAGTCGGACGCGAATGTCGGCGGCTTCACCGGCGGCGTAAGTCGGCGGTCCGGCGTCGAGAGAGACGTAGTCGTCACTCACGGTGAAGGGACGCGGCATGACCCACTGGGCCACCTGGTTCCAGAAGCGCTGGTGGTATGTGTCGGCGGCTTTGTAGCGCCAACGCCAGGTTTCGTCGGTCGCCGAGTAGAACACGCGGCCGGCGCCGAAACTGCGGGTGACCATGACCGGCAACGTCTGCTCGCCAACGACGGCCTCCACCAGGGTTTCCGTTCCGGGCAGGGCTTCGGCGGAGACCATCACCCGGGGCGGGGGCAGTTCCTGCCACAAGCGTTCGTTGTCTGCCTTGGTCGGAGCGAGCATCAACGCGTTCCGATTCGAACCGGTTGGCGTCAGGCGAAGTTGCGCAGGAGTTGAAGTGGCTGCGCCGTCCAACCGAGTCACGGGCAGAAGGGGAGCCAGGGGATGGACTTCTCGAAACTGAAGGTGGCCTCGGCTGCCGTCGATGAAGACGAGCCCGCCGCCGCGCAGCTCGACGAACTCGCGAATCCACTGGGGTTCGTTTTCGTTGAAGACATCCTGCGGAACGTCGCCGAGCACAATCAGGTCGTACTGGAACAGGGCCCCGCGGTCGGCAGGGAAGCGGTCGGGCGCATCGCCCCGGGGCAACGTCTGCTGGTCGGTGCCGGGCCCAACCAGAATGGTGTTGACATCCCACTGCTCGTCGCGATCGAAGACGTTGCGAAGGTAGCGGGTTTCCCACCGGGATCGGCCATCGACGATCAGAACGCGGTAGCTCTGGGTGATTGCCGCCAACCGCATCTCGGCCTCGTTGTTGGAGGTCTCCGTTTCTCCGTCAACGGGAACCAGGACGGCTCGCAGCGTGAGCGGAACGGCATGGTGTTTCACTTCGGGATCGAACCGGCTTCGCAGGCTTTCTACCAGTTCATCGATGGAGAAATCGAACTCGACTCGGCGGAGTTGGACGTCCTGCGTGGTGAGCTGTTCCTGCCAGAGAATCTCGTCGTCCAGCCCGATCTGGGCGACGAACGACTGGCCTGCCGGCATCTGGTCTTTGATGAGGAGCGTGCCGCGGACGCGATCTTTCTGGAAGACTGTCTCGGGATGCTCCACATCCAGCAGGGCCAGGTCGGGGGGCTCACGTTCTGCGCCGTAGCCGACGGTGTGGACCGGGATCGACTGGCTGGCCAGGATCCGGGCAGTTTCGACAGGGGACGGGCCGCTGTTGTGGCGACCGTCGCTGAGGAGGACCACGGCGGTTCGCCCGGCCGAATCCTGCGGAGAATTTGTCTGGCCGCCTGCCGGGCGATCTCCCATGCGTCGGCTGATTGCCGAGGCCAGGTCGGTCAATGGGCCGGCGGGAGACGCCTTCAGGCTGACCGGCGGTTCTTCGGAGCTCAAACGATCCCAAAGGCTCTCGCCTTCGGTTCCGTTGAGGGCGATCAGTTCGACGTCGTGGGTCGATGCCAGATGCTGCAACAAGCCCCGGTCGGGGTGGAGGAGGCTATTTTCGGCACGTTGCCAACGCGTTGTTTCGTCGACGCGGGCGACCGCCGCTGCGGCCGCCGCATCCGCATGACCGGAAGGAAGCATTCCTTGACCTTCAGCAACCAGCAACTTGCGGGCCTCGGGCATCTGCGGGTCGCGGACCGCCATGCTCGTTGAGGCATCGAGAAAGACAACCACGCGGCCGAGTTGGCCCTCCACACGCCGGTGGTGCAGCACCGGACCGGTCAGAACGAGCACTGCCAGAAGAACGGCAGCGGCGCGCAGCATCGGCAGGCATATCCGTAGTCGCGGCGGCAAGTCGTGTTTCTCGCGGCGGTAGTAGAGCCAAGCGGCGGCGGCTGCCCCGAGCGCAACCAGAGCGCCAAGCCACAGAGGAACATCGCCGATGAATCGGATGCTCGTCATGGTCGGGCCCGGGCAAAACGTTGTTGGAGAAACAGTTCGGTAAACATCAGCAGCAGGAGCGCCAGGAGCAGAAGACGCCAGATTTCGCGGCCGTGCCGCCGCGTACGTTCCAAGGCGAGGAATTCTCGGGCAGATTCCACGACGTCGGCGCCCAACTCCGCGGCCACGGCGTCAAGCTCGTCGCGAGTGAGCGTGCGCAAGTCCGATTCGTTCCGTGGGGCTTGAGCGACGAAATGGATCGTTTCTCCCTCGGAACTCGTGAGCGCATACACGCCGGGTTGGGCCGTTCGGTCGAATTGGACGACGCTGCTTGTGCCGCGAGCCACGGGGTGCACCGTATGGCGAAGGCCGTCGGGCGATGTGAGCGAGAGGGGAAGACCCGCGGCATCGCCGGGCAGGACGGCTGTCAACGGTTCGCCGGTCTGGAGGTTGCGAGAAGGCATCACCTGGGAGGCCAAGGTCGTGACCAACTGCTGAACGAGCGGAAGGTATACGGGCTGCATGGGGAACGTTGACCAGTCGGCATCGCAGGCCGTGGCGACCTGGAGGACCACACCTGCTCCGAAGCGGCGCTGGACGATCAAGGGGTCTCCCGTTTCAAGCCGCGCCAGGACGAGAGCGCCGTCCGGGCTGTCGCCGGGATTCTGCCCGGCGGATGACGGCTGCTCGAGAGGGCCGAAGCGATACCAGGAGCGAATCTCGACGTCGGCCAGGTTGCCGTTGGTGCGATCGTTGAACAGTCCGAGTGCGGGGTGCTCGAAATACTGGGCGACGATTCGCGCACTTTGCGGGTTGTCGCGAGTGTTACCTTCGAGCGAGAGAAGCGGCATAGGCAGAAGCGGCGAAGCGCCCGAATGCAGGGTCTGGTTATACCAGGGCATGTCGATCTTGTTGCCCAGGAAGATCAGCAGGCTGCCGCCGCCGCGGACATAGTCGGCAAGGGCGCTGACTTGTTCGTCGGCGAGCCGGGCGACATTGGCGAGAACGACGACGCGGGCGCCGGCCATCGCCCGTTCGTCCAGTTCCTTCGCGGCGATCGTGCGTGTTTCCAGTAGATCGGTGAGTTTGACGCGGCCCAACGTGTAGGGGGTCAAGGCGACGGCCAGGAAATCGGTTTCGCCTTCGAGGGGAATGGAACTCGGGGCACCGTCTACCAGCAGCACGTCGATCCTTTCGAGCACGGGGATGGAGGCGGCGCACCGGTTGTCGGTGGCTAGCCGATCGTCGACGGCGGCCTCGACCTCGATGACGTGCGACCCCGCCGTCTTGAACTGACAGGCGAACAGCACCTGGGCTGCCGCGCCGGGTTCCAAGGCGATCTGCGATGCCGACTCGGGTTTGCCGTCGACACGGAGCAGAACGCGGGCGGCCGGATAGGCCCGGGGGCCGCGATTCTGCAGGTTGGCTCGCAGTTGCAGACTTTGGCCGACGCCCAAGGCCCTTTGGGAGAAATCGATGGAATCGACGGAGACGTTGTCTTCCACTTCGTTGCCGACCTTGAGCAGCGTCAGCGTCGGGCGGACTGTCATGGCGTCGATCTGTTCGCGAAGCCGGGCAAACGTTTCGCCGGTGAGCGCCTTCCAGTCGGCGGTCTGGAAGTCGCTGATCACAATCAGATGGCGTCTGGCATTGGCCATGCCCGCCAGGGTCCCGAGCCCTGCTTCGAGGGAATCGACGGTGGCACTGGCACCGAAGCCGCCGGTCAACCGGCGCAAGCGACCGGTCAGCATTTGCGAATCGAAGACGGGCGAGTCGAAAAGGGGGGTGGGGACGCCGCCGGTCGTGATCGCGGCGATATCCGAGCGGCGGTCGAGATGGGACGCGATCTCACAGGCATAGTCCACGGCCTCGTCGAAGTGGGGGCCCCCGTTGCTTACGGCGTCCATCGAATAGCTGTTATCGAGGAGAAAGACGGTGGACGAGGGAGCATTGCCCGGCAGGGCTTGCCAACCGGTCAGGACAGGCCTTGCCAAGCAGACGGCCAGCACGGCGGGGATGGCGCAGCGAACGAGCAGCAACAGGAGTTGTTCCAGTCGAAGACGGCGGTTGTTGGTGCGAATCACCGACTCGAGCAGGTGCATGGCGCCCCACTGGACCGTGCGGAACCGGCTGCGGTTGAGCAGGTGAATCAGCAGCGGAATGGCGGCGGCTGCGGCCCCGATCGCCAGGATGCCGTTGAGGAACGTCATTTCAGCCGCCTCCGCATGGCCAGGTAGGAGGCGAGGGCGTCGGCGTAGGGCCGATCGGTGGTCATGGAGACCAGGTCGATGCGATGGCGGTAGCAGCCGGCAGTGAGCCGCTCACGGAACTGCCGGAGGTTCTCCAGGTAGGCGCCGCGCAGATGAGCCGGGTCGACGAGCCGGCGATTGCCGGGGGTTTCGAGCGATTCGAATCGCGTCCATTGCCGGAAGGGGAAGGTCAACTCGTCGGGATCCCAGATTTGGAAGACGATGATTTCATGCTTGGCATGGCGGAAATGGGCCAGGGCCTTGAGCAACTCGTCGACGTCGCCGAAGAGGTCGGAAAGAACGATCAGCAGCCCGCGGCGGTGAATCTTGGGGACGAGTTCGTGGAACACGCGGCCAAGCTCCGTCTCGTGGTTCGGCTGCGATCGGCTCAACTCGCCGAGGATGGCGCGAAGGTGGGTGGCGCGGCTTCGCGGCGGGATGTAGCGGCCCACCTGCTTGTCGAACGCCACCAGTCCCACGCTGTCCTGCTGCTGCAACATCAGGTAGGCCAGGCAGGCGGCGAGCCGAACGGCATAATCGTGCTTGCTGATCGCTCCTGTGCGCGAGCCGCAGTAGCCCATCGACCCGCTGCGGTCGAGCAGGATGGTGCAACGGAGGTTGGTTTCTTCTTCGTACTCGCGGATGTAGAGTCGATCGGTCTTGGCGAAGACCTTCCAGTCGATCGAGCGGACTTCGTCCCCCTGGACATACTGTCGGTGCTCCTTGAATTCGACGCTGAATCCCTTGTGGGGGGAACGGTGTAGCCCGGAGCAGAATCCTTCCACGACCTGTCTGGCGAGTACCTGCAGGCTGGCGAGCTTACTTAGGTCGTGCGAGGTGAGGAAATCGGAAAGGCGAGAGATGGCACCGGCTCCGGGAGGTGGGATTGGGCCGTTAGAGCAAGGCAGCCTTGGGGCGCGGAATGTCGGCAAGGAGTCGGCTAACCAACTCGTCGACGCTGACTCCCTCGGCTTCTGCATTGAAGGTGGGCACAATACGGTGTCGCAGGACCGGATAAGCGAGACTTTCGGCATCATCGATCGTTACGTGATGGCGGCCGCGAAGAACCGCCCGGACTTTCGATGCCAATACCAGTTGCTGGCAAGCTCGCGGCCCGGGCCCCCACTCGATCAACTCGCGAACCCAGGGCAACGCCTGGTCGTCTTTGGGTCGAGCCGCTCGAACCAGATCGAGAACGAAACTCTTCACGTGCTCGGGAAGTGGAACGAGCCGGACGGTATTCTGGCACTCGACGATTTCCGGTCCGCTGACGACGGGCGTCAGGCGAGTCTGAAAAGCGGCGGTTGTCCGGTCAATGATTTCGCTTTCCTGGTCGCGATCGGGGTAATCGACGACGACATGGAAGAGAAAACGGTCGCGTTGGGCCTCCGGCAGCGGATAGGTTCCCTCCTGCTCGATGGGGTTTTGCGTGGCCAGCACGAAGAACGGTTCGTCGAGCCGGTAGGTCTTTCCCCCGACGGTTACTTCGTGCTCCTGCATGGCCTCGAGCAAGGCCGCCTGGGTCTTGGGAGGAGTGCGGTTGATTTCGTCGGCCAGCAGCATCTGCGTGAACACCGGGCCTTTTTCGAACACCAATTGTCGACGCCCGGTTGCCGAGTCCTCCTGGATGATGTCGGTTCCGGTGATGTCGGCCGGCATCAGATCGGGGGTGAACTGGATCCGGCGGAACGACAGGTCCATGGCCTCGGCCAGGGAACGGATCATGAGGGTCTTGGCCAGTCCGGGGACGCCTTCCAGCAGACAATGTCCGCGGGCAAGGATCGCGATCAGCAGTTGTTCGATGACCTCATCCTGGCCGACGACGATCTTGGCGACCTGGGAACGGACTTGCTCGCACATTCGGAGGAGGAATGCGGCTCGCTGTTCATCTCCGGCTTGGTCGGAGGGGTGTCTTTCGTGCACTTTGGAGCCTTGGTTCTGGATTGGTGGGGGTGTGTGAATGCGTTTGAGACAAGTCGGTCACGGGCCTGATGCACTGGAATCAGCATAAGCGGGCCCTGGTCTGAACGCCAAGGACTCGCCCTGAAATACCTCGTTCGGGGTATGTATTTCATGGCGATCCGAGGCCATCTCGTTCAGGTTGTAACAGTTCGTTCGAGTGTGGGGCGGGGCTGGAGAGGCTAGGGGCATCGTGCTGCAATACCCCCACCTGGAATCGTTGACGGTCGGGGCGAGTAACCTAGAGTTCCCTCAGAGTAGCTTCTTGTGGAATGTTGGAATGTCGAATCGGCGTCCGGCAAACCATTCGATGGCGGTATGGACACCGAGTTCGTAGGAAACCGAGGGGGCGACACGGCAATCGCGAATCACCGGGAGTGGTAGAAAGGGCGTGTGACGGCAATGAATCTACAGACGCAAGACCAGATGGCGGACGTGCTGGACGTCGAGGATCTGCTGGCACGTTGTCTTGGCAACGTCGAATTTGCACAACGCATCCTGGCCAAATTCGAGCAGCGCTGTGACGAGGACCTCGAGGAACTCGAAAAGGCGGTATTCGGCAGCGACAGCGACTCGGTGGCGCGGCTCGCCCACCGCTTGAAGGGGGCGTCGGCCAACGCGTCTGCGTCGCGCCTTCAGAAGCATGCTTCCGAGATCGAGCGGGCTGCCCGCAACCGGTCGTTGGACGGCGTTCCGGCCAGTCTGGAGAGTTTGAAGGAGGAATGGAAGCGGTTCCGCCAGGCCGTTTCCCTGTTTGGGCCGGCGACAGAAAGGTCCGAACAATCGGCCTGACGGTCAACCCGTGAGCCTGGAGCGTCTCATGCACGTTTTGGTTGTCGAGGATGATTGCGTTTCTGCCGAGATCCTTTCGAACTCGCTGCGGCACTTCGGCTATGAGGTAACCACTGCCGACAACGGGCGCGAAGCGTTCGAGCTGATCCGAACGGGCAAGTTCCGTCTTGTCGTTTCCGACTGGGATTTGCCGGAGATGAGCGGCGTCGAGATATGCCGCAGTATTCGGCGCCGCCAATCGAGCAGTTACATCTACGTGATCCTCGTAACGTCTTTCGACGGAGTGGAGAATGTCGTGGAGGGGCTGAACGCCGGCGCCGACGACTTCCTCACGAAACCGATCCAACCCGAGGAGTTGAGGATGCGATTGCGGGTCGGCGAGCGCATCCTCTCCCTGGAAAGTCGCGACGTCGTGATTTTCTCCCTGGCCAAGCTGGCCGAGTCGCGCGACCCGCAGACAGGCGCGCATCTGGAGAGGATGCGCGAGTACTGCCGGGTTCTCGCGGAGGAGCTTTCGGGTTGGCAGAAGTTCGGCGACGAGATCGACGGGGAATACGTTCAGCAACTCTATATGACCAGTCCGTTGCATGATATCGGGAAGGTCGGAATTCCCGACAGCGTCCTCCTCAAACCGGGCAAGTTCACGGAAGAGGAGTTCGAGATCATGAAGCAGCACACGCTGATCGGCGGGCAGACTCTGGACGCGGCCGTTCGTGCCCATCCCGAGGCCCAATTCTTGCGAATGGCCCACGACATCGCGCTGACCCATCACGAGCATTACAACGGCAACGGCTACCCCTTCGGACTCAAAGGCCAGGAAATCCCGCTTTGCGGTCGGATCACGGCCGTGGCCGACGTCTACGACGCCTTGACGACGCGGCGCGTCTACAAACCAAAAATCGCCCACGAATCGACGCGGAAGATCATCCTGGAAGGGAGCGGAACGCACTTCGATCCCGACGTGATCCGGGCATTCCTGAATCGGGAGCAGGAATTCATCGCAGTCAGCGAACGGTTCGACGAGAACTCGCGCTCGCTGGACCAGCCGGTCATGTTTCTCGGCGCGTCGGTCCCGCCAAGCATCGCCGTCGGTGCAACCAACCCGGCGTGACCTGCTCCATCGGCTGGCTGCCGGCGGGGACTGCTATTGCTGCGGAGAGTCCTCTGAGCAGAGTCCGCTCAGATCCCTTGGAACTCCGTGGCCGGGCGCATTTCCGACTGGGAATCCGACATGTCCTGTGCTCCGCCCATCGTCGAGAGACGCGCCCCTCTGGCGACCGAACCGACTAGGGCCGAAGCGACACAGAACTTGTATAGATCGTGGACCGGACCGGCCTCGGGGCCGAGAAAAACTCCCGAGGAGACAACGCTTTGGCAGTGAAACCCGTTGACGTTCATGAACGTCCGGACGGAGTCGACGCCGAACGTGAACGGCTCACCCAAAATCTGCATTCCCCGCATGAAGGACTGGATTCCGTCAGCACACGCTTCGGGAGTCTTAACGGCTTTTCGGTCGACGAGATCGAGCCACAACAGACTCTGTGGATTCTGCATCGCTGCTCGAATGCCCGAGAGGACTTCTTCAATCTCGCCGTCCTCGAAATACATACTCATTCCTTCCCAAGCGATGAAGACAGGCTCATCGAAGCTGAGATAAGGCCTGAGCGCCGAGTCTGCCGGCATGGTGCGAAGATCGATCGGCACATCGAGTCTTGTGATTCCCGGTGGGTCTTCCACCGACAGTTCGCGCAACCTCGCCTTGCGCTCCGCCAAGGTGGTCGGGAAGCCCAGTTCGTAAACACGTGTGCCTAGCGGCAAGGGGAGCCGAAACGGTCGCATGTCCCAGCCCACTCCCAGGAGAACAAGGTTCCTGCCTCCGGCTTCAAGAAAACGGAGGATTTCCTGGTCCAGATGATAGGTTCTGGCGGCGACCATGCCGCCGAGTTCGGGGAGACGTTCGCAGAAGCGAGTTGCGAGAGCCACTCCGTGCTGTCCGGCCATTTGGGCGGCGTAGGGGTCCTCGTAGAGCGTTCCGCTCTCGCGTGCCCGGACACCTGCAATCATCTCGGCGGAAGATGTCAATTTCAGTTCATACAGCGTGTTGACCTTGCGGCAGTCGATTCCGTCAGTTCGCAGGGCGTCTGTCTGACGCACGTAGTAGGTGAAGGTTGCGGCCGCGACCTGCAGGTCACCGTTCCAGAAAGTCATCGGCACCGATTCGATGACCGCCTTCCCTGCCAGAAACCGACGCTGGGCGCGCGCGTGATTGGTGGGTTCCACTTCAGCCGTGACAACCAAGTCTGCGACGCTCGGTCGCAGATACTTGACGTCTGCCTTCAGAGTCCACAATGCCATGGACTTCGAAGAGATCACGGGATGAACGCCAATGACGGGCCAGCCGGGCATCAACGAAAGGACGGCGATTCCACCTGCATAGTCGGCAGCGAGAGCCATCAACGCGGCCTGATGAGTGAATTGCTGGTTTGTCGACTGAGGATTCAAAGGCAGGACGAGGGTGGCGGCTCCCGGCTCGATCGAGGTGATACGACACTTGGCGAACTTGAGAACAGGAACCTGTTCCCACAGCAGGTCCGTGAGGATCCTCGGGTTCGTTCGATAGGCTGCGTCCTGTTCCCACGAAACCTCGAATAACGGCGACGTATGCCCCGGATCGATGCGCGCAGTTGCCATGGGACTCTCCGGCTGGATGAGATTTGATTCGCCCCACTGACGCGAATGCCTCGCCGTCACCTCGCCCGGTCAGCGCTGAGGCCCAGCCTCCAACACGACCGGCGACAAGGTGCGCGGCATGCATCCAAACGCTGCTGCCACAATAGTCTCGCTTCGGCCCCTTCTGAACGACACTCGCATTCTGGTCATAGACGTTTGTCGATTGCAATAGTTCCGGCGCGCCGATTTCGGAAAAAAATGACGCAATGTACCCACTCGGGGTGGAATGCACCCCTCCTTCCAAGAGTGGTACGTCGGGCATAACCGGTATTCTTACCGCAGACCGAACGATGCGGAAACCCCGCAGCCCTGTTGAAGGAACGCACCTTCGGTCGCTGCGTGGAAAGAGTCGTTGAACGCATTCGAACCAATCGTGGAAGCGATCTGCCGTAGGTCGGATCGGGTCGCCCAGGTCAAGATGAATCGACTGGGCGTGGAATGCGCTTGGGAAGGAGTGTCTGGGATCGTCAGAATACGGGCAAATGTAGTATCGACCACGGTGTGATGGTTTCTTTTTGGGGGCGACGGGCCTGTCGCGATACCGAGGCGGAAGGTCTCCCATACAATCGTTGCAGAAGCTATTCCTTCACTCGTTCCACGTACCGTGCCAAGCGAAAGCTAGACTTCGGAAGAGCGGAACGGATTCGCGGTGCCGTCGTCGGACTCCAGTCTCGGGTGGGAGCGCTGGCCACCCCGCTCCAGGCGGTAGGAGGAGATCGAGATCGTCGGTTGGCTGAGATACCTCGAACAGGGTTTGCGATGTCCTCCAGAAGTGATATACCGAGCGTTTCTGCACTCGACCATGGCGAAGAGCCTCGAACGGGCCAGATCGTCGGCGAGCGCTTCCTTCTGAAGAAACTACTGCGCGAGTCGGCCGGCAGCCGGACCTATCTCAGCGCCGACATTCGGATCGGTGAGGAGTATGTCGTGAAGGCGATTCCCATCAACACCCTCACCGCAGGGGCGTTGATGCGGCTGGAACATGAGACCGTGCAACTGAGCCGCGTGCGAAGTCGCTGGGTTGCGCCGCTCGTCCACTCCGGACGGGAGGGCAACAGCTTCCTACTGGTGATGAAGCACATTGAAGGATCGTCACTCGAAGACCGCCTCGTGAAAGAGACACTGTCCTGGGCGGAGTCGCTCGTGGTCGGTCGAGGCGTGTTCTCCGCATTGCGCGACCTTCATGCGCGTCAAGTGCTCCATCGCGGCCTGCGGCCGACCAACCTGATCGTCAACGAGTTTGGACCGATTCATGACACGACACTCGTTGATTTTGGCCCGGCTCGGGCGATCCAGACCGACCATGGGCTGGTTGATCGGTTCTTGACTACGGCGCAGTACGTGTCGCCCGAGCAAGCCGGACTGATTGAACATGACGTGACGGATGCGTCTGACCTCTATTCCGCCGGTCTCGTGTTGTTCCGCTGTCTTGCCGGCAAGTCGCCGTTTCAGGGCAATACGGTCGGAACGATTCTGTTCGAGCAGATGACGGCGCCGGTGCCGGAGTTGCGTCAATTAGGCGTCTCCGTGCCGCGAGCATTCGACGAACTGCTGCAACGCCTGTTGCGCAAAGATCCGCGAGATCGCTACCAGTCGGCCGACGCCGTCCTTGCCGATTTGGAGGCGATTGCCGCGGGCGTCAGCAGGGGTGGAGAGAATCCCGCGGTGGTGATTGGATCTCGCGACCGGCGCGTCACCTTGGTGGAACCGGCTTTCGTAGCGCGCATGGGCGAACTGGAAAAACTCGATGAGCAGTTGCAGAACGCCGGTGCAGGCCGGGGGGGGCTTGTGTTTCTGGAAGGCGAGTCCGGGAGCGGCAAATCACGCCTGCTGACGGAAGCCGCGTACCGGGCCAGCCATCACGGCATGCGAGCCTTCCGGGGTTTGGCGACGGTAGAGATCGCCCAGAACCCGCTCCGCGTTCTCGACGGGATCGTAGAGCGTGTGCTGGCTGAGGCCGGGGCTGAGCATGGCCGGGCGGAAGAACTCCGGGAGCGGATTGGTGTGTATTGCGAGGCGGTGTCCGCGGCTCTGCCTCAATTGGCCAGTTTGCTCCAAACCGAGATGCGGGAAGACTCGGCGCCTGAAGCGGCCGGCGAGGTGCGGACGGTTCAAGCTTTGATCCGGTTCCTGCAATCGCTCGGCTCTGCGGAACGGCCTGCACTCATCATCCTCGACGACTGCCAGTGGGCGGGCGAGCTGAGCTGCAAATTGCTTCGGCGCTGGCACGCGGCGGCGTCAGAGAACCCGCAAAAGAACCACGTTGTTGTTCTGGCAGCGTTCCGCAGCGAAGAGGTCGCCGAGAATCATCTCCTGCGGCAAAGCGAACCGACCGCCCACCTCAAGCTGTTGCCGCTGGAACCGCTCGAAGTCCGAAAAGTCGTGGAATCCATGGCCGGACCACTTCCAGAGGAAGCGGTGGACGTGATCGGCCGTCTGTCGGGCGGAAGCCCGTTCATGGCGTCGGCGATACTCCGCGGTTTCGTCGAGACCGGGGCGTTGGTGGCGGGACCTGAGGGCTGGCAAGTCGACGATCTGGCGATGGCCGACGTGAGTTCGTCGAGCAGAGCTGCCACGTTCCTGACACGGCGTCTGGACCTGCTGCCTGGGAGGACGATCGGGTTGCTGTCGGCAGGGGCGGTGCTGGGAAAGGAATTCGACCTGGAGATCGTATCCGAACTTGCCGGCCAGACGTCGTCCGAGGCGATCGGCGCCCTCAACGAGGCGCGGCAGCGATGCCTTGTCTGGCTGGGACCGGACGGCACGCGGTGCATCTTCGTCCACGACAAGATTCGTGCCGCGCTGCTGGACAGGATGTCGGACGAGCAGCGACGCGACATCCACCGCCGGGCAGCGGCGTGTCTTCAGGTGAAATCGCCGGACGACGCCTCGTCGCTGGCCTACCATTTCGATGCCGCCGGAGACAGTCACGCCGCCCTCCCTTATGCCTTGATCGCGGCGGAAAGGGCCCGAGCTCAGCATGTGCTTGAAATCGCGGAGCAGCAATACCGTATTGCAGAACGAGGCTGCACGAATGCGTCCAAGGCCACGCGGTTTCAAATCGCCGAGGGGTTGGGCGACATTCTGATGCTACGAGGTCGGTACGATCCGGCCGGTGAGTTGTTTCAAGAAGCCGCCAATGTGGCAGAAGGTCCGCTTGCCCAAGCGAAAATCAACTACAAGCTGGGCGAACTGGCATTCAAACGAGGCGATATGGCAGTCGCCATCGGCTACTTTGAAGAGGGGCTGGGTTCCCTTGGGAGGCCCACGCCCAAGCGAACTTGGCTGCTGGGCGTCTTGGCGTTGTGGGAAGTGTTCGTGCAGACCTTGCACACGTGGATGCCCGGTTTGTTCCTCCACCGCCGTCGAAGAGTGCCTGACGAGACGGAAGAGCTCTACTTTCGACTGATGAGCGGTTTCAATCACGGCTGCTGGTACAAAGGGAACATTCTGCAGTGTTTCTGGGGACACATGCGCGCCCTGAACTGCGTGGAGAGTTTCCTCCCCTCTCCGGCATTGGCCAACGCGTACTCGGAACACGCACCGGTGATGACGCTCGTTCCCCTCCATCGACGGGCGGTTCGGTATGCCGAGAAATCCTTGCAGCTTCGCCGGTCGTTCGGCGACCTTTGGGGTCAGGGACAGTCCTTGTGCTTCTACGGCATAGCCCTTTATTCGTCGTCGCAGTACTCGGAGTGTATCGTCAAGTGTCGCGAAGCCGTGCGGCTTCTGGAACGCATGGGTGATTTCTGGCAACTCCACATCGCCCGCTACCAGATTGCCGCCAGCCTTTACTACCTCGGCGAATTCCAGGAAGCACTCAAAGAAGCTCGGCTCAACCATGCTTCGGGCCTTGAACTCGGCGACAAGCAGGCATCCGGAATCATCTTCGACGTCTGGGCGCGTGCTACGGAGGGGCAGGCCCCCGAAGATCTGCTCGAAACCGAACTGCAGAGAGAGCGTTCCGACACGCAAGCCATCGCGCAGGTCCTGTTTGCCAAAGGCCTGTGCCTGATGGGACGAGGGCAGCTTGAACGAGCAGCCTCCGTTTTCGAGAAAGCCGTCGCCACCACGGTTTCCGGCGGTGCGCAGAATGCGTACACGATTCCGGTGCTGGCGTGGCTTGCCACGGTGCGACGCCGGCAAGCCGCGGAACTTTCGGACTGTACGAAGCAACGACGCGACGAGATGCTGCGCCGCGCCGAGCAGGCGGCTCGGCGTGCCACGGGATTTCTACCTTGCAGGAACGACCACGCCCAGGCATTCCGGGAATATGCGCTCGTGTCGGCCATGAAGGGCAAAGTCCGCAAGGCGCGCCGCATGTTTGAACGAAGTCTGCAATTAGCTCGTCGCCACGAGGCGAGATACCAACAAGCGCAGACGTTGCTTGCCATGGCGAAGGTGGGGCGGGAACTTCGCTGGCACGACGCCGCGTTGTGTGAGGCGGAAGGGCAGGCACTGCTTGCCCAGGTGTCGCCTTTGTCCGACGAAAGTTCGACAGCCGATACGGCTACGTTCTCGCTTGCCGATCGATTCGACACGGTTCTCGATTCGGGGCGAAAGATCGCCTCGGCCCTCACGCCGGCGGCGATCTATGAAGAAGTCAGACACGCCGCTCTGCGCCTGTTGCGCGGAGAGAAGTGTTCGGTGATGCAGGTCGACAGCGACAGCGAGGAACCGCTTCCTGCGTTGCTCGTCGGCGAACTCGATGCGATGCCTCCCTTGTCGGCGGTGAGGCAGACGCTACGGGCCGGCCGCGCCATTGTGTTGCTGGACGAATATGACCTGACGGCCGCCGACACGGCGGCGCACGGGGACCGGCGTTCCGTTCTCTGCGCTCCCCTGTTCGTTCGCGGCCGGGCGGTGGCCTGCTTGTGTGTAGCCCACGAGCACGTCAAGGATTTGTTCGGTCCCGACGAAGAGAGGCTCGCCGACTTCGTTGCCACGATCGCCGGCGCCGCCCTGGAGAATTCCGAGAACTTTGCGGAACTTCAGACTCTCAACCAAACCCTCGAAGGACGCGTGGCGGAACGCACGGCAGCCGCGGAATCGAGGGCCCGGCAACTTGCGGCATCGAATCGCGAACTGGCACGAATTGCCGACGAACTCCGCCAGACGGAGGAGGACCTGCTGGTGGCCAAGCAGGCGGCCGAAACGGCCAACGAGGCGAAGAGCCGCTTCCTTGCCACTGTGAGTCACGAGATCCGCACGCCCATGAACGGTGTGCTCGGCATGACGGAACTCGTTCTGGGCACCACGTTAACCAGCCAGCAGCGCAATTACATCGGGGTGATCCGCGACTCGTCCGAGGCATTGCTGTCCATCATCAACGACATCCTCGACTTCTCGAAGATCGAAGCCAATCGAATGGAACTCGAGCACGTGTCGTTTCCGCTCCACGAGATCGTGGGAGACGCGGCGCGACTGCTGGCGCTGGCCGCATCGCGAAAGGGGGTCGAACTGATCTGCCGCGTTGATCCCAGGCTGCCCGAGCAAGTGGTCGGAGATCCCTGCCGGATTCGACAGGTGGTCGTCAACCTGGTCGGCAACGCGGTCAAGTTCACCAACCAGGGCGAAGTGTACGTCGAGGTCCGGGTGGAAAAGGACGAGGACGAGTCGGCCGGCGTCCATTTCATGGTCGCAGATACCGGCATCGGCATTCCGGCGGACAAAGTCGATTGCATCTTCGAGGCCTTCCGGCAGAGCGACAGTTCGACGACACGGCGGTTCGGCGGAACTGGGCTGGGCCTGGCGATCTCGTCACAGCTTGTCGAACTCATGGGCGGAAGGATCTGGGTCGAGAGCGAGCTTGGGACAGGAAGCCAGTTCCACTTCGTTGTGCCGCTACCGGAAGGCGACACCTCGACCATCCCGGCCGCGCAGGGAGTCTATCGCGATGTTGGCGTACTGTTGTTTTCGGAGAACCCACGTTCCCGTCAGGCGACCTTCGAAGTTCTCGACGCGGCTGGCTTCAAGGTGTTCGCAACCGGCAGTACAGAAGAGGCGGTTCACGGGGCATGCCGTCGGGATGGCGGGAGACCAGCGCCGGACGTCGTGCTCGTGGATCTGGCCGTGACCTCACAGGCCGGTTTGGAGTTGGTGCAACGTCTGGTGCCGGACGCTGCGGCCAACCCGCCCATCGTCCTGCTCACGCCCCCTGGTCAGATGGAGGCGCTGGACAAGTGTGCCGATCTCGGGATCGAGTTCAGCGTTGCGAAGCCGGCGAAACCTTCGGAACTCATCAGCACGCTTGTGGAAGCGATCGGAAAGGATCGTGCGGAGGCCGATAAGGCGAGCGACTCCGCCGTCGGCGAGCGGCCTTCCGGCTTGTCGATTCTCGTGGCCGATGACAGCCCGATTAACCGGGAAGTCGCCGTGGGAATCCTCGAACTCCGGGGGCACCGAACGCGAACCGCCTCCGACGGACGAGAAGCCGTTGAGGCGTTTCAGGAAGAGAGCTTCGACGTCATTTTGATGGACCTGGAGATGCCGGAAATGGACGGATTGGCCGCAACGGCCGCCATTCGGGACATCGAGGGAGAATCAGGACGAACGAGGACGCCGATCGTAGCGCTCACGGCTCACGCGGTCGAAGACGTCCGCCAGCGGTGCAGCGACGCCGACATGGACGGGTACGTGGCCAAGCCGATCCGACCGGACCAGCTTTTCGAAGCACTGGAGAATCTGTCCGTTCAAGCCAAGACGTGATCGGCGAGGACCGCTAGCGTGTGGCGTCGCTGCCGCGTTCGTAGGCGACCGACGAGACCTCGCGAGCCGGCGGCAAAGGCTGCTGGGCCGCCCTGATTGCCACGGTTTCCGAAACCTTGGCGAACTGCCGCGCTATATCCGGCTGTACCTTCTCGAGTTGGCCGGCAAGTCGGCGCATGCCGTCCGGGTCCACTTCCGCCGTCTTCGACAGGCTGCCGACGAAGGCAATCGTCTGGGTGAAGTTCGTATCGGCCACCCTCCCCAATAGCGGATGGATCGTCTTGGTCAGCAACTCGAGGCCTTCGTGATCCACCTGGAGGAAGGCGTCCAACCGGCTGGTGATATAGTAGCGGCCGTCCGGTTCGCGAACGTAACCCGTCTTGAGCACAACGATACTCCGGCCCGTGACCGGTTTCCGGATCAGCGGACCCTGGTATCGGCCTTCGCTGTAGATGATGTGGGTGTCGGGGCCCTGGTAAAGGAACTCGACCGAGCCTTCCGTGCCCGCATTGTCGACCATATCGAAGCTCGTGGGGCCCGTCTGCTGCATCGCGAGATTGCTCATCTTGAGAACGTCCCAGATGTTGACGACGACATCCGGATGACGGACGAGAAACAGATACATGTCCGGGTCGCAGGGCACAACACGGATCGGCATACGCCGGAACATGGCCGTGTCGGCCAGGACGGCATCGACCTTGGCCAGAGCGTCGGGGGCGAGGAGATCGCGTGGGATCGATTGGACGGCGCTGGCCTTGGCCTCTGCATTGGTCTTCGGTCCCATGGGATCGGAATCGCCGAACAGTGGTCCGATACCCTGGGCAGGAGCGGGATTACAGACGAGGACGGTGCAGGCGATCGCGGTCCATGCCGCGAGAACCATCGAGCCGGGTCGTAGTCTCAGCATTCCGCCTCCCTGTTCGTCAAACAATCTCGGTTCCACGGGAGTGAATCCGATCCATCGCTAAGGATTATTCGGCCAATAGCGATCGCGCAGCCCAGCGAAAATGTGCGTCCTCTCGGCCAGTGCGAAACTGGGGTATCTGCGAGGCTTGAAGTATCTTCTTGGATCTCGGTTCAGGATTTGCTCGCATGGTGCATGTGTCTTCTCGTGTAAGTTGGGTTGCCGGCTTGCCCCGCTTGGGGGGATGCTTGCCGTCAAGGAGAATGGGTCTATCAGGCAGATTGCTCTTGCCGTGTTGGGGGGGATTTCGGACAATCGCCCACCCGACCTCCGGAATCCCCCTCTTGGGCTGAACAGAACCATGCGGCTGCGAACCTCGGACTCTGCCCGACTGACCCACGTTGCCACGGTCGGTGAGTCTGCGTCCAAAGGGCGATCCTTTCTGCGACCCGTGTTGGCCATCGTCGTGACGACGGGAGCCATTCTGGCGACGTTCTTCGCGGGACGTTACTGGACCGCGTCGATTCTGGCGGCCCACTGGCTGCAGCGTCTCGAAACCGTTCCCGACGACCGGGCCGAGATGCTGGTCGCATCGGCTGCTCGGCTGGGCAGGCCGGGCCTTCCCGTTCTGGTTGCAGCTCTGGGGTCTCCGCGGACGAGCGTTGCCTCCGCGGGGCGTCTGTGGCTCGACCGGCAACTGCAAAGTTGGGAGAACGTTTCGAATCAGGAAAGCCAGCGGAACGTCGCGGCCCTCGCCGAAGCCCTGTCGGCAAAGCTGGAGGATTTCAGCCCCGCGGCACGACTGGATGCGGCGTGCGTGGCCGATCGGCTCCTGCGCTGGCATCTCGACGGCAAGGTCGTTGATCGGAGACGAGTTCTCTGGCTATGCGACCGCATTCTGCAGGCCGCAGACTACCAGGTCGTTGACCGGACTCGGCAGGCGAGCGAGACCGAAGAGGCATCACTTCCGGGACGGAATGAAGATGTCGAGCTTGTGGAGCAGGCCAACGATCTGCCGGCCCTCCGCCCGCTGGAAATCCCTGATCTACTGCAAGAAGACCCGGGCCGGGGGCGGTTTGCGTCGTCCATGCGCGTCGAACCGGCTCCAAATGTTGTTCCATTGCCGGAAGTTGAGAAAGGACCGCGTCCGAGCGATCTAGCCGATGCGTGGGCGATGCGCGGTCATCGCCTCGGCGCCAGTGCCGCATCCGAGGTGACGCTCTACCCCAGCACGGGCGAACGCGTGCTGGTTCCTTCATCTCCTGACGGTCAGGAGGAGGCAGCGGGAGTGTCTGAGCCGGTCGCCGACCTGAGTCTGCCCGAGTGCATGCGGCGCCTTCACGGCCAAGGGCTCGAACCCCTGGCAGCCGAGGAAGAACTAAGACGGCGGGGCCTGGGCCCGCTGGAACTGGCGATTGCCCGACGGGTGCACCACCCCGATCGCAACACGCGTCTCCAACTCGTCCGAGAACTCCCTGATATCCCGGGCGTGGGGGCGACGGACTGGTTGGTGATCATGGCGGGCGATGAAGACGAGGAAGTCCGACTTGCCGCGGTCACTATCTTGGCCACCGTCAGCGATCCGAAAGTGCTGACTCGGGTCGAGTCGATCGCACGCAACGACCCCTCCGAACGAATCCGCCAGCAGGCCGGACGCCTGGCGAAGCGCCGCCAGGCTTTCTACCGGTAAACCGACGCCGAACCGTAGCTCACAGCTCACTCGTTCTCGGGCTTCAATTCCCGAGCGTCGTGAAGGTTGTCGCCGAGGGCGATCGAGTACTGCTTTCCGTCCACTTCGGAGGTTATGGTGCGGTTATCGACTTGGATGGCGACGACCTTGGCTCGGGCGGGGCCGACATCGAAGGACTCTCCCTCGTAGAGTTGGAAATCCTTCCCCGTGGTCATCTGCCGGATCCAGACAGTAGGCCGCCCGTCGATACCCTCCGTAATGCCGGTGATGCGAGTGAACTTGCCGTGATCGAACAGGGGACGGCTGGGCTCTTCTCGCGGGGAATCGGGCGGTCGAACCGGGGGTGGGGGCGTGTAACGCGAGAAGATCGCCCGGTCGCTGATCGCATCGCAATACTTGTCGAGCAATTCCTTGTCGACGGCATCCTCGGGAAGTTCCTGAAGGGTCTGCGCTCGCGGCTCTCCTTCCGCGTCGGCTGCGCTGCTAAGAGCCAGCGCCTCCACCTGGATCGAGATATTCAGCTTTTTCGACTCCTCCAAAGGCGTGATCGTCAGCCCCTTGATCTGGTGCAGGTAGTCGGCGGAGTAGAAGCCATAGAGCCAGCGGGTCAGTTGTTCGAGGGAAGCCACGCCGCTCACGCTGAAGCTCAATTGCTGGCCGACGCCGCTGATCGGCTGGTTCTTCATCGGCTTGACCTGGTGGTTCTGGAACTTGGCGGCGTACCGGTCGGACTCGCAGAGTTCCATGAGCCACAACTTGTAGCGCGAGCCGGCCGCCTCGACGTCGCGGGGCAGGCTCATGCGGTTCCAGGCGTCCAGCTTCTGCTGGGCCTCCCGGGCGACGCGGATCGTCTTCTTCGCCTTGTTGATTTCGTTGACGTGGTTGGCGTTTGCGGCACGGAGCGCCGTGGTCGACCCGCCGAAAGCGCCGGCTACCAGCCAGACGGCAAACGGCACCAGAAGCACTCCGGCTGCGATTGCGAGGTTTCGTTCTCGTTTGTTGAGTGCCATCACTTCTTCTCCGTCGCAAGCAGAATGGTCGAGTCGAACTTATGGGAATAGCCCTTCTGCGACTCGTCTCGACCCGAGGGCCCCGACTTGACCGCGTGTTTCTCGTCGTTGAGGTTCTGTTCCATGGCCGAATAGGCCTCCAGATCCTTGGCGACGCCCACAACGGCGACCTGGCTGCTCTGCTTGTTGGAGGTGAGCGTCATCTGGGTGAAGACGACGTCTTCGGCGGACGGAGCACGTTCTGAAATCCAACGCAACTCGTCGAGCCAATGGACTTCACCCGCCTTCCAGTCCTGCACTGCCTTGGCCATTTCGATCGTATTCTCCGCCTTCTTGACCTCCTTTTTCAGTGTGGTCAGTTCGGCGGACAGCCGCTGGTTGTCGTTCTCCAGCGTCCGCTTCTGGACGAAGCTGAACAAGAGCAGGCCGAGCACGATTACGGCGGCCGCCAGGCCCACCCCGGTGACCACGTTCTTCTGCGTGTGCTTCTCCTGGGGTCGGCGCGGGTGGAGGAAGTCGAGGGCCGGCCTCTCCCGCTGGATCTCATCGAGCAAGGCTCCCAGCAAGGGGGCGAAGCGGTCGCTGTCCGCCGGGACGTTTCGGCGAAGGTCTCCCTTGAGCTTGAGGCCATCAAAGGGGTCGTGAACGCCGACAGGGAGTTGGAACCGCTTGTGAAAAGTGTCGCGTAGTCCGTTGTGCCTCAAGCTCGTGCCGAACAGCAGAAGCGATTCGACCTTCTGTCCTTTGAGAAGGTTCTGGGCGGCGGCCATCGTCCGGCGGATTTCTGCTTCGAGCACGTCGGCCGCATCGGTCGAATCGAGCGGATTGCCGGAGAGACGCGCCGTGCGGAGGAAGACAACGGTTTGATCGCGAACCACCGTCAGATCGGCTTCGTCTCCGAGCAGATCGATCAGCAGGCGGACCTGGCCGGGCGTTTCCGCCGGGTGGGCGCGGCAATAGAGAGAAGCTGCCGGGCAGGGACGCAGTAAGACCCGTGCCGGTTTCAGGCCGCCTTTGTGGCACAGGGTTTCGATCTCGCTCATCTGCTCGGGCGCTACGGCGGCCGCCAGAACGGTGCGGGCCTGTGCCGGATCGCTATCCAAGGGGATGAAATCGAGGGGCCAGTCGCTTTGCATGGACCCAAATTCGCGCATCGCCTGAAAACGCACCAGGTCGGGCAGTTCGTCGTCGGGTGCCGGCGGGAGCGACAACTGGCGCAATTCGAGCTTGCCGCGTCCCAAGGCGACCAGGGCGGGGAGTTTGGCGATTCCACGAGCCGCCAGGGCAGCCGCGATCCGCTCGCCCGGGTCGGCTGGTGCAGCATCGGCCGACGGATCGGGCGATAGCAGCGACACGCTGAAGGCCTGCTCGAAGACGGCCTGTCCGGGGCGCCCGCCGGCCACCGCCAGCCGGGCTTCCTGCTCGTTCCATTCGATTGCGACGTATCGTGCCATGGGGAGTTGTCAGGGTTCGGGGGTCAGGGTTCAGTCGATTCCGAGCATCTCGAGGGGGTAGCCTTGTCCGAGGTGGCTTATATCATTCCAGGATAATACGGCTGGGGGGCTCTGAGTAGCGTCAAATAGGACCTCGAGGCGGGCGTTGGGGCCCCCACCGTCGTAATATCCCACAATCTGCGCCCGATATACGGCTCCCCCCGTGCAAACGTAGGGTTCCAGGCTCTTCATGGTTGCCAGGTCGACCGCTCCTTTGATCAACGGCCAGACCGAATAGGCCTGGTCGTCGTCGGCTTCGAGGGGATCCTCGATGCGGTTGTAAAGGATGTTGTCGGCCGCCTCCTCCGTCATGCCCGGGATCGTCAACAGCACCGTCCGCGAGGCCTGGTTGATGTTGATCCTGCCTGCGAGGGTCTCTTCTGTGGATACGGTGACCGCGTCCAGCAGGTTGATCAATTCGGCTGCCAATTCGGAGGAGTCCTCGTCCAGGATGGGTGCCAGAGCAGTCTTGCCGCTGCCCCCGCCGCTTCCGCTGCCCTGGGTTGTGTTGACTTGTGTGCCCACACCTACCAGATCGAGCACGCTGGAGATCGTAGTGCCGGCGCTCGATGTGCCACTTCCAGTTGTGCCACCGCCACCAGTGCCAGTAGTGTTCGTTCCAGTTCCCCCGAAATTGATCGTGTCGCGCTGGATGGAAGAAGCGTCTTGTGCGTTGGCCGCAGGCGTTGAGCCTCCATTTTGCCGAAAGCCCACGATGAACGCGGCCCAATCGGCCGAGAGGGCCTCTGCGAGTTCGTCGTAAAGTGCTTCGAGATCGTCCTGGTTCAGGTCGATCTTCTCTTCACCTTCTTCGCTCGTGTTGCTCTCGAAGCTATGCACGGTGAGATAGGCGGCCCAGCCGCTGTTGAGGGAACCGTCGGTGTTGTCGACGTCGACGAGGCTTTGGCTGTCGGGTTCCGTTCCGTCGGTGTTGTTGTTGCGGTTGCCATCGACGCCGTAGAGGAGCCAGGGGGTGACGTCGCGGACGAGGAGCAGTTCGTCGATCGAATCGAGCGGTCCGTTCTTCGGGGCGTAGCCCGGGACGAGGGTCGAGTAGTAGTCGGATTCTGCGCCGAACTCCCGCGTCTCGTCGTCGGCGTCGATCCAGTCGAGGATCGCATCGGCGATCTCTTCGGTCATACTTGGCAGCTTCAACAGGATCTCGCGCCCGGTACCTGGTAACTTCGCATCGATCTGGGCCACGGCGTTGAGATTGAGCTTGGTCGACTCGTCTTCCAGGCCGTAGCGGATTCCCGAGTAGTAGCCGTTTTCCATATTCGGCGAAATGACGGCGAACCGGCCGCGATCGCGGAGATCGAGGTCGTCGACGACGAGGTTGCCGGAGAGTTGGTAGAGGTTGTTGTAGATGCCGCCCAGTTCGTCGAGGCTCGTTTCGTCTTGCGCCAGCAGGTAGCGAACGTAGTCGATTCCCGACTCGGCCAGTTCGCGGGCCTGCAAGCGCCGGCCCGTGAGTTCGGTGGCTTCGCGTTCGGCCAGCATCAACTGGGAGAACGTCAGGGCCGCCAGCGACAACAGGGCGACGACGACCATCACGACGACCAGGACCATGGCGCGGCGCTTGCGGGGCAGGGAAGAACGAGTCGGAACCGGCGTGTGCGTCTTCCGACGTGGAACGGCACCAAATACCGCGAAATCCGAAATCCGAAGCACGAAATCCGAAACAAAGCTCCAATGATCCAAATGCAAAGGCCTCAAACGAGCAGCCACCTTGCCGTGACTTTGCACGCCTGGAGTTGAGCCAACACAAGGGGTTTCTGGAATTGGCATTTCCGATTTTGGATTTGTTTCGGATTTCGTGCTTCGTATTTCGGATTTAGTCCGGCGAAGCGCTTGAGGATCGTTCATTGCGACATCTCCTCCGCTTCGGTGCTTCCGGTGGTTTCTTCCGAGGTGGTGTCGCTCGACTGGTCGCCTTCGGCGACGGGGAGGGCGACGGTGAGCGAGTAGACGTAGTTGGCCGACTGGTCGAGCTGCTGGGATGTTTCGTTCGAGTCTTTGGTGAACCGCTTAAGCTGTTCGCGCGGCACGATCACCATCGACACGTGGACGGCGATCGGCAGGCCGCCCATTTCGGTGCTGTCCCAGTTGTCGATCCACTGGCTGCCGTCGTAGTAGAGGAATTCGAGGTCGATCACCTCGGGGGCGATCGGTTCGAGTTCCTGGTCGGCGGAGGTGAGCGAGCCCGTATCCTCGGCCCAGCGGGTCAGGGCGTGGTCGATTTCGCGCCGCAGGAGTCCGCCGCGGTATTCTCCGCCCGCGGCCGTCAGGCCCGTTTCCTCGTGCAGCGAGTAGCCGACCGTCTTGATTCCGCTGACCCGGTCGGGCAGCAACTCCGATCCGCCCGGCAGCGTTTCGTAGTCGAATTGGTCGAGGCGGGGCGCACGCCGCACGTCGATCTGGATCCAGTCGGACTCGCCGTAGATGCCCAGGACGTATTCGTCTTCCGTTTCTGTCGTGGTGGTCGTTGTATCGGTTGTTGCGGTGCTGTCCGTGTTCTGGCCAGGAGGGGTGGTTCCGGTAGTAGCTGTAGCTGAAGGAGTGACGATCTTCGTCGAGTCGACCGGGTTGATCACGGCCACGTTTCGCAGGTCGTCGCCGATGCGGAGGAGCAGAGTCCGGGCGAGTTGGGCTTCCTCGACATTGGTTCGTCCGATTTGCAGGCATCGCAGGTGTACGTCGATGGCCGTCGCAATCGCCGCCATGACCAGCGCGGCCAGGCCCAGCGAGAGCAACACCTCGATGAGCGTGAACGCCCGCCGTCTGTTTGGTCTGACGTTTTTTGGCAACGGAGGCCGGCTCACAGCGTTTCCTCCGTTGTTTCTGTAGTCATGGTTGACGTGTCGAGCACCATTCGC
Organism: Planctomycetaceae bacterium; assembly: GCA_012719125.1. Lineage (GTDB taxonomy): Bacteria > Planctomycetota > Planctomycetia > Pirellulales > Thermoguttaceae > JAAYAY01. The sequence goes on along the minus strand of JAAYAY010000311.1, from coordinate 57,727 downwards.
GTCATGGTGAAAGAAACGGGCTTCTTCACCGTATTTGGATCCTGCGTGACGGTGACGGAAACGAGGAGGAGCCCGTCGTCGATCAGTTCCGATTGCACCGAATAGAGCCAGTTGGCGCCGACGGATTCGGAGTCGGACTCCAGCATCGAATCGGCCATGGGCTCGATCGGCATGTCGCTGACGCCGTCGGTCGACAGAAAGCCGGCCTGAAGTTCGGCCATCTTCGATTCGCAGTAGAGCTGCGCATCGGTCAGGTTGCGTGTAACGCGGGCGTTCTCCATGGAAAGACGCACCGCCTCGCCCAACACGGCCATCGAACCGCTCAGGATGGCCAGGGCGAGTACGATTTCGAGCAGGGAGAAACCCTTTCTTGCCCCTTGCCGTTGACCGCGTGTGCCACTGCTTGCCTGCAAGCAGTGCCGTGTTCTCTTTCGTGAAGAGCACTGCTTGCAGGCAAGCAGTGGCACACCTCGCTGACGGGGCACACGTCGTCGTGCAGCAGTCTGACTTGGGAGGGTTCTACTGTTGGATGGCACCGGTGGAGTCCTCGGCCGGATAGGTGTCGCCGACGGTGGTCACGCCGGTGAGCCCTCGCAGGGAGAGTTCGATACGTCGCTCATACTTGCTTTCCAGGACGAGCGTTGCCGTGGAGGTGGTGCCGTCGGGAAAGAAGAGGATCGGGTCGGAGCACTGGCCCGCATCGGCCGTTGTGTTCTCGGTCAGGGTTTCCACGGCGGTGGCCCGGGTGTCTTCTGTCACCTCGCCCTCCACGAAGCGGATATCCTTGGGTAGTTTCCGGGTCCTGGTCGAAAGCGGTTCGGCGGTCGCCACGGCGGTGGAATCGTCGAATTGGCCCTGGTTTGAGCTGGTGATGGTTTCGACGGATTCCACACCGGCCTGCGACTCGACAGTGTACTCGTCGGACTCGAAAGTGCAGCGGAAGACGTAGGTTCGTCCGGTCGACATGGCGTCGATTCTTGCCCTGACCCATGCCGTTCGCACCCTGTCGGCGGCCTTGCGGAGTCGCTGATCGGCCATGGGGCGATCCAGGGCCGGCCAGGTCATGGCTGCCAGCATGACGAGCAAGGCCAGGACGAGGAGAACCTCGATGAGCGTAGTGGCCTTGCGATCGGTTGTCGGCGATCGTCGATGCATGGGATTGGAGGACCATATGGATCCCGGGCTCTGCACGGGGACCCGGATTGTGCAGCGATTCTCCTTGAGGACCGGGCAGGGAATCGCGGTCGCGTATAGTCGCTTTTCGCTCCGCGAAAAGGCGTTTGTTCGCGGAGCGAACAACGACACTTGTTGATTCGTTGTTCCTCGCAGGTCTCGTGCGGCGCCCGGGACCTGCCTGGCATCCCTGCATCCTGGCGGTCGACCTATTCCTCGTCCACCCAGTTTCCTACGTCGTCGTCGGTGCCGTCGACCATGTCGGGCCCCATCGACCAGATGTCGGGCATGTTCTCGTCGTGCGTGCCGGGATACTCATACTGGTAGGGCTGTCCCCAGGGGTCTTTGGGAACCGGCTTCTGCAAGTACGGGCCGAGCCAGGCGTCGGGATCGACTAGATCGCTCGGAGCCTCGCGCAGGGACTCAAGGCCCTGGTCGGTGGCGGGATAGTCGCCGATATTGACCTGGTACAGGCCAAGTGCCGACTCGAAGACGCCGATCTGGGTGCGAGCGGCTTTCACATTGGCCTGTTTTCGGACAGGGCCAAGGGCCGTGAAGGCAAAGGACGCGATCACGACCAGGATCACGAGGACGAGCAACACTTCCATAAGTGTGAAGGCCCGCCGCCCACTGCGACATTGGGGGTGTTTTGTCATCTTCATTGACTCCTCCACATGTTTACGTCGTTTTTCAGAGTGTCTCACAAATGGCTCCCATTCCCAGTGCACGCCTAGATCTGCGTGCTCATCTTCAGCACCGGCAGGAGCAGCGCGATCACCAGGGTCAGGACGGCGCCGGCGAGCATCAGCAACATGATCGGTTCGATGAGACGCACGGCAATATCGAGTTGCCGCCAGGTTCGTCGTTCGAGCGAATCGGCGATATCGAGCAGCACGTTCTCCAGGGTATTCGATTCTTCGGCCACGGCCACCATCTCGACGACCATGGGCGGGAAATGCCCGCTGGCGGCCAAGGGGCCGGCCAGCGACTCGCCCCCCGAGATGTTCTCGGAGGCTTCGAGGACGGCCAGGCCCAGCACGCGGTTGCCGGTGGCGTCGGCCGAAATCTCCAGGGAGCGGACGATGGGTACGCCGTTGTGAAGCAGCGTCCCCAGCACGCGGCAGAATCGGGCCACGGCCAGGCTGAGAAAGACTTTGCCGACGATGGGCAGCCTGATGCGGACCCGGTCGAGCATCAACCGGCCCTGGTCGGTCTTGAGCCAGCGAGCCACGAATAAGCCCGCGATCACGATTCCCACCGTGATATACGGCCAGTAGGCGCCCATCACGGCGCTCGTGTTCAGCAGCATGTCCGTAACTGCCGGCAGTTCGCCGCGGGTACGGAGATCGTCGAACAGGTTCTCGAACTTGGGCACGAAGAAGATCATCAGGACGACCACCACCAGCGTCCCCACGATCCCCAGAAAAACCGGGTAGGCCAGGGCACCGGCCGTTCGCTTGCGGAGATCTTCCTGGGTCTCGGTGAAATCGGCCACTCGGGACAGGGCCTCTTCGAGAAACCCGCCCTCGCCGCCGGCGCGGATCATGCTGATCGACATTTCGCCGAAAACGCGGGGGTATCGCCCCATGGCCTCGGCAAGCGTGGCACCGTCTTCGACGTGGCGATAGACTTCTGCCAGGACTTCCTTGAGGCCCGAATGGGTCGTCTGTCGCATGAGCACCGCCAGGCTTCGTAGCAGGGGCACGCCGCTTCGCAGCAGATCGGACAACTGAGCATACATCGTGGCGCGCAGTTGGGCAGGCACCCGGCGGACGGTCGTGGGAGTACTAGCCGGCGAGTCGGCACGGACCTCGACGGGGAAAAGGGAACGTCCGGCCAGGTTGGCCAGGACCTCGCGTTCCGTCCCCGCGGTCAGCGCTCCGGTGACCTTCTCGCCTTCAGGAGTGCGGGCAATGTAGGAGAACTCTGGCATCGACTTACCCTGGTGGCAACTTCCGAATCATGGAAGCCACAAAACTCGAAATACTTGCGCACAGACCGTCAATAGGGGTTCTCCTTCGTCACCCGAACAACTTCCTCGATCGTGGTGATTCCCGAAAGGACTTTCTCCCACCCGTCCTCGCGCATGGTCATCATACCTTGCTGTCGGGCTTGTTTCTGGATCGACCAGGTGTTGGCCCGGTCGTGGGCCAGCCGGCGGATCTCTTCGGTCGTCACCAGCAACTCGAACAGGCCGATTCGCCCGCGATAGCCCAAGTGCCGGCAGGCCCGGCATCCATGGGGGCGGTAGATCTTGCCGTTGCTACCCAAGCGGTCGACGGGAAAATCGGCAGGCAGCTCGGTCGGATTCGGCTCATACTCCTCGCGGCATTCTTTGCAGAGCACGCGAAGCAGACGTTGGCCCATCACGGCTTCGAGGGTGCTGGCGACCAGGAACGGTTCGACCTGCATGTCGGTCAGACGGGTGTACGCCCCGGCGGCGTCGTTGGTGTGCAAGGTGCTGAACACCATGTGACCGGTGAGCGACGCCTGGATCGCATTCTCCGCCGTCTCCAGGTCGCGGATTTCGCCGACGAGGACCACGTCGGGGTCGTGGCGCAGGATGCTGCGGAGGCAATGGGCGAACGTCAAACCGATCTTGCTGTGTACCTGGATCTGGTTGATGCCCGCCAACTGGTATTCGACGGGGTCTTCCGTGGTGATGATCTTGGTCTCGGGCGAGCGGATCTCCAGGAGCGAGCCGTAGAGGGTGGTAGTCTTTCCGGAGCCGGTGGGGCCCACAGAGAGCACAATGCCGTGCGGCAGGTGGATGATTTCCTTGAACATCGCCAGTATGCTCGGCTGCATCCCCAACTTCTCGAGCGAGAAGTCGATCGAGCTCTTGTCCAGGAGGCGGAGCACGACGCCTTCTCCGTGGATCATGGGCAGCACGGATACACGCACGTCGACCTCGCGTCCGGCAACCTTCAATTGAATCCGCCCGTCTTGCGGCAGCCGGCGCTCCGCGATATTCATTCGGGCCATGATCTTGAGACGGCTGATGATGGCCGAACGGAATCGGTTGATCTCGGGAGGCACGGGCTGCGGGTGAAGGACGCCGTCGATGCGATAGCGGACTCTCAGCGACTCGGCTTCCGATTCGACGTGGACGTCGCTGGCTCGCGACTCCAGGGCCTCGAGCAGGATCTCGTTGACCAGGCGGATCACCGACGGCTCCTGGGCCATCTGGGAGAGTTCCGACCCGTCGGACTCGATCTCTTCCAGCAGTTCGATCGGAGAGTCGTCCGCCTGGGCGATCAGGCCTTCGATCGTCTCGCTGCCGACGCCAAAATGGGTTTTGATAAGCTTGGAGATCTCCTCGCCCGAGGCCAGCACGGGGATCACCGACTTGCCGGTGGCCGAACTGATTTCGTCCAGGGCGTAGAGATTGAAGGGGTCGCTGGTGGCGACGATCAGGGAGCCGTTGCGCTGCTCGATGGGAAAGACCGACTCGCGATGGATGAGCTTGGCCGGAAAGCCCTTGAGGAGGGAAAGATCGACCTTCGTTTCATTGAGATCGACGAAGCGTACGCCGACCTCTTCGCCCAAGGCGCGCAATGCCGCCTCTTCGGTCAGAAATCCGAGTTGTACGGCGGCCTCGTCCAGTCGCATTCCGTCGGTTTGGGCGCGTCGCGACTGCTCGAGTTGCCTGGGGTCGAGCAGGCCCTTTTTCAATAAGACTTCACCGGCTTCCATCACTCGATTCCATCATTTGGGAGGAAGGCCCAGTCCGGTGGATCTTGACGAGGCAGGCCGAAGCCATGTCGGCCTGAGCGACCACCGCCCGCCGACCGGTCGATTCCGCTGTTGAGTCGCTCCTGGAGGGGAGCCAACGCATTTCCTCGTCAAGGTTTAGCCCACCAACATCCACCATACGGCCTTACCGCTGTGTCCGTCCACTACTTTCATTCTATTTAGGAAGAAACGACGCGTCCCGGCGCCTCCTCCTCCGTAATGGGGGGGTGGCGGACCGGGACCATGGTTTGACTATCACCGACCCGAGGTCAGCGATTGGGTGGGCCTCACGGTCAGGCGTTGGGACGCCGCGGTCGACGCTCGCCGTCGCCTCGTGGCCCTCGGTCGCCCCCGCGATCACCTCGGTCGCCACCTCGATCGCCTCGGGCACCTGGGCCGCGGTCACCGCCTCGATCGCCGCCCCGGCCGAATTCGGCTCGCAACTGTTCGCGGAGTTCATCCATCTTGGCGAAGGGCTGCCCCATCATTTTGCCGAGATTCTCTTTCTGCTCGTCGGTGAGGACGCCCATCAGCTTCGTCTCCATCTCCTTCCGGAGTTCGGTGCGAATGGCACCCATCTTCTCGAAGGCAGCCCTGCGGGCGGCCTCGTCCATGTCGCGCATCGCGCTGAAGCCGCCGGGCAAGGCCGCTTCCATCTTCTCGCGGGCTGCCTCTTGATTGGCCCCCATGATGTCAGTAATCTGTTTTTTCTGCTCCTCGGTCAGCTTGAGGAAGTTGCCCACATCCTCCCGCGTCAGAGCTTCAACGCCGGCCATCTGGAGTTCGATCTCTTTGAGGCGGCCGAACTTCTCCGTGCCGACGACCTCCTCGACCTTCTTCTCCTGTGCCTTCATGCGTTCCTGCCACTGGGCCCGCATTTCCTCCATTCGAGCTCGGCGCTGTTCCTCAGAAAGCTCGCGAAAGCCCTCGAAATCGCCGCGTCCGGCTTCCATGGCCTCACGGGAGACCTCGCGGACCTTCTCATAGGTGGCCTCATCGATGCCGACCTCGGTTCGAACCACTTCCGCACGAAGCAGGTTGAGCACTCCGCCGGAGCCGCCACCGGGAGCTCGCATTCCAAAGCCGCCGAAGCCGCCCGGGCCGCCGGGACCGCCGGGGCCGCCGCGACCACGTCCACCCGGTTGGGCCATGGCCGAACCGGCAATCAACGCAACACTCATGGCAAACACCGCCACTGCCATCAAACGGGGGGTACGCTTCATCGACGAGCTCCTTTTCTTCTAGCGAAAATGCGTTTAGAGGAGAATCTTGCCGGCGACACGACACCATGCGCAGCCGGACAATCCATTTAACACCACTTCACCGGACGGGTTTCGGGGGAGCCACGATTCGACGTGGTTGCCCCGCGAGACTTGACGCCGTCGCTTTGGGCCCTGGTTCAGAAATGGGCGTTTCCCATCGCGAAGCCGGCGATTCTCCTGCCCAGATCAGGAACCCTCCTGACCGCCCGGGGTTCATAGTATGAGGGACCTCCCACAGCATACGCGAGGCATCTGCGAAAGAACACCATGGCCTTGCGGTCCGGTCTTGATAGACTAATAAATAGGCACTCCCTGCTAGGCTGCCGGTTTGGCATCTCGTCGCACAAGGCCTGCGAGCCGCTGAGACGAAATATCAAAGCTCTCTGCTGACCCTCCAATCAAGGGGTTCACCATGGCTAATTGGCTGAAATTCTCCATTTTGATGGTGAGTGTCGTTTTGTGGGCGAATCGTGTCGCTGCGCAACCGCCGTCGATGCGCGGAGATAGGGGCGGGGGTGGCGACCGCGGGGGAATGCGGGGCGGGTTTGGCGGCCCCGGGGGGATGATGCCTGGTGGGGGCCCTGGTGGATTCATGGGTGGCCCCGGTGGGCCCATGGGAGGGCCCGGCGGATTTTCACGAGGGGGCGAGGATCGTGGCGGCGGTCCGAGCGGATTCACACGGGGTGGGGGCGATCGTGGCGGCAGTTCCGGCGGCGGGGGGGATCGGAGCGGCGGGAGAGACCGAGGAGGGCGAGGATTCACCCCACCCGGCGAAGGAGGGGAGTCTGCGGAGGACCGGTTTGCCCGGTTTGAAGGGATGCTTCGCGGTTTCGACGCCAACCGGGACGGCGTGATCGATCCGAAGGAAGTGCCGGAGGATCGGCGCCGGTTTCTCGGGTTCATCGGAGAACGCATGGGGGTCGATTTCAGCAGACCCGTGGCCATTGCCAAGCTTCGCGAGAAGGCGTCCGAACAATTCGGCGGCGGCAAGAAGAAAGAACCGGAGCCGCTCGTGCCCGGCTTCGGCGTTCCCCAAGAGGCGACGGCGATACTCGCTTTCGGTGAACGGCCCCCCGAACCGACGTCGTCGGGGCGCAGTACGTCGGCCCGCGGCGGCTCCGATGACGAGCAGAACGCACGAGCGCAGGGCTTCGCCGAGATGATGATGCGCCGTTACGATCGCGACGGCAACGGCGTCCTGGAACGCGACAAGGGGGAATGGGAGGGCGTGCGGGGCGATCCCAACGAGATCGACCGCAACCACGATGGTCGGATTGACCGGGACGAAATGGTGTCACGGGTTGCTGCCTACATGGGCGGCAATCGCGGTGGTGACCGAGGTGGCGATCAAGGAGGTGATCGAGGGGGCGGTCGCGGAGGCGACGGCCGCGACGACCGTGGCGATCAGGGAGAGAATTCGCAAACTGTAAAGAAGTCTTCTCGGTTCCTCTCACCCACCGAACGGTTGCCCGAAGGGCTTCCCGACTGGTTTGAGTCGCGCGACAGCAACAAGGACGGTCAGGTCACGATGGCGGAATTCTCCAGCAGTTGGACGGACAGCGAGGCTCATCGGTATTTGAGCTACGACCTGAACGATGATGGTGTGATCACTCCTGACGAGTGTCTCGCGGCCGCAAAACAACCCGGTTTTGACGCCAAGGGGCCGCCGAGCTCCGGGCCGCCGGCTCCGGGCCCGCCAAGTTCGGGCCCGCCGAGCGAAGGCGGCGAGCCGTCGCCGGCAGGCGTTGCCAAACCCGAGGAGAAGAAGCCGGCCTCGGACGACGTACCGTGGTGGCGACGGTAGATTGCATTCCTGCCTATTCAGGCATCTGGAGCGGCTGGACTGTCGTCCACAAACGAGTTCACCGCCGCATGGTCTCGGTCAGTACGACGGCAGGCGGCACGAAGATGAAGAGGGGAAGCCACGCTCCCAATGCCGGGCTGATCCAGAGAGACGCGCCGAGTTGGCGGCAAGCGATCGTCACGATCATGAACAGCGAAACCACCGCGGCGCTGGTTCCGATCGCCAGGAACACGTTGCGATTCTCTCGCCGCAGCACGAGCGGCAACCCCAAGAAGAGCAGAGTGACGTCGAGAAACGGCTGAACCATCCGCGCGTGGATTGCCACGCGGAGGTTGGCCCCGAAGTCGAGACTGGGATTGCGCAATCCGGCGATCAGTTCGGACGTCGAAGAGTGGGCCTGCCAATTGTCTCCGCCGGAGATCTGCCGGAACGTGATGCCGCTCACCACGAAGCACTCGTCCGGCTTGAGCCAGGCGGCGTCACGAGGTGTGATCACGATCGGCTTCCGGTCGAGCAGGAGCGATTCTTTGTCGGCCAGGCCAGGGGGCTTGGAAACACCGCGCAGCAAGTAGCCGCCGGGATGATTGCCGTCAGCCGGCTTGTAGTAGGCGTTCTCGGCGGTCAGCCTCTGCCCGTATCGGCCCAGGGGAGAGGCCTGGGGGAGGCGAAGATCGGGTTTGCTGATACGCTCTTCGTTGGCGAACGTCGCTTTCCCTTGGAAGAGGATGTCGGTCAGGTTGTCGGGTGTCAGCTTCATCGGCTGACCGACGTCGCCGATAAGGTCCTGAGGCCGACGCGACAGGGGGTCACGAATCTGCGGGATGAGCAATTCACGGTTGGCGGCAGCCAGGAATGCGACGAAAACAGCCGCGACGATCACCGGCGCAGCAACGCGAGTCCTGGCGATGCCGGCGGCCATCAAGGCTGTCAGCTCGTTGTGCCGTTGAATCCAGGCCACGGTGAACATGGCTGCCACCAAGGCGAGCAATCCCGCCGTCTGGTCGAAGAAGACCGCCGTCTGGTAGCCGTAGAACGAGGCGATCAGCGAAAGGACTCCGCCGTCCTGCTCCCGGCCGCAACGGAGGAATTCCTCCAGATTCGTGAACAGGTCGAAAACCACGTAGAGCCCGAACAGGCTCAGGCAGCAGATCACGAACGTGGAGAGGAATTGCCGCAGCATATAGCGATCGATGATCCACATGATCAACTCGTCATTCCTTGACTTCAATCGAGGCGGCGAATTGCCCGGGCCAGCGATTTGACGCCGTCGCGGATACTCTCGCACGACTGGATACCGAAACTCAGCCGGATCGTATTCCGGCCGACGGGAACACCCTCCCGCGGATAGCACACTTCCCCGGGGACGTACAGGACCCCTTCCTCGACGGCACGATCGAAGAGTGGTCCCTCCAGGCCTGTGTCGATCGTTTCGGGGAGCCGCAGCCAAACGTACAATCCGCCGGCCGGCGACTCGCACCGCACCCCGTCAATGGGACGCAGGAATTCGTCGACCGCCTGGAGAGCAGCGTTCATTTTCTCCCGATAATGGTCTCGCAGCCGCTGCACGTGGGGATCGAACGCGTCTCGTGCAAACACTTCGGCCATCAAGGTCTGGTTGAAATTCGCGGATCCGAAATCCAGGTGCCCCTTCTGGGCGAGGACGGGGCCGACCAGTTCACGCGGAAGAACTCCCCAGCCCACGCGAATCCCGGGCGAGAACGACTTCGAGAAAGTCCCGGCCTGGATCACGGTGTCTCCGCCGGCGTCAAACGAGCGCAGGCTGGGGAGATCGTCGCCACGATAGCGCAACTCGCGATAGGCCACATCCTCGATCAGGTACAGGCCATGCCGGGCGGCGATGTCGACCAAGGCTGGACGCCGCCGACTGGAGACGGATACGCCCGACGGATTGTCGAAGTAGGACGTCACGTAGATCGCCTTGACTCGGCCGGCGCGACCCTGTTTCTCCAACGCGGCCAGCGTTGCCTCCACGGCTTCCGGGACGATTCCCTGTTCGTCTGCCTCCACGCCGACGGTGACTGCTCCCAGACTCTCGATGATTCCGAGAAACACAAAGTAACTCGGTGCGGCACAGAGCACGATATCGTCCGGGTCGAGCAGTACCTCGCCCACATGATGCAGGAGTTGATTGCTGCCGGAGGTGATCACGATTTGACCCAACGTCAGCCCCGCCTGTTCAGCAGTCTGTCCGTCGGCAACCAACAGGCGATCGAAAATGGCCTGGCGCAAAGGCGCGTATCCGGCGGTGGTGCCGTATTGGAGTGCCGCGCGAGCACGCTTCCCATCTGCCAGCACTGCACCCGTTGCCTTCAGCATCGTCTCGACCGGCAACCTTGTGGCATCCACAAAACCGGCGGCCAGCGAGATCAACTCGGGATGGGCAAGAGTCTTGGCCATCAGCGTACTGACGACTGTTTCGCCCTGAGCTCGACGGGCACGCTGGCTCAGGCCGCGCGACTGCGTCTCACGGCAGCGTGAAGGGGCGGTTCGTTTGACCTGGTCCGGGGACTTCTCCGCAGGATCAGCGACCATTGTGGTAAGGGTTTCCGACATTTCAGGGCGGCTTTCGTTTCGTCCGCTTGCCTGGGAAGGCGGCCCAAGCCGGGACGGTTCGGCAGCATAGGGCAGCCCGGCGGTTCAAGTCAAGATCCATCTGTTTCCAACACCTTGCCGGCACCGGACCCTTCGCTGGCGAACGGACCGACAATACGACAACGACAGAATTGCCCGCCCGCGGGTTCACGGAGGACGCGTTTCACGGCAGACGGCCCTTGCAGGAACACGAACCGCTCGGAAGAATGGGCTAGAAGTGGAGAAAGACGACTTACGGAAGGAAGGTACCTTTGGTTGGGTTGGCACGTGGGAGTTGGTGGATTCTGAACCGTCTGAAGCAGAGCGCCACCGATCTGCTTCTACCTCCTCAATGTGCCCGATGCGGCATCGACTTGCCGGAATTCGACCGGATTCCTCTGTGTGCGGATTGCCAGGCCGTCTTGTCAAATGACGACGCCTTCTGCCCTCGTTGTGGCCAGTTCGGTCAGAGGCACGGTGGCGACGGCACAGCGTGTCTGAGGTGCCGGGAGGCCAAGTTTCGGTTCGACTCGGTGATATCCCTCGGTTGGTATCGGGGCGACCTCCGCGAAGCGATCCTTACAATGAAGCGTCCCTCCGGCGAGTGTCTTTCCACGGGAATCGCCCAATTACTGGCAGTTCGGAGGGAGCATTTGTTGCGAGGATTTGACGCAGACTGCATCGTGCCGATCCCGATGTATTGGGGTCGTCGGATCTGGAGGGGAGTGAACAGCGCGCAGGTCCTTTCCGAAGAATTGTCGCGGCAAGTGGGGGTCCCCGTCCTGACGGGGGTCTTGGTTCGGAATCGCAACACACGTCCCCAGAAGGACTTAGGTCACGCTGAACGATTTCGCAACGTTCGCGGTGCCTTTTCACTCCGCAGGGGCTACGGTTTAGGGGGCACCCGAGTGATCGTGGTTGACGACGTCATGACCACGGGAGCCACATGTAACGAGGTTACGAAGGTCCTGAAGAAGGGCGGCGTGAACGCGGTTTGTGCGGTCGTCGTAGGGAGAGCAGCAACGGGGCGTTGACTGCGTTGGCCAGAGAGGCCTGGCAGGCCGGTGAGAAGGTCAAGTTAGGTTGATATGAACGCAAGGAAGAGACAACAGGATCAGGGCAAGGAAAAGGCGGGACGCTCGTCGTTTCTGCCGTTCCGGACGGCCGTGCTCCGCGGCCTGGCGGTCGTGCTTCCGCCACTGCTGACGATTGTGATCTTTCTGTGGGTGGGCGGCACCGTTCACAAATATCTCGTCGATCCTGTCATGTCGGGGACTCAGGCGATGATGTTGTGGGCGGTGGAGGATGTGAGACGCGAAGTGCCGGAAGCGAAGTTGCCGCCTGGCGAGCGAGACAGGCTGAGAAGGCTCTCAGCGGAGCAGCGAGCGACGGCCGAAGTCACGATCCGAGGCAATGCGTACCGACCAACTCGCCAGGGGGCATATATTCCGGCCGACATGCCTGCCGACTATGTCCGCCTGGACAACGGGGACTACGTTCCCAGCTATGTCTGGCTGGAACACTCCGTGGAGCAAACATTTTCGGACCGGCCCGAGGAGGCAACCGGACGCACGGTCTACGAAGTCTACGTGCGGAGCAAGTTCCTACGGCCGCACATCAGTGTTCCTTTCTTTCTGTCCCTGTTTGTCCTGGTTCTCTATTTGCTCGGCAAGTTCATGGCTGCCGGTATCGGCCGGTTCTTCTGGGGGCAGTTTGAGCGCGGCGTGAACCGGGTTCCGTTGGTCCGTAACGTGTACGGATCGGTCAAGCAGGTCAGCGATTTTGTGTTGAGCGAGCGGGAGATCGAGTACTCCCGAGTGGTCGCGGTTGAGTGGCCCCGCAAGGGCATCTGGTCCCTGGCCCTGGTAACGGGTGAGAGCTTGTTGGACATTGAGGCCGCAGCGAACGAGCCCGTGCTGTCCGTGCTGATTCCCACGTCACCCATGCCGATGACCGGGTTCACGCTAACCGTCAAGAAGAGCGAAACGGTTGATCTGAGAATCTCCTTCGACGAGGCGATTCAGTTCATCGTCAGTTGCGGCGTGGTCGTGCCTCCAAGCCAAATGCGGCATCTGGAAGCGGAGTCGAAGGAAGCGAGCGTTTCCGGCAAGGACTTGCTTCCCGAGCCGTCCGCAGCCGATCGTTCTGACACCGACGGCTAACAGGGCGGTTTCGTTTAGCCGATTCCGCGCTTTCCTATGGCCGATTCTGCCGGTTCCCCGCGGAGGAGACCGCCGATGGAATTGAGCATTCCATGGCGACGTGAATGTCTAAACGGTTGTTCGCTAAGCGATTGCGCCGTTTAACGAACGATTTCTTCAATCTGATAGCAGGCTTGGCACAATCGTTGCATACGGAGCACGACGGAATGTTGTCCGCCGAGGCGACGGCGGTGATTGATTGCAGGGGGGCGTGTTCGTGCAGTGTAATGCGAGGCGAGCATGCCATACGGGCTTTACATGTCGGCAGACGGTGCCCACGCCCAGGCGACCCGGCTCGAAGTCATAGCGCACAACCTGGCCAACGTTGAGACCACCGGTTTCAAACGCGAATTGGCCGTCCTCCAGACGCGTTATGCCGAGGAAATTGAGGAAGGCCTTGCCGAGGCGGGAGCGGGCGAGATCAACGACATCGGCGGCGGCATCGAGGTTGTGGCCACGAAGACCGACTTTGGCCAGGGACCACTCAAGGACACCGGCCTGCCCACCGATCTGGCCATTCGCGGCGAAGGTTTCTTTGTCGTGGGCAAGGACGGCGAACAGTTCCTTACACGTGCAGGCAACTTCCACGTCAACGCTCGCGGCGAGCTGGTCACCCAATATGGCGGGCAGCAATACGCGGTCCTCGACGATTCCATGGCACCCATCGTGCTGGATCGCGAGGCGCCGTGGGAGTTCACCGTGGCCGGGGCGGTCAAGCAGGCGGGGGCAACCACGAATCTCGCCCTCGTCAAGCCGCAGTCGTACGGCGATCTGGCCCGGCACGGAGAGAACGTTTTTCGTCCTCTTGCCGAGACGGCGCCGCTCGCGGGAGGCGAGCGAAGCGTCGCGCCCGGCTATCTCGAGGGCTCCGGAGTGCAGCCGACCACCGAGATGATTGCCATGATCGAGGCTTCGCGTCTTCTGGAGGCCAATCTCAACATGATGAAGAGCCAGGACGAGATGCTCGGCGGGCTCGTCAACCGCCTGATGCGCGTGTAGACGGGTCAAATCAGAATAGCGTACTCCTCGAAAGAAAAGGAAATCTGGATCCATGAGCGTCCAAACACTCTATTCCGCCGCGACCGGCATGTCGTCGATGGAGACGAAGCTCGACGTGATCGCCAACAATCTGGCGAATATCGAGACCACTGCGTTCAAGAGGGCCCGTCCGAACTTCGAAGACCTGTTCTACCGCCACTACATGCTCCCCGGGGCTCGGGACTCGGCCGGCAACTACACGGCAACGGGAATCTCGGTGGGGTTGGGAAGCCGCGTGTCAAGCATCCAGGCGGAACTCCGTCAAGGAGCCTTCAAGCAGACCAACCGCAACCTCGACGTGGCCATCGAAGGACAAGGCTTCTTCACCGTCCTCGATCCGGCCAGCGGCGAGACTCAGTATTCGCGGGCCGGCAACTTCTCGGTGAACGCCAACGGCGAGATCGTGCTGGGATCGGCAAGCACAGGCCGAATCCTCCAGCCGCCGATCACCGTTCCGGAAGATACGCTCGACATCGTCATCAGCGCCCAGGGAAACGTGAGCGTTCGCCAGCCCGGCACCCAGCAACTGACCGACGTGGGCGCGATTGAACTGGCCACCTTCGTCAACCCGGAGGGGCTGTTGCGATTGGGCGAGAATCTTTTTGCCGAGACCGACGCTTCCGGCCCGGCGACGACGGGGCCCCCCGGTGAATCGGGGATGGGAGTCCTGCGGCAGGGGAGCCTCGAGGCCTCGAATGTCGAGCCCGTTGCCGAACTGATCGATCTGATCACGACCCAAAGGGCTTTCGAGATGAATTCTCAGGCCGTTCAGGTCGGCGACGAGATGATGCAACTCGTGTCGAACTTGCGGCGCATGTAGGACGACAACGCCCTCAACCTCTCTGTTTGACCGAACCTATTATGCAACGTTTCTCAATCATTCTAATCGTTCTCATACTGTCTGCCGGAGCTGGCGATTTCGTCGCCCGTGCGGCCGAAATGCGGGTCAGACCCGAGTGCTGCCCCCAGGGGCCGATCGTGACCCTGGGAGACTTGGTTGATCTGCACTGCGATTCCGCGAGTGAAGCGGAACGGCTCGCCAAGATCGCACTGTTTCCGGCCCCGGCTGTCGGTCTGCGGCGGTATGTCTCCGCCCGCGAGATTCAGGACATGCTTCTGATTCGTGGGATCGACCTGATCGATCACCAGTTTCGGGGTGCAACCACCGTTCTCGTCGTCGGACACGAGCCACAGAGCACGCCGACGACCAATGTCCGCCTCGTCTCCGCCTCCCCACGGCTGGCCGAACAGAAGCTCCAGAAGGCCGTGAGCGAGTATCTTACACGTTCCGGCGACGAGTCGTGGCGGGTCCGATTCGATCTCAGCGAGGATGCGGCTCGATGGATCTCGGCGGCCGAGTCGCTCACGGTTGCCGGCGACCGGGAGCCTTCGGCGGGACGACAATGCTTCGAGGTCACCGTGCAGGTGGGCGACACGTCGAAGACGATCGACGTGGTGGCCGAGGTTTCTGCGGCCCCGATGTTCGTCGTGCCCGTTCGGGCCATCGCTCGTGAAACGCGGATCGAGCGGGCCGATCTGGAACTGCGCCGAGTGGATGATTCGGTCGAGACGTCCGGGACCGCGGAGCGCTTCGAGGAACTGGTGGGCAAGGAAGCCTCCCGAACTCTGCCGGCCGGGAAGCCAATCGCGCTGACGGCCGTTCGCCAGCCGGTTCTGGTCCGGCGAGGTGACGTCGTTACGGTCATCGTTCGATCGGCGGGAATCCGAGTTCGCACGCAGGCCCGGGCAAGAGACGACGGAGCCAAGGGCGAGTTGGTGGCCGTCGAGTCCCTCTCCGATCGCCGAACCTATTTCGCGCAAGTCAGCGGCATTCGCGAGGTCGAGGTCCTTGCCACCGCCGTTTCTGCCGAGCCCAGCACCACGCATTCCAACCGAGGCTGAATCCATGCATGGTTCGTTTCGTCACGCCCGTTACCTGCTTCCGCTGGCCGTCCTCGCTTTGCTGGATGTTGCCACGGCGATGGCTCAGAGTTCCAGCATGCTGGGAGATGCGAACGAACGGGGGCCGCTGCGGCTCTCGGACGTGTCGTACAGCTACGTCGAAGTCGAGCCTCCCAAGGAGTTGCGGATTCACGATCTGATCACGGTCATGGTCGACGAATCGGCCCAGGTGATCAGCGAGGGGGAGATGGATCGGCGGAAGAAGGCCGACGGTAAGTTCTCTCTGGAAGACTGGATCATTTTCGACGGACTAGCCGCCATTCCCGATCCTCAGTCGAAGGGGACGCCGAAGATTACGGGCAAGATGGAGAACAAGTACCGCGCCGAGGGCGAATTGGAGACTCGCGAATCGATGCGATTTCGAATCGCCTGCGAAATCGTCGACATTCGTCCCAACGGCACGATCGTGCTGGAAGGACGGCGTTCCATTCAAGCGAATACGGAGCAATGGGAGTTGTCGCTCACCGGGATCGCCAGGCCCGAAGACATCCTTCCCAATAATACGGTTCTCAGCGAAGACCTTGCCTCGCTGAGGATCTACAAACGCGAAGCGGGCCACGTGCGGGACGGCTACCGCCGCGGGTGGTTCCTGAGGATTCTCGATCGTTACCAACCCTTCTGAACGAGCCTGGTCGCCGCGTCTGTCAACTCACGAGTCAACTCATGAAACCGCTGGTTGCCCAATTCTGCCTCGGACTGCTGTTGGCGTCATTCTCGTTGACGCCGGCACCGGCCGGAACGAAACTGGAAAGCCTTTGCCGGATCAAAGGCCAGGAAGAGAACACGCTCCACGCGATGGGAATCGTCGTCGGTCTGAACGGCACGGGCGACGGAAGCTTCACGCCGACTCATCGCAGCCTGGCCACGATCATGGAACGCATGGGAATCCCGGTCACCATGGAGGATTTGAAGAACGCGAAGAACGTGGCCCTCGTTCACGTGACGACCACCGTGCCTCCCACCGGCGCGCGGCAGGGCGATCGGCTCGACTGTGTGATCAGCACGATTGGGTCGTGCGCAGATTTGTCCGGGGGGCGTTTAATTCTCACCCCCATGCTCGGTCCCGTGCCTTCCCAAAACGGCCAGGTCTTTGCTCTCGCCCAGGGAGACGTCACCGTCGAGAACGCTGAGCTTCCGACCAAGGGCAAGATTCTCGGCGGATGCCGGCTGGAGCACGAATTCCGCTACAACTGCGTCAATGACGGCAAGATCATGCTCGTCCTCAAACCGCAGTACGCGGAGTTCTGCGTGGCCCAGGAAGTGGCCGAGATGATCAACGGGCCGCAGATTCTTTACCAGAACAATTCGCGACTCGTGGCCAAAGCGCTCGACGCCGTGACGATCGAGGTGGAGATCCCGGGGCAGTACCTCGCCGATTCGGTGCACTTCATCACGCAACTCATGCAGCTCGAAATGACGACGGTCCCGGTCGGCCCCAGGGTCGTCATCAACGAGCGGGCGGGAACCATCGTGCTCAGCGGGAACGTGACGATCGCTCCCGTCGCCATTGCCCATCGCAATATCGTGGTCGAAACGGGTGCCGCCGCGGGTGCCGGTCCGTTCGTTGCGCTCGATCCGACCGATCCCCAGAATCCGCAACTCAAATCGCTTGTCACCTCGCTCAACGCCATCAACGTTCCGACTTCGGACATCATCGAAATCATCAAGCTGGTCAACGCCAACGGGGCGCTCGCCGGCGATCTGATCTTCGAATAGGTGGAAAGAAACGGCAGGAATCTCCCATGAACGTCAGCTCAACCGCATCACAGATCTGGCAGTCGGCTGCAATGAGCCGCGACTCGGCCTCCACGTACAACGCCGACCGGCTTGCTTCTCAGAGCGGCGAGGGGGATGCGGAGGGTACGGAGAAGCTGCGGGAAGCCTTCCAGTCGTTCGTCGGCGAAACGCTGTTCAGCCAGATGCTCAAAGCCGCGAGGAAGACTCAGAACAAGACCGCCTATTTTCACGGCGGCAGGGCGGAAGAGGTCTTTCAACAACAACTGGATCAGGTGCTGGCCGAGAAGTTCGCCAAGTCTGACGGCGGCAAATACAGTGACGCCATGTTCGAACTGTTCACCATGAAACGTAGCTAAGGCCGGCGGAAGAAGGCGAGAGACTAATGACTGCAGCAACAGGACTCGAATTGGACATAGCACGGGAAAGGTCGACGATGAGTGCCTGGGAATCGGAGTTGGCTGATTTCATGACCGATCTCTCGAGCGTTCAGAACGAGACGCTCGAAGTGCTCACCCGCAAGCGAGAATGCCTTGCCGGCATTGATACCGAAGGTCTGGCAGCACTTGCCGGTCGGGAAGAGGAGTTGATGAACCGGTTGCAGCAGTGCCTTCAGCGCCGAGCAGAATTGCTCGAGAAGGCCGACCAGCAGGGGTTGCCTGCGGATAGTATTGGGACCTTGGCGAAAGCTCTGCCTTCCGGCGGGAAGGGTAGTCTGGATAAACAGGTAAAGGAGGCGAACTGCCGGACGCGGTTGTTGCGCCACCAGAGTCTTACCAATTGGGTGCTCGTTCAAAGAACTTTGCTGCACCTCTCGCAGATGCTCGAGATCATTGCGACCGGCGGAAAAAAGAGGCCGACATATTCTAAAGACGAGGCGCCAGACTGCGGAGGCGCTTTGGTTGACAGGGTGGCTTAGTAAGAATACGGTAAGCGGCAGGTTTGCGTAGAGTAGCGATATGTCTCTGTACAGTTCAATCCGAATGGCGTCAAACACGCTGCGGGCGAATCAGATCGCCATGCAAGTGATTGGCCAGAATATCGCTAACGCCAACACGCCCGGATACCTTCGTGAAGAGGTGGTCCTCAAGCCGGCGCCGACTCAACACTACGGGGGCCTGCTTCTGGGGTTGGGCGTGGAGGTGCAGGCCGTCATTCAGAAGGTCGACTACTTCCTTGAAGACCGTCTCCGCAGCGCGACGAGCGACCGTGCCGGGAGCGAAGTCATCGAAGAGGCTTACAGTCAGTTGGAGGGGCTCGTCAACGAGCTGGGCGACACCGATTTGAGCACGTCGCTCAACAGCTTCTTTTCGAGCATCGCGGAGATCCTCAATCAGCCGGAAAGCGTGTCGGTAAGAAACCTGGCGGTTCTCGAAGGGAACAAGTTCGCCCAGGAAGTGCGGCGGTTGGCTCAGCGGGTCGGCTCGCTACGCACGGATTTGAACGATCGCGTTTACGACATGGGAGAACGCATCAACAATCTGACGAAGGAGATCCAGACACTCAATATCCAGATTGCCGAGGCCGAAGGGGGCGACTCATCGGCCAGCGACGCCGTCGGCCTGCGCGATCAGCGAATGGTCGCCCTCGAAGAACTGGCGACGCTCATCGACATTCGAGTCGAAGAGCAACCCAGCGGCGGCGTAACCGTCTATTCGGGCGGAGACTTCCTCGTCTTCGAAGGAACTCGGCGCGAAGTCGAGGTCGTGATGGATACGGATCGCGGCATTGCCGTGTCGGACATCTATCTTTCGGAAACCCATTCTCCGCTCTCGGCAACCAGCGGAGAACTCGCCGGCCTGAAACACGCCCGGGACGACGTTCTCGGCGACTTTCTCGAACATCTCGACGATTTCGCCTCGAACATCATCTTCGAATTCAACAAGGTCTTTGCCGGCGGCCAAGGCCTTCACGGATACGACCAGGTTACCAGCGAGTTTGCCGTCGACGAGACGGACGTCGCCCTGAATCAAGCCGGGCTGACGTTCACCCCGGTGAACGGTTCCTTCCAGATCATGATTCACAACCGCGACACGGGCTTGACCGAGACGACCGATATCCTCATCGACCTGAACGGCATGGGGGAAGAGACGACCCTCGAAGACCTGGTCGACCAACTCAATGCCGTCGACGGCGTTTCGGCCGGCATCACCGCTACCAACCATCTGGAGATTCGCAGCGATTCGTCGGACCAGGAACTCGCTTTCGGCAACGATACGAGTGGGATTCTGGCGGTCCTCGGGATCAATACGTTTTTCTCGGGGACCGATGCGATTTCAATGAATGTCACGGAAGCCCTGAAAGACGACCCGGCCAAGTTTGCCGCCAGCGCCGGCGGCATCGGCGCGGACACCGACAATGCGGTCATTCTCGCCGACCTGGCGGATCGTGGGATCGCCTCGCACAACGGCGATTCGATCCGGGTCATCTACTCCCGGATGACGAGCGAAGTAGCCCAAGGTTCGGCCATCGCCCACTCGGAGGCGGAAGGCAATCGCGTGTTCGAGGGAACCCTGAACGGACAGAAGCTGGCCACCAGCGGCGTCAGCATCGACGAGGAAGCCGTCAAGATGATCGCCTACCAGCATTCGTTCACGGCCGCCGCGCGGTTCATCAGCACGCTCAGCGAAATGCTCAACATGCTGGTGAATATTTAGAGCTTCCTGAGGTAGCAGGCAGATGTACAGACAGGCAGAAACCGGCGTGGACTCATGACCAGCATCATCGGAATTCCGAATACCCGCGTCAGCGATCTGTTCGTGCGCCGGCGATTGATGCAGCAGGTGCAGTTCGACCAGACGGAGATGTTCCGCCTGCAGATCCAACTGAGCACGGGGCGACGATTCGAGCGTCCCGGCGAAGATCCGGTATCGGCCGGACGCATTATGAGTCTCCAGAGTCTCCTGGAACGCAAGGAGCAAGTAAGAACCAATCTCACCACGAATCAATCGTTTCTGTCGGCGACCGACGTGGCCATGTCGAATATCTCGGGAATGGTCGCCGACGTCCGCGGAGCCGCCTTGGCCGTTATCGGGACCACGGCCAGCGAGGAACAGCGTTCGGCCGCAGCCATGCAAGTGAACGAGGCAATCCTGCAACTGATGGACGCCGGAAACCAGAACTTCCGCGGCCGCTACCTGTTCGCCGGGTCCACGACGCTCGTTCGTCCTTTCGAGATGGTCGGGCAGGGCGCTGTTTCCTACAACGGAAACGAAGACACCCTGCTGAGCTACTCCGACGTCGATCTGCTGTTCGAAACCAACGTGACCGGAAGCTATGTTTTCGGAGCGATCTCGGAACCGGTCCGGGGGAGCGTCGATCTCGACCCCGTGCTCGCCTTCGATACCCGATTGGCCGATCTCCGCGGCGGCCAGGGCATCAGCTCCGGAAGCATCGCCATCTCCGACGGAGACGATACGAGCATCATTGATATCAGCGGGGCGGCCACCATCGGCGACGTGGCCCAGTTGATCCGCGACAATCCGCCCGCCGGCCGGACGCTCGAAGTGGAGATCACCACCACCGGATTGAAGATACGGCTCAACCAGGACGAACCGGGTGACCTGTCGATCAACGAGGTCGGGCGAGGCACAACGGCCAGCCAGTTGGGCATCCTCACCGAGAGAGGCGTGGGGTTGGGAATCGTGGAAGGGGAGGATCTCGATCCCATTCTGCGCAAAACGACGAAGCTCGACGACATCCGGGGATCGCGATCCAGAGCCGTCGTGCGGGGGGCCTCCGACGACAATGATTTCATCCTCGAAGCGACGAGAAACGGCGACGACTTGAACGGCGTCACCATCCGCTTCGTCGACGATCCCGGCGTGACGCCCGGCAACGAAACCGTGAACTACGATCCCGCCACCGGCCAGATCGAAATCGGTATCGACGAGGGAAATACCGAAGCCCAGAACGTGATCGAGGCAATCAACCTGGCCAATGGAGCGGGAATCCTCCCGTTTACCGCCCGACTCGATCCGCTGGATCAGAAGATCAACCCGGGAACCGGCCTGATCGTGGCCACGCCCGTCGGGGAAGTCGCCGCCACAACCGACTACGGCAGCGGAATCGAGTTCGACCGCGACAGCGGCCTGCAAATCGAGAACGGCGGCGAAATCCACACCGTCCGCTTCAATACTGCCGAGACCGTTGAAGACCTGCTCAACATTCTCAACGGCGCCGGGGCCGGCGTGCTCGCCCAGATCAACGACGATCTGTCGGGAATCGACGTCCGTTCGCGGCTCAGCGGCGACGACTTCGCCATCGGTGAAAACGGCGGCTCGACGGCCACGGAACTGGGGCTGCGCACCTTCACCACCCAGACGCGTCTGGCGGACATGAACCACGGCTTCGGCGTCATGGATGCCGACGACGTCGGCTCTCGTGCCAAGGCCGAGTTCGACTCGGGAACCAATAGCCAGCTCATCTTGCGATCCAAAACGGCCGGCGCGGAATGGAACGATTTCCGGGTCGAATTCGTCGATTCCGGCGGCGGACCCGGCAGCGAGTCGGTGACCTGGGATACGGCGGCAAAAACCATCACCATCGGAGTGGTCCCGGACGTCACCACGGCCAACGAAGTGATCGAGCTCTTCGAGTCAACGCCCGGACCGAGCGACCAGTTCGAACTGCTCCTGGACAAGAGCCAGGACAGCACGAATAACGGCAGCGGCACCGTCAAGACGGCCGTCGAGATGACTGCCGGCGGAATCGCCGGCGGAACCGACTTCACGATCACCCGGCGCGACGGCGTCGAACTCGAAATCGATCTGGCCGGTCTGGAGACGATCGAAGAGGTGCTCCAGGCCATCAATACGCATGCGGCCAACACCGGCAGTCTGCTCACCGCGACGCTGACCGACTACGGGAACGGAATCCAACTGATCGACGAAAGCCTCGGAACCGAGCAGACCCGGGTTGACCGCAGCGAGCTGAGCACGGCCGCCATCGACCTGGGGCTCATTCCCAAGGGCGAAGAAGCTGCAACGGCGCAATACGCCGGTACGCGGGCAGCCGTTGCGATCGATTTTCCCGGGGGAGACAACGGGTTGCTGTTCCGTGCGCAGTACACGGGTACCTACGCCAACGGTTACCAGGTCGTCATCGAAGACACCGGCGTCGAGTCCTTCGTCTTCGACCAGGCCAACGACGTTTTTCGATTCACGATCGACTCGCTTGGCGGAACGACCGCTCAGGACTTGATCGATCTCTTCAACGCCGATCCCGATGCGTCGACGCTCTTCTCCTTGGAGCTTGACCCGGCAGACGGAAACGACGGCAGTGGCCCGGCTGCCGCCACCGACCCGCTGGCGCCGCCGACGACGACCGGCGGGACGGCGCCCGCCCTCACCGGTGACGATGCGAACGCGTCGGAGACGGAAGGGCTCTTCACCGCCTTGCTGCGGTTGAGATCGGCCCTGGAGAGCAACGACCTTCCGCAGATCCAGCGCGCCATGGACCTGCTCGATTCGAGCGTTACGCAGTTGAACTATGCCCGGGCCGAACTGGGCGCCAAGCAGCAAGGGCTCGACATCCTGTCGGAACGGCTTGACGCGGAGGAACTCGACCTGCGCGAAGTCCTCTCCGAGGAACACGACGTCGATATCGTCGAAGTCATCTCGAACCTCACGGCGCGCCAACTCGCTCTCGAAGCCGGCATGAAAGCGACCGCGCAAACGCTACAGATGACTCTGCTGAGCTATCTGTAGCAGCTCTCGTCGATTACTGTGCCTTTCCCGCCTTTCCCGGACCACGCTTTCTGTGCCCACCTCGAATGGCGCACCGACTTCACGTGCGACTCGTCCGTCATTGCCGCGCAGGCGGGAATCCAGAAACAACTTCACGTACATTTCGTGATTTGGATTCCTGCCTTTGCAGGAATGACGCCTTGCTGGCAATCAGCGATCTGCCCCGCACGGTTTACGCAGTGGGGCAACACCTCTCGGCCCTCGGTTGCTTATCAGGAAAGCTTCCTGAGAACGCCAGGCATCCGCAAATATCCCGCAGTCGCGAAGTTTTCCTGTTTGCCCAGTCTATCAACTCCCGATAGACGGTAAGGGTGAATTGTTGGGTCGTGCGGTAAGGAATGGAAGCCACGCGACAGGTAGAACAAGGAAGGAGGCCTCGATGCTTGTGTTGTCCAGGCAGCGCGACGAGAGCATAGTCATTGGCGATAATATCGTTGTAACGATTGTTGATATTCGTGGCGACAAAGTCCGTTTGGGGATCAACGCGCCGAGCGAGATTCCGGTCCATCGCCGGGAAATCCACGAGGCGATCCAACGCGAAAATGCACGATCGGGACAGCTTGAAACGACTGAGACGAAAACGACGTAGAGAGGGGTTGTGAGTGCTCCCCAAGCACTCCGGTTATTCCCGTTCTGATGATGAAATTGCCCTGCGGACAGGATTATCTGATCGGCAGGGTTTTTTTATTTCTTGTACGGGACGCAAGTATCCGAGAACACCCATGAGTAGCAGTTGTCCAAAAGCACGGAAATCCTCCAAGTTACCTAAAGTGCCACCGAGGGGTTTCCGATGTTGCTCGATAAGGTTCGTTGACCCGGGCTCGGCGTTAAGCCTCCCGGCTCGCCAACGTGACTGGGCAGAACAGGAATTACTAAAAACTTGATTTGTTACGTGCCGCCTTCTGGTGGAGGGTCGTGTGGTCCTTCGCAGGGGCGGTCAAGCTGGCCCGGACTGGTTGACTCCCCGCGCTCCGGTCAGACTTGGACGTAGTCCCCCTAACTGGAGGTGTCTGGCATGACCCGAATTAACACCAACGTCAGTTCCATCAACGCCCAGAAGACTCTGGCGCGGTCGAACGCTTCCTTGCAGGAATCGTTGACCCGGCTCAGCACGGGTTTGCGAATCAACTCCGGCAAGGACGACCCCGCCGGTTTGATCGCCAGCGAAGTCTTGCGGTCCGACATCGTCAGCGTTGAACGGGCGATCACCAACAGCGAACGAGCCAATCAGATGATCGCCACGGCCGACAGTGCCCTCGGCCAGGTGAGCTCGCTGCTGAACGACATTCGCGGCCTGGTCTCCGAGGCGGCGAACACCGGTGCCATGAGCTCCGAGCAGATCGCGGCCAACCAGTTGCAGATCGACTCCTCGCTCGAAGCCATCGACCGCATCGCCCAAACCACCAAGTTCCAGGGCCAGACCCTGCTGGACGGCAGCCTCGACTTCCTCACCACGGGCGTGACCGCCGGCGAACTCCAGGACGTGCGGATCGACCAGGCCAACTTCGGCTCGCTCAGCCAGATCGACGTCAACGTCGAGGTGGTTGCCCAGGCGACCAAGGCCTCGTTGAACTACGAGCACGGAGCCATTGCCGAAGACGTCGTTCTGGAAGTCGGCGGGAAGAACGGCTTTGAGGCCTTCAGCTTTGCCGCGGGCAGTACAATCGAAGACATGGCCAAGGCCATCAATCTCGTCTCCGACGCCCTCGGGGTGACGGCCGACGTGCAGACGGAAGCGACGGCCGGGTCGCTGACCGTTTCCAGCTTCGGCGCCGACAACGATATCGTGCTCACGGCGAATAACGCCGGCTTCGACGCCGGGAACATTCAGGTCAAGTATACGGCTGCCCCGGAAGGAAACAACAAGCTCACCGCCGACTACGTGCGAGGTACCGGCGGAAGCCCGGGAACTCTCAACATCAACCTGAAGACGACGGAGTGGCAACAAGCCGTTTATGAGTTCGGGTTCGACGACACGGTTGCAGATAACGCCTTTACAATAACGGCCCAAAAGGCGGGTGCGGATTATAATGGATACACATTTGTGTTCAATACGCACGCGACCACCGCCAGTTGCACGGTCGACACAGCTTCGAAGCAGGTGACAATCACGGCCGTTGTCGGTGCCATTTCCGCGACGGAGTACAAGGCGGCTGCGGAAACCAGCGACCACTTCAAGGCCCTATTTGCCTTCGACGACACGGCGGATGGCGGTGACGGCAGCGGAGATGTGGCTCCCGCCACCATCGCCGCAGCGGTAAGTCAGGCTAAGGAAGACAATCTCGGCGTCGACGGCGGGGCCATCGAGAGCACGGCGAATGATATTGTCGACTTGCTCAACAACGGTGTCGAGACGACGGATGGAACGGGACTCGCAGAGCTTCAGGCTGACCTCACGGCCTCTCTCGCTGCCACCAACGACGGACACGAGGTAGTCACCACCTTCCAGGAGGCCGCATACTACGGAACCAGCGAGGCTGACAATCGCCTCCAGTTCCTCGGTGCCGAGGGCTCGCGGAACATACGGTTCGTGGCAGAAGCCGGCAACTCGCTCGGAGTAGACCTTTCCACGGAGGCCAGGATCGAGAGTTTCTCCTCCCTGATTGTGAATCTCGGTGAAGACTCGGGGGGTACGGCCACCAGTGCCATCAAGATCACCGCGAAGAACAAGGGTGCCGACTACGACGACGTGACGGTCGTGTTTGGCGCCGACACCGGCGCCGGTACGGCCGGAGAAGGCTTCGCGGTGTGGGACGCCAAGATGAAGACGTTGACCATCTATGCCGACCACGAAGAGGACACCGTACAGGACATCATCGATTATATCCAAGCCGATCCTGTTGTCGGCCAGTATTTCCGCGCAGAAGCTTGGGGAGCGACTGCCACGGATAACGAGGTGGGAGCCTTGACCGACGGCGCTACGGTCGGCCAAACCAGCGGTGGCGTGGTGAGTGAAGGCACCATCATCGTCAACCTGGAAACCGACAGCAACGGCCTCATCAAGACGACCGCCCAGGACTTGATCGACTACTTCGATGCGGATCCCAGCGGAATCCTGGCCGATCTCGGCATCAGCGTCAGCAACGCCGAGGGGAGCGACGGCTCCGGCCTGCTCGCCGCCACGGTCGCGGATCTTACGTTTGCGACCAACGGCCAAACCGTCGAGGACGCCTATGCCACGGCAACGCTCAATACGAGCGGCGGCGAGAACGCCATGTTCGACATCACGGCCAAGATCGCCGGCAGCGCCTACGAGGGTGTGACGATCCAGTTTGAAGGAACCGCGACGGATGCGACCAAGCCGACCTTCGCTTGGGACGCCATCACGAAGACCCTCACGATCGGCATCGTCGACGGCGAAACCACGGCCGACGACATCATCGATAACGTTGATGATGACACCTACGAGAACTACAACGAGGAAGTGGACGAGTTGTTCAGCTTCGCCCTCACGCAAGACATCTACGAGTCAGGAACCAACTCCGACGGCAGCGGCCTCCTGTATATCACCGACGGTGCTACGCTCGCTAACGGAACCTCGACCACGGGAACGGCAACCGGCGTCGCCCTGCTCGGAAATTCCGACGAGGCCAATACCGGCCTGACCTTCAACGCCACCGACTACGGCTCCGATTCCTTCGTCTCGATCAAGTCCCTCAACGGCGGATCGTTCAACACCACCGACACGGCCGGCAATTCCGTCGAACGCGTCACCGGCACCGACGTCAACGCCCTGATCAACGGCGTCCGGGCCCTGGGCAAGGGTCTTGCCGCCAGCATTAATACCTCGGCCCTCGACGTTAGCTTCTCGGTCAGCGCGACCATGACCGACGGCAGCTCGAGCTCCTTCGCGATCGTCGGCGGCGGAGCGGTCTTCCAACTTGGTCCCGACGTCGTGTCGAACCAGCAGGCCCGCCTCGGCATCAGCAGCGTCAATACCGCCAAACTCGGCGGAACCGCCGGACGGCTCTACCAGTTGCGTTCGGGCAACACCGCCAGCCTCGAAAACGACACGATTGCCGCCGCGGCTATCGTTGAGGAAGCTATCACCGGCGTAGTGACCCTTCGAGGACGGCTCGGGGCCTTCCAGTCGACGACCCTCGACTCGAACATCGCCTCGCTCGAAGATACCCTCGAGAACCTGACCGAGGCCGAGAGCAATATCCGCGACGCCGACTTCGCGGCCGAGAGTGCCGCCCTGACGCGGAACCAGATTCTCGTCCAGTCGGGCATCTCGGTCTTGGCCATGGCCAACCAGAATCCGCAAGCGGTCCTCTCGCTGCTGCGGTAAACCGGCTCGGGCCCACGCCCGACCAATCGGAAAACGCAAGCCGGCCTCCCATTCGGGGGGCCGGCTTTTTTTTGCTCGCCAGAGTTGACCCGAAGCATAGGCGAGTAGTATTCATGGGTGGCACGCTCAGAGCGTAGCGATGGGCGTGGACGCTCAGGTCACCACGCCCATCGCTACGCTCTGACCGTGCCATCCAATCAGGGCCGTCGCGCACTCTGGGTAATTTGGGGTAGCGCGGTAAAGAGATATATGATAATCCTAAAGCTTCCAAGTTTCGTTCACAGATTCTTTTGGGAGCTTACAGGATGGCCAAGCTGGAAGAAACGGACGCGGTTTCGATTCGAGAGTACTTTGCGGACCTTGACGATCCACGGTCGAGTATCAACCGACTCCATTCGCTGGGCGACATCATCGTCATTTGTATCCTGGGGGTCATTGCTGGCGCGGATGGGCCAAGAGCAATCGCGACATGGGCGACGGCCCAAGAAGAATGGTTGTGCAGACATCTGGAACTTCGTCACGGGATTCCGTCGCATGACACGATTGGCCGGCTGTTGGCCCTGCTGCGCCCCGAGGCATTTCAGAAGTGTTTTCAGGAATGGATCACAAGTCTTCGGCACGAGTCGGCGGTGGATGAAACCGAACCGGAGATTGTCGCTATCGACGGGAAGACGATGAGGCGTTCGCATGACCGTCGTCGCTGCCTTGGTCCCTTGCATATGGTCAGTGCGTGGGCGGTCCGCGGCGGGATCAGTTTGGGCCAGTTGGCAACCGCGGAGAAATCGAATGAAATCATGGCTATTCCGGAACTTTTGGAGCAAATCGACATTCGCGGAACGGTCGTAACCATCGATGCTCAAGGTTGCCAACGAGCCATCGCGCGGGACATTATTAAGGGCGGCGGAGACTATGTGCTGGCGTTGAAAGGCAATCAAGCAAAGCTCTTCGAAAGTGTTCAAGATTATGTGAAGGAGATTCTGGAAAACGAGTCCCATGAATCAGAAGTCCATCGTTACCAGGAAACCATCAAAGGGCACGGCCGCATCGATACTTTGATTTACTATCACCTGCCTCTTTCGGATGCTCTTGCGAAGTTTCCGTGGAAAGGTCTGCAGACCGTTGGTGTGGCTATCCGACGTAGCGCGCAACAAGGGAAAGAAACGGTCGATACCCGTTATTACATCAGTTCGTCGAAGGTGAATGCCAAACGATTTGCCCAAGCCGTCCGCGGTCATTGGCACATTGAAAACACGCTTCACTGGTGCCTTGACGTGACGTTTCGGGAGGACGAATGCCGAGTCCGAAACCGACATGCTGCCGACAACCTGTCGTGGCTCAAACGATTTGCCATCTCGCTTCTCAAACGGCACTCTCACAAAGAAAGCGTTGCCATGAAACGTCGAATGGCCGGCTGGAATTCCGACTTCCTCGCGCAAGTCATTGGCCTGAATACCATTTAGTGTGCGTCGGCCCTGGCCATCCAATGCATGCTTCCTATGGGGGGCTTTGGCATGTTCGCCTGCAACAGACTGCGAGCGATCAGCAAAGGTCTGGGAATAACCCGGGCTGGCCAAAACAGCAAACGAAGCGTTCCCCCTCTTCGCTTGTGCCTTCCTGCCATTCCCCAGCAGGGGTAATCTGCGCAAAAGACGTAAACTGGGACTGAAGTGGAACGATTTCTATCCTCGCTTACGCGTCGGGTTAGTATGGGTGGGATGCGCCGACTTTGCGGCCTCTGGGTGAGCGAGGGCGCGTACGCAGAGCCCGAACAACCGGCAAATTGGGACCAATCCTCACAAGTAAATTGATGGGATTTACCAAAACATCCCGATCAACAGGTAGGACTGGAACCATTTTCCATTGAGGCCTGCATTGTCAATGGACGAGCCGGGCCGGCGTTTGACCGTACAGGTCACGTCGGCGGAGCGATTCGGCCGTTGGCGATGCCCACGTCAAGGATGTTCCGCGCCCCGGGCCCCTAGCCCTGAAAGCCGCGGAGCGACAGACGTTGTAAGGGAGGCGCGTCTGGCATGACTCGAATCAATACCAACGTAAGTTCGCTCAACGCCCAGAAGACTCTGGCGCGATCCAACGCCATGCTCCAGGAGTCGTTGACTCGGTTGAGCACCGGCCTGCGGATCAACACAGGCAAGGACGACCCGGCCGGCCTCATCGCCAGCGAGGTGTTGCGGAGCGACATCATCGGCGTCGAAAGGGCGATCACCAACAGCCAGCGGGCCAACCAGATGATCGCCACGGCCGACAGCGCCCTGGGACAGGTCAGTTCGCTGCTGAACGACATCCGCGGCCTGATCTCCGAGGCGGCCAACACCGGCGCTATGAGCGCCGAGCAGATCTCCGCCAATCAACTGCAGATCGATTCCTCGCTCGAAGCCATCGATCGCATCGCCCAGGTGACGCAGTTTCAGGGACGGCGGCTGCTGGACGGCAGCCTCGACTTCATCACCGAGGGAATCGATACCGAAGCGATTACCGACCTGCAGATCGATCAGGCCAATTTCGGCACGCAGCCCGAAGTCGGCGTGGCCGTCGAGGTGGTCGAGCAAGCCACGCGTGCCGAGCTGCACTACGAGCACGGCGCGATCGCCAACGACGTGGTGCTGGAGATTGGCGGGAAGAACGGATTTGAAGCCTTCAATTTCGCCGGAGGCAGCACGATCTCCGACCTGGCCAACGCGATCAATCTGGTGGCCGATGCGCTCGGAATCCGCGCCGAGGTGCAGACCGAGGCCACCCAGGGATCGATGGTTGCCTCGAGCTACGGGACGAACAACGATGTCGTCATTACGGCCACGCAGGCGGGACTCGACGAAGGCAATCTGCGAGTCAAGTACACTGCCGATCCCACCGGCGCCGCCACGCCCGGAGCCTACTACACCCCGCCCTCGGGCGAAGAGCCGGGGATGATCGAGGTGAAGCTTGCCACTCAGGCCTGGACCAAGGCCGTGTACCAGTTCGGTTTCACCGACGCCGTGGCCAACAACGCCTTCACCCTGACGGCGAAGCAGGCCGGTGCGGACTACAACGGCTATACGTTCATCTTCAACTCGACTGGAGCGGCCAGCATCAACATCAATGTGACCGGCAAGACGATCACCGTCGACGACGGCAGCTCCGGCACCGGGAACGTGGGCGCCTTGAAGACGTATTTGGACGGCAACTCGCTGTTCAGTTCGATGTTCTCGGTGGCCACAGGCGCCGACGGCGGCGCGGCCACCGGACTCGTCGGGACGGGAACGTTTGCGCCTGGCACCTATCAATCGACGACAGGCGTCGACGGCGGGACGATCACTTCGACCGCCAACGACGTGATCAACATGCTCAACACCGAGGCGACGCTCGACGGCGTGATCACGGCCGCCCTGGCCCCGGGAAGCGACGGCCACGCGACGGTAACGGCCTTCCAGGAATTCGCCTTCTACGGCAGCACCGACGCCGACAACCGTCTGCAGTTCCTCGGCCCGGAAGGGACGCGCAACATCCGTTTCGTCAGCGAACCCGGGCAGTCGCTCGGAATCGATATGACGTCGGATCCGCGAGTGCTCGACTTCGCCTCGGCCGTCTTTCAGGGAACCAATGCCAATAGCAGCTTCAAGATCTCGGCGCGGCAGAAGGGGGAGGAGTTCGACGACGTCAAAGTCGTGATCAACAACTCGGCCACCGAAGTGGCCGTCTGGGACGCTCAATCGAAGACCTTGACGCTGAACGTCAACCTTGCCGGTGCGACGAACTTGCAGAGCGTGATCAACCTGGTCAACAACAACGCCAACGTCTCCAAATACTTCCGCGCCGAGGCCTGGGGATTGGCCGACGGCACCGCGACCTTCAGCGATGCGGATCTCAACGGCGCTTCGGTGACTCTGAGCGGCGGGGTCAAGAGCGAGGGTTCGCTGATCGTCAACCTCGAGACGAATGCCGCCGGGCTGGTCAAAACGACGGCCAACGATCTGATCGACTTCTTCAACGACACGGCTTCGCACAGCGCGGCGTTCGCCGCCCTGGGAATCAGCGTCAGCAACGTGCAGGGGAGCGACGGATCGGGCGTTCTTGCCGCCACGGAGGAGGATCTCGTCTTCGCCACGTCCGGAACGGATATGCAGAACGCCAACTCCTCGGCAACCATCCTCGCGGCCAACGGCGAGGAGGCGATTTTCACGATCACGGCAAAAACCTCCGGACCGGAATACGACGGAATCACCGTCGAATTCGAGGACACGGCTTCGGCCGGCCACGAGACCGTCACCTACGACGCCACGACCAAGACGATCACCGTCTCCATCAACGCGGGGACAACCACGGCCGACATGATCGTCAAACGAATCAACGGGGAAACGGCCGGCGCGAGCGACGAGGTCAAGGAACTGTTCACCGCGGCACTGACCCAAGACCTCTACGGCATCGCGGGCCTCGATTCAAGCGGCAGCGGTCTGCTGACCGTCAACGACACCGGCACCTTCAGCGGCGGACTGGTCGACACGGGCAGCGAAAACGGCGCCGCTCTGCTCGGCAACGAAGACCAGGCCAACGTCGGCCTCAAGTTCATGGCCGTCGAATACGGCTCCGACGCGTTTGTGTCGGTCAGAGCGCTCAACGGCACCGCCTTCACCGTCGTGGACAAAGACGGCAACCGGAAGGACCGCGTCAACGGCACCGACGTCGACGCCAGAATCAACGGAATCAAGGCCGTGGGCAGCGGGCTCACCGCCTCGCTCAATACCTCGTCGCTCGACCTGAGTTTCTCGCTCGCCGACACCATCGTCGACGGCGATACGATGAGCTTCCGGATCGTGGGCGGCGGAGCCCAGTTTCAACTCGGGCCCGACGTGGTCTCCAATCAACAGGCTCGGCTGGGAATCTCCAGCGTCAATACGGCCAAGCTGGGCGGCGTCGCCGGCCGGCTGTTCGAGTTGCGATCCGGAGGCCCCAAGGATCTGGAGAACAACGTGATCGCCGCCGCCATGGTCATCGAGGAAGTGATTACGCAGGTGACGACCCTTCGTGGGCGGCTTGGGGCTTTCCAACGCACCACGCTTGAAACGAATATCGCCGCGCTCAGCGATACGCTCGAAGCACTCACCGAAGCCGAAAGCTCGATTCGCGACGCCGATTTCGCCCAGGAAAGCGCCAACCTGACGCGGAACCAGATCCTCGTTCAATCCGGCATCTCCGTGTTGACCATCGCCAACCAGAACCCGGAATCGGTCCTGTCGCTGCTACGATAGGCATGATCTCTACGATCGGCCCGCTGCAAAGAACCGGACTTGCCTCGTCTTCCGATCTTGCCGATCAGGAAGAATCGCTAAACTCCGCCGGGATTGTGAGCCGATGCGCACTCGATGAAGGCAATTTTTGCGCGTGCCCGGGCGGATGTTTCAAGGGACTTCGTTCCGGGAGGTGCAACCCCCAATGGGCGGGTAGATCATGGGTATCCAGACCACCGTCGGACTGTTCTCGGGAATCGACTACGGCACCATCGTTGATCAACTCATGGAGATCAACGCGATTCCCCGGGACAACCTGGAGACGCGTACCAAAGCTCTCACCGACGAACAGTATGCGGTCACAGAGCTGTCGGCGCTTCTGCTGTCGGTCCAGTACATCACTAACAATCTCGGGAAAACAGAACTTTTCGAGAACAAGTCGGTCGCAAGCAGCCAGCCGCAACTGCTCTCGGCGTCGGTGACCGGCAAGCCGATTGAGGGGACGTACCGCTTCACGCCGCTGCAGACGGCCCAGCAGCACCAACTGCTCACCTCGGGCGTCAAGTCCGCCACCGAATCGCTCGGCGGCGGAACGATGAGCTTTCGTTTCGGCGCCCACGCGGAGCGAGCCGTTTCTCTGGATCTGCTCAACGGCGGTGAGGGAATCGATCGCGGGAATATCCGCATCACCGATCGGAGCGGGAGTTCTGCCGAGATCGATCTCTCGACCGCCCAGACGATCGACGACGTGCTTGAAGCGATTAACGGCAGCACTCAGATCAATATGACGGCCGAAGCGAACGGCGATCGGATTCGGCTTGTCGATCATACCGGCCAGACGACGTCCAACCTCAAAGTCCAGGAGATCGGCGGGGGAACCACGGCCGACTCGCTTGGATTGGCGGGGATCGACGTTGCCGACGCCGTCGCCGACGGCGCCGACGTGATCGGACTCTCGCGAGGCCTGGAACTCGACTTCCTCAACGACGGAAACGGGGTCACGCGGGATCGTGCCCTGCCCGATATTCTCTACACGCTGCGGGACGGCACCACAGGATCGATCGATTTGACACCGATCGACACGGGCACCGCCGACACGCAAGATGAAAAGACGCTCGGCGACGTGCTTGACCGGATCAACGCGGAAGCGCCCGACAAACTTCGAGTGGAGATTTCGGGAGATGGCGAGAGGCTGGTCATCCGCGATCTGACGACCGGCGAAGGGACCTTCAAGATCGAATCATTTGCCGGCATGGCTGCCGAGGAACTGGGGATTGCCGGTGAATCGGCCGACGGCGAAATCAGCGGTCGCCGTCTTCTCGGCGGGCTCAAGTCGGTTCTCGTGTCCACCTTGGGCGGGACTGACGGGTTGGGGGAACTCGGCAGCCTGGTACTAACGGACCGATCGGGCGCCACCGACACGGTCTCGCTGGCCGGAGCCGAGACGCTCGAAGACGTGATCGAGGCGATCAACGGCGCCAACGTCGGCATCACCGCCTCGGTCAACGCCGCCAAGAACGGCATCCAGTTGACCGACACCACCGGAGCGTCGGCGAGCAACCTGATCGTGGCCAGCGGCGACACTTCGGCAACGGCCGAAAAGCTCGGGATCGCCGTCGACGAGGCCGTCGACTCGCACAACAGCGGCGACCTCCATCAGAAGGTCGTTTCGCACAACACCAAGCTGGCCGACCTGAACGGCGGCGCCGGCGTGCGGCAGGGGAAGATCCGGATTACCGACAGTGCCGGCGCGAGTTCCACTCTGGAAATCGATTCCGACGTGAAGACGATCGGCGACCTGATCCGCGAAATCAACCGGCTCGGGGCCAACGTTCACGCTGAAATCAACGAAACCGGCGACGGAATCCGGATCCGCGACCTCGCCGGCGGCGAGGGGACCCTCAGCGTCACCGAGAGCAATTCCACGACGGCGGCCGATCTGCACATTCTCGGCACGGCGACGACCAAGGAGATCGAAGGCGAAGACGTGCAGGTCATCGACGGTTCCACCACGTACAAGATCACTCTCGACGAAGATGAGTCTCTGCAGGATCTGATCGGTCGAATCAACAAGCTCGGCGGCGGCGTTCAGGCCATGAGCTTCGTCGACGGATCGCGGTCGCCCTACCGCATGTCGCTGACCAGCAGCACGAGCGGTTCGGGGGGGGCGATGGTGGTCGATATGTCGGGGCTGGGCTTCACCCTGAGCGAAACGGCCGAAGCTCGCGACGCGATCCTGGTGCTCGGTGGAGCCGAATCGGCGGCATCCGGGATCATGATGACCTCCAAGAACAACACGTTCTCGAACGTCATCGACGGCGTCAAACTGACGATCAACGAGGCGTCGACCTCCGCGGTGACAGTGAGCGTTACGACCTCCAGCACCAATCTCACTGCCAACGTGCAAACCTTTGTCGACAACTACAACCGTCTGCGCGAGAGCCTCACCAAATACACGGCGTATGACGTCGACAACGACAAACGCAGTGTCTTGACCGGCGACGCGACCGCCTTGCGGCTCGAAACCGACCTGGCCGACCTGATCAGCGGTCGCATCTTCGGAGCGGGCTCGATCCAGTCGCTCGGTGAGATCGGTATCGACGTCGCTACGGACGGCACCCTCACTTTTGATTCCACCGTACTCGCGGAGCGGTTTGCCACCGATCGCGAGGCCGTTGCCAAGTTCTTCACCGCCAAAGACGCCGGATTCTCGGCGAGATTCAAGAGTCTCGCCGATCAATTGGCGGGAGAAAAGTCGTCGCTGTTGACGAACCGGTATCTGGCGCTGGGCCAGAAGATCGAGAAGAACGAGGAGAAGATCAAATGGATGGACGAACGGTTGGAGGTGCAACGAGAGCGATTGCAGACCCAGTTCTATCAGATGGAATTGGCGATCAGCAAGATGCAAGCCAATGCGGACTATCTCAGTTCGATCAAGTATATCGGCGCCTCGGACAGTAGTGACGACGATTAGTGTGAAGAACGGGCTCTTCGAGCCCTCGATCAGTCATCCGCAAAGGAACGCTCAGGGGGCAACTCGGACTCGACTTCCCGCACGATTCTCCGAGAGGCCCGGGCCGGCGACAGCCCAGATTAACCAAAAGACCCAGGAGCCCGCTCGTGCAGTCGTCGATTCGCGACAACTATCTCGAAACCGAAGTCATGACGGCAACGCCCCAGAAGTTGCAGTACATGCTGATCGATGCGGCCATTCGCAACCTCGGACGCGGCAAACTCCTTCGCAGCGAGGGGCGGCACGAACAGGCCTGTGAGGCCCTGATCCGCGCCCAGCAAATCGTCACCCATATCCTCAGCGGGCTGAATCGAGAGGTCGACGCCGATCTGACGCGAAAAGTCACCTCCATCTACATGTTCGTGTTCCGCTCTCTCAACGAGGCGCAGATCCGGGGCGACGACTCGAAGCTCGACGAATGCATCCGCGTGTTGGAGGTCGAACGGGAAACCTGGCGTCTCCTCTGTCAGAAGCTCGAACAGGAGCAACCGACGGAGAACGACGCCGCCGGCGCGACCTTGAGCGGTCGGCTTCCACAGGTCGGCGACACCTCCACTGCCGCCAAGGGGCCGCACGCCCCCAGAATGCCGGCCCTCGACCTCTCGTCGGAACTGCTGGATGGAGAAGCGTCGACAGGGTTCTCGATCGAGGCTTGAACGGGTAGGATGGAAATCGTGACGGCTGCCGTCCGCACGCAGAAGTCCCGAACTCCCACGACCCCGGTGAGCACCCGTGAACGATTCCCGACAACTCATTTGCGTGGGGCACAGCCCCGATCCCGACGATGCCTTCATGTTCTACGCCCTGGCTAGGGGCAAGATCGATACCGGGCGGTTCCGCTTCGAGCACGAACTGGTCGATATCGAAACGCTCAACCGGCGCGCCTTTTCCGCTGAATTGGAGCTGACGGCCGTCAGCCTCCACGCCTACGCCCATCTGAGCGACCTCTACATGCTCTGCCCGTGCGGCGCCAGCATGGGGGATCGCTACGGACCCATGGTCGTCGCCCGCGAAGCCCTGTCGCTGGCCGGCCTGCGGGGCAAGACGATCGCGGTTCCCGGCACGTTGACCACGGCCTTCCTTGCCCTCAGCCTCTGCCTGGGCGGGGAATTCCCGTACGTGGTCGTGCCCTTCGATGAGATTCTCAACGTCGTCGAAGCCGGCGAATTCGACGGCCGATCGATTGACGCCGGGCTGGTCATCCACGAAGGTCAGCTCACCTACGCCGACCAGAAGCTGGAACTCGTCGTCGATACGGGCCAATGGTGGTTCGAGACGACGGGCCTGCCGTTGCCGCTGGGGGCCAATGCGATTCGCAAGGACCTGGGCCACGAGGCGATCGTCGAGGTGACGCGGCTGCTGAAGGAGAGTATTCAGTTCGGGCTCGACCACCGGGGAGAGGCTCTGGATTACGCCCTTTCATTCGGCCGGGGGCTCGATCGCGGCAAGGCCGACAGGTTCGTCGGCATGTACGTGAACGACTGGACTCTCGACTTCGGGGATCGCGGCCGGCAGGCCGTCAGGGAACTGCTCGCCCGGGGGCATGCGGCGGGAGTGATTCCAAAACTCGTCGAGCCGGAATTTGTGGAGTGATCTGGTCAAGAGAAAAGGTGACAGTCACCAAATCTGGCGGGCCGGGGTTGAATGGGGTACCTACTGTCGCTGACCCGAACGCGCAACATCTGTTACAAGTCTATTGACTCATCCCAATCTCTCCAGATTTGGTGACTGTCACCTTTCCTGGATTCCAAATAGGGCTCGAGCGTTCAGTGTCGCTTGAGCCGCAAGCTCTCTCGCAGCCACGCCCCGCAATTCGGCAAGACATTCGGCCGTGTGGCGCAGCAGCGCCGGTTCGTTTCGCTTCTGCTTACCTCGAAGGGGATGAGGTACGAGATAGGGGCTGTCGGTTTCGATCAGAAGCCGGTCCGGGGGGACGATCTTGGCGGCCTCTCGCAACGGATCGAATTTCTTGTTGGTATAGGTGACCAGCCCGGCGAAGCTGATGTGCATGCCCAGATCCAGACAGACCTCGGCAAAGGCCCGATCGCCGCTGAAGGCATGGATCACTCCCCTCAGTAGACCGCGGGCGACCGCCTGCCGCAGCATGGCGAGCGTTTCCGATTCGGCCTCGCGGCAGTGGACGATCACCGGCAGATCCCGCTTCTGGGCGAGCTGCAAGTGCCGGTCGAAGTAGTCTTGTTGTACGTCGAAGGGCGCGAAATCCCAGTAACGATCCAGGCCGGTTTCACCGAGCGCCACGGCCGACCCGGCATCGACCAGGGCAACAATCCGCTGCCAATCGCCCTCGGCGGTCTCGGCGGCGTAGTTCGGCTGGATGCCGACCGCAGCGTGAAGAATCGCGTGGTCGCCGGCCAGCCGCGCCACGGCTTCTGAGGAATCGGCACCGATCCCCGGACAGACGATTGCCTCCATGCCGGCCTCGGCGGCACGCTGGAGGACCTCGGGCAAGTCGCCGGAAAAGGACTCGTCGTCGAGATGAGCGTGGGTGTCGATCATCAGCTTGCCGTTCTCGCGGGCGCGGCCAGGGAAGTCGGATCGGGCTCAGACGGCTTGCGATTTCGTTCCTAACGCCTGCTCGATCTGTTCCGCGTGCCGCGAGGCAAGATGCCGCACCTCCCGGGCGAAGTGGTAGACCGGAGGCTGCGGGTTTTCCTCGGCGATCGCATCGGCTTCCGAAACGACCCGGCGAAGCAGTTCGAGCGAACGCTCGAGGACTCGCGGCAGGGCCACGTCGTTCCATGCCGTGAACTCGATCGGGAACTGTCCCGGGTCGACCGCGGCCCGACGTTCGCGGATCGCCTCGGCAATGTGCTCGGCAAGGGTCCGCTGCTCGCCGACGATCTGCTTGAGCAAATCGTACATCTCTTCCGGACCGCGAAACGTGACGGGCCGCACGTCGAGCGAGTAAGCGGCGAACGATCGCTTTACCAGGTAATAGAGACGGTTGAGCGCGGAGATTGTGTCGGCAGACATCATGGTTACGGCAACAGCATGGAGGCGGCGAATTGTGCTTCCGCAAACAGGGGATTCCAGAAGACTCCCAAGGCGACGAGCAGGACGGCGATCAGAGCGCAGTAGAATCCGGCATTCGACCAGATTCGTATGGTGGGGGCCGGCCGCCCTTCAGGTTCCGGATCGAGTACCATGGTCTTCACCACGCGCAGATAGTAGAACAGGCTGAAGAGCGTATTCAGCACGCCGATCACCACCAGCGAGAGCAGGCCTGCCTCATAGGTTTGGGCGAAGATGGCGAACTTGGCGGCAAACCCGGCCAGGGGCGGGAGTCCGACGAGGCTGAACATTACGACGGCCGCGCAGATCACGAAACCGGGCGAGCGGCGAGCCAGTCCGGCGTAGTCGGGCAACTGTTCGCTGCCGAGTTCGTTTCGCAGAAATGCCACCAGGGCGAAGGCGCCGAGGTTCATGAACAGATAGACGGCGATGTAGAAGCCGATCGCGGCCACGGTGAACCGCGAGGCCTCGGGATCGGTTCCCGCCAGCAAGATGGCTGCCGCCACGGGCATCAGCATGTAGCCGGCGTGGGCAATCGTCGAATAGGCGAGGAGCCGCTTCATGTTGTCCTGGCCGTAAGCCGCCAGATTGCCGAACGTGCAAGTCACCGCGGCAAACAACGCGATCAGCCAGGCGGAGTACTGCCGAGCCGGCAGGAGGGCCGCATTGCTGTCGGTGACCAAGCCCGAGACGCTCGCAGATTCGGCAGTTGCCGTGCCGGCATCTTCGGAAACGGCGTAACGGACGGGTACCGTGGTCGGCGTATCCAGCGTCGACGGCACGTGCCCCAATCCCAACGTCACTCGCAACAGCAGGGCCAGGGCCGCGGCCTTGGAGGCGATCGAAAGGAAGGCGGCCACTTCGGCCGTTGCGCCTTCGAACACGTCCGGCGTCCAGAAGTGGAACGGAACCGCCGAGAGCTTGAAGGCGAAACCGACCATGATCATCAGTCCGGCCAGGACCAGAATGGGATGGTATTCGCTGCCCGCCGAGGAACCCAGCAGTTCCGCCAGTCGAACGCTCATGGTGGGCAGGTGAGCCGTTCCCAGCGTGCCGACCAGCAGGCTGATTCCGTAGAGCATCACGCCGGCAGCACCTCCGCCGAACACGGCGAATTTCAAAGCCGCCTCGGCGCTCACTCGCCGCTCCTTGATCACGCCGACCAGCGCGTAGGAAGGCACGCTTGCCATTTCGATCCCCAGAAACACGATCAGCATGTGGTTGGCCGACACCATCAGGCACATGCCCAGCGTCGCGCCCAGGATCAGCGTATAGAATTCGGTTGCGGTCTGGCGATCGGGGGTGCCGCTCAGACGCGTGAACGAGGTGAAAAGGATCACGAACAGAAGGAGCAGGCGTCGCATGAACAGGGCGAACGAGTCGTGAACGAGCATACCCGTGAAGATCTCGACCGGCTTCTCGGGGGCATCCGTTCTCCAGGCAACAACGAACGCCGCCAGGCAACCCACCATCATGATCACGTACGCAAGGTTCGATCGCCCGCCGGAGAACATTCGCCCGAGCAGCAGCATCACGATGGTCGCGCAGAGGAGCAATTCCGGAGCGAACGCCGGAATCGACGTTCCCAGGGAATCACGCAACGAGTTCTGGACCAGTTCATAAAAGGTCACGGTTGCCCAGCCTCCTCTCGGTGCGGGCTGATCTCCCGCAGAGCCAGTTCATTCTCGGCCGGCTCTATCCGTTCAACGCTCCCGGTCTGTTTCTCGATGCCCCCGCTGTAATCGTTGCCGTATCGGGCCTGTCCCAGATCGTCGACGAGTTTGTTGACGCTCGGCGCCATGTAGTTGAAAACGGCCTTCGGATACACGCCCAGGATAATGGCAAAGGCCAGGAGCGGCGCAGCAATTGCCAGCTCGCGCTGCGTGATCGGCCTGATCTCGTCCCCGTGGGGCCCCTTGTACTCCGGCCCCAGGTAGACTCGCTGCAGGGTCCAAAGGATGTAGCCCGCGGTGAGGATCATCACCGACGCCGAAATCACCGCCAGCACCTGGCTGTAGTTCCACACCGAGAGCACCACCAGGATCTCGCCAATGAAGCCGCACAGACCGGGCAGCCCCAGGGCCGCGAAGAAGATGCCCATGGAGACGCCCGTGTAGACCGGCATTCTGCCGAACAGGCCGCCGAAATCGTCGAGGTTGCGGTGATGGACCCGTTCGTAGATCACGCCGACCAGGAAGAACATGCCGGCCGAACTGATGCCGTGGGCGATCATCTGGAACATGGCCCCGTTCATGCCCATCTTCCAGTAATCGCCGGTCATGCCGGTGCTGCCGCTGATGGACCAGACCCCGAGGCCGAGCACCACGTAGCCCATGTGGGAGACCGAACTGTAGGCCACGAGACGCTTGAAGTCGGTCTGCGCCATGGCCGCGAAGGCCCCGTAGACCATGCTGATCACGCCCAGCGTGCAGACCAGCCAGGCCAATTCGTAGGCCGCATCGGGGCAGACGGGGTAGCAGATGCGAATGATGCCGTAGCCGCCCATCTTGAGCAACACGCCGGCCAGGATCATGGAGATCGGCGTAGGGGCCTCCACGTGGGCGTCGGGCAGCCAGGTGTGCACGGGCACTGCGGGGACCTTTACCAGGAACCCGATCAACAGCAGGAGGAACGCCCACCACTGGATCGATTTGCCCCCGACCAGCAACTGCGAGAACGGCGAATTCTCCGACTGGCCCTGATGGGCCAATGCCAGGAGATTGAACGTATGCTGCGGTTCGGCCGTGCCGCTGGGATCGTATCGCTCCACCACGGTCTCATGCAGGTGAGAAGCGGCCAGTTGCGCCGGGCCCAACTGGTTCAAGTCGCTGTTGAAGTACAAGGCGAGCAGGGCCACCAGCATCAGCACGCTGCCGGCCATGGTGAACAGAAAGAACTTGATGGCGGCATACTCGCGCCGCGGTCCGCCCCAGACGCCGATGAGAAAGTACATCGGCAGCAGCATGACTTCCCAGAACACGTAGAACAGGAAGAAGTCGAGGGCCATGAACACGCCCAGCATACCCGTTTCCAGCAACAGGAAGAGGATGCAGTAGGCCTTGACGTGCTTGTCGATCGTCCAACTGGCGCCCATCGCCAGCACGCTCAGAAAAGACGTCAGCAGAATGAGCGGGAGGCTGATGCCGTCGATTCCCAACGCGTAGTAGATGTTGAACGATTCGATCCAGGGAATGCTGAACGCGTGCTGCATCTGAGCCGTCCCGAGCAGGAATCGCGCCGAGTCTGCACCCGCACCCGGTTGGCCCGGCAAGGCCAGGTACAGGGTTAAGGCCGCCACGACGAGCGTGAACGCAAGGGCAACCTGCTTGAACAGCTCGTCGCGTCCTTTGGGCAACAGACCGATCACCAAAGCCCCCAC
The DNA here is from genome assembly GCA_012719125.1 of Planctomycetaceae bacterium. Classification (GTDB taxonomy): domain Bacteria; phylum Planctomycetota; class Planctomycetia; order Pirellulales; family Thermoguttaceae; genus JAAYAY01. The sequence goes on along the minus strand of JAAYAY010000311.1, from coordinate 15,541 downwards.
GGCGGGGAGAAAGACGATCAGGCTCAGGAGGATGGGTGGACTGGTAAGTGTCATGGTCGTGTGAACCCTTGTCGCAGGGCCGGCTTCGAGTTTGACGGGACAGGTTACAGACCTGCCCTACGGAGTGAAAGCCTTTGTTGCGACAGTTGTTTGACTTCGGTCCTTACTGAAAAAGCATCAGATTTCGGCAGACGACGATCAACAGGAACAAGGCAACGGTCGAGACGGCGATCATCACCACGTACTGACGCAACTGGCCGGTCTGAACCTGGCGCAGCCACAGGCCGATCCGGTAGGTCAGGCGTCCGATTCCGTTGGCGGCCCAATCGACCACGTAGCGATCGATGACGTCGTCGAGCCGGGCCACGGTGACGCAGAACCGGGCGGAACCATCGGCCAGCCGGTCGATCACCAGGCGGTCGAACGCGGCGGCGACTTGGGATAGCAGAAGCGTTGGCTTGACGAACGCATATTCGTAAAGCTCGTCGAAGAACCACTTGTGGATAAGGAATGCGTGAAGCGGTGCGAGCCACTTGCGCACCGTCTCCGGATTGAAGATACGAAGCAGATAGAACAACACGGCGATCGCAAAACCGGTCAGCGCCGTGCCGAAGGCGATCCACGACACCGTGCGGTGCAGCGTTTCCTCATGGGATCGATGCTCGGCCGGCAGTTCCGGATGCGCGATCTCACCGGCGAAGGAAATGCCTTCCGCCGTGCCCAAGGGGCGTGCCTGCTCCAGGAGATCGGGCAAGTTGAGCGAAGGGAGTTTCCAGCCGGCAACCACAGCAAAGAACGCCAGAATCACCAAGGGCACATACATCGAGGCCGGCGACTCGTGGGCGTGGTCGTACACGTGCTGGTTCCGCGGGCTGCCGGCAAACGTCATGAACCACAGGCGGAACATGTAGAACGCCGTGATTGCCGCGCCGCCGGCCGCCACATAGAACAGCCAGCCGTAAGTCTGGGATTGACTGGCGACCGAGAACGCCTGGGCCAGGATTGAATCCTTCGAGTAGTAGCCGCTCAGACCGAATCCCTTCATTCCCAGCATCGCGGGAATCCCGGCACCGGAGATGGCCAGGCAGCCGACCAGCATGGTCCAGGCGGTCCAGGGCATCTTCTTGCGCAGCCCGCCCATCTCGGGCATTTCGTTGGTGTGGCAGGCATGGATCACCGAGCCCGAGCAGAGGAACAAGAGGGCTTTGAAGAAGGCGTGGGTGAACAGGTGAAACAGTCCCGCGGCCCAGCCGCCCAATCCCAGAGAAAACATCATGTAGCCCAACTGGCTCACCGTCGAGTAGGCCAGGACCCGCTTGATGTCCGTGGCCGTGATCGCGATCGTGGCCGCCACGAACAGCGTGATGCAGCCCACGCAGGCGATCGTCAGCAGCACTTCGGGAGCAAACACCGGATAGAAGCGGCCGACCAGGTAAACGCCGGCGGCCACCATCGTCGCCGCGTGGATCAAGGCGCTGACCGGCGTAGGACCTTCCATCGCGTCGGGCAGCCACACGTGCAAGGGGAACTGGGCGCTCTTGCCCACGCAGCCGCAGAAGATCCCCAGTCCCGCCAGAACCAGCAGCCAGTAACCCGTTCCGACCTTCCGCAATTCCGCCACGCGCCGGCCGATCAACTCCTCGGCTTCCTCGTTGCTGGGCACCGAGGCGTAGATCGAGTTCATCTGGCTGGCTGCCGCCATTCGAATCAGGCCGTCGGGCACGATCAATTGGTGTTCGTTCTCGGCCGGCCGGACCTGGCTGAAGATCCCCTTGCGAACGGTACCGTCCGACTGGGCGACGTCGCCGAAAGAAAACGTTCCCAGAGCGCCGAACAGAATCATCAGGCCGACGATCATGCCGAAGTCGCCGACGCGGTTGACGATGAACGCCTTGTTGGCCGCCGTCGAGGCCGACTTGCGTTCGATGTAGAAGCCGATCAGCAAATACGAGCAGATGCCGACCAGTTCCCAGAAGACGAACACCATGGCGACGTTGCCGGCCACGACCAGGCCCAGCATGCTGAAGCAGAACAACGACATGTACTGGAAGAAGCGGTGGAAACGGCCGGCCCGCACCAGCGGCTTTCCGCTCGACGGCGAGGCCAGCGGGTCGGTCACGTCTTCCAGTTCCTCGTGCATGTAGCCGAAGGAGTACACGTGGATGCAGGTCGCAATCAATGAGACCATGACGAACATGCCCAAGGTCAACGCGTCGATGTAGTAGCCGATCGTCAGCCTCAGCGATCCGAATTCGGCCAGCGTGTACCAGTCGCCGGTGAGAGGTGAGGCCGTGGAACCGGTATGCGGCGCGCTTTGCTCGTGTTCGCTTCGCTCGTGTGTCGGGTCGGCCGGATCGTCCGAGGCGGCGGCATGTGTCTCGGCGTGATGAGAGGGGGTCAGCGGATGATGCCACAGCCAGCAGGCCAAGGCGAGGAGCGAGAGAAACAACGAAATCCCGATCGCTCCGGTGGCGACGTACCCCGCCTTGTGCCCGGCGCGGCCGAGACGCGGACCGGCAAACACGATCAGCGTGAACGAGGCCAGCGGCAGCAGCCAGGCGAGCAGAAGCAACAGCGGTAGCAACGTGGCGAGTTCCATCAGCCTTTCAACTCGTCCCCTTCATCGACGTCGATCGTGGCATGGGTGTTGTAGTAACAGAGCGCAATGGCCAAGGCGACGGCCGCCTCGGCGGCCGCCAGCACAATGATGAACAAGGTGATCAGATGCCCGTCGAGCCCCAGAGACAACTGCGAATCGGCTCGCAGGAAAGGGCTGGAGAAGGCCACGAAATTGACGGCCGCCCCGTTCAGCACCAGTTCGACGCCCATCAATACGCCGATCGCATTCCGCTTCGTGGCCATGCACACGATCCCGCATACGAACAGGACCGCACCCACAATGAGGTAGTGCGACAGACTCACGGGTTGACTGAGGAAACTGAGAAAGGACATGGGGTTCAGGGTTCAGGGTTCAGGGGGGCGGTGGTTGCAGGGGTACTCGCGGTCCTTCTCCGCTTTGCTCTCGCCAGGTGGGCGGCGCCGATCAGAACGACCAGCAGGTGGACGGATACGATTTCAAAGGGGAGCAGGTAACCCGACATGCCGCGGCGCAAGGTCGGGTCCTGCTGGCTCAGTTGATCGACGCGGATTCCGAGGAGGCCCATTCCCAGGGGCGCGACGGTATGGCCGGCCTCCACGGCGGGGGCGGTCTCGGCGACGGCCTTGGAAGTCCAAGCCTCGATGCCGACCACGGCCGAAAGCAGAACGATCAGCAGGGCGCCGCCGGCTAGCCCCGCCATCAGCCAGTTGGCCGAGGAGATCTTTAACGAAACGGACGGTCCCTGGACGGTCAACATCACACCGAACACGAGCAGGACCAGGGTACCGCCCACGTAGATCATCAGTTGCATGGCGCCGACGAAATCGGCCCCTGCCAGAAAATACAGGCCTGCCACAGCAGCCAGCGAAGCGATCAGGCACATGGCCATGCGTACCACGTTGGCGGATGCAACCACCGCCACGGCAAACAAGCACGTCGGTACGGCGAACAGCAGGAAGAACAGGGTATGCCAGTTGATCACGGCCGGTCTCCTCCTGGCGTCTCAACGGTCGTCCAGGCCGGTGCTTCGGCGACGGCGGCCATGGGAGTCTTTCGCGGCAGAATCCCGCCCGGTAGCGCGTAGGTCCACAGCATCACCCCGACGAACATGGCCGCGGCCAGCGGGATGCAGTATTTCAAACAGGTGGTCATCACCTGATCGATTCGCAGCCGGGGCAGCGTCCACCGCAGCCACATCATGAACGTCACTCCGAGAAATGCCTTGAACAGGAAATTGCAGGCCCCCAGCAGTTCGCCGAACCAACCTAAGATCGCGTGGTTGGAGTACGTCAATCCGAGCAAGTCGGCAATGGGAATCGGGCCGTGCCATCCGCCGAGGAACAGGATCGCCGCCAGGCCGCTGACGGCGGTCATCGAGCCGTACTCAGCCATGAAGAACACGCTCCAGCGGAATCCGGAGTACTCGGTCAGGAATCCGGCCACCAATTCGCTCTCGGCTTCGGCCAGATCGAAGGGGGCTCGATTCGTGCTTGCCACGGCGCACGTCAGATAAATGAAGAAAGTGACGAACATAAACGGGCTGTGGAAGATCATCCAGTTGATTCCCCACCCCTGCTGCATGTTCCCGATGGCAACCAGGTCGAGCGTGCCCGCGACCATCACGGGGATCAGGACGCAGATTCCGAACGGCACTTCGTAGCTGACCACCTGGGCGGCCTCGCGCATGGCCCCGTAGAGCGACCACTTCGACGCGGAGGCGTAGCCCGCCGTGATGACGCCGAAGACCTCCAGACCGGCGATCGCCAGAATGAAGAAGGCCGCCACGTTCAATTGCTGGGCAACCCAACCGTTGGAGAACGGCAACGCCAGGAACACGCAGAACGACGCGCAGAAACTGATGTAGGGAGCCAGCCGGAAGAGGATTTTGTCGGCCTGCGCCGGCATGAGATCCTCTTTGCAGAGCAGCTTGATTCCGTCGGCCGGCGATTGAAGCCAGCCGAAGCGCCCTCCCACCCGGGTCGGACCGAGCCGGTCCTGAATCCGGCCCGACACCTTCCGCTCCATCCAGGTGAACGTGGCCGCGGCAAACATCATGATCGTCAGCAGAATCAGGCACTGCATCAGCGCCACGCCGCCGTACGCCAGCCAGACGGGCAAACCGAATTGAACCAGGTAATCAGCCATCAACGGTCAATCTCTCCCAACACGATATCCAGTGAGCCGACGATTGCCGGAATGTCTGCCAACAGACATCCTCGGCAAATCTCCGAGGTGACGGAGAGGTTGCAGAAGCAACTGCTCCTCGCTCGCACTCGCCAGGGAATCGCCGTACCGTCGCTCACGACCATGAAACCCATCTGCCCTTTGGGAGCCTCGGTTTCCAGGTACGCTTCCCCCTTAGGCAACTTCTGGGTCAGCTTGATCGGCTCGCCAATCGGTCCGTCGCAACCCTGGTACTTCGCCATGGCCTGGCGAATCAATCGAATCGACTGAACGCACTCGATCATGCGGACGTAGAAGCGGTGCCAGGAATCGCCCAATACCGCCTCGGGCGGCACGGGTGGATAGTCGTCGCGATCCTGCGGATAACTCCCCTCGTGCTGGGCGATGATCTCGAAATCGTAGTCCTCGTACATCCGGGTGACGCGAGGCTCGCCGTCGCGGCGCAGGTCCCACTTCACACCGCTGCCGCGGAGCACCGGTCCCGAGCATCCGTAGGCGATCGCCGTTTCCGGAGTGAGTACGCCGACGCCTGCGGTCCGGCGAACGAAGATCTCGTTGCTCGTCAGCACGGCGTGCAACTCGGGGATCACTTCCTCGAACTCGCGCAGAAACCGCTCGCAGCGGTCGAGCCAGCCGGGAGGCAGGTCGCCCGTTACGCCGCCCATGGTGATGAAGCTGTAGGTCAACCGGGCGCCGCAAACCTCCTCAAACAGGTCGAGGATCTTCTCCCGCTCCCGGAAGCAATACAGGAAGGGCGTGAAGCTCCCCAGGTCGAGCCCGTAAGTTCCCGCGGCTACCAGGTGGCTGGCAATCCGGTTCAACTCGCACACCATCACCCGCACGTGCCTGGCACGATCCGGTATCTCCAGGTCCATCAGCTTCTCGACGGTCATCGCCCAGCCGAGATTCATGTTCATCCCGGCCAGGTAGTCCATCCGGTCTGTATAAGGGATCCATTGCCGGGGACTTATCTTCTCGCCGATCTTCTCGGCACAACGGTGCAGATAGCCGATGTGCGGAACGACGTCGGTGACGACCTCGCCGTCGGTGCGCAGCACCAGGCGCAGCACGCCGTGCGTGCTCGGGTGCTGCGGGCCCATGTTGATCAGCATCTCGTCCGTGCGGACGTCGAATTCGACCAGTTCGGGATCAACTCGTTCCATCGGCATTGTCGCTTGTCACTTCACCCGAATTCCGTGGTATTCCTGCGGCGTCTCGTAGTCTTTTCGTAGGGGATGGCCCACCCAGTCCTCGGGGCAGAGAATCCTCCGCAGGTCCGGGTGGCCGGCAAACGCGACGCCGCAGAGATCGTAGACCTCCCGCTCGTGCCAGTTGGCCGTCGGCCAAAGGTCGGCAACCGAACTCACCTCCGGCAGCCGGCCGTGGACGCCATCGCGCCAGCGGGGCAGCACGACCCGGAGCACAATCCGATGCCGGTGCTGCATGCTCGATAGGTGGTAGAGCAACTCGAGGTGCGGTTGCCAATCAGTCTTCTTCGCCTTCTTCGGATCGGGTTCCACATAATCGACGCCCGAAACGCAGTGGAGGTAGTCGAACCGCATGTCGGGATCGTCGCGCAAGAAGCGGCAGATCTCGTGCAGACCGTCCGCCGCGATCTCAAGCCACGGGTCGAGGCAATCCGTATCGGAGCGCAGAATCCGATCGCCAAACCGTTGTTTCAACCGGTCGATTATCTCGGTTGCGTTCATGAGATCCGAACTCGTCCAATCGTTCGAAGATCGCTAATCGGTTCCAACGGGTGAACCCCGCTGAGCGGGGGACGGCCGGACGGCACGTACCCAATCCAGATCGCCGCGGTACCACACGTAGGCAAACCCGACCATCAAGACGGCAAAGAAAACGGCGATATCGACCATGGCGGCCAGCGTCAGCCTGTCGGCCGTTTCGCTAACGTCGGATGGGCTGCCGGCTGCCGCCGCCGGTACACCCAATTCCGTCATCTTCAGTGGGACCGCCTCCAATTCCGCCTCCGCCGATGCCACGATCGGTTCTGCACTTCTGAGCTGTGTCACCTTTCCGAAGACGGTGGCCCAGGGGAAGAAGAACGCCACCTCCACATCAAAAACGATGAATAGGAGAGCCACGACATAGAAACGCAGGTCGAACTGCACTCGTGCCGAGCCCACGGGCGGTTCGCCGCACTCGTAGACTTCAAGCTTCTCCGGGGTCCGGTTCCTCGCCCGCAGGAACCAGCCCAGCAGCAACGCGACGAAGATCGTGGCGAAACCCACGACGACGAACAGGGCCAGGTAGGCAGCGATCAGGGTGGGCGAGGGACTCATCAGGCAAAGCCGAGCAGGTTGGCAATCGCGAAGAAGGGGGGGAAGGTCTCTTGGGGGAGGCTGCCCGACGGGATATTCTGTTATCCAAAGAAGGTGAAGAACAGCTCTCGGGCCGGCATCAAAAACGGCTTATTCTAGGCGATGCCGCCCTGTTTGCAAAGCGCCACCAGGTGAAACCGGGGGTGCCCGCCCTGTGGAGAAGCATCCGGATGCGGGGGACTGTCCCGATTCTTGTGGCAGGATGCCGCAAAAATGGGACTGTCCCCTTCCGGCCGATCACGAGCACAAAACTCCGTGCACGCTCCGGATGTGCCGACGACGCACCATCTCCGCGGTAGCCGAGTGTGAATGATTATTCGCAAGGTTCTTTGGGGGGAAACGGCTTTCCGATCGAGCCTTGAATGCGGTTTTTCTTGGTGATTCCCGAGTAGCGCACAAGTGGGGATTGCGGTTTCGGGGGAAGACCAGGATGAACCACATGCAATACGTGGCTGTTGTCGTGGAGTTCCCATGGATTGGCCCCGATAACTGATGTGTAGGCAGAGAATCGAGACCTTTGGGGACGATGAGGGTTGCGACACGTGCCGCGAACGGGGCATCATTCACTCCCTTCTTCCTGGGGCACCCTCCCGGCGGTCGCTTCCGCAAAGAGGGCTGTCTTGCGAGATCTGGCTTGTTGCACCGTTGCGCTTGGAGAGCCACTCGCTCCACATCCGTCCGGCATTTCCCTGTGTGGGAGGCGGGACCAGAACCGAAAACCACGACCAACCGAAAGCACAAAGGCCGACATCCCAGCCGCCGTGCAGGAACATCCCTCTACCATGTCCAGTTTTGCCTCTACCATCACGAACGCTTCGGCCACAGCCATCGATTGGAGAGGTCTGCGTTTCTTGTTGGTCGAAGACAACCAGGATCACCAATGGCTCATGTCGGCCGTTCTCCGTAACACGGGCGTCGAGGTTGCGGTTGTCGAATGCGGGGAAGATGCGGTGGGGCTGGTCGAGGAGACGTTTGCGGGCGGGCGTGAGTTCGACCTGATTCTGATGGACATCCGCCTTCCAACGATGGACGGCTACGAGACGACGCGCCGCGTGCGTGCGGCGGGCTATACGGGGCCCATAGTCGCAATCACTGCCAGAGCCATGGTCGAAGAAATCGAAGAGTGCCGCAGGTCGGGCTGCAATGCGTGCATTAGCAAGCCCTTCGAGCGACAGACCCTTTGGCAGACACTCGCCGATTTGCTGCCGAGGGTGGACGGGCAATCGCGGTAGACGGGAAACCGGTGTTTCAACGAACGCCGACCGGTGCAGTGGAAGACGTGCCAGACTTTGGGGGGCGGGGAGACCTGTCCCCCCAATTCCTTTGCCGGTTGCGATGCGAAAAGCGGGCTCGCCGACCATGCTGTCGGCGAGCCCGCTGATTCTTCTACGTGCCCGGCTCTGCAGGTGCCAAGCGCGTTGCCTGCACCGCCGGCAAGCTCTGTTGGGAGTGCTAGATGGCTTCCCCCGTGAACGAAGTCAGGGCCTTCATGTAATTGCCGCGTTCGAAGGCAGCCGGATCGGGGCAGTTCTCCTGGCTCATGCTCCCCTTGAGCTGCTCGACGGACTCGTATTCCTTCTCTTCCATCCATTCGGTCATACCTGCCAGGATGGTGCCGATCTTGTCGAAACCCTTCTGGTAGAGGACCGAAGCGATCATGCCGACGTCGGCCCCGGCCAGCAGGGCCTTGAGCAGCGACTTGGCGCCGTGGATACCGCTGGTGAGGGCCAGCGACGCATCGACGCGCCCGTGCAAGATGGCGATCCATCGCAGGGGCAACAACAGCTCGTTGGAGCTGCTCAGCACCAGCTTGGGCGAGATCTCCAGGTCGTCCAGATCGATATCAGGCTGGAGGAATCGGTTGAAGATCACCAGGCCGTCAGCCCCCGCCTCGGCGATTCGCTTGGCCATGTGGCCCGGCGAGCTGAAGTAGGGGCCGACCTTGACCGCCAGCGGAATCGAGAGCGATTCCTTGACGGCCCGGACGAGTTCCAGGTACTTCTCTTCGATCTCGGCTCCCGACACGCTCATGTCGGCCGCGATCAAGTAGATGTTGAGTTCCAGCGCATCGGCGCCGGCATCCTGGATCCGCTTGGCGTACTCGACCCAGCCGCCGCGGGAAACGCCGTTGAGGCTGCCGATGATGGGCATGCTCACGGCCTTTTTGGCCTCCGCGATGGCGTCCAGGTAGATATCGGGCGTCGCGCGGTACTCGGCCGGTTCCGGGAAGTAGCTCAAGGCCTCGGCGAAACTCTCCGTGCCGAAATCCTGGGCTTGCGAGTGTGCCACCTCTTCGTGAGTGATCTGCTCCTCGAACAGCGAGGGCATGACGGCGGCCGCGGCGCCGGCGTCTTCGAGTTGCTTGAGGTTGTCGATCGACTGGGTGAGCGGGCAGGCCGCCACGACCAGCGGGTTCTTCAACTCCAATCCAAGGTACTTCGTGCGAAGATCGACGCTCATGCTTGCACCTCCTTTTCGCCGCCATCACGCGTTGTGGCTGCCAGTTGCTCGTAGTAGTTCCAACGATCGTTGATGTCCTGTTGCCCGAGACGGAGCAGACGCTCGGAATCTTCGGGCTTCGAGCGAGCCAGCATGGCAAAACGAGCCTGTTGCATGGCGAAGTCCTTGAAAGCGCCCTTGGGCGGCTTGCTGTCGAGTTGGAACGGCTTCGATTTGTCGTTCGGATCGAAACGATACAGGGGCCAGTATCCGCAGGCCACCGCTTCCTTCTGCAGCGACATGCCGGTGGTCATGTTGATGCCGTGGGCGATGCAGTGGGCATAGGCGATAATCAGCGACGTGCCGCGGTAGGCTTCCGCCGCTCGGATGGCCTTGATGGCCTGGTTGGGATTGGCGCCGAGCGAGATCTGGGCGACGTAAACGTTCCCGTAGCTCATGGCCATCATGCCCAGGTCCTTCTTGCCACTCGGCTTGCCGCCGGCCGCAAATTTAGCGACGCCGCCGCGCGGCGTAGCCTTCGAAGCCTGGCCGCCGGTGTTCGAGTAGACCTCGGTGTCGAGGACCAGAATGTTCACGTCGCGCCCGGAGGCGAACACGTGATCCAGGCCGCCGTAGCCGATGTCGTAGGCCCAACCGTCGCCGCCCAGAATCCAGACGCTGCGGCGGGCCAAAAAGTCCGACGACGCCAGCAGGTCCTTCGCCTCGCGGCTGTCGATTCCGGCCAACTTGGCCTTCAGTTCGGCAACTGCCTTGCGTTGGGCTGCGATCTCCTCTTCCGTCTCCTGCTTGTTCGACAGGAGTGCATTGACGAGATTGTCGCCCAACTGGCCGCTCAGCTTCTTGAGCAACGACGCGGCATACTCGATTTGTTGATCGATGGCCAGGCGGAATCCGAAGCCGAATTCGGCGCAGTCTTCGAACAGCGAGTTCGACCAGGACGGTCCTCGCCCGTCGGCGTTCTTGGCGTAGGGCGTGCAAGGCAGGTTGCCGCCGTAGATCGACGAGCACCCGGTTGCATTCGAGCAGAGCATCCGGTCCCCGAAGAACTGGGTGATCAGCTTCAGGTAAGGCGTCTCGCCGCAACCCGCACAAGCACCGGAATACTCGAACAACGGCAGCAGCAGTTGCGAGCCCTTGATCGAATCGGCTTTGACCTGGGTGCGATCCACATCGGGAATGCTCAGGAAGAAGTCGTAGTTGGCTCGTTCCCGCTCCAGGTGATCGAGTTTGGGCTCCATGTTGATCGCCTTGCGCTTGGCGATCTCGCGGTTCTTGGCGGGGCACACGTCGACGCAAAGGCCGCAACCGGTACAATCGTCCGGCGCCACCTGGATCGACATCTTCCAGCCTTCGTACTCCTTGCCCTTCCAGTCGGTGGACAGAAAGCCCTCCGGAGCGCCTGCAAGTGCCCCGGGCGGGTAGGCCTTCATGCGGATGGCCGCGTGGGGGCAGCCTAGGGAGCAAAGACCGCACTGGATGCAGATCTCCTTGTCCCAGATGGGGATGTCCAGGGCAACCGAACGCTTTTCGTATTGGGTGGTCGCCGTGGGGAAGGTTCCGTCGACCGGCATGGCGCTCACCGGCAGTTCATCGCCGTTGCCGGCGGCGATCTCTCCCAGAACGTTCTTGACGAACGGGTCGACGTCGCCCTGGAATCCAGACAGGCGTCTGAATTTCGAGGTCACCTGGCCGGGCACCTTGACCTCGTGCAACGCGGCGATCGCTCCGTCCACGGCCGCAAAGTTCCGCTTCAGGATCGTCTCGCCCCGCTTGCCGTAAGTCTTGGTGATCGCATCCTTGATCCGGGCGATCGCCTCGGCCTCGGGAAGCACGTTGGCCAGTTTGAAGAAGCAGGTCTGCATCACTGTGTTGATGCGGAAGCCCATTTCTGCCTCGCGAGCCACGCGATAGGCGTCGACGACGAAAAGCCTGATCTTCTTGTCGAGGATCTGCTGCTGCGTCTCCAGGGGGATCTTGTCCCAGACCTCGTCCGGGCCGTAGGGGCTGTTCAGAAGGAACGTGGCGCCTTCCTCGGCCGTGCTCAGCATGTCGAGCTTCTCGATGAACACCGACTGGTGGCAGGCGACGAAGTTGGCCTTGTGCACCAGGTAAGAGCCCTTGATCGGACGCGGGCTGAATCGCAAGTGCGAGACGGTGACCGACCCGGCCTTCTTCGAGTCGTAAACGAAATAACCCTGGGCGTAGAGCGGAGTGTTCTCGCCCACAATCTTCACCGAGTTCTTGTTGGCGCCGACCGTCCCGTCGCTGCCGAGGCCGAAGAACACGGCTCGAGTCACGTCGTCGGCCTCGGTGGAGAACGACGGGTCGTAGTCAAGGCTGAGATTGGTTACGTCGTCGTTGATGCCGACCGTGAAGTGCTTCTTGGCATCGGGCTTGGCGGCTTCGTCGAAGACGCCCTTGACCATGGCCGGCGTGAATTCCTTCGACGACAGGCCGTAGCGACCGCCGATCACCCGAGGCAGACTGTCCGACCAATTCTCAACCAGGGCCGCAACCACATCCTGATAAAGTGGCTCGCCCAACGCTCCCGGCTCTTTCGTGCGGTCCAATACGGCAATCGTCTTCACGGACTTCGGCAGGGCGGCCACGAACGCCTTGCCGTCGAAGGGGCGGTAGAGCCGGACCGTCACCAGGCCCACCTTCTCTCCCTTGCCCGTCAGGTAATCGACCGTCTCCTCGACGATTCCGGCACCGGAGCACATGGCGACGATCACGCGATCAGCGTCAGGGGCGCCGGTGTAGTCGAACAAGTGGTACCGGCGTCCCGTCAGCTTGGCGAACTTATCCATCACGCCTTGGACGATCCCGGGCGCCTTGTCGTAGAACGGATTGCACGCCTCGCGTGCCTGGAAGAAGACGTCCGGGTTCTGGGCCGTTCCGCGAAGCTTGGGCCGGTCGGGGTTGAGGGCTCGATCGCGGTGGGCCTGAACCAGGTCCATGTCGATCATGCTCCTGACGTCGTCTTCGCTGAGCTGCTCGATCTTGTTCTCTTCATGCGAGGTTCGGAAACCGTCGAAGAAATGCACGAAGGGGACGCGGCTTTCCAGCGTCGACGCGTAGGCCACCAGCGCCATGTCCTGGGCCTCCTGGACGCTTGCAGCAGCCAAAAAGGCCCAGCCGGTCGAACGGCAGGCCATCACGTCGCCGTGGTCGCCGAAGATCGACAGGGCGTGAGTCGCCACCGTTCGAGCCGAGACGTGAAACACCGTCGAGGTCAGCTCGCCGGCAATCTTGAACATGTTCGGAATCATAAGCAAAAGGCCCTGAGATGCCGTAAAGGTGCATGTCAGAGCCCCAGCTTGCAGCGAGCCGTGAACGGCGCCGGCGGCGCCCGCTTCACTCTGCATCTCCACCACATGGGGAATCGTACCGAAAAGGTTCTTCTTTCCGGCCGCAGCCCAGGCGTCGGTCAGTTCGCCCATGTTGCTGGAGGGAGTGATCGGGTAAATCGCCATGACCTCGTTGCAGAGGTGAGCGATCGACGACGTCGCTTCATTGCCATCGATGGTCACGAAGCGTCTTTCTGCCACGGGTACGTCTCCTTATCGTCAGAATGGTTGAAAACAGAGGTGTGGCCGACTATTGGGGCACCAGGGCGGCAAACTCACGTCGTGCCGCCTCAGAAACAGGTCGAGACGAGGCAAGACTCCTGACCGGAGGCGGCCAATCGCCCACCTTTTCGCCAGGGCGCCAACGACTGCCTACCGGCAGCTCAGGATGCAATGCGCCATCTGCCCAACTTAGCGAATGCCACGCCATCCGACAAGTTCTACCGCCGGGGGGCCAAAAAAGGAGTTAATGACACCTTTGGTTGGCAAAAATGCGAAGAGACACTCGGCCGTTGATTCACTCCGATGTCAGAATAGCAGAATACGTATTTCTCTGCCCTTCCCCGTTGCCGACGCTGCTTGCCCCGCTTCTGCTGCTCCAGTTTGGCCACGTGGTTCTCTGAATCCAGCAGGTGGTGGTCAGCCACGAATGCGCACGGAGGTTTCTTCTACGATCCACAGCTTGCCAACAAGCGGTTCGCGCTCCAAGACGGGCAACAAGCGTTGCAGAACGGACAACACGCGTGGCTTGTCCAGCCGAGCCAGCCGCAACACGATGATGCCGGCGTAGTCGCTTGGCGGATAGGTGCGAATGTCGGCGAAGCCCAGATCGAGCGTCACGACTGCGCGCCCTTCGCGCCGGCAGACCGTCGCCAAGTTCGCATCAGGCTCGCCGATCATGCGTTGATCGCCAACGGTCACGGTGTCGTGGCCCGCGCCGGCAAACAGTTCGGCCGCCTCGGTCGGCAGGTTTTCATCGACCTTGAACTTGGGCATCAGACCGCGCCCGTGGGTAGGGGAACCATGCGTTCACGAGCGAGATCGGCGGCATAGGCCATGGCCGCTTGCACATCCTCGGCAATGAGCGATGGGTAGCTGCGCAAGATTTCGTCAGTGCCCAACCCAGCGGCCAGATTGTCGAGCACGACGGCCACCATCACGCGCGTCCCTTTGATGCACGCCTGCCCGTGGCAGATGGCTTGGTCAACGGTGATTCGCTCTCGCCACTCCATTCCAATGCCTCCTGTCGAAGAAGTGTTTACCGCCCCATTCTACCCTCTGCTTTGCGACCGGCCCAGTCACAGAACCACAACGGGCCGGCGGCCTTCCTAATCCCTTATCTTAACGTTGATCTTCCCCCATCCTGGTGGCCGTCCTGTTCCGACTGAACTCGGCCAAGAAGTGGCGATTTGCCCTGGAGCAGGAATTGTTGCCGGAGGGGGTGGAAACGGGGTCAACTCTTGACTCTTGACATAAGCGGCGTTTCAACGTAGAATCCCAGCATGGCAAGACCCGTCCGAGTCGAGTTCGAAAACGCCGTCTACCACGTCACCGCGCGAGGAAACGAGCGTAAGGACATCTATCGCGACCCAGCCGACCGCCAGCGTTTCCTCGAAACCCTCGAAGAAGCCGTCGAACGGTTCGGCCTCGTCGTTCACGCCTACTGCCTGCTCGGCAACCACTACCACCTTCTGCTCCAGACACCCCGCGCCAACCTGACTGACGCTGTCGGCTGGCTCCAGGCCACCTACAGCATCCGCTTCAATCGCCGGCACAAGCGCAGCGGGCATCTCTTCCAGGGCCGTTTCAAGGCCCACCTCGTCGAGGCCGACCTCTACGCCCGGCAGCTCCTGAAGTACATCCACCTCAACCCGGTCCGCCCGAAAGATAAACGCCGGCCTGTGCCCGTCGAGCGGCGTGCCGAACTCGCCCGTTACCGCTGGAGCAGTCACCGGGCCTACGCCGGACTGGGCCAGGCCGACGCGCCGGCCTGGTTGTGTACCGAGTGGCTCAGCTATTTCGGCCGCACCCGAAAAGCGGCCCAGGCGGCCTACCGCGACGAGATCGCCCAGATGTTCGGCCAGGTGGCTCCCTCCCCTTGGCAGGAACTCCGCGGCGGATTGGTCCTCGGCGGCCAGACGCTGTGGGAAACGGCACGCCGGGCGTTGGCTGACTCCGAAGGCGACGACGAAATCCGCTGGTCCCGGCGTGCCGGAGCCGAGGCTTTGGCCGAAGTGATCGACAAGCTTGCCGCCGAGCAGACCGATCGTCGGATCGCCATCTGGCTTCAGGTCCGCCACGGCGGCCGGCGGATGACCGAGGTAGCCAAGCTCTACGGTTATCGTGACGGCAGCGGCGTTCATCGCGTGGTACAAAGGCTGGAAGCACGGGCAAAGCAAGATCGACCGCTTGGTCGACAGCTACAGGCGTTGGTAAGCGGCCTGTCAAGAGTCCAAGAGTTGACCCCACCTCCCACCTCCTGATTTTCATGCATCATTCCTTTTCTTTGCACCCATCGGAAGCGAGATGGCGGGGTCGGTAACGGCACCTATTTTCACCGCGTAGCTTGTGCGTGCCTCGATATCCGCATCAGTCACGATGTGGAT
>JAAYAY010000025.1 GCA_012719125.1 Planctomycetaceae bacterium | reverse complement strand
CGATCGACAAGTGCACCAACCGACAACACCGCCCGCAACCATTTCACGACAGTCTTTCATAGCCGGTCGCACCCAACCCCCAACCCTCCTGCCCTGCTTTGGTTGCGGCTGCGCCGCGCCGGGACTCTATCTCCACCAAACAGAAGACGACTCATGGTCTCGGACTCTTTCGCACCAAGACAATTGTGACGGTGGCGGCGGAAGGTAGTATAAGGCCCAAAGAATGGACGCGGCAACAATCGCTGCAAGATAGGCCTGCAAACCTACCTTCTTAACGAGGTTTCACCTCAGACCAAGGCCGAGTCGCCAAAACTTGACTCAAGTGCAGCAGAAGTCCGGAAGTGAGTTGCTAAAACTCGCGCGTGCGGGCCGAAGGAGTCACGCCAACAAAATGGGGGGTATCGAACCGATTCTCGTACACTAGAATAGAAGGATCGCCTCAGTGTGTGAGAATCATCTGCCCGCGGCCTGTTTTTCGTGACACTTGAGACGTTTTTCTGCCTTAAGAGGTGGTGGGACACGCACGGGCTGTCCGGCACGCACGTTTCAGCAATAGGGACCTGGATCATGGCAATTCTCTACCGGCCGCGGACAAATCGATGGACAACAGCAAGAGCCACGACCAACCCATCGCGATCCATGCGGCGACTGACGCTGGAGCCTTTGGAGCAGCGCCAGGTCCTCTCGGTTGCCCCCGTGTCGGCCGACTGGGTCATCGACGCGGCCTTCGACGAGTCGGCCATGGTCGGCAGGCTCGATAACACGCTGAGTATCACTCTCGATGAGGCGGGGGAAGGGGCCAAACTCGACGCCTGGATCGACCTGAATGGCGACGGATCCTATGGTGGCTCATGGGAACGGATCGCAGCCGGAGTCGAACTGACGCCGGGAGAAAATGTCCTCACGTTTGACATCCCGGCCTACGCTCGAAGCGGCCAGACGTGTGCGAGGCTGCTGGTCAGTTCCGAGGGCAACCAGGCTCCCGGCGGACCAGCCGGCGACAGCGACCATGTCGTCACGATTCTCCCGCCAACGGAAGGAGGCCGCTTTGGCTCACCGCAGCCCTTCGCCGATCCGGTGGATTCTCCGTGGTCGGCCGACGTGGCCGACTTCGACGACGACGGGGACTGGGACATTGTCATGGCAACGGATGTGGGAATCCAGAAACTGACGAACCATCTGGACGAGGGCCTGGCATCGGTTGGCTGGCTTCACGGCCCGATGGAGTTCAACGAGGTGTTTGTCGCCGATATCGACGGCGACGGACGTTCCGACTTTCTCGCAACGAGCCATATGTGGCGACAAACCCTGTGGTACCGCAGCGAGGGAGAGGCTTTAATAATCTCCAGCAGCATTCAGAGCGATCCATGGCAGGAGATCGATCCGGCCCACGAGATGTCGGTGGCGGCTGCCGATATCGACGGCGACGGCGACATGGATGTGATCGCCACACTCTACGACGCTCAGCAGGTCGCCTGGTTTGAGAACCTGGGGGCGGCGGGATTTGCCCAGCACGTTGTGAGCGATCAGGCAACGACCGTCGAGCATATCATTGCCGCCGATTTCGACGGCGACGGCGACATCGACATGGCCCTCGGCCAGCGGGCAAGCGAAGAAATCGACGCCCTGACCTGGTTTGAGAACGACGGCACCGGCGTCTTCACCATGCACAGTGTCGACGGGGCGGCGGCGGCAGCCCCCTCCACCGATGGCCACCTCCGCACAAGCGCTCTGAGCTCGGCAGATATGGACGGCGATGGAGACCTGGATCTGCTGGCGTCGCTGCAATGCCACGATGATCCCTGGGTCGGGTCCTCCTGGACGCAGTACGCATGGTATGCCAACGACGGCCACGGGTCGTTCACCCGCCATGAGTTGCCCATCGTGTTGGAGCAGCAAGGCACCCATACGGCTGCCGGCGAGATGATACCGGCAGACCTGGACGGCGACGGCGACATGGATCTCCTGGCAAACCCAAAAAGCTCCGGCAGGCCTTCCTACTGGTACGCCAACAACGGTACCGGAGTTTTTCGTGAATCCTATCTTCTGGCAGGGATCGGCCGGGCGATTCCTTTGGATCTCGATGGCGACGGCGATCTTGACCTGGTCGGGACGGCGGGCAACGATCGGATGGTCTGGCTCGAGAATCAGGCGGCAGAACCGGAAAGTCAACTGGGAGAGACGGATTTCTACAGCGGCACATGGATCTCCGACGGAAACGCCCGTTTGAGCTTCGTCAACGCCAATCCCGGACTGGTCACCGTCCTGGTGGATCTGGGAGACACCGCCGGCAACACGATCGTGCCCACCTTACAGTTGCAGAAGGAAGAGGGCGAGGCGGTCGGGAAGTTGACGGTGGACGGGTCTGTCTGGCGAGTCGATTACGTGGCCGAGACAACCGGGCAGAAGCTGACGCTGGAACTTGGCAGCGCCGCAGGCAGCATGGACCTGACGGTCTGCAACCTCGTGGAACTGGTGGACAACGAGCTTAAGGTCCATGGGGGCGAGTCGATCCGCTATGTTCTCGGCCAGGCGAGCGAGCTTACCGTCAACGCCGTGGTGTATGACGCCAGCAACTGGGATATCGACGGTGCGACTTTGATCGGCCGCGAGGTGGAACTCGTCGGGACGGCGGACGACGAGATCGCGGTCCTGTCGCCGGGTTCGGCCACCTGGGTCAATTCGGAGACGGGCTTCGAGGCTGCTATTGCGGCAAATCGCATCGATCTGGTCGGTGGAGGAGGGAGCGATACCCTGCGGATCGAGGATTCGACGGAGGATGACGTGCTCTTGATTTCCGAAGATGCCGTCTCGTTCGGCACCGGTCCATCCGCCCATATCCGGCCTGCCGCGACCGCGTCCGGCTTTCGCTCCGTGCTCGCCTATTCGAAGGCGGGAGGCAACGACAGCGTGTCAATCGTTCTCCCTGACCAGCGGGCGAAGGTTTCTCCCGAACTCACCAAGGTCATCGGCCAGACCTACGTGCGCTGCAAGTTCTTCGAGGATTTGAGAGTCACCGCGGACCGGGCCGTGGTCTGGGGATCCGAGGCGGCGGATCAATTTGAGACTGTGGGAAATCAGATGACCGTCGAGTATGGCCGGCCAAAAGCCCAGGGCTTTGTACCCCAGCAGCATGAGGTGATCACTCACGTCGAAAACCTGTATATGCCGATTGTCATCAGAGATGATCCCGGGTGGTTGAAATCCGCGTGGGTTAAGGCCAATTCGATCCGCGCCTACGCGGGCGGGAGGGTGGCCGACACACTGGTCATGCACGATTCTGAAGGCGACGACGTATTGATCGCCAAACCCCACAAGGTCATCATGGCCAATGCACCCCAGTCCGAGGCGGAGGTCGCGCGAGGGGAACTCTATGAGGTGCACGCTCGCGGGTTCGCCAAGGTGACCGTGATTGCCGATCAGGGCGGCAACAACGACGTGGCGAAGCTCTATGATTCGGCCGATGAAGGCGTCGATGTCTGGGAGGCTGCTAGCGTCGAGTCACGGACCTGGTCGACCATGCGCTGCCCCAAACGCCTTCTCTACGAAGCCTGGGACTTTGAACAGGTGGGCGGTTACGGCTTCAACGGCGGCCTGGGTGATGACCACGGCAGCAACGTGAAGGATCACGCGGCGTCAATCGACTTCGTTTACGAACAGGGGAAGTGGGATGTACCCTGAGGCCGGTCGCTCGCCCCCCCGCTCCCGTTCTCCTTGCTGCGCCGCGCAGTGACTCTTGGAGCATCTGTTCTTGTGTCGCACGAGAACATGGGCGCTTTCGTGTTCGAGTCGTGAGCGAAGCAGGTGAGTGTTGGAACTGACTGACGCGAGGCAAGCACACCAGAAGGGAGACGTGATTCGAGCCGGCAGGCACACGTCGGTTTCCTTGGCCGATGCATCTGAGCTGCACAGGTGGCCCACACCCGGCCAAACTCCACCCGGTCCGGACGCTTTGTTCCCCATCGGCATCCGTCGTCAACCCGAACAAACCCGTCGGCACTCTCTCTTTCTGCCCGCCCAGCACCGACACAACCGTCTCCACGCATCCCACGCCCGACTTGATCCTCCCGACCTTCCACAGCTTCGCGCCCACCGTCATTCCCCTGCCCAGGCAATTCCCCTGCCTGCATCCCCCTCTCCGCTCCCTTCGCGACCTCATGTTCAAGACACCCCCAAGAAATCCGCCCACCTGTTCAATTTATGTATTGACTTCCTGCGCCAGATATGTATACTAATGTACATTCAACAAACTACACCCATACTTCTCGCCCGCCCATGGCAATTCCCTTGTCGTCCATTCCCTTGTCGAATGAATACCCTCAGTTCGCCCCCCGGACCCTTCTCCTGCCCTGCATTGCGTGGTTACCCACAGAATTCAGACCCCTCTTTCGAGCCGTAAGTGTCAGAAAACGTAAAATCGAGGAAAAGTTGACACCACTCAGCCTCGCCAGAAGCGGCCGCCAACCCATTTATTGGCAAAACTCGCTCCCCGTTGACCAACTCCAGCCTCGCAGGATCAGCGCCGATTGCCGTCGATCAGCGTTCCCCCGTTCTTCCCCGTCCACCACCTGCACCGGCCGGTCTTTTCACCGTAATTGCTCACCACCTCGCCGACGACCATCCAGACAATCGACCCAAATCCCATAATCACAAGCACTTAGCGAAAAGACAGCCAATCGCCGAATCCCCCCTTTTGCATGGTAGTCAAAATGATTCTGCGCGCTCGACGACGCCGTAAACCACTATGCCGCAACATGATAACTGCCCCTGTCCGATGGAGCAATCGATCGACAAGTGCACCAACCGACAACACCGCCCGCAACCATTTCACGACAGCCTTTCATAGCCGGTCGCACCCAACCCCCAACCCTCCTGCCCTGCTTTGGTTGCGGCTGCGCCGCGCCGGGACTCCATCTCCACCAAACGGAAGACGATTCATCGTCTCGGACTCCTTTGCACCAAGG
>JAAYAY010000310.1 GCA_012719125.1 Planctomycetaceae bacterium | reverse complement strand
GGTTACGACTCGTTCCCCCTTGCGTCGGGTGCCCCGCTCAAAGCTGGATGTCTTCGACGCCCGGCCGGTCGTTCCCGCGAAGGAAGTCGTCGATTACCTCGCGTGGCCAAACTACCCGCGCGCCGATTCGAACCGGCTGCGGAAACCGATCTGCAGCAACAAGGCGTTGGATTGTCCTTTCGGAAACCCGGCACTTTTCGGCCGTTTCACTGATTCGTAATAGTTCCATGTTCAGCCTCCCGAAAGACTTGATTTGGTTCTGGCGCTCATTGTCGCCGCATGTCGCAAAATGTCAAGTCTGTGCCGGTTTGCGTCAGTTGCGGGATCGTCGCCGCGGTGATCTACTTGGCTTTAGTTAGCCCGCCGGCCGCCCTGAATGCGCGACGCCAACAGCATTTGAGGAGCCGGCGGGCTTGGCTGTTCTTGCGGGCCCTCCGACTATTCCGTCGGCTCCAGTGTCGGCCAGTCGATCGGGGTCACGCCCTTGAGAGACGGCAGGTTGCCCGCCTCGATGTCCAAGTCGATCAAGCGTTGCGGGGTGACCCACTCGCCGCCGTGCAGCATAGTGCCGTCCTGCTCGATCTCAACGCGTGTCTCGGTCATCGTGGTATCTCCTGCGCAATGGATCGCTCCGCATCCGGTGGTCCCCGGCCTCGTCCAGGTCGGCGGCCTGGTCGGGGTCATCAGGATCGTATCCGCAGCGTCGGCATGATCGATCGTAGGGGTCGCCGCCCGGGTTGGTATCGCCGCAGTGTGGGCAGGTGGGCATGGTAGTCTTGCCTCTCTCGTTCCGGCCCCGGCCGGTCGGTGGTTACTTGGGGGCCTTCTCTCGCACGCGGATGCACGGGACAGTGCGTCCGCCGAAGTCGGCCTCGGACGGGTATAGGGTAATTCTCTTGCCCGCCCACTCGTCCGTGTCGTTGCCGTAGATGGCGATGATCCGCTTCAGGTTGGTCCTGTTGAGGACCATCGCCCGCTTGTACTCCTGGAAGTAGACCACGCCCTTGGTCGCCTTCTCTTCGCCTACCTCGTGAAAGTCAACGTCGCGGATCGTCACGGTCACGTCTTGGCCGTTCAGGTCCGCACATTCCAGGTGGGGGCTCGGACAGAGGTCGTTTGCTTGCATGGTCGAGGTTCTCCTAAACAGAGATGGTTTGGCCTTTGGCCTTGATTTCCAAAGGCGGGTAAGCCCACTGGGGCAGGTCGAGTTCGTGGATTTCGGCGGCGGCTGGATTGCTCCAATCGTCTTCTGCGAGGCGTCGGGCAAGTTCCAACCGGGCCAGGTCGTTCTCCTCACGGCCAAGCTGCAGCGCGTCGGGACTAAGTCGGTGGACGTACACCTCGTGTGCAGGCGTCTTGTTGACCGAGACGAAGAGGAAGGCCTCGATGTCGTATCCGAATAGTTCCACGGCCTCGGTGTACCAGGCGGCTTGCCGGTGGTAGCCGAACTTGGCCGTGTCGCGCTGGAAGTCCGTCAGGTCGACGGCGCGCGTCGTCTTGAAATCGACCACCCGGACCTTGCCGCGTTCGCCCGGACAGATCAGGTCGGGCCGCGCTCGGAGGGGAAGGCCGCTGGCCTGGTCGACCCAGACGATCGAGAACTCATAGTGCAACACCTCCGCCAGCAGCCGGCCCGCGATGGGGTGGGCATAGGTGTTGCGGACCATCCACTTGGGTGCAGTTCTGCCACTCGATGAGAAACTGGGGAGAGCGGGTAGAATTTCGATATTTTTTGGTTTAGTGGGCAGGTCGGTAGAAATTGGCCTCATGGAAAAGAGGCGTCCTATGCGAGAATACGCG
>JAAYAY010000309.1 GCA_012719125.1 Planctomycetaceae bacterium | reverse complement strand
GCCGTCTCCATGGCGTAGAGAACCCAAGGAGTGGAGACAACGGCGGGCGCTCCGGGCTTGCGAAAACTGACGAGGTTCTCGGTGACGACGCGGTGTCGATATTCTCCCGTCACTCCCGGCACGAGGCTTGTTTTCATGAATGAGGATCGGCGTGCGGTGTGGTTGCTACTCAAACTGGGTGGCCACCCTAGCTTCTCGGATGAGTTGGACCGAGGCTGGAGTCTGCTTAGTATAGGTCGGTCGCATTCGGACAGCGAGGGGGAATTGAGCGTCGACATGGAACCGGTTATGGTAGGGGGCAGCCGAAGGCAACCTCTCCGGCCGAACTTAGCGGCGTTCTGCTGCCTTCTGGGCGATCGGAATGGGTGACGTACAATCAGGAAACGCCGTTTCATGAGTTCTCTCCGTGGCCGAATCTGGCTGATCGCGTTCGTGTGGCTGGGTTGGGATCTCATCGCGGTCGGGAAGGCGCAGCCGGCGGAGAGCAGCCGCGTTGCCGTTCAAATGGGGGCTGCGGAGGGGAGTCGGCGTTACCGGCTCGGCCAGTGGGGAGTGGTGAACGTTCGGGCCACGAACTTGACGGACGAGGCGGCCGAGTTGTTCAGCGCGGTCTACTTCGAAGGCGACCCGACCCTTCAGTTCGGCCGCAGGGTCTGGGTGCCGGCCAACTCGGTGCTCCGTTCGACATGCCCGGTTCTCGTCCCGGATCTGCCCGCCTCAACCAGGAGTTACATCAACCTCGTTGCCGTGCCTGTCAACCCGACAGACGGGACCGACGCTTTTGAAAAGTCTCACGCCGCGGCCGTCGATGCGTCGCGGCCGTTGATTATCAGTGACGAATCGACGGGAGTCGCCATCTTGGGCGACTTCCAGGTCACCAATCCGCCCGAGGAACAGACGGCCTACCATGCGGGGCCCGAATCGCCCCCGCCGATCCCCGACGATCCGGCTTGCGACGTGGTGGTTGCGGCCAAGCTCTCCGAGGAGTTGTCGCGGCGAGTGAGCATAATGAACGCCTGGCATCTCCCGGCAGATGCGGCAAGCCTGGCCACCCTGGATCTCATCGTCTTGTCGAGCGATCGCCTGACATCGGATCCGGATGCAACGGCGCTGATCCGCAACTGGGTGCTCGGCGGCGGTTGTCTTTGGATCATGTTGAATGAGGTGGAGGCTGAGTCGGTTTCGGCAATTCTGGGGGACGCGTTTTCGGCGGTGGTCGTCGATCGCGTGAAGCGGACCGAGTTGGAGGTGCAGGATGTGCGACCCGACGAGGCTCCTGAAGATAGCATGCAGCTCGAATTCGAGGACCCGGTGGACTTCGTGCGAGTCTTGCCGGGTGACGCGACTGTGACCGACACGGTCGACGGCTGGCCGGCGGCCTTCTGGCAACCCTTTGGTGCTGGAAAGGTCTTCTTCACCACGCTCGGCAGCTCTGTCTGGTATCGCCCACGCGAGTCGGACGATCCTTCGCCACACGACGGGAGATACATGGCGGCGGTTGTCGCCAGGCCGCCGTTGCAGCGATTGGCTGCTTCGTGCCTTTCGAGACGCCACTCGGAATCCGTCGACGTGGCATCCGTGGAGCCGTTCCTGGCAAAACAGATCGGCTACCGGATCCTCAGCCGGGAGACGGTGGCGGCGACACTGGCGGCCTTCTGCCTGTTCCTCTGCGCAGCCGGTGGATGGTTCTGGTACACGGGGCGTCTCGCACGGCTGCTTTGGGCTGGACCGTTGGCGGCAGGGGCGACAAGTCTTGTGTTTCTTACGGTGGCCATCACATCGAGAAACTCCGTGCCGCCAACCGTGGCCATCTGGCAGCGAGTCGTTCTCGAACCCGGCGTGACGACGGGCCAAGCCGATGGCGTTGCGGCGTTGTACAGCCCCGAATTGCGTGATTCTGAACTGGGTGCGACGCGGGGCGGAATGTTTCTCCCCGACATGACGGGCATGCAGGGAAAACGGCGTCGCATCGTGTGGACCGACGAGGGGACGTGGCACTGGGAAAACCTGCAACTGCCACCGGGCATTCGAACGGCTCCGCTCGAGCACCATGTTCATTTTGGCCGGACCGTCGAGTGCCGGGCCACGCTGGGACCGTCGGGCTTGGCGGGAACCGTCGGGCCGCTGCCGGTGGGCGGTTTGGAAGATGCGGTGATTGCCTTGCCGGAGCCGCCCTTGTTGGCCGCAAGAATCGGCGCCGACGGGTCGTTTGCCGCCTCGGCCGACGACGTGCTTGCACCAGGGGAATACCTGTCCGACACGTTGTTGTCCGACGTCCAGCAGCGGCGCGCGGATGTCTATCGAATCCTATTCCAGCGTGAGGCGGCGGAAGATCGTCCGTCACGTCCCGTTCTGCATGTCTGGACCGAGCCGATCGACTCGGGATTCGTCTTCCCACAGGCCAATCGGTTGGGGTCTGCGCTGATCTCCCTGCCCATCCGGATCGACCGTTCGGCCGCGGGATCGGAGGTATCGGTGCCGGCGCCGTTCCTTCCCTACCAGAGTGTCGCCGGCCCCGACGGAAGGAAGTCGTCGGCATACAACCCATACCGTCATGAATGGGCCGAGTTGAAAATCGGAGTCTGCGAGTGGTTGCGATTCCAGCTCCCGGACACCGTGTTGCCGATCGAGGTGAAACGGGCCACGTTATCGTTCGATATCCGGGCGCCGTCGCGGCCCGTCGACGTCCTGGCGATGAGCGGTGAACAGGCGGTCGTCGTGAAAGAGCTTGTTCACCCGATCGGAACGTTTCACGTGGTTGTGGAGCGGCCGGCCCTGCTGCAACTCGACGACGAGGGGGGATTGACGATGGCGATCCGCGTGGGTGAGGAGCCGTCGGCGGACCCCGACGACCTGATGGCGCAGGCGTCCTGGAAGGTCGAGTCGCTTCATTTGACCATAACGGGGAAGGTTCTGGGAGAGTAAGCATGGGCGAGCAAACCTCGGCCGTTGTCGTCAAGGACCTGACCAAGGTCTACGGTCAATTGACGGCGTTGGACGGGCTTTCCTTCGAGCTCGAACAAGGCCGGATTCTCGGCCTGATCGGTCCGAACGGAGCGGGCAAGACGACGGCCATCAAAATCCTGGTCGGTCTGGCGCGAGCCACTCGCGGCAGGGCGAGCATCGCCGGTTGCGACTGCCTGCACCACCCGAAGAAGATCAAACGCCTGGTGGGCTACATGCCGGACACCTTCGGCTCGTACGACAACATGCGGGTTTGGGAGTATCTCGACTTCTTTGGAGCCGCCTTCGGCATCCGCCGATCGCAGCGCAGGGGCCGCATTGAAGACGTCATGGAGACGACCGGTTCGACGTACATGCGAGACCGCTACGTCGAGAGCCTGAGCCATGGGATGAAGCAGCGCATCGGAATTGCCCGCACCCTGCTGCACGACCCGAGCGTGTTGATTCTCGACGAGCCGGCGAACGGGCTGGATCCGCAGGCGCGAATCGAGATGCGACAGATTCTGCTCCGGCTGGCGGAACTCGGCAAGACCCTGATCGTCACCAGCCACATCCTCCCGGAGCTTTCGCGGATCTGCGACGTGGTGGCGATTCTCAACCGAGGCAAACTTGAAGCCTTCGGCACGCTCAACGACATCATGCGCAAAGTTTCCCAGAAGCGCACGCTCGAAGTGCAACTCGGCAGCGGAGACGGCCTCGAACGGGTCGCCGGCATGGTGCGGGAATTCGTCGAACCGGAGGCGGAGATCACGGAGTCGCCCTCGGAAGCCATCGTGCGTTTTCGCACGTCGAAGCCGGAGAGCGAGATGGGAAGCCTGCTGGCAAGCCTGATTTCGGCGAACATCGCCGTGACGCAATTTCGCGAGATTCCGGCCGACCTGGAAGACGCGTTTCTCTCGGTAACGCGGCATGCAGAAGAGAGCGATTCCTGAACCTTGACCGTCTGTTGAATAGTGGAAGATTCGCATCATGGGTTATGCGATTGTCGAACGCGAATTGATCGGGACGCTGCGGACCCGACGCGCGCTGGCCCTGCTGGTCGGCGTGGCGATCGCGTTCTCGCTTCTGGTCGTCAGCCGCTGGCCGAGCGACGCCACGGTGGAACTGTCCGGCGTGCAGGCCCAGGAGGTCTTTCGGCTGTTTGCCTACGGGCTGCTGGCGATTCTCGTGTTGATGGTGCCCGCGTTTCCTGCGACTTCCGTGGTACGCGAGAAGAACCAGGGCACGTTGGACTTGCTGCTGAATTCGCCCATGCCGTCCTGGTCGATCTACTTGGGCAAGATGTTGGGGATTCTGGTATTCGTGATCCTGCTGCTGACCATGAGCCTGCCGGCGGCGTCGGCTGCCTATGCCATGGGAGGCGTTTCCTGGCTTCGGCAGATCCTCCCGCTGTACGGAATTCTGGCGCTGGTGCTGGTGCAGTATACGGCGCTGGCACTGCTCGTCAGCAGCTACGCAGCCACGACCGACTCGGCCCTGAAGATCACTTACGGCCTCGTGTTGCTGGCGGCTGTCGTCACACTCGGCCCGCATTTCTTTCTGCAAGGGCAGCCCGGATGGATGCCGAAGGCGGCAGAGTGGGTGCGATGCGCGTCCCCCGTGCCGACCGTGATGGAACTGGTGGGGCACGGCGACGCGGGGTCGTTCGGCAGGGGCGCTCCGACGACGTTGGCAAGGTTCGCCGCGTTTGCCGCGGGCTCCGCAATCGTGTTCGCAGTAACGACGATAGTGCGGCTGAACTCGTTTCTGCTGGATCGTCCTCGTCCTCAGGGGATTGTGACCGACGACCGGTCGACGGCCCAGCAATGGCTTCGGCGGCTGGTTTTTCTCGTCGATCCCCATCGTCGCAAACGGGGCATTGGGCCCTTCGTCAATCCGGTCATGGTCAAGGAATTTCGAACTCGCCGCTTCGGGCGGATTCACTGGCTGCTTCGACTCGTGTCGCTTGCGGCCTTGGTCTCGTTGTTGCTCACCTACGCCGCAACGACGGGAACCATCGATTGGGGAGTGGAGACGATCGGCGGAATCATGGTGATCCTCCAGGTCGCCCTGCTCCTGGTTCTCACGCCCAGCCTGGCGGCGAACCTGATCAGCACCGAACGGGAGAGCGGCGGCTGGGAGCTGTTGATGATGACGCCCCTGCCGGCACGGTCGATTCTGCTGGGCAAGTTGCTCAGCGTGTTCTTGACCCTGTTGTTGCTGATGCTGGCGACCTTGCCGGGATACCTGGTGATGATCTGGATTCATCCCCCGCTGCGCTGGCAGGTTTGGCAGGTCCTCATCTGCCTGAGTTGGATGGCCCTGTTTGCCATGTTCCTGTCCGCCGCCGTCAGCAGCCTCTGCCGGCGCACGGCCCTGGCGACGACGATTTCCTATGCCCTCCTGAGTGTGGTTTGCGTGGGCACGATGCTGATCTGGCTTGGCGGAGGTACGACCTTCGGGCATGAATTGGTCGAGTCGGTGCTGCAGATCAATCCGATGGCCGCCGCCTTGACGATCATTGAAGCTCCGGGGTTTACGAACTACCGCCTCGTGCCGTCGAACTGGTGGTGGATGGGAGGCATGTGTTTGCTGTGTGTCTTCGTGATGCTCGCGCAGACATGGCGGCTTACGAGGCCCCAGTGAGCGTTCGTTCCGCGTGCCGGCTTTCGAGTCGTCCAAAATGAGAGCTCCGGAACCTGTTGGAAGGGCTTGAAACGAGAGGTTTGTCGATGCCAGCATTGAGAATGCTCACGATCGCCGATCGGGAGACCGCAAACAAACCGGGTTTCCGTTGGTTGCCCTCGCAGATGGACTGCACAGGCATCAATACGGCCGCCATTGCGGTGCTGCTCAGCCTGGTTCTGGCGGCCGTCGATGCGTCTTGGGTTCGGGCGGTCGACATGCCGTGGATCATGTATGAGGATCCGATCCTCAAGAAGCAGTCGATCGAGGTCGCCTTTCCTCCGGAGCTGGTCGATCGCTGGCAGCAGGCCCTCGCCAGACCTGAACGAGAGATGCGGCGAAGGGCGGCGGTGGCGATCGCCGAAGCGGTGCCGAAAGGTGTTCCGGGCCTGGATGCGACGATTGATCCGCTGTGCAAATTGCTGAGCGAGCCCGAGCAGGAGCAAATTGTCCGATTGTCGGTTGCTCGAGCGTTAGTCGCCCTCGATGCTCGGCAGACGGCGCCGCTGCTGATCGAAGCAACACGTCCGGACGATCTGGAGATGGCCGAGGTGGTCGAGCCGGCCCTGGCAAGGTGGTTGCACAGCGGGATGCACGACCGGTGGATGGATCGCTTGAACGGCGAGATCGGCCTGCGCCGGTTGCACGTGCTGGCCATTCGCGGGCTGGCGGCACTCGCCCACAAGGAAGCGCTCCCACGCATCTTGGAACTCGCCTTAAACCGGCATGCGCCGGTTGCGATACGGTTGGAAGCCGCCGATGCGTTAGGCCGGATGCAGGACACCGGGCTGCTGGAACCGGCACGAAAACTCAGTGCCGATCGGTCCGGCGGCGCCACGGCGGACCGGCTGGTCGCGGTTCGCATGGTTGCCGCACATCGCGGCGCCGACGCGGAGAAGCTTCTGACGGAAATGGCCGGGGATCGTCAGCCATCGGTGCAAACGATTGCTCTGGGTCACCTGTTTCGTATCGATCCAAGCTTGATCTTCCCCATAATCCAGGAAACGGTCGGATCGCAAGACGCCAACGTTCGCCGCTGGGGGGCCGAATCGCTCATCGCCAGCCCCTCCCCCGAGATGCTCCCGATCCTTGCCTCGATGCTCGACGATCGCGATCCGGAGATCCGGAGGTATGTTTGCGATCGATTGGTTGACCTGGCAGAAAAGCCCGCACTGCGCGAGTCCGTTGTCAATGAGGGGCGGCGAATCCTCAACGCGGAAAGCTGGCGAGGGCAGGAACAGGCGACCTTGCTCCTGGTCAGCCTGGAGGACACCACCATTGTGGAACGGCTCCTCGAACTGCTCGACGCGAACCGTGCCGAACCGAGTGTGGCGGCGGCCTGGGGATTGTGCGAATTGGCCGTTCCTTCAACGCTGGAGCCGGTATTCCGCGTGTTGGAGAGGAAAACTGCCGCTTACCTGGCCAGAGAACCTCTCCAACCGGGGATCGCCGACCAATCGGCCCTGCTGTGCCAATTGCTCGGCGCTCTGAAGTACGCCCCCGCCGAGCCGGTACTGCGAAAGTATCCCCCTAAGACAAGCGGGTTCGACGGGGTGAGCCGAGCGGCGGCGATCTGGGCACTGGGGCATCTTCATGCGGGCAAGCCGGATGCCGAGTTGGCCCGTCTTCTTGTGGGGCGGGTGAAGGACGCATTCAACGAGGAGGCGCCCGAGGATTGGCTGGTGTGCCGGATGTCGGCAATCTCGTTGGGACGTATGAAGGCCGTGCAGGTAATTCCCGAGCTTCAGAAGGCTGGCAAGGCAGCATCCCTCTCAACAGACTTGGGATACGCCTGTGCTTGGGCAGTCTGGCAACTCGGAGGCGAGGAGATTCCGGCGTTGCCTCCCGTGGCAGAACTCGACAACGATTGGTTCCTGGTTCCTGCAACCGAAGATGATTAACGCGCCGTCGCCGTTCCAGATCGGATCCGTGACCGTCGATCCTCCGCTGCTTCAAGCGCCCATGGCGAAGTTCACGAACTTCGCCTTTCGGGAGATCTTGCGACGATACGGAGGCGTCGGTCTGGCGGCGACGGAAATGATCAGCGCGAGGAGTTTTCTGGAACTCGACTCGCGCGGCGAAGCGTATCCCGAACGGCTTTGGGGCGTCAAGGAAGAAGCCCGTCCCCTGGCGGTGCAAATCTGGGATAATGACCCGGCGGCTTTGGCGGACGTAGGTCGCCGCCTCGTGGATGAATTCGACGTCAGTGTCGTCGACATCAACTTCGGCTGTCCGGTGCGGCGGGTGACCTGCAACGCCGAGAGCGGATCCTACTTGCTCCGCTATCCGGATCGCGTCGGCCGGATTGTCCGCCGGGTCGCCGAGGCCTGCCGGCCCGTGCCGGTGACAGCCAAGATACGTCTCGGGCCTTCGGAAGAGACGGTGAACGCCGGCGAGGTGGCCCAGGCCGTCGAAGCGGCGGGCGGCGCCGCTCTAACGGTTCACGGGCGTACGGCAAAGCAGATGTATCGCGGGCAGGCGGATTGGGAACGGATCGCCGCCGTCAAGGAACATCTCCAGCGAATCCCGCTGATCGGAAACGGGGACTTGCGAACGCCCGAAGCGATTGTCGAAGCCTTTCGCCGCTGGCCCGTGGACGGCGTGATGATCGGCCGCGCCATGCTGGGACGCCCGTGGCTGTTCGCCCAGGCAGCAGCCGCTCTGGCGGGCAGGCCGATCCCTCCCCCCCCGTCGCTCAGGCAGCAGAAGGATCAGCTCTTCGAGCACTACCGGCAGATTGTCGGGCGGTTTGGAGTGTTCAAAGGCACGATCATGATGCGCCGCTTCGCGTGCTGCTACGCCCAAGGATGCCCGGGAGCCCGGACTTTTCGCGACAAAGTGGCCAGGGTGTCGAGTCCCGAGGAATTCAACGAAGTCGTGGAAAGGCATTTCCCACAGCCCTCGGAAGCACCGTGACTGCTGCTTTACTCGGCAGCAATTCTGGAGTAGAAAGAATGGGGGGGACTGGACGCCTCTCAGGGCTGCATCGTCTCGCTGTCTCGAGTTGGGAGTGGAACGTTGTCCGGCGACCAATGGGAAATGGAACACGACTCGCTCCGCCTACGAGGATGCCCTGAGGGGTGCAGTTCTGCCACTCGATGAGAAACTGGGGAGAGCGGGTAGAATTTCGATATTTTTTGGTTTAGTGGGCAGGTCGGTAGAAATTGGCCTCATGGAAAAGAGGCGTCCTATGCGAGAATACGCG
>JAAYAY010000308.1 GCA_012719125.1 Planctomycetaceae bacterium | reverse complement strand
TATCCTCCATGGCCTCGTCCCGGCCCCAGCCGGGAAGGCGTCCTTTCGGACACACAACAC
This sequence comes from Planctomycetaceae bacterium, assembly GCA_012719125.1. GTDB lineage: Bacteria > Planctomycetota > Planctomycetia > Pirellulales > Thermoguttaceae > JAAYAY01. The sequence goes on along the minus strand of JAAYAY010000308.1, from coordinate 16,792 downwards.
TGTAGGATAGACCCGTTTTCATCGGATTTTCCAGCCTGCTAGCAATGCTGGCTTTTCAGTTTGAGATCGTTACGAACGCCACACCGCCACCGGGAATCACCCGGGCAAAGGACGCCCCGCGGATCGTCCAGCTACCAGCCCCGCGGCTGAAGGAGTATCTGGCCGATTCGGCAATGTGGATCAGCCCTGGCAGCGGTGACAAAGAGGGCGGGCCGACGCATCCGCCTAAATGGGTTGTACAGGCCGTCGACGCCCGAGGCGAATGGGCGAGCATTCCGCCGATCGAAGGGGTCATCGAGTCACCAGTGATTCGGGCAGATGGCAGTGTGGTCCAGACACCGGGATACGATGAGGCTTCCGGTTTGTTCTACCGGCCGATGATCGACTTTCCGCCGACCCCCTCGAAGCCGTCACAGGACGCCGCGAGAAAAGCGGCCGATGATCTGCTGGAAGTTGTCGAAGACTTCCCGTTCGCGTCCTCATATCACCGCGGCGGCTGGTTATCGGCGGTTCTCACACCGCTTGCCCGGTTCGCCTTCCACGGGCCGACGACTCTTCACCTGATCGACAGCAACACCAGGGGCACGGGCAAGGGATTGTTGGCCGATACCGTCGGGCTGATCGTCCAGGGCAGGACCACACCGAGAATGACGGCACCGGGCACCGACGACGAATTCCGCAAGCGGATCACCGCCATCGCTCTTGCCGCCGAGACGCTTATCCTGATCGACAACATCGAGGGGGCTCTGGGCTGCCCTGCCTTGGACGCCGCACTGACTTCCACCTCTTGGAGCGATCGACTTTTGGGCCGGTCTGAGATGGTCACCAACATCCCGCTTTCCGTGGTGTGGATGGCGACCGGCAACAACGTTCAGCTTCAGGCCGACACCGCCCGCCGAACGCTTCACATTCGCCTGGAGTCGCCCGAGGAACGGCCGGAGGAACGCCAAGACTTCCATCATGCGAAGCTGCTGGAGTGGGTTCAGCGAGAACGCCCCCGCCTCGTGGCAGCCGCCCTGACTATCCTCAGCGGCTATTGTGCCGCTGGTCGCCCCAACATGGGCTTGAAGCCCTGGGGGTCGTTCGACGCATGGAGCGATCTTGTCCGGTCCGCGATCACCTGGGCGGGTGTCGATGATCCGGGCGAGACACGGACCGAATTGAACGCGACCGCCGACAGCGAAGGAAATGCACTTCGGCGGCTGATCGAAGGATGGGCCGCACTCGATGAGGACGGGCACGGGCTCACTGTGGCATCGGTTATCGACGCGATCGACTGGCACCTGAAGCAGAACACCACAATGCCACAGGACTACCAGACGGTTCGCGATGCGATCATCGAGCTAGTCCCTGCGAAGGGGAATCAATTACCCGCAGCGAGGTCCGTCGGAATGAAGTTCACCAAGTTTCGGCGGCGAGTCGTCAACGGGCAGTATCTCGACGTCCGCGACGGACGAGAAGGCAACTACTGGTTTGTTAGGAAGGTTAAGGAAAATGGGTAAGCACTTTTGCCAGATTCATGCGGGACTAGCGGGACTTGTGACACTATTCCCGGTACTTCGCGTGCGAGAAAAAAATTCCACGTTTTTTTACGTGATACGGAAGGGCTGCGAAAAGTCCCGCAAGTCCCGCTAGTGTCACACGAAAGGCACCCCTCATGAGACGTATGCGGGTGAATAACCAGTCCTGCAAACCTTTGCTTCGTGGCACCCTCGTGTCCGTCACCCTGAAGTGGTTTCCTTCGCCGGACGGCGAGCACGAGCACAAGGAAGCTACTATCGCCGTGTGGTGCCCGTACTGCAAGCGGTTCCACACCCATGGCTGGGACCCCGCGAACGACGGCCGGTATGCCGAGCATAGGACGGCTCATTGTTTCGATGACGCCAGCCAGTTCCACCAGGGCGGCTACTACATCTCCACGTGGCGGAAGAGCGATCCCGAGTACGCTGGGCACGTCGTCAAACCGGGTGTGGCAATCGTGCGGAAGAAGGCAACGTCATGAGCACCCGCAGAGCCCCCATCGACTGGCAGCGAGGTCATAGGCTGGCCGACGATCCCACGTTCGACGTCGACACCGAGCGGCAGTTGACGTTGTTCGAGACGATCCCCGGCGTGACTCTTGTGAGTCTGGGTAAGACGGCAAGCGACACGAAACCCGATAAGACGGCGGACAGCAAAAACGGACAAGCGTATCCCTGTCGACTTCCCGCGACGGTCACCACCCATTGTGGTGACATCACTTTGACTACACCAAGCGGCGTGGCACCGAGTCTGACTGACGACAAACCTGGACGGCGAGCGTCGGCCCCCGTCGATTCGGGCCGTCGATTCCCGCACTCCCCGGGCACCGTCCCGGCGGCTTCCGACGCCGAAAACCTATCCGTAGTAGGTTATAGCTGATTCTGTAAGGGCCTGAAAATGAACGACTTAGAGCACGACGAAACGGACGCCGGGTGTCAGAATTCGGGTGTCAGTGATACGGACGCCCCAAGCACACCACCCAAGCGTGGAGCACAACCCGGCAACACAAATAAGGTCACAACCGGACACCGGGCAGGTTGTCCGGGGGTCGTTCTGACGACACTGGGCCGGCGATATGCAGCGGCCTATTTTGACCTTGGCAAGATGCGTCGGCAGATGAGGGCTCTTGCGGTTCAGCGGTTTGGTGCCTTAACGCTTAGTTGCGACCTACAGATTCAAACGATCTGCCGTCACGAGGCGAGTTGCCGGTTGGCCGAGCAAATGCTCCGCGAGAACCCCAAAATGCCCCCGACGGAGGTTGTCAGACTTCGCGATTCGATCAGCAAGTGGGCCTCGGTGCGTGATGCCGCTTTCGTCCGTTTGTTCGGGGACGTGACACAGGCCGTAGTCAGCGGCGACGATCCGTTCAGCGAACTCGACCAGGAAGCTTCGGCGGCCCTGAAATGGTACCCCGACCAGGCGGAGGGGGTCGACCAGGATGAACTTTGAACGAGAACACAACGACAGGATCCCCTCGACGGTCCTGCCGACAGCGGCGAGCGGTCACAGGCTCGCCGAAGAGCCCGATGGGTGCGGAGGCTTTCCTTGTTCGCTCCTTGGATTCACCTTCGTCCCATCGGGCAGGACCAACGGCGGTTGCCTTGGAGGTGACCGCAGAGCCCGGCGCGGGGAGTTTCATTGGCTTCGCCCTGCGTCGGGCAGGAAACACGATCGACCCCACCCCGGTTTCATCCAGGAGGCCGGGGGGGGTCGGGCGGGCATGGGCCCCCACAACCACGTCGCAAATTTAGACCCCCCGTCACCCACCGAAGCGACTTTCACCCAATAGGGTAAACCACCTTTCACAAGGAACTATGACATGAGTATCAGTCAGTATTTCGAGAACGAGAACCCGGCCGAGGGGACGCCGATTCCGACGTTCGCGGCCGGCATGGATCCGACTACCCCGCCGTCGACCCCGCAAGCCGGGTTGATGCAGGCGTTTCTCCAGCGGTTCAAGCTGATCGTCGACAATGTCGAGTTGGCCGAGGGGGAGAAGCTCGCCCAAATTGCGGCCCTAGTACGCGAATACCAGAAGCTTGTTGGCAAAATGCCGGAGTCCCCCGCCCCCGCGGAAACATCCGAGTCGCGACGTCGCAACCAGGAATTCCGCGAATCGACCCGTTCACTGCTTGGGCTGCCTACCGAGCGGGGACGCCGACTTGCGGCGAAGTACCTCGACCGTGGCCCTGTGAGCAATTGACACTACTCCCCTGTTTGAAAGGACTACGCGACATGACAACGGCAACCCTATCCCAAGCCCGCGAACTCAAACGTGACCGACTTCAGCAGTTGGTTCGCGACGTGGCTGAAGGCAACCCGTCACCCGATGAGGTTATCACCAGAGCCGAATCGGCGGGCGTGGAGATTGACGTGCTATCCAAGCTGGTCGAAAACTACCAGCGGCGACAACGAGCGATCGCCGACCAGGCCGAAATCGAGTGCCTCCGCGAAGAGCAGATGAAGCTGGAAGGCGAGCGGAAGCTGCTGTCCGACGCAATCAACGGACTCGTGGCCAAGCAGCGGGCCGCTCTTGAAGCGGCTCGCGAGCCCGTCCGCAAGCTGAATGAGCGGATTGAATCGTTGAATCAGAAGGCGAGCCGGCTTCGGCACGATTCGACAACGGCGCTTCGGGAAACCGAGTCGCCCGAACTCAACCAGAGGTTGGACGACTTGCACAAGCGGCTGCAACCTTTGCAGGAGCGGATCAAGCTGCACGAGTCGGAGGTTGACCGGCTCGATTCAGCAATCGTCAAAACCAAGGCCGAATTGTCCGCGGCTTCGGAAATCGAATTCCAGACCGACAGGCAGCGGGAACTGTTGGCGGCGGCGGCGAAGCGACTGGAAAACATGCGTCAACAGCGGCGGAAGTACAGGCAGGCCCTTCACGACGATCGGGATAGCCTTGCCCCGTTCGAGGAAGAGCGGGAGCGGCTCATGTCGCTCAAGAACGATCCGATGGGATGCTTCGCACCCGCGGAGTAATCACCCGACAGCGGCAACGTCTCCGCGGGGGTTGTCGTTGTCGCTCCCGGTCCGGTTGCACAGGCCGCGGGCACCGGGCCGGGGTTTCGACCTGGCCGGCGGGGTTTGCGGAGTACATGTGCTTCGGCAACCGTCCCACCGTCGGCCGGGTTTTTTGTCTCTTCGGCAGAAAGTACAGCCCGACTGTACTTTTCCGATTCCTACGGCTTCCGTGGCTGCGAGATCGGCAGGCGACACGATAGACGAGCCGTCCAACAGCGGGAAGCGATTCTGGGGGCATCTACGGCGATTCTGGACGGATGCTACCCGATAGCAGGATTCCGAGTGGCATGTTTCCGCCGTCGACACGTCCAGACGTCCTGGCGGTGTATGCTTTCATGACGACGCTGGGCAATCATCTTCCTTTTGTCCGGTCGCCCATACCAGACGAGACGGCCGTGTCGGATCCCCTCCCGCACGGCCGTCTTGGATTCTTGAGGCACTTCCGCCCCGTCGGCGACTGCGGTTGTCGGCGGGGCTTTTTCGTTTCTGGCCGGGTGTCATGACACCCGCGGACAGGGAAAAACGGGGTAAAACAGGGTAATCACCTTGGGTGCCGAAAACGCGAGATATGCTTGTTTTCCCGAGGAAAATGCACTTCTAGCCGTTGGGTATCACCGCTAGAATGAAGGGTTTCCTCCGCTTGCCCAAATCAACCCCGCCGCGGAACATGGCTGCTTCCGATATCGTCGTTAAAGGTGCTCGTGAGCACAACTTACGTGACGTCCAGCTCGACCTGCCCAGAAACCAGTTGATCTGTTTCACGGGCGTCAGCGGGTCGGGCAAAAGCTCCCTCGCTTTCGACACCCTCTATGCCGAAGGGCAACGCCGCTACGTCGAAAGCCTTTCGAGCTTTGCCCGGCAATTCCTCGGACAAATGCCCAAGCCCGACGTCGACCTGATCTCCGGCCTCAGTCCGTCAATTTCGATCTCTCAAAAAACGGCCGGCCAGAGCCCCCGATCCACCGTCGGCACGATCACCGAGATCTACGACTACCTGCGAGTCCTCTTCGCTCGCGTCGGCAAAGGCCACTGCCCGACCTGCGGCCGTCCCATCACCGCTCAAACTCGGCAACAGATTCTTGCCCAAATCGAAACCCTGCCGTCCGGCGCCAAGATCCTCGTGCTCGCTCCGCTGATCCGCGGCCAGAAGGGCGAACACCGCGACCTCTTCGAGGATCTCCTGAAACAGGGATTCGTACGTGCTCGAGTCGATGGTGCGGTCGTCCGCCTCACCGACGATCTGCACCTCGACCGCCAGATGCGCCACATGATCGAGGTGGTCGTCGACCGCATCGCCCTCAGCCCCAACACCAGGTCGCGTCTGGCCGAAGCTGTCGAACTGGCGCTCAAGATCGGCGGCGGAAACATGATCGTTGCCGCGGAAGACGGCGACCGCGCCGACATTCCCCTCTCGGCCCACTACGCCTGCAACCACTGCCAGATCAGTTTCGACCCCCCCAGCCCCCAGCTCTTCAGCTTCAACAGCCCCCAGGGCATGTGCCGCGAGTGCAGCGGGCTCGGCGACATCTACACCTTCGACCCGGCCAGGCTCATCCCCGACCCCGGCAAGTCCTTTCAACAAGGATCCGTCGAACTCGTCGGAGACTGGAAACAGATGGGACGCTGGCGCCGGCACATCTACCGCGGCGTCGCCGATACCCTCGAACGGATGGACCAGATCGAGCCCGGCACCATCCTCGAAACCGCCTGGGAGGAAGTCGACCCCAAGTACCAGCAGGCCCTCCTCTGGGGAACCGGCGACCTCCACATCACCTACACCTGGCGCGGCGGAACCCACGGACACAAGTGGGGCGGCAAGTTCGAAGGCATCATCCCCCGGCTCCTCTCCAAGTACAAATCGTCCAACAACCGCATGCAGCGGCGCGCCTACGAAAAGTACATGGACGTCGTCCCCTGCAGCCACTGCCAGGGGACCAGGCTCAACCCCCAGGCCCGCTCGGTCACCCTGACGTCCGCCGCACCCCAGTTTGGTGAGAACGGACAACTCACCCTCCCTCAGGTGTGTTCGCTCCCAATCTCCGAGACCGAACAGTTCTTCGCCCAGATCCAACTCGACGACACGTCGCAGCGGGTCGCCGAAGAAGCCCTCAAAGAAATTCGCGGCAGGCTCCATTTCCTCAGCGATGTGGGACTCGACTACCTCACCCTCGACCGCACCGCACCCACCCTCTCCGGCGGCGAAATGCAGCGCATCCGCCTGGCCGGGCAGATCGGCTGCGGGCTGGTCGGCGTCCTCTACATCCTCGACGAACCATCGATCGGCCTCCATGCACGAGATAACGACCGCCTGCTGGAGACACTGGCCCGCCTCCGCGACCAGGGCAATACGGTCGTCGTCGTCGAACACGACGAAGACACCATTCGCGCCGCCGACCACGTCGTCGATTTTGGCCCCGGCCCCGGCGTTCGCGGCGGACAGGTCGTCGCCGCCGGCCCCGTCGCCCACGTCCTCGAGCAATCCGGCAGCATCACCGGCCAGTTCCTCTCCGGCCGCCGCAAGATCGACATCCCCAAGCGGCGTCGTCCCCCCAACGGCAAGTGGCTGACCGTCCGCGGTGCTACCCATAACAACCTGAAGAACGTCGACATCGAGATCCCCCTCGGCACCTTCGTCTGCGTCACCGGTGTTTCCGGCTCCGGCAAAAGCTCCCTGGTCAACGACATCCTCATCGAAGCCCTCCGCCGCGATCTGAACGCCGGCAACGGCGTCCCAGGAGCCCACCGTGCCGTCGAGGGACTCCAGCACCTCGACAAGATGATCGCCATCGATCAGTCGCCGATCGGACGCACCCCGCGCTCCAATCCCGCCACCTACATCAAGGTCTTCGACGAAATCCGCCACCTCTACACCCAACTCCCCGACGCCAAAGCTCGCGGCTACAAACCGGGCCGGTTCAGCTTCAACGTCTCCGGCGGACGCTGCGAAGCCTGCGAGGGAAACGGATCGAACAAGCTCGAAATGGACTTCCTTGCCGATATCTGGGTCACCTGCCCGATCTGCGAGGGCCATCGCTTCAATCGCGAAACCCTCCAGGTCCGCTTCAAGGGCAAGTCGATCTCCCAGATCCTCGACATGGACATCCAGGAAGCCCTGGCCCACTTCGAGAACGTCCCCAAGATCCGCCACAGGCTGCAAACCCTCCACGACGTCGGTCTCGACTACATGAAACTGGGCCAGCCCTCGCCCACCCTCTCCGGCGGCGAGGCCCAACGGGTCAAACTCGCCCGCGAACTCGTCAAGATCAGCACCGGGCGAACTCTCTACCTCCTCGACGAACCCACCACGGGACTCCACTTCGCCGACATCGAACTCCTGCTCAAGGTCCTCCACAACTTCGTCGAAGCCGGCAATACCGTGCTGGTCGTCGAACACAACCTCGAAGTCATCAAAACGGCCGACTGGATCATCGACCTCGGACCCGAAGGCGGCCACGCCGGTGGCGAAGTCGTTGCCGCGGGTACCCCCGAGCAAGTCGCCGAAGTCGCCAGGTCCTACACCGGGCAGGCTCTCCGCCCCCTGTTCAATCTGCCCACCAGTGGCCGCAAGAAGCCCGCAGCGGGCAGCAAATCCGCACGACGCGTCCCCTTGGCCACGTCGATCAAGGTCCGCGGCGCTGCCCAGCACAATCTCAAGAATGTCTCCGTCGAAATCCCCCGCGATCAGATGACCGTCTGCTGCGGCCCCAGCGGATCGGGCAAGACCTCGCTGGCCATGGATACCGTCTACGCCGAAGGCCAGCGCCGTTACGTCGAAAGCCTCAGTTCCTACGCCCGGCAGTTCGTCGGCCAGATGCAGAAGCCCAAGCTCGAGCACATCGAAGGCCTCTCGCCCGCCATTGCCATCGAACAGAAACACTCCGGCCAGTCCCCGCGCTCGACCGTCGGAACGGTCACCGAAATCTACGACTACCTGCGAATCCTCACCGCACGGCTCGGCAACCCCTATTGCCCCGAATGCGACAAGCCGATCGGCACCCAGTCCACCGACGAGATCATCGGCAAGGTGATGGCCCACACGCCGGGTACGAAGGCCTACCTCATGGCCCCCCTCGAAATCCAGGTCGGTGAGAAGTACGAGACGCTCTGGGAGGAGATGCGAGCCTCGGGCTACATCCGTGTCCGCATCGACGGCCAGACCTACTCCCTCGACGACGTGCCGGCCATCGATCGCCGCCGCCGCCACGACGTCGAAGTCGTGGTCGACCGCATCGTCGTCCGCCCCGATGCCCGCGGCCGCATCGCCGAGGGAATCGAAAATGCCCTCTCCCTCGGCAAAGGCGTCCTGCATCTGGCCTTGCCCGACGAAAACGTCCCGGAACCTCAGTGGCAGGTCGACATCCACAGTCAACACTTCGTCTGCGATGCCTGCGGTCGCTCCTTCGAGCCCCTTTCGCCCCACAATTTCTCGTTCAATAGCGCCCTCGGCTGGTGCCCCGCCTGCGAAGGCCTCGGCGTTCAAACCGGCGCCAATCCGGCTACCCTCCTGCGCAGCTCGAAGGCCACCCTGGCCGAAGGCGCCGTCGCCGTCTGGCCCTCGGTCGACGGCAAGATCTTCCCCCACATGCTCAAAGCCCTCGCCCACGCAACCGGCATCCCCGCCGACGTCCCCTTCGATCAGCTCGGGGCCAAACACCGGCGCCTGATCATGCACGGCACGGGCGATCGCTGGTTCGACGTCCACGTCTCCGCCACTGCCGCCGGCAACACTTTCGCTGAGACTGCCGCCGAAAAAGGCAAGAAAGCCCGCCCCGTCTTCCGCTTCCAGTACAAAGGCCTCTACCCCGCCTTGGACGAAGCCAGCCGCATCTCGCCCAACTTCCGCTCGCGGCTCGAACACCTCGTCGACGAAGTGGAGTGCTCCCTCTGCAACGGCAGCCGACTCCGCAGCGACGCCGCCGCGGTCCAACTACGCGGGCGGACCATCGACGAACTCTGCCGCATGCCGCTGAACCGGCTGCTGGCTTGGATCAAGGAGTGGACGCCCGACGAAACCGAACGCCAGGTCGCCGGCGAACTGGTTCGCGAGATCCACAACCGCGTCCAGTTCCTCGTCGACGTCGGACTCGAGTACCTCACGCTCAGCCGGCCCGCCCCCTCGCTCTCAGGCGGCGAGATGCAGCGGATTCGCCTGGCCGCCCAGGTCGGCAGCGGACTCTGCGGCGTCCTCTACGTCCTCGACGAACCGACCATCGGACTCCACCCCCGCGACAACAAACGGCTTCTGGCAGCCCTCAGGCGTCTCCGCGATCTCGGCAACACCCTGCTCGTCGTGGAACACGATCGCGAAGTCGTCCAGGGAGCCGACAAGCTGCTCGACTTCGGACCGGCCGCAGGCCGGCTCGGCGGCCAGATCGTCGCTCAGGGCACGCCGGCCGCCGTCGCCAAACGGCGCGGCTCCGTCACCGGCCCCTATCTCAGCGGCAAGAAGGCCATCCCCGTGCCCACCAACCGCCGCATGGACAGTGCGTTGGGAAACGGCAAGAAAGGCGTCCCGCCCATACCGCCCGGCGCCGGCTGGCTCGAAATCCGCGGCGCCCGCCACAACAACCTCCAGAACATCGACGCCCGCATCCCCCTCGGCACCTTCACCGTCGTCACCGGCCCCAGCGGAAGCGGCAAGAGTTCGCTCGTCAACGACGTTCTCTACGGAGCCCTGGCTCGCATGCTCCATCGGGCCAAGGTCTCGCCGGCCGCCCACGACGAAATCGTCGGGATCGAACAGATCAACAAGGTCATCCGCGTCGATCAGCAGCCGCTGGGGCAAACCCCCACCTCCAACCCGGCCACCTTCACCGGCGTCTTCGAACACATCCGTACGCTTTTCGCCCAGCTCCCCGAAGCCAAGTTGCGGGGTTACTCGCCGCGCCGCTTCAGCTTCAACGTGGCCGGCGGACGCTGCGAGAAATGCGAAGGCAACGGGCAACTGAAAATCGAAATGCACTTCCTGCCCGACGTCTGGGTCGAGTGCGACCAGTGCCGCGGCCAGCGCTACGAACCCGAGACCCTGGCCGTCCGCTTCCACGGCCAATCCATCGCCGATGTCCTCGACATGTCCTGCGGTCAGGCCCTCAAATTGTTCAAGAACATCCCCAAGATTCGCCGCATCCTCCAGACCCTGTGTGACGTCGGACTCGACTACATCACCCTCGGCCAATCCGCCCCGACCCTGTCCGGCGGCGAGGCCCAACGGGTCAAGCTGGCCGCCGAACTCTCCCGTCCCGACACCGGCCGCACCCTCTACCTCCTGGACGAACCCACCACCGGCCTCCACTTCGACGACCTGGCCAAACTGCTCGACGTCCTTAATCGCCTGGTCGACCTGGGCAACACGGTGGTCGTCATCGAACACAATCTCGACGTCGTCAAAACCGCCGACTGGGTCCTCGACATGGGCCCCGAAGCCGGAGACGAAGGCGGGCGGATCGTCGTCGCCGGAACGCCCGAAGACGTCGTTGCCCACGCCCGAACGGCAAAGCGACCGAGCCGGAAAAAGAACGCAAACGCCCTGCGGTCGCACACGGGCGAGGTCCTCCAGCCCGTACTTGCGGCCGGTCCCCACGAAAAACGCCCCCTCCACGACTTCGCCGCCGAAGAGGCCAAGAAGGACGGCGACCTCGAAATCACCGAAGTGGGCGGCGACGCACGCATGCCTTGGGAAATCGACGGCCCCCGCTGGCACACCCGCGATCGCGTCGGACGCAACGGCAACCCTTGCCGCTGGGACGGGCGCATCCTTACCGAAATCGTCCAACACATCCAGGACTCCGACTTCTTCAGCGACACCGACTGGAACAACCGCAGCGTCGTCGAAATCAGCGGGCAGAAGAAATCCGACGGCTGGTTCTTCCACGCCATCACCGGCGAAGAATGGCTCCTCAAGCTGAAATTCCGCACCACGAAGAATAGCTTCCGCCGCGACGAGATCGTCCAGCGTCTCGACCTCAAACCGCTCAACGACATGCCCGACCTGCCCCTCTACGGCACCGAACCTCGCACCAAATGCCGCAACCTCCGCGGCCCCTGGCAGGAAATCGAACTCCGCGTCCACAGCTACAGCGAAATCGATCGCCCCGAGTTCTGGAAATTCCTCGAACAGGCCATCGCAGGCTTCCGCCGCTTCGCCGAACACGTGGCGGCCAGCCCCGAAGACGTCATGCCCTGGAAGGTCCTCGGCCGCCGCTGGCACTTCACCCGCCGCGGCTTCAACCCCGGCCGCAAGGTCCGCTGGTCCGGCGCCGTCCTCGAACAACTCGTCGAACTGCTCGCCGAAACCGCTCCCAAGGCCCAGGCCCTCTGGAACAACAAGGTTCTCGTCCCCTTCTACGTCAAACCCCAGAAAGAACCCTGGGCCACCCTGCTCACAAAGAAGGCCGACGCCGTCCACCTCGTCCTCACCGGGCCCAAGGGCCGCTTCGCCCTCGGTCAGGTCCTCACCTTCGGCTCCGCCCCCGAACTCGACGCCGAAAAACCCAACTTCGACCAGATCCGCCTCAAGTTCCACACCACCCAACAACTCGAAGACGCCGCCCTCTGCGACTTCCTCAAACAACACTACGAAAGCGTCTCTCAAAATGGAGGAGAATAGGCCGACGCAGAATCCGAAGCACGAAACACGAAATCCAAAACAAATCCCAAGCACTAACCACAAATACCCCAAACGTTTGAAACATTCCGATTTTGTATTTCATATTTGTTTCGTATTTCGAGCTTCGTATTTCGTATTTCCCTTCTTTTTCCTGAACACTGAACCCCGACAACTCTGATGTCCTCTCCGCTCCTTCCCGCCCGCTTCCTCTTCCGCTTCTCCGTGCCCTGCCTCCACACGGACGCCCTGTGGTCCGACAACGGAGCCGAACTCGACGCCCACTATCGCCTCGTCGGCCTGAGCGAGCTGGAAGGCGGCCCTCCCTGGGCCGACGTCCGGGCGGCCTGGAACAACCAGGGACTGGCCTTCTCCATCCGCGTTCAGAACAAAAAAACGGCCCCCTGGTGCCGGGTCAATCGCATCGACGATAGCGACTCCGTCCACCTCTGGATCGACACCCGCGACGTCCACAACGTCCACCGCGCGTCCCGCTTCTGCCACCGTTTCGTCGCCCTCCCCTTCGGAAACGGCGCCCGGGCCGACAAGCCCTTTCTCCAGTGGATGCCCATCCACCGGGCACGTGACAACCCCAACACAATCGACGACGGCCTGCTGCAGGCCCACAGCCAGAAACACGTCGACGGCTACTCGCTCGACCTGCTCATCCCGGCCGCCGCCCTCACCGGCTTCGACCCCGACGAACACCCCCGCCTCGGCTTCCACTATGCCGTCCTCGATCGCGAGCTGGGCGAACAAACCCTGGCCGCCGGCTCCCCCATGCCCTACCGCGAAGATCCCAGCCTGTGGGCGACGCTCGAACTGGCAAGCGAGTGACCCCCAGGCCAGTCTGTTGAAAAAGGGGGCTGGCTCCGCAACATCTTGCAGCCCTGCGACACCCAACATACTACCGGTTGCGGTGCCTGTCCCCCTTTTTCAACTTGTGAGCGGAGGCCGAATTTCTGCCTCCTTCCGCGATTCATGACACCGATTCAGTCTGCCATCAGAGCATCAGAATAGGCCTTCCAGCGATTTTTGCCGAATTTCAGCCGTTTGATTGCCACTCTCCGCCGCGCTGTGCTATGATCTGGCGTTCGATTTCTCTTTTCTGTCTTCCAATCCGGGCGATTCCCATCGAAGCGGATCACCGACTTGGCGACTGCTGGTTGGGATCGCATGGATTCAATTCAACATCGGCACAGAGTACGGCCGTGCCTAATGGCCGTCTGGCTTCTCGGCTCCCTCATTACGCACCACACGGCGCAGGCGGAAACTCCAGATGAGGAAGTTTCCACGCCCAGCGTCATCCGTTCCCGCTCGTTTGTCGTCCACACGGACCTTCCGCCGGATCAGGCGACCCGTCTGCTGACTCGCCTTGAGAGCATGCTCGAAATGATATCCGCCTACTGGGGGCGGCCAATGCAGGGTATGATCGAGTGCTATGTGGTACGGGATATCGACAGGTTTCCTGTGACGGGAATGGACCCGATCGGCGTCATGGCGATTCGGACGGTGGGCGGAATGAACGTAATGCGTACTGTCACGGACGGACGGCGCTATTTGGCCAAGTCGATCGTGTATGCCAACGAACGGCCTGAGGTTGTCTTGCACGAGGTGGTCCACGCCTATTGTCATCACTCCTTCGGACGCCTTGGTCCAGTCTGGTACTCCGAGGGCATGGCCGAGATGGGCCATTACTGGGAAGACGGGAATACGACAGTCCGCGCCGATTTGCGAGCAATCAAGCACCTCCGCGAGAACTCACAGGTATTGTTGGCCGACGTAATATCGCCTCACCAGGTCAGCGGCGACTCCTGGCAGAACTACGCGTCACGATGGGGGCTGTGTCACTTCCTGAGTCATTCCCCCAACTACTCGCGCCAGTTCTCTCTATTCGGCCGCAGCCTGTTAATGGGCCGGGACGTTACTTTCGAGCAAACGTACGGAAGCGTGGCCGACCAGTTGTCTTTTGAGTATGAGTTCTTTCTGCGGCACATCGAGACGGGCTACAGCGTGGAGCGGACGGCCTGGAACTGGAACGGGAAATTCGCGACCGTGCGCTCGGGCCGCACGGTGAGCAGCACGATCTTGGCCGGGCGCGGATGGCAGCCAAGCGGATTGACCGTTCAATCGGGATTGCGGTACGGATATGTGTCGAGCGGTATGTGTTCGATCGGCCGAGGAGCCGCCAACGTCGACGCCGACGGGGACGATCGGGGCAGGGGGCGCTTGGTAGGCGCCTTGTTAAAGAACTACCAGCTTGGCGACGAATTCGATCTGGGCAAGTCGGGCGCATTCCGAGCGTCAAGCAGCGGCGACCTCTATCTTCGCTGCCGCAACGGCTGGAGCGAACTTGTCGCCGACAGCGGCCATCTATCGGTTGAACTCCAACTTCAACAACCAGGCCGGGGAGAGTAATCCATGAATAGAACGCCGCTGCCCCCGATCGGCTACGCCCTGCTCTGCACGGCGCTGTTTGCACTCGAGGCCGCCAGCGACGCCCAGCAACCAGACCCGTGGGCCGAGGCGCGTGCGCGGATGGTCAAATACGAAGTGGTCGCGGCGGGCGTGAAGGACGCGCGCGTGATCGACGCGATCCGTACGATCCCGCGCCACGAGTTCGTTCCCCGCGCGATGCAGTCCTACTCCTGCTTCGACATGGGACTGCCCATCGGCAAAGGCCAGACGATCTCGTCGCCCTTTATCGTGGCCTACATGACCGAGCAACTCGAACCGCAGCCGACGGACAAAGTCCTGGAAATCGGCACGGGCAGCGGATATCAGGCCGCCGTGCTCAGCGGCCTCGTGGCGGAAGTCTACTCGATCGAGATCGTCGAGTTCCTCGGCCGACGCGCGGCCAAGACGCTCGACCGGCTGGGATACGAGAATGTGAAGACGAAAATCGGTGACGGCTATCAAGGCTGGCCGGAACACGCTCCGTTCGACAAGATCATCGTGACCTGTTCGCCGGAAGACGTCCCCGAACCACTTGTGCAACAACTGAAGGAGGGTGGCCGGCTCGTCGTGCCGTTGGGGCAGCGCTACCAGCAAACCTTGTACCTGTTCCGGAAGGTCGACGGCAAACTCCAACCCGATCCCTTGCGTCCGACGTTCTTCGTGCCGATGATGGGACAAGCCGAAGAGGAGCGGGACGTGTTGCCGGACGCGGACCAGCCGGTATTGCTCAACGGCAACTTCGAACGCGCCGAACAAGGTTTGCCGTTCGGGTGGTATTATGTCCGCCAGGGCCAGGTCGGGCCTTCCGGCCGGGCCGAAGGCGGCAACTGCCTTACGTTGCGAAACAGCACACCGGGCCGGGCAGCTACGGCCCTTCAGGCAGTCGGGGTTGACGGCCGCGAGATAGAGGAGTTGGAGATCTCGG
Source organism: Planctomycetaceae bacterium (assembly GCA_012719125.1). Taxonomy (GTDB): domain Bacteria; phylum Planctomycetota; class Planctomycetia; order Pirellulales; family Thermoguttaceae; genus JAAYAY01. The sequence continues at coordinate 1,259 of JAAYAY010000308.1, read as the reverse complement.
CCTGGGTACGAGCGTTGGACGCCAAATCCGGGCCGTATCAGGGCCAACGCCCGGCGCTCACCGTAGTTCTCTTCAACAGCGACCGAGAGGCGATCGACATCCAAGGGATTGGCCCGTGGCTGGGGACTTTCCCTTGGACTCAGCAGCGTCAGCGGATCAAAGTCCCGGCCGCCGCACGACTGGGCAGCGTGGATATCAGTTTGTGGGGTGGAACTGGAGAAATCTCGGTTACCGAGGTGGAACTGAAGGTGCTCCAAACTCGACGGCAAGTCGGTTCTCGTTCCGCTCGCTGACTCAACGCCTTCTCATTGGACAAAGACGTTCCGAGGCAGGAGTCACCATGGTCAGAAAGATTGCAAACAAGGTGCTCGCGTTGGCCGGCTACAAGTTGGTACGATGCCGCAAACCTTTTCGTTCCGTGTCCTCGTCTCTCGATCCGAAGCGGGAACGGTGCGGGTTGCCCAAATCGGCCCTGGAAACGATCCAGGCAGGTGCGATGCGGTATACGTACAAGGGCATTTCGTGCCTGAAGAATCCCTTCGATCTGGCGATCTACGCCCAACTCATCCATCAAACGAAACCTGGAACGATTGTCGAAATCGGTTCGGCCTCGGGCGGCAGCGCCCTTTGGCTCTCCGATCAGGTCAATTCGTTTTCCCTGGATACGCTGATCTACTCGGTGGACATCAACGTGGTGACGGCCGTGAGTGCGCCGAACCTAAAGTTCCTCGTGGGAGACATCCATCATCTCGACGACAGCGAACTTCCATCCCTCTTGGAGAATCTCAGGCGTCCGTTGATGGTGATCGAAGACGGCCCCCATTACTTCGACGGCTCCCTGGCTGCCCTGGAGTTTTTCGACAAATACCTTATGCCAGGTGAATATATCATCATTGAAGACGGCATCGTAATCTTCGCGACGATCGTGCCGTCGCTTGCGCAGTGCACCCTTCGACGAGAAGAAAAGCGGCGATGAATCGCCGCACTCCAAATTGGGGAATTTTTGCCCCACTGAATGCGTAGTCGAAATGACGACATCCGCTCCTGCACCTTTCGGCCGGAAATGACCAAGGAGGGCGTGTCATGAGCGAGCAACGGAGGGTTAGTTCAGTGCGAAGGTCACCCCCGCCGAAGCGTGGGAAACCGAGTTGCGCAACTGCGGCAGGTCGCCCCGACGCTCAAGGCGCAAGTCGAGAAGAACACCTGGAGTCCCTGTCTCTGCTCCCTTCGTGACCTCACGCCCCCCCCCCCCCCCCCCC
>JAAYAY010000307.1 GCA_012719125.1 Planctomycetaceae bacterium | reverse complement strand
TATCCTCCATGGCCTCGTCCCGGCCCCAGCCGGGAAGGCGTCCTTTCGGACACACAACACTGTAGGATAGACCCGTTTTCATCGGATTTTCCAGCCTGCTAGCAATGCTGGCTTTTCAGTTTGAGTACGGAGAAGACGTTTGCCATGACTTTCGGAAGAATCGACGCCAAGAAGCTCTCCGTGTTCCCGTTGGCCGATCGCAGAAGTCTGACCGGAATCGAGGGCATTGCCGCGGATCCGGATGCGATGCGGCCCGTGTTGCCGGAAGCCCTGGCCGGCAAGATCAACGAGGTATGCCGCCGGGTTCGTGGGGCTCGGCAAGCCGATGCAGGGGCGATGCTGACGTACGGCGCCCACCTCATCAAGAATGGCGGCGGCACGCTGCTGAACCGGATGATCGAGCGTGGAATGCTGACCCATCTGGCCACGCAGGGCGCCGGTGTGATTCACGATTGGGAATTTGCCTTCCAGGGAGTTTCCACGGAGTCGGTGCGAGAAAACGCCCCTGTCGGACGCTTCGGCAGTTGGGATGAAACCGGACGCTGGATCAATCTGGCCGTGGCCGTGGGGGCGGCCGAGGGACTCGGACTGGGCGAATCCGTGGGGCGGCTGATTGAAACGGAGAAGCTGGTCGTTCCCGACCCCGACGAATTGGAGCGGTCCATCGTCGCCGCCCCCAACGATCCGCTGTGTGCCGCCCGGGCGGATCTGCTCGGCATGATTCGAGACCACGCTATCGCGCCGGGCGTCAGCATCGTCCCGCATCCTTACAAGAGATACTCGGTCCTGGCCTGCGCCTATCGCCACCGGGTCCCGCTGACCGTTCACCCGGGCATCGGCTACGACATCATCACGAACCACCCGATGTATCACGGTGCCGCAATCGGCAGGGCCGCCGAGACGGACGTGCGGATCTTCGCCCAATCCGTGGATCGCCTCGACGGCGGCGTCTATCTGTCCGTCGGCTCGGCGATCATGAGCCCCCAGGTCTTCGAGAAGGCTTTCAGTGCGGCCAACAACCTCCGCCGCCAACAGGGGCGTCCCTTCATTCGCGGCCATCTGATCGCCGTGGTCGATCTGCAGGATGCCGGTTCATGGGACTGGACCATGGGCGAACCTCCCAAGGACGATCCCGCCTACTATCTCCGGTTCTGCAAGACCTTCGCCCGCATGGCCGGCGAACTCGTATACTTGCAGATTGACAATGTGGCGTTTCTGCAATCGCTCCTGGCTCCTTGATTCCCGGCGCGGCCGCCAGCCGGTCCTCCGTGTCAGCCACATGCTCGTGCCGATTGCCTGCTCTGCCCCGTTTTTAACGGTTTTCTCGGCTCTTGCGTCGCCTCGCGCAGCCATTCCGAATCATGATGGGTAATATGGGGCATAGTAGTTACTTGTTCCTCACGGTTCTGTGACCTACGTTCTTGTATTGACGCACGCTCGTCGTGGGGCGACGGCTTCAACACGTCACGTGACGAACTGGAGGGACACCGGATCATGAAAGTGCTGGTTGCCGACGACGACTCCGCCATCCGCGTTCTCGTTGTTCGATTGCTGGCTCAGATTGGCGTGGTCGATGCCATCGAAGCCGAGAACGGCAACCAGGCCCTGGAACACCTGGCGAACCACACCTTCGATCTGATCGTCACCGACTGGGAGATGCCGGGTCGCAGCGGCCTCGACGTGGTTCGCGCAGTGCGAGCCGGCGGATCGCGAGTGCCGGTTCTGATGATCACGGTGAGGTCGCAACGAAACCAGGTCCTCGAGGCGATTGAGGCCGGAGTCTCCGACTTCCTCTCCAAACCGATCGAGGCTTCTGTTCTCAGGGCCAAGCTGCAGAGGTTCTGCGATCACGTTGATACCCTCAAAGCCTTCAAGGAGAGGATGGGAGAGTCGACCAGAGTCGAGTACCTCAATCCGTTCATCACGTCGATCATCTCGGTGTTCGACACGATGTTGGACGTCAAGATCAAGCGCGGTACCCCGTTCACCAGTTCGAGCCCGCTGCCCGAGCACGAGATTAGCGGCATCATCGGACTCACGGGGAAAGCCAAGGGCGTCGCCGTGGTGAGTCTCGGAAAGGAGACCGCCTTGCGGTGTGCAGAACAGCTTCTGGGCGAACGGCCACCTGCGATCAATTCGGACGTGGCGGACGCGGTTGGCGAACTGGCCAACATCGTTGCAGGCGGCGCCAAGGCCCAACTTCAGCAACTCTGCATGAACTTGAGTCTCCCCTCCGTCATTACAGGAAAGAACCATACGGTCGGCTTTCCAAGAGGTCTCGCGCCTGTCTGCATCCCGTTTGAATGCGAGTGGGGGCCGATCTCGCTCCAGGTGGGCCTCAAGGAAGAACCCGATCTTGAGCGTCTGAAAGACCCCGTCCTTGCCGCGGTAGGCGGCTGACCGGCCGTTGGTGGCATGGACTCGCCGCGAAGCACCCCGCCGGCAGGCCAGAGAGGGGTTTGCTCCTGCGGCAATTGTGGCGTATGTTTTTACAGCCACTGAAGTGTTACGGGCTGGCGCCGGGGAGACTCTTGAATGAGAGTGCTGGTGGCCGACGACGACAGGAACGTTCGGCAACTTGTAGTTCATCTGCTGAGCAAGATCGGGGTTCGCGAGGTCGCGCAGGCGGCCGACGGCGACGAAGCCCTCGCGCATTGGAGCCAGGAGAGCTTTGACCTCGTCGTCATCGACTGGGGAATGCCCAAGCGAACCGGCTTGGAGGTCGTTCGGGCCATTCGCGCCGGCGGATCGCGCGTACCAGTGCTCATGGTGAGCGAGCGATCCCAACGCAGCCAAGTCATTGAGGCAGTTGATGCGGGCGTCTCGGACTATCTGCCCAAACCCGTCGACGTCGACATTCTCGGCGACAAGCTCAGAAGGTTCTGCGACCACGTGGACGCTCTGAAGCTGCTCAAACAGCGAACGGGCGAATCGACAAGGGTCGAGTACCTGAACCCGTTCATCTCGTCGATTATTCACGTCTTTGACGCGATGCTGCACGTCAGGATCGTGCGGCAGACGCCGTTCATTGGCGTCAATGCTCTGCCCGACAACGAGGTCAGCGGCATTATCGGCCTGACCGGCAAAGCCCGGGGCGCCGCCGTCGTGAGCCTCGGCCGGGAAACGGCGATACGCTGTACCGAGCGTCTGCTGGGCGAACGCCCGACGACGGTCAGTGCACAGGTTGTGGATGCCGTGGGCGAAATAGCCAACATTGTCGCCGGCGGAGCCAAGGCGCAGATGCAGCAACTCGAGTTACGAGTCAGCCTGCCTTCCATAATCATCGGCAAGAATCACCTCATCAACTTCCCAGCCAAGGTGATTCCTGTCTGCATCCCGTTTCAATGCGACTGGGGGCCTGTCTCGCTTCAGGTAGGCCTCAAGGAAGAAGCCCCGGAACATGCCGCCGCTGCCAGCGCCGACCAGACCGTCGCGTAGCGATTCTCGCCCGGCTTCCCACTCCCCGACGGATTCCGAGTCGCCTCAGGCTATTTCATTGGCGACGGCAGTACCGGTCGATGGCGCGGAATCTGGGCCTTGAAGTCACCCAGACTGTTCCAGTAGAGGGGACGATTGAGATCGACCTCAGCCACGGCCACGCTCCCCCAGTCTTTGGCCTGGGCCAGCACCTGGCCGTCGTGACCGAAGACGGCCGAGATCATCCAGTTTCGCGATGCTTCGGTGTAAGTGCTGCTGACCACGTAAACGTGGTTCTCGCAGGCCCGGGCGGCCGCCAGCAGGGGATTGCAGCCCCACACGGGCCAGGCGATCACCTCCGCCCCGCGGTTGCTCAGCTCGCGGGCCACCTCGGGGAAGAAACCGTCGTAGCAGATCATCATCCCGACCTTGCCGAACCGGGTATCGAAAACCGGACACTCGGCGCCGGGCATGATTCCCCCCTCGATCTCGCCCCGCGGAAGGGTGACCTTGTGGTACTTGCCCACGATATGGCCGTCGGGGCCGAGCAGCACGGCCACGTTGTAGACCAGGTGCCCCTCCCGCTCCAGCAATCCGGCAACGATGTAGAGGTTGTGTTTCTTCGCAAGCCCACCGAAGTATTCCGTCGACAGCCCGGGGACCGGTTCGGCACAGTCGAAATAGCTGCGGCCGCTGCGGTAGAACGTGAGCGTCTCGGGAAGCACCACGAGATCCGCCTGCTGCCGGGCAGCTTCTTCGATCAGCGGCCCGAACTGCCGGCATTTCTCCTCGGCCGTCTTTCCTTCCCGGGGCTGATAGTGGACGGTCGCCAATCGCACCTTCCGCGGCGGGAGCGGATCGGTTTCCTCCAGAGAAACGTCGGCCCATTCGATGCGCCCCTTCGCTTCCCAGCGGTATGCCAGTTCCAGGGTCGCTCGACTGGCAGCCGACGGGGCGCGGTAGACGCCCGACACGACGGTCCACCCGGCCACGTCCGTCTCGCCGTCGGGCGGAAACTCCGGTTGGGCCGGCGGAACGGTGCCCGGCAGATAGGTTGCCGGTGACGGTTCGTCCCGCATCACCGATCGTCCCTCGGAATTGCGCCACAGAATCCGGGCGACGGCCGCTCGCCGAGAGAAATCCACGTTCGTTGCCTTGCGAACTGCCCGGAACCGATACCAGTGACCGCCTTGCACGTCAGACGTCTTCTCCCACCAACCGTTCGCTCCTTCCCGTCCGTCTCCTTCGATCACGAAGCTCCCCGTGCCGTTAGGACCGCCGTCAGGCAGGTAGGCGAAGTCCGGCCGGATCTCTTCCCGCGGCGACCGGGTACTCCAACCTTCCGGGGCGTTGATTTCCGCCCCTGGAGCCTGCGGAACGCTCCCCGTGAGCCACCATGGCAGAATCGCAGCAATTGCCCAAGTGACGAACCGTAATCCGCAGCTTCTCATCGTTCATCTCCAGGAAGACAGGAGTTCAGTTCTTGTTCAACCGTTGTTCTTGCCTACCACTTCACCAGCATCCAACAGAACTCGTTTCGTTTCTTCAGAACCGCGTTCTTTGAACACAAGATAGCTGCGTCCGCCGATCGTCACAACGGTCTTGTCTGCCGTTCGGCGAAGGGGGATTTCGGTTCCGAACGGCCGCATGGCAGAGAGCGAATCGTCGGCCACGGGCAATTGGAGTTCCACCTCGCCGTCAACGGCCCAGATCAACACGTACGTATCCTTGGGCCGGGAAGCTCGTTGAAAGGCGTAGGCCTTGACGGCAGTTCCTTCCAAGGGCACCTCGATGATCGGCACCAGCTCATACTCCCCTTGCTCATTGGCGAACAGGTGATGTTCGCGGCGATCTGCAAGGATCCGCCGCTGCACGGGCGTGAGATCGCGGTTGGCCTGAATGTTCTCCCAGATTCCACGCTGATCGTAACAGGGAACGTAGTGAGCGTCTTCAGGACGCACGTTGCGGAGCATCTGCCGCTGAGTGTCCGACAGATGATTCTCTAAACGAGCGTCTTCCCAGGTGCGAAGCGCATCGAGGCAGTCCTCCCAACGCGGGTTGGAAGCGATTTTCGACGGCTCTGCTCTGAGCGAGATCGGGCAATCCCAGGCCGCGGCACGGCTGATCACGTATTCCCATACGTCCGGACTCGCGTCGGGGTCTTCGAGCCGGCCCAGCCAGCCGAATTCGATCCGGGAGAAGTCTTTGGTCCGCTCGGCCGCGGTCGGGCACGGCATGAGCCGGCAGAAGTCCTTCATTCCTTCGGCCGGCGCCACGATGTCGTAGGCGTTGCTCCGCGTGATCATGTGCCAACTGAAATGGGTGTAGAGGGCCGACTCGCAGACCGGAGGCGGCGGCTCCAACTGCCGAAAGACACGCTGTTGTGCCGAAGCGACGTGGTACCAGAACGGAGCATGGACATCCTCCGCACCGTCGAAATAGACCATCTCGTAGGGGCCCGTCTGACGATAGATCTCGCCGATTCGCTGAGCCACCTCATCCTGGATATCGGTGTTCTGATCGAAGCGGACGAAGCTGGGCCAGGTGTCAACGTCCAGCAGTCCAAGACGCTCAGCCTTCGCGTGCCCCGTTGCCGAAGTGCCCAGATGCCCCCGCTCGCAACCGGTGAAGACGTAAGGGGGCTCGCTTCGGTAATCCTCGTAGGCAGCCAATTCCTCGCCGATCTTCAGGATCCGCCGTCCCTTGTCGAGCGTGCAGCCGGCCGGATTCTCGTGGACGGGAATCGTGCCGGTCGCGGCGTCGATCGCTTCGGCCAAGGTGAATTCTCGCACCAGGTGCAATCGTGCGTCCGGAACGGGCGTTACATAGGCATCGGTTTTGTGCGCCTTACTGTAGTGGATGTGAAGCCCCACCTTGAGCCCGGCCTGGCGAATTGAGTCGGTGACTTTCTTCAGGTCGGCCATGCCGTTGGGATAGGCGGCGTTCCACTTGAAGTGTCCGGCGCCGGCCGAAAAGCTCGAATAGGAGAAGAGAATCGTCCGGAAACCGCCGCGTTTGGCCAAGTGAATGTACTCGTCGATATTCTCCGGCGTGGGCCGGCTGGCCCAGAGATACGACAGCCGTTGGCCGGGCCGGCGGCGATTGTCGGCGCCGGCAGGCATGCCGAAATCGCGTTCTACGACCGACATGACGTCGAGAAACCGATTTCGCGGATCGCTGCACCCGAACAGCACTGCTACGGTGCCCTCCAGGCCCACCTCGCGTTCTGACACCGCCCGCAACGTCACGTTGTCCGAGGTCTGGTCCATCTCGGCATTGGTGCGCACGTTGCCTGCGCAGAGGCAAACGCCGAACTGCTCGCCGAAGGCGAGATTCACCCAAGCTCCGCGGTTCGGCAGATCGACCAGCTTCAGACACAGCCAATCGATCCGATCCACGGGCTCCCCTTCCATCGCTCGAAGCTCGAAAGCCAGGTAGTCCGGTTTGGCGGTCACGCGAAAGACGGCCGTCGTACGGGCGTCGGCGAACTTGACCCGCAACTCATCGCCCTGCCGTGCCGCGTGCGTCGCCGGAGACGTCTGCCCGCCGTGATAGACCCAGCGTTCGGTCATCTCTCCTGCGTACTTCTCCGGGGAGCTCGGCACGGAACGGCCCCCGCGATAGACCGCGGCAAAGGGAATCGGCGCGTCCGCGCGGACATACTCCTTGCCCTTGGGGAGCGAAACCAGGCTTCGCACGGCGCCGTCCTCGTCAATCGTCAGGCGGAGACTCTGTGTCTCGAACACGATGGGCTCGCCACTGGCGGGCAGGGAGGCACAGAGGAGGATTGCTGCTACAAGCCAGGTGTTGCGGGCCATCGACGGATTCTCCCGGGAAGTGGGACATGGTTACGGCATCCAGGAAAGGTTATACCGATGCGCGCACCCCGACTAAAGAGTTTGTCGCGGAAATGAAATCCACCGCTCAACCTCACGGGTTTCGGGATTTGCTTCCAAGTGCTTTCCCCTAAAAGACTTGCGGCCGATGCATCGAGGAGACAAGGACGAATAGGCACCTGTTTGGGTTCGTTCATCTTGGCGAAGTCAGCCGGCGTGCGTAGGATTGAGAGTTGACCAACGATACCCCCTCTACGGAGAAAGAAGACCCGATGGCAGTTACTCTTACCGAATCGGCCGCGACGGAAGTGAAGAAACTGATTGATAGCGAGAAGCTGGGCGAGGAAACTTGCCTGCGGATGGCCATTGGCGGAGGCGGCTGCAGCGGCATGCAATACGGACTCGGCTTCGACCAGGAGTACGATCCGGCCGTGGATGCCAGGTACGAGTACCACGGCGTTGCCTTGGTCACGAAGAAGAAATTCGCCCTGCATCTCGACGGGACGACGATCGATTTCCAGGACGGTCCCATGGGGCGCGGGTTCACCATCGACAATCCCAACCAGCCCAAGGGCGGCGGCTGCCCAGGGTGCGGCGGGCATTGAACGATTCAACGCTATCTGAGCGATAGGACAGCCCGGCCCACCCCTCGAGCCGGGCTGTTTTGTTTTTGGACTGCCGACATGTTTAATCCACTTCGGGAACCCGCTCGTCCGCCTGTAACTCCCGGACGCCGTTCGACATCAGGCAGATGCCGTCCGAATCGGCCGTCCGTTCGAGACGCTCAACCGTCGCTGCCGGCAAGCTGATGTCTCCGGCTTCGATCTGTTTGCGGAGGGTCTCGACCTGCGTCTTCACGAGTTCTTGGTGTTCTTTCAAGGAGTGGGTTGGCGGCTTCCATCGCACCCAGACTTGATAGGGCCCTCCTTTGAGGTTCTCCTGGTGCACCCCGTTGGTCACGCCGTTGATCTCTACGGATGCTCCGTCGGGATGCGAAATGGCTATGGTTCCGTCAAGCAGCACTCCCCAAGGTTCGGAGCCCACGAACGGAAGCAAGGAGAACTCGACCAAGGCCGTTCCCGGGATATCGAGCCACGCCAGTTCGCCGTGACTGCAACTTATCCGTCCCAGATAACGCTCATCATTGAAAATGATTGGGCAATTTGGAAAGCTCCAATGTTCTAGTTGCTGGTCCCTGGCGAGGAAGCGTTTGGGAGCTTCCGCAACCACCTCCACGCTGGGAATCAGGTTCAAGCGATAGACCCGGCCGTCGTCGTCCCGTGCCATGTCGATCATCTGCGGCCGGAACTCTGAAAGATCCAGTTCGTGGACCTTTGCCTCAGTCAATGTGTCGGACTCACCAGGCTCAATTCGCACCGTGGCCCAGAAGCGGTGCGACTTCATTTTGCACTCGACCGTGACGCCGAAACTCCTATTGCCATCGTTCACCCAATGACCGACGGTAGCGTTACCGCCCGCCGTGCCGCGTCCATAGGAGCGGCACGCCTCCAACCCCGCACCAGGTCGGAAAGAGAGCAGGACGACATGGAGCGAATAGTCGAGCACGTTGCGCGATTTCTGCGTTTCGCTCGCCAACGCCGGATAGGCCGAAATCAGGACGATTCCCGCCAGAAGTAGTAGACACCGCCTTCGCACGATTCTGAACTCCATAATCTTCACTCCTCGATCTGGTACCCCGATTCCATTTGGATCGGTCCGACTCCCACCAAGTAGGTTTGCCTTTCATAGTACTGCAGCGTGGACACCGCCGAGGTCAAGTGAATCGGCGACGGCTCTTCGACGATCATCTGGCCCTGTGTTTCGCTGCTCGGTGGCGAGCTGCCGATTTCTCGGTCGTTGCGCGGCAGTTCCCGGACCATCACAAACGCCGCCATAACGGCGGCGGCCAGGCCGATCGCCAGGGGCACCGGAACCGGAATCGTCCGGCGCCACCAGGGCAATTCTCGCTGAACTCGCCTGGACTGCACTTGTGCAAGTGCCTCGCTGATGGCGGCGCGATTGAGCAGACGCGTTTCGAGCGGCGGCTCCAAGGCCCGCAGCGAGCGTAGCAGTGTCTCCAGTTCCGCGTCTCCGCCGTTGTGGTCGAGATGCTGAGAATCATTCATGTTCCGCACTCCTCCTCAGCAAGGATCTCTTTCAAGCGGTTGCGTCCGCGATGGACGTGGCTTTTGACCGTCCCGATCGGCATCCGCAGTGCGTGCGAGATTTCATCCATAGACAAGCCGTCAACGAATCGCAGCACCAGCACACTGCGTGCCGGCTCATCCAGTTGCCGGATTGTCTCAACGGCTCGCAGCAGTTCCTCACGCCTAACGGCCTCGGCCAACGGTGTAGCACGATCGTCGCATGTCTCCGGTGCGTCTGTCAGCGAGACGAGATCGACGGTCTTCCGTCTCCAGTGCCGCCGTTGGACGTTTCTTGCTACCGCAAACACGAATCCTCGTAGCTGCTGGCCTCCACCCTTCATGTTTGGGATCGCACGAACCAACTGGGCGAACGTTTCCGCCGACTGGTCCTGGGCCAGATGATGGTCGCCATGCACGCAGAGAAAGAAACGGTAGAGCGGTCCCTCGAACTGCCTTACGAGCGTTTCGTAGGCGGCCGGGCACCCCTGTCTCAATCGTTGTACGATGGAATCGTTTATATCCATGCGGCACGCGACTCGTTCCAAATTCCTGCGACCGGTTTCCCGGTCCCAATAGAAGTGCCATGCCGGGGCGTTGAGGTTGCAGAAACGACCGCAAACTTCGGGAATTTGGCCCGCCGGTTGCTGCGGCCGCGTGCGGGAGTACGGACGCGATCAATACCCCCCCGGGAAGATCATCGAGTCGGCGAAAGTCCATTGAAAGGCCGGATCGGTCGACAGATCGATGTGTTCCGTCCGAGCGGCCAGATCTTCCGCCTCGGCTCGCTTCTTGCCCGATAGGAGGGCCAGCCTTGCCCCGGCCAGCGACGTGTTGCCGCTGTAGCGGATCCGCTCGCAAGGGATCGACGGGGGGATCAGCCCGATTCGCTGGGCTTTTGCCCGGCGGATGTAGTTGCCGAACCCGCCGGCGATGATCAACTCGGACACGTCGCGAGGCTCGATCCCGGCGCGGCGGGTGAGCAGTTCGATCCCGGCACGGATCGCGCCCGAGGCAAGCTGCAGTTGGCGAATGTCGGCCTGGTTGATCACGATGGGGCGGCCCGTCGCTGATTCTTGGGCGGAGGCCAACTCGAAAGACATGTTTTCGCGGTCTTCGGACGTCCGGCGGCGGATGTCGTCCGGGGCGTCGGTGGGCAGATCGGCCCGCGTCCGGAACCGGCCCTCGGGGCTGATGACGCCGTAATCGAGCATCAGGGCGGCGACGTCAATCAAAGCCGATCCGCACAAACCGCGAGGCGCGGTGTGTCCGATCGTGGCAATCTCAAGACGATCGTCGAAGGTCACCCGCTCGATCGCACCGGCGCAGGCTCGCATCCCGTGAGTGATCCGGGCGCCTTCGAAGGCAGGTCCCGCCGCCGCGGCCGCGGCGAGCACGTGGTTCCCCGACGCCAGGACGATTTCGCCGTTTGTGCCCACATCGATGAGCAGCGTGGCGCCGGGACGCCGCACCAGATCGGTGACCAACATGCCGGCCACGATGTCGCCCCCGACGAATCCACCGATCACGGAAAGTACGTAGGCTCGCCCGTTGGGATGAATTCGCAGCCCCAATTCGCGGGCCGGGAACCAGAGCGACGAGCGGACCGAGGGGACGAAGGGCACTTCGCCGAGATAGCGCGTGTCGAGCCCCGTCAGCAGGTGCTGCATCGTCGTATTGCCGGCGAAACTTACCTCGTAGATCCGCTCGAGCGAGATTCCGGCGGTCGACACGAGCCGTTCCAGCAGGCCCTGGACGGCCTCCACTATGCACTGCTGCAGGCGGGCGAGGCCGCCGTCTTTGCCGGCCAACTGGATTCGCGAAAGCACGTCGTCGCCATAGCGCGTCTGCGGATTCAGTTCCGAGGCGATCGCCAACTCTTCGCCGGTCGCTAAGTCGATCAGCATAGCGACCAGGGTCGTGGTGCCGACGTCGACGGCCACAGCGAAACTCTCGCTCTCCGTATTCCCGGGCTCGAAACCGAGCAGGTGGGGCCCCGCCAAGACCGCCGTTCCGCGGAACCGGTCGGCCCGGAGTTGCGCGGGCAGGCGGCGAATCACGTCCAGATCGGCCTCGAAGGGGCCGACGGCTGCACCCAGCCTCACTTGATCGGCGGCCTCGTCGCCCCGGCCCGGAATTGAAAGTTCCACGTACTGTTTTCGGACGACGGCGTCGCGATCGACGGTCTCGCTGGGCGTCGATTCCGCCAGAATCTGATGGAAGGTAGCCAGTCGCGACGTTTCAGGAACTTCGACCTTGATGGGGGCCGTCACGAGCGTCTGGCAGGCCAGCCGCATGCCGGCCTGGAGGTCTCGATCCGAAAAGGCCTTCTCCTCCGCAGGATTCGGCGGACCGGCGCCGTCGTGGATGACGACGCGGCACTTCCCGCAGATTCCTTCGCCTCCGCAGGGCGCATCGAGAACCACGCCAGCCTCGGCCAGGGCTTCCAGAAGCGGCACCCCCGGGGTTGCCTGAATGGTTTGTCCCGACGGGTGAAGCTTAATCGGGACGGACGGCCTGCTCATCCTCGGTCTCCAATCCGGTCTGTTCCTCCTGGAGGAGTTCCACGAATTTCATCGATGTCGGCGTGAACACCCGGCGTTGACGATAGATGATGCCGATGGGGCGTTCCATCTGCGGGGCAATCAGGCGCACGGCCGCCAGAGCCCCCCGGGCAACTTCGTCGCGCACGGTCGGCTCGGGGAGAATGCTGACGCCGGTTTCGATGCCGACCGCCTGTTTGATGGTCTCGATGTTGTCGAATTCCATACTGATCCGCACCGCCACGTTCCGCTGCCGCAAGTAGCGGTCGATCTCCTTGCGGATGATCAGGTCGCGATCGAAGGCCACAAAGGCCTCGTTCTTCAAGTGCTCGGCCGTGACAGCCTTGCGTTTGGCGAGGGGGTGGCTGGGATGGCAAACCAGGACCATCCGTTCCGATCGCAATGGAATCACGCTGATTTCTGCCGAGGGGGTCGGGTAGGAGACAATTCCCAGGTCGACCTCCGAGTTGACCACCACCTCGTAGACTTTGTTCGGCCGCAAGTACTCAAGCCGCACCTTGGCCTTGGGGTAGCGCAGCATGAATTGCTTCATGCACCGTGCCATGTCGTGGAGCCCCACCGAATAGATGGCCGCCACGCGGACCATTCCGGTGATCTCCTTGCGGAGCGAACGGACCCGCGTTTCGACAGCGTCGTAGGCTTCGAGAACTTCCCGGAAGCCCTCGTAGCAGGCCTGGCCCTCGGGTGTGAGGACGAAGGGGCGTTTGGTCCGGTCGACCAGTTGGAGGCCGAAATGGCGCTCCATGCGGTGCACCGATTGAGTGGCCGCCGACTGGCTCACCTTGTTGGCAGCAGCTCCGCGTGAGAAGCTCTGGTGCTGCACGACATCACAGAAGACTCGCAATGTCTCGATGTTCATATCGGCATCTTAGCATAAGCAATGCTAATAAATCAAGCCGTTCCCGATCCTGCAAAAGGGCTGCGAGGCCCCGCAATCGACAGCAGGAGAACTGCAAAGTCCTCTTGTGGCAAGAAAAGCAGCAGGCACTCTGAGCGCCGCTGGCGGGAAATCGGGATTTCCGGCAGTTCTGCGGACGGCACGGCGGAGCGTGCCTGCTACTTTGCAGTTCCCCTGCAATCGACAGCGGGGGGAGCCAACAGCTAAACTGAGGACCGTCGAATCAACAACTTTCGTATTGTCTCCTTTCGCTCCGCGAAAGCAGCGTCACTTTCGCGGAGCGAAAGGAGACAGTGCTTTCCTCGGCGATCCTCAGCCGGACCCGGCCGAGGGACCCCACTTCCGCTGGTTCTGCCTGGAGGTGCTCCGGCGGCGGCACGATGCAACATAGAACGACTAGTGACTGGAAGTGAATGATGATGAAGGCACTTGTACTTGTCGATGCTTGCCGATTTGAGGTGCGGGACGTTCCCAAGCCACAGATTGGCCCCCACGAAGTCGTGGTCGAGGTGAAAGCCTGCGGGATCTGCGGCAGCGACGTTCACGGCATGGACGGCTCGACCGGGCGGCGGAAGCCGCCGATCGTCATGGGGCACGAGGCGTCGGGCGTGGTGACCGAGGCGGGCTCGGCCGTTCAACGCTGGCGGCCGGGCGATCGGGTCACTTTCGACTCGACCGTCTACTGCGGCGACTGTCATTTCTGCCGCCGGGGCGACGTGAACCTGTGCGATAACCGCCAGGTGCTGGGGGTCTCCTGCGACGAGTTCAAACGCGACGGCGCGTTTGCCGAGTATGTGGCCGTGCCGGAGCGGATCGTCGTCGGACTGCCCGACGGCGTCTCTTTCGAGCAGGCGGCCATGGTCGAGCCGGTCTCGATCGCGGTTCATGCGGCGGCCCGTCTGCCGGTCCAATTGAATGATACGGCCGTGGTGGTCGGTGCGGGTATGATTGGTCTGCTGGTCATCCAGGCCCTCAAGGCGCGCGGTTGCGGCTTTGTGATCGCGGTCGACACCAAGCCGGATCGCCTCGATCTGGCCAGGCAGCTTGGGGCCGACAAATGCTTCTCGCCCACGGATTGCGACGTGGTGGCCGAGGTGATGAAGCGAACGGGGTGTCGCGGCGCAGATTTGGCGGTCGAGGCGGTCGGCTTCGCCCCCACGGTGCAAACGGCGGTCAAGGTGGTCCGGAAGGGCGGGTCGATCGGCCTGGTCGGCAATCTGTCGCCCAGCGTCGAGCTTCCGCTGCAGGTCGTCGTCACCCGCGAACTCTCGCTCTACGGTTCCTGCGCGTCGCGCGGGGAGTATCCTGCCTGTCTCGACCTGATCGCCGGCGGGCTGATCGAGGTCGATCCGTTGGTCAGCGGCTTCGCGAGCCTTGAGGACGCCCCCGACTGGTTTGCACGGCTGCACGGCGGGAAGGAGAACCTGATGAAGGTCGTGGTGCGGCCGTAGTCCTTGGGGCAACGAGGTTTGTGGGTGGCAACTCATGTCGGCCGGTGGGGCGTGGGGCAGGATGGTGTGTGGGTCGTGCGAGGGTAGGAAGGGGTTCGCGAGTTGGGCAGCGCGGAGGCCGTTTGGGCAATATCGCGTAGCGCGTGGGGGGGTGTGGCGGGGTGGCGAGTTGGGCAGCGCGTGGTCGTATTTGGCAATATCGCAGGTGGTGGGGCGGGTGGTGGATGACGAGTGTTGGGTGTTTTTGGGATGAGGGACGGGCGGTGATGGGGCGGGAGTCGCACTCGGCGAGAGCGACCCACTCTGGAGTGAGGTGGTGATGGTTTGGTTGATTCGGGACCAGTCGAGGTGGCGGAGGTTGCGGACGCCGCGGACGCTCCAGCCGCTGGTGCGAAGGCCGTAGAAGCGGGCGACCTGTTGAAATTCGCGTCTGACCTGACGCAGGGCTGCGCGGCGGAGACATTTGGCGCGGCGGTAGAGGCGGAGCCAGTTGCGAGGGTGTTGGAGTTCGGCGAGGAGCCGGCGGACCTGGTCGGCTTGTTCTTCGGAGGGGCCAAGATAGAGGGAGCGTTGGCGCCGGTCCTGGCGATAGATGAGGCGGTAGTAGGGTCCGAAGCGGCGTCCGTCGCGGGTGCGGTAGGTGGCGACGACGGAGCCGACGCGGGCGAAGAGGGGGGCGTTTTGGCGGATGAAGTCGAGGGGTGGTTCGGCCATGGGGGCGACGGGGTTGGCAGGGCGTATCTGTACGTAAGTATAAGTATACAGAAATACACTTACCTGTCAATAGGAAAATTGAACAGTGGGCGGGATTTCTTGGGGGGGGGGGGG
>JAAYAY010000306.1 GCA_012719125.1 Planctomycetaceae bacterium | reverse complement strand
GCATCAAAGTCTCCGACGAAACGATGGCACAACTGAATATCATGAAACACAAGTTTCACGGTGACTGGAATTACACAATCGCTCCGTCCCGTTGAAATGGATACTTTATTTTGTCACAGTTCCTTACGCGTCGGGTTACGATTGGACCGGCAAGCTCACGATCAAGGCCCGCAATGACTGGCTGTAAGTCGTTCCGGGAAATGGGGTTTGACGGTTTCTGGAAGGGACGACCGGGGATTGGGTCGGAGTCGCACTCGGCAAGAGCGACCCACTAGGCCATCGAGCACTTGTCGAAGCATATCGCCGATCTGAAGAAGCACGATCGGCCCATGATCAACACCGAATGGCTCAACCGGGGGCGCGGTTCGCTGGTGGCGACTTGCTTGCCCGTCTTCCGCCGGGAAGACGTGGGTTGTCTTCACTGGGGCCTGGTCAACGGGAAAACGCAGACCGACCTGAACTGGGGCCATCGTCCCGGCCAGCCGGAGCCGGAGGTCTGGCAACACGATCTCTTCCACGGCGACTTCCGGCCGTATGACGAGAAGGAATTGGAGCTATTTCGGCACGTGATTGCCGAGAAGCCTCTCGTGCCGAGCGAATAACGTGGCAGGCTATCGCCGTTTCCGACCGACAGGGCGACTTTCCGGACGAGCCCGGGGAGCCTTCGGCAGACGGGCTGCGGGTTTCCCAGGCGGCCAGGTCGAAATACGGATTGGAGCGGCGAGGACTTGTTTCCTGGTATACCGTTGAGATCAGCGGACCTCTTGCCCCGACATTTCCAGCAAGATCCTTCGCAGTTCCTTTTGAACGTCGCCGGTCTATTCCTTGCCGTCCAGCAATGTCGCGAACCATTCCGGCGGTCGAATGGGTCGACCTTCGCGGTTGGTGACCACGTGGACCGTCCAACCGCGACAGACGGGCTCGCCGCCGTCGGCCTGTTCAATGGCGACGTCGACGCGAATCTGGGTCCGGCTCACCTTCGCCATTGTGGCGGTCAGTTTCAACAGGTCGTCATACTGGGCCCGGCCCAGGTATTCGACGTGGGCTTCACGGACGGGGAGCATGACGCCTAGCGATTCCATTTCCCGATAGGGCTTGCCGAGCGAACGGAGCAGCTCGGTCCGCCCCGTTTCGAACCACTCCAGTGCCCGGGAGTTGTAATAGGTCTGCATCTGGTCCGTCTCGCTATAGCGAACCCGGAACGTGAAGGAGCAGGAAGGGGAGTTGTGCGGCAAGCCGTTCGATTCACTCATAGACGCCACTCTTCTGAAACCACGAATGCTTCTTTGGGGTGCTTCTTGACGCACCAAAAAAAGTTAACCGCCGGTGCGTCAAGACGCACCCTGCTTTGGCGCCAATCCGAGCCAGTTGCGCACGCCGAGGGCGAAGATGATCCAGAGGGCCGCCACGGCCTCTTTCGAATTGATCTTCGAGGAGCCTCGCTGCCGGTCGACGAACACGATGGGCATTTCCTTGAAGGTCGCGCCGGCTCGTTTGAGGTGCCAGAGGAGTTCTTCCAGGACGGAATAGCCTCGCGATCGGATGCGATCGAAATCGATTCTGTTGAGCAGTTCGGTCCGGTAACAGCGAAAGGAGCCGCTGCAGTCCTTGGGCTTCAGCCCGAGCAGCCAACGCGTGTAGAGATTGACGCTCCGCGACATGAAGTGTCTTTTCAGTCCCCAGCCTTCCACGCCGCCTCCGGGTGCGTAGCGGGAGCCGATCATGACGTCGACCGGTCTGCCGTTCTCCGGGTCCATCCCGGCCAGGAGGGCGGGCAGGTACTTTGGGTGATGGCTGAAGTCGGCGTCCATGTTCAGCACGAACTTGTAGCCGTGCTCGACGGCGTATTTCATTCCGGCGATGGTCGCCGTGCCCAGGCCCAGTTTGCCTTCGCGGTGGAGGCAATAGAGCCGCGGGTCGTCGGCCGCCTTTTCATGGCACCAGCGGCCGGTGCCGTCCGGCGAGTTATCGTCGATCACCAGCAGGTCGACCTGGGGCACCGTCGCAAAGACCTGCTCGACCAGATCGGGAAGGTTTTCCATTTCGTTGTAGGTGGCCACGATGACCAAGGTCTTCTCGGCGTTCGACATCGACCTGTTTCCTTGCCGCTGGGGAGTATCTCCGAAGAATTCTACCAGATTCGACGGCCGAATCGAACCTGGACGGGGCGGGGAGTGTCTCGTTGAGCAAGCGCAAGGCAACTGCAAAGTGGCAGGCACTCTCCGTGTGCCGTTCGCGGAACTGCCGGAAATCCCCATTTCCCGCAAAAGGGGCTGGAGGGTTGATGAGGCGCAATTGCCGCTGACAGCCGAACGCCGGCGCGGTAGAATAGGGGATTGGTAACCGGCCTGGACCATCCAACGCGTGCGAACTCGCACTGGGAGTTTGCGGCGTGTTTCTTGATAGATTCGATCGTGTTGTCCTTCCCTGAGATGAGCCAACCACGGGAGCGGACCACGTCGGCCGAACGGTATTTCGTAGTGGCTGGCGCCCTGACTACCCCGTGACGATGATCTGCCCCTCCGGCTCTCCTTCCAAAGCTTGTGAAGACCGCTTGCCCCTCCCGGCGATACACCGGCGAAGGGACCCGGCCCACGGCGCACTCTACGGCCCTTCCTTCTGGCACGCCTACGCGTCGAATCTCATGGTCATGATCGCCGTGGCCCTGCTCTACCGCTACGCCGATTTCGTCACCGTACTGGGCGGCAGCGAGCTTCACCTAGGCTGGATCGTCGGCATCGGCATGGTCGGCAGCCTGGCCGGTCGCTTGTTGCTGGGCTCGGTGATCGACAGCCGCGGCGCTCGGTCCGTCTGGCTGGCCGCCCTGATCCTGTTGATCGTCTGCTGCCTCGGCCACCTGGTGGTCGCCGATTACCGCGGGCCGACCATCTACGTGCTGCGGATTCTCTATTGCTGTTCGCTGGCGGGAATCTTCGGGGCTTCGATGACGTTCGTCGCGGGCCGGGCTCCGATGACCCGGATGGCGGAGATGCTCGGCATGCTGGGTACGAGCGGTTTCATCGGCGCGATCGTAGGTACCCAGCTTGGCGACGTGCTCTGTGGAACCGCCACGATCAGCCGTTTCCAGACCGACTTGCTGTTTGTCATCTCGGCCGCATTCGGGGTGGCCGGGTTGGGCTTCGCCTGGCTGGCCACGCGGGGGCAGAGGGCGCCGGCACCGCGGCGCCGGCCGCCGATCGTCTGGATCCTCCGGCGCTATCAGCCCGGCACAGTGCTTCTCGTCGGCGCGGTCCTGGGAGTCGGCGCCGGTCTGCCCGCGACTTTTCTGCGGACCTATGCGGCCGATCTGGGCATTGCTCGCATCGGCCTGTTCTTCCTGGTCTACTCGCTGACGGCGATTGTCACGCGAGTGGTCACCCGGCGTCTGCCCGAGCGGTTCGGGCTGCGCCCGATGATCCTGGTGGGCATGGCGTTTCTTCTGCTGAGCCAGTTCGTGTTTCTGGTGGTGTGGAACGAGTGGTCTCTGATTTTTCCGGGCTTCACCTACGGCGTCGGCCACGCGATCCTGTTTCCCACGACCGTTGCCCTGGGAACCGCAGCCTTTCCCAACCGCTACCGGGGCTTGGGGACGACCGTGATGTTGGCGGCCTACGATTTCGGCCAGCTCATCGGGGCGCCGACGGCCGGTTGGATCGTCCACAGCAGCACGTCGGTCGGGCTGCCCGGTTATCCGATCATGTTCTGCACGGTGGGCGCCATGTTCGCCGTAGTGGGGGCCGTCTTCGTTCTCTCGCCGTCCACTCAGCGCCGGCGACAGCCGGTTCCCACTGCCCCACTCCCAGCGCCGCTGGCAAGCTGCCGGCCGGTTATCGAGAAGGAGAAAGCGGAGGTGGAGGAGCGGTTGTCGTCGGCTCCGTAGGGGGGCGAGGGGCATGGTATCACGCTTGGTGTCCACACTCGTCAGCTACGCCGAAGGCGTTGAATCCCAGAGCCCGGCGTCGCGCAGCGCACGCTGGGATTACAGTGGTGCCATCCACCCATACCCCAACGGGGTTTAACAAGACGACGTTAAACCCACACCTATGTCGAAAGTCTACGATGATGGGTGACGTGTTCAGGGTCGAGCCGCCTTGTTGAACCCCGTTGGGGTATAGGGGATTCTGGGTCTTGTTCCCCAGCGTGCGCTGCGCGACGCCGGGCTCTGGAATGGAACGCCTTCGGCGTAGACAGTGGTCGCAGTTCGAAATGTGCGTGCAAATGAGGGTCGTTCGGACGTCCCCCAAGCTTGAATACCGACGCACCGTCCGTTAGCATACGGACCGTGTGCCCGGTTCGGGTCTTTCGTAGTTTCTGGTATTGTCACCCCGCGGATTCAGGAGACGTGCCATGCAATTCGACCATGTCGGCATCGTTACGACGGAAGAGAAACCGGGGGCGGTGTTCGTGCCGGCGACCCGGGTTTGGGTTACGAACCACGAGGATCATCCCTACCACGTGGAGTGGTTGCGTTATGAGCCCGACAGCCCGGTCACCGGCCCGCTACGCGAAGGCCCACATATCGGATACCGCGTCGATAGCGTCGAGGCGATTACCGAGGCCGCCAAGGGGCTGGAGGTCGTGTTGGAGCCTTTCGACGCGGGTTTCGCCGTGGCCGGGTTCTACAAGACAGCCGACGGGGCGATGGTCGAGTTAGTCACCTACAAGGACGGCCCTTCGCCCTGGTCATAAAGCCGGTGTACGGTTTCAGATGGGGGACAAGACTCATGCTGCGTGGAACGTTGCGCGCCCTGGATGCCGAGCAGATCGACCGCCTGCACGACGGGGCCCTTCAAGTCCTCGAACGAACCGGGCTGCAGATCCAGGGCGAGTTTCTGCTGCGAGTGCTGGCCGACGCCGGGTGCCGGGTCGACTTCGGGCAGCATCGGGCATGGTTCCGGCCCGACCTGGTCGAGCGGCAGATCGAGGCCCAGCGGGATCGGTACAAGATGGTGCGGTCTTCGCTGTGGCATCCGTTCTGCCGGGAGACGCCGGCCGACGGGATCGCCGCACCGGAGGCGTTCACCGTCGACTACGGATTTGCCACGCCGTGGATCTTCGACTACCCGCTGCGGCGCTACCGCAAGCCGACCGTCGAGGATCAGGTCGACATGATCAGGCTCGGCCAGGCCCTGCCGAGCGTGGCGGCGGTGAACGCGCCGTTGATCTGCGGCGACTTCGATCCGCGGATCGAGATCATCGAGTCGGCCCGCTTGCTGTTGCTCAACACGACCAAGCCGGGATGGGTGGGGACCAGTTCGGGGCGCGAAGTGAAGTACCTGGCCGAGCTGGCCAACCTGGTCGTTGGCGGAGACCGGGAACGGTTGCGAACGTGTCCGCCGATCTTCGTGGCCGCGTATTGCACGACGTCGCCGCTCAAGCTCGATACGCGGTCCTGCGAGGTGTTGGAAGAAGCTCTCAAGTACGGCTTTCCGGTCAACTTTGCCCCCATGCCGATTCTCGGGGCGACCAGCCCGATCACTCCCGCCGGCAGTGCGGTCGTGGCCGCGGCCGAAATCCTCGGATGCATGACGGCTACCACGCTGCTCGATCCCGACGTGTTCTACTTCTCCACGAGCATCTCCGCCGAGATGGACATGCGGACCACGCAGATCCGCTTCTGCACGCCGTCGGCCATTCTCACCGATGTGGCTTTGCACCAACTGTTCCGCGAGAAGTACGGGCTGGTTCACAACGTGGAACCGGCCTATGTGGAGGCCAAGACTCCGGGCATCCAGGCGGCCACGATGAAGGTCTTCCGGCAGATGGCCTTCGGCTCGACGGTGAGCCTGCCTCTGGCCATCGGCGCGCTGGACAATGCGGCCGTGTTCTCGCCGACGCAGGCCATGATCGACCTGGAGGTCAACGAGGCGATGCACAGGTTTCATCGGGGTATGGAGGTGAACGACGAGACTCTGTGTCTCGACCTGATCTCGGAACTGGAGTTCTGCACCGCTCGAACCTACCTCGAATCGGAACACACCCTCAAGCACTTCCGCAATCTGGGCTGGAACCCGCGGCTTTTCGACCGAACCGCCTGCGACCACACGGCTCCGGTCTCGCTTGGCGATGAGAAGCTGCTGGACGAAGCCGATCGGATGTGGCGGGAGCTGGTGGCCGGTCAACCGCCGGTGGAACGGGAGAAGGGGTTCTCGGCTGAACTCGAGCGAATTGTCGAATCAGCCAGAGGAGAGTTGCTGCGGGACACTTAGTATTCCCTTCACTCGGCAGCTTGCAGACGATATACTTGGGACAAGGCAATCCTTTCCCAAGAGGGCTAATGTCTATGACAGTCAAAGAGACACTCCAGAAGATCGTTGCTGATCTTCCTGAATCCGTTACGTGGGATGATATCCACTACCGCATCTATCTTCAACAGGTCGTGGAAGAGAGCGAACAGCAGATTGACGATGGCCAGGGCATCACACAATCTCAAGCAGAAGAGCGATTGGCAAAATGGCTAAAGTAATCTGGTCCCCAAAATCTCTGGATCAGGTTGACGCGATTGCCGAATACGTCGCGAACGATTCACCCGCCTATGCCAAACAAGTTGTGGTACGCATTATTGAGGCTACCCGACGTCTGGAATCCTTCCCCGAAATCGGTTCTGTTGTGCCGGAACTGGGGAACACTCGCATTCGTGAGATTCGCGTTTATTCCTATCGCCTTCTTTACCGAATCGTCGATGCGCAGGTTGTCCGAATTGTGGGAGTTGTTCATGGCAGGCAATTGTTGGATGATGGATTGGTTGAATGACGGTGGCTTTCTGAGAACAATACCTTCAGCAGGTCCAGCTCCAACAATGGCGAAATGGCTCCTTCCCGCAGTTCTTTTCTTGGCTTGTGCAGATATGGCGGCAGCAGCCACGCTCAAGCCCGCCAGTATCGAACTGTTCTGCATAACACCCAACCAGCCGGCAGTGCTTGCGTTTCACGTCGAGGCGGGTGGGCTCAATGCGCGCGTTGACGTTGTTGTTCGCGACTACGCGGGGCGGGTCGTCCCGACTGCGAACGTGAACGTCTCGGACGACGGCCTGCTGCGACTATCGCTTCAACTCGAACCGGGATTCTACGAAATCGAGTTTCCCGCCGCCGAACAGCAATTCGGAGTCATCTGCCAGCCGGCGTTCGAAGGAGATCGCGATCCGTTCTTTGCGATCGATTCGGCCATGTCGTGGCTGGTTCATGACGATGCGACTCGCGAGGGGCTCGTCAAGGTATTGGCCCGCAGCGGGGTTCCCATGTCGCGCGAGCGGCTCAACTGGGGTGAAGTCAATCCGGATGTGGACCGCTGGGACTGGGAGAGTTCCCGCCGCTACGAGACGCTCCGGCAGGTGTGCCAACGTGAAGATATCGAAGTGCTGGAGATGTTCCACGGAACGACCCGTTGGGCGGGCGCGGTCGGCAAGTATCCGGAAGATCTCGTGGGGACGGCGCGAGCATGGCGGCAGATCGCACGGCGTCTCGGCCCGACCTGGGGGGCCATGGAGGTCTGGAATGAGCCCGACATCAGTTTCGGCGACAACTTGCCGGCCGATCAGTACGTGGCGCTGGTCAAGACGTTCGCTTATGCTTTTCAGCAGGAGAAGGTCGCGACACCCTTGGTCGGCGGTGTGTTCGCCCATTTCAACCGCCAGTATCTCGACAACGCCGCACGGAACGGCCTGCTCGATCAGGTGCCGATCGTCAGCTTCCACACCTACGGCCGCGCGCCGGGAATGGAGGAGTTGATCGGGCGTTATCGCCAGTGGCTGGTCGACTACGGCCGGCCGTCGATGCCTTTGTGGCTCACCGAGTGCGGCCGGCCCTGGAAGCGCGGACCGCAACGTCCGCCGGCCGACCAGGACGCCGAAAGCGCGCTGGACATTGTCATGAAAGGGGTCGAATCGAAGGCCTGCGGGATCGATCGCTACTTCCCCTTCGTCTACCCCTACTACGAAGAGCGGGAATCGAACTTCGGTATGATGGGCCGCGAGGCGACGCCCCTGCGGTCGATGGCCTCCTATGTGCAGCTCGTGACGGCGTTAAGCCATAAGCGGTATCTGGGTGATCTGAAGTGCGAGGATGCGAAGATCCAACGTGCCCGGGTGTTCGGAAACGGCAAAGAAGTGCTCGTCGTGCTTTGCACGGGCAGTCCGGACACCGATGCCACAATCCGATTCGACCTGCCTGTCCAGGCCATTGCCGGAATCGACGGTCGGCAGCTTGCCGCGAGAGAAGACGGTTCCATACCAATACCCGACGGGCTGGTGTACGTACGCCTCGAACGAAAGCAACTTGGCGAGCGACTTCAAACCGATACGCAGGCGATGCAGCTCTTGGCCTACTCTGAGCAAGTGAAAGGCGAACCACAGACCGCCTCACCGGTCGTGCTCCGTTACCAGTTCGATGCAGATCTCGTCGAGGCCAGATCCGAAGCTTATCGTCTGCTCGCCGAGACACCAGGCAAGATGTCGTTTGCGTTCCGGGCGTACAATCTTTCCTCCGAGCCGCAGAAGCGGACGTTGGTGCTGTCGTTCTCGCAGCCGGTTGTTTTGGAGGCCGAAGCCGCTCAGTCGGTCACGATCCCTGCGTCGGGCTTCGCCGACGTTCGTTGGGACGTCGACCTCTCCGGAGCTTTTGCAGCAACCGGAATGCTGTGTGCCACGGTTCGTACCCAGGGCGCGGATGCGGCGGAGGGTGAGAGTGTCGAAATCGATCTGAAGGGCAATCCGTCGCTCGATCAGGTTTTGGGGCGTTATCCGGTTCAGCGGCGTCTGCCGATCGGCGACCTGTCCGCCTGGGCGAATAACATCACTGGCAGCGGCAAGATGACGATGCGGGTTTCGGAGGACGGCGGTTGGCGATTGAATTGCCAGTTCCGGGGCGGCGATCGCTGGGTCTATCCACACCTGCGATTGGCCGGCGATGTGGCGGTCGAGCGTTACTCGGCGATTGTTTTGCGGGCGAAGTGTGCGAGGGAAGCGGCGGTGCGACTGTTCCTCTGGGAGGGCGACACGGGCGTCGGGTACATTTCGCCGGTTGTCATTCCGGCCGACGGTAAGTGGCACACGGCGGTCGTTCCCTTCGAGGACCTCACGGTTTCCGGGGCCAACCGTCCCGACCCGAACCATCGGCTCGATCGGGACCAGGTTCGGCGGATTTCGATCGGGATGAACAGCGAGTCTGACGAGAACACACTCGACGTGAGCGACGTCTTCTTCGTGGCCGAGAATTGAGTCGACGATCCGCCTGCCGCTCGCTTCCATCCCTCCTTTTGGGTCATGGCTACGGCCTCGCATACGACCTAGAATGCGTTGTACGGGCACTTCGCCTCACGGGGAGGACCAGGCGATGAAAGACATCCACATCGAGTTCGCCGGCGGGCTGTGGGACGGCGAGCATTTCCACGGAGACTCCTACGACGCCGACGAGGCCCGACTGGCCAAGAAGTGTTACTGGGCGACCAAGGCCGGAACGGTCGGCGAGCATTTCTCCGGACTCTCAGCGAAGGAAATGCATCAACTCCGCCGACAAATCCATCCGGCCGATCAGATCGACACCCACCACGACTATGTCGTGACCATTCATGTCGAGAACGATCGCGAGATACTCGTTCGCCTGGAATGCGCGGATGAGGACCTGCGGGCGTGATTTGTTTGCAGGCTGAAGCCTGGACTCCGACATTATTCGCTTTGCCACGGCGCCCGATGGGTTGCGGCTTCCTCGCCGTAAACGGCCGAGCATTGCAGGCCCGTGCCGTTGGTGGTGTGGAAGATCCGCCCGTTGGAGACCGTTCCGCCGATGCAGACGAGCAGGTCGATCGGAGGACCGCATGAAGCCAGTTCGACGTTCTTCGGGTCCGTCAGATCGAACAGGTCGAGGTTCGGGCCGATCAGATAGGGCTCGGAAAGTGTGAACCGGGTGCAGCGGTAGCCCTTGGTGAGATTGTCGGTGACGATCTTGCCGGTGGCCTTTTCGATGAGGAACCCGTTGCGGTACTGGGAGTGGGTGAACAGGAACCGCCGGCCGATGGTGACCACGTGAATCGCCCGGCTGAGCGGGTCGGACTTCCACACCAGCGATCCGTCTCGGGCGTCGAGGCACCAGACACGATTGGTCTTCTCTTCAACCGGGTTGTAGCCTCCCAGGTAGATCCGGCCCTCGGCGCCGGAGACCGTGCAGCCCGCGTGAAGCGAGTAGTCGGTCGTCAACCAGAGGATGCGACCCGTTTCGGGCTCGAGAGCGGCCGTGACGCCCGGCGGGCCCTTGCCGCCAAAGTAGCAGGAATAGTACAGGGTGCCGTCCATGAGGCACATGCCGGCGTCGTCGCCGCCGGAACCGTATTTGGAGAAGTCCTGGGTCCAACGTACTGCGCCCGTGTCGATGTCGTAGGCCCGAATGAGCGGCTTTTGATCGTCGGAGAAACCGAAGGTGCTCTGGTGCTCGAACAGCCATTGCTTGGGGGCGACCTTGGCGGAGCTGAAGGGATAGACCAGGAGGTTCTGGTAGGGGATCGGCGGGAGTTGGCGATTCCAGCTCGGTGTGCCCGAGAACGGAGCCTCCCAGAGCAGTTCGCCGGAGGCCGCGTCGAAACAGCGAAGCAAGCTCTTGTCGAAGCCGGCCTGCGGCACGAACAGACGTCCTTCCCAGTAGAGGGGCGAGGTGAAGGAGACATGCACTCCCGGGAAGTAGCGCCGCCACAGCAGCCGCCCTGTTTCCTGCTCGACCGCGAACACCTGGCCTTCGGCCGTATGGGTGTACATGCGCCCGGCGCCGCAGACGGAGAAATGCTTGCAGGTTCCCTGAAAGGCGCGAACCCATTTGACTCTCACCGGCGGCCGCAGACCTTGCGAATTCGCGTTCGTGTTGGCCAGGTTGCCGAAGCTGGTGAACCAGTCATGTTCAGGACCCGCCAGTTTGCCGGTGAAGGGGCTGCGGATCTTCGTCAGGTCGAGATCCTTTGTGGGCGGCGACGCCGAACCGTTCGGGCCCAGCGCATAGAGGTAGCCATCGTCGCAGCCGAAATAGACGCGCCCGTCGCAGACGGCGACGGGGGCGGTGATCGCCTTGCCAAACGGCGTCTGATAGGACCAGATCTTGCCGCTGCCGTCGAGGGGCACGACGTTCAGCGTGCCGTCGAGAGCGCCGTAGACGGCCGAGTCATTCAAAAGGATCGGCGCGGCGATCGAGGGGGGGCCGCCCAGATATTGCGTTTCCGCGGTGGTTGAGTGTTTGCAGAAACCGAAAGATTCTTCCGGCCGGCAGCGGTAAACGTCTTCGCCCCGAAGGCTGACCGAACAGAAGCTGAGCGATTCGGACCGGTCGTAGCTGGAGACGGTGCCGGGCACAACGCTCGCCTTCACTTCTTCGCCGGCCAGTCGCAGGACTTCGACGCTCCCCATGTTGTCTCGGCGGTGCCATTGGCGATAAACAGCGCCGTCTTCACTGGCGGTCAATCCGAGGGTGACGGGGGACTCGCGAGTGCTATAGTAAACGCCCCGCTGCTGCGGGCGGTCGCCCACGTCCTCCAACCAGACCAGCACGCCTCCGGCGGGCATGGCCAGCATGTTGCCGGTCAGCACGGGGCTTCGCGTGCAGAAGAAATGGTCGCGCCGATCGCCGGGCCAACCGGTTTCTTTTCGCGCAGCGAGCCAATCGGCCGGGCTCCAGCGGTCAGCGTTGAAGCCGACGTGATCTTTCACGTAATCCCAGATCCAGCACACCTTTCCGTCCGGTTCGAGGGCGTAGAGGCGCGACCCGAGCGTTGCCATGTAGACCCTGCCGTTGCCCACGACCGGGGAGACAAAGACCGGCTCGCCGCAGTCGATCGTGGCGATCGGCTTGCCGTCGGTCGTGCTCAGCACATAGTACTTCCCTGCCATGGTGCCCACGTGGAGGAAACCGCCGGCGACCGCGGGCGAGGCCACGTTGTTGCAGTTGGCCTTGCCGCCGGCGGTGGTGAAGGTCCACTGCGGCTCGAGCGTTTCCGCATCGAAGGCGTGGACGACGCCCGACCCGTCGACCACGAAGACTTTTCCGTCGGCAACGACCGGCGAGGTGAAAACCGCATCGCTGAGCGGGGCAGCGGCAATGAGCCCCAGCGGCACGGTCACGCTGCGCGAAGGCAGATTGCCGGTCCGCCCGCTGTCGCACTTCAATTGCGGCCAGTCTTCGCCGCGGGCGGTCACGCACGCTGCGGCAAGAAGTGGAAGGATTGGAAGGAAGGTGCGCGCTGTTGCCAATCGGAGCATGACTCTCGTTCCTTGAACAGGCAGGACTCGACAGAGTATCACGGGGCGGACGACGCAGCGGTCAAGGCGATTCCGGCCAGGGTCAAATGGGGCAGGTGACGGGCCGTTTCGCTCAGCAGTCGGGCCACCATCGGTCCGGCACCACCGGTCACAAACAGCTCCGGCTCGACGGACGTGCCGGAGATCATCCGAGAGGTCAATTCGCGGACCGCTCCGATCGTACCCCAATAGAGCCCTGAGCGCATGGCCGGTTCGGTTGCCTTGCCCAAGGGCTCCGGTGGCTCCAGGAGTTCCGACATCTCGATCCGCGGCAACAGGTCGGTGTAGTCGTGCAAGGCCCGGGCCGACATTTCGATGCCCGGCAGGATCGCGCCGCCTTGAAACGCTCCGTCGGCCGAGACGAGGTCGACGGTGACGGCCGTGCCGAGGTCGACGATGACTGCGGGCCGATCGGCGCTGCGGATACGGTTTGCCGCCACGGCGGCCAGCAGTCGGTCGATGCCGACCATGTCCGGCCGGGGCAAATCGACCTTGAGCGGCAGGTCGCCCGAAGCGAGCAGCGTGATCGCGTCGTCGGGCCGATGTTCTCGGAGCCAATCCAGCAGCCGCGCCGTCGTGGGCCGATTGACGCTCCCGATCCACCAATGGAGTTCCCCATCCGACGCAGCGCAGTGGCGAACGACCGGATCGAGTGCGGGGGCGTCGCCCGGCAAGGCCCACGTTTCCGCCGGTTGGGGGATGCCCAACTCGGGTACGCTGGAGAACGCCCCGACTTTGACGCGGTTGTTCCCGACGTCGACGGCCAGAAACGGTTTAGAGTCTTTGTTCGGGACTTCTACGCACGGTGCGCGCATGTTTGTGAAGGTTGGGTTGCGGGCTTGCCCCGCTTTGGATTGGAAAGGAGACACAGACTGGACCACCTGGAAGGGAATCGCATTGTCTGCAAGAATCATAATGGACATTTGCCGACAACTCAAACCTCGGCTGGAGAAACGAGTTACGACATGGCATCGATTCCCCCCCTGCGCGTTGTCCTGTTGACGCCTCCCGGCCGGGGCGCGGTGGCGACGGTGCGCGTGGAGGGATCGGGAGCGTGCGAACGAGTCGACCTGCGATTTGAGGCCGCCTCACATCGTGTGGTCGCTGAGTTGGCCGGCCACCGCCTGGCTTTCGGGCGTTTCCGGCTTGGAGAAGGTGTCTATGACGAGGTGATCGTGCGGCGACCGGAAAAAAACGTCGTCGAAATCCATTGCCACGGCGGTCCGGCCGTGGTCGAGCGGTTGATGGCGGCACTTGTGGCAGAAGACGGCGAGCGGATTTCGCCGGAAGCCTGGATCAGGTCGGTCCATTCGAGCCCGATCGTGGCCGCGGCCCATTCGGCCCTTGGCCGGGCAACGACCTTGCGGGCTGCCGCTGTGCTTCTCGATCAGTTCCACGGCGCGTTGGATCGGGCCCTCCAGGAGGTCCTCGATTATCTTCGTCGCGGGGAAGTCCACGCGGCCGCCGATCGTGTGGAACGCCTTCTGGCGATTGCCCCTTGCGGGTGTCACCTGACGAAACCATGGCGTGTCGTCCTGGCCGGTCGGCCCAACGTGGGCAAGAGCAGCCTGATCAACGCCTTGGTCGGGTATCGTCGAGCCATCGTGGATGAAAGCCCCGGCACCACGCGCGATCTGGTTACCGCCAGGACGGTGATCGACGGCTGGCCCGTCGAACTCTGCGACACGGCCGGGCTGCGAATGGGCGCGGACGCGATGGAACAACAGGGCATCGAATTGGCGCAACGCCAGTTGGAGTCGGCCCCGCTCGTCCTTCTGGTCTTCGACGTCGCGGAACCGTGGTGTGAAGAAGATGACGAACTGTGCCTTCGCTTTCCGAAAGCCCTTCCGGTCTTCAACAAGCTGGACCTCCCCCAGGCTTCTTCTCCGTTGCGTCCCGCAGGGGTCTCCGTGAGTGCCATCCATGGCGGGGGTATCGACAACCTGATCGCCGCGATCGCCCATCGGCTCGTCCCCAATCCTCCGGCGTCTGGGCAACCCGTTCCGTTTCTCGCGGAGCAGGTGGCGGCCCTTCAAGCGGCCTCGACAGCCCTCAAGCAGGGCGACACCGACCAGGCGGCAGAGTGGGTGGCCAGTCTGCTTTCTTTGTAGGGATGGCACAACCATACTAATCTGAAGCGCAAGCGAGGGCAGAAATGGCACACACTCTGTCCTCGCTTGCGCTTCGGGTTGGTGTTTCTTTTCTCACCCGCGCTGCGGGTCGGTGTTTCTCTCCTTGCTGGCGCTGCTGTCATTGCTGAGATTGGACATGATTGTCATCTGTTCCATGTGGTTGGCGGGGAGAATTCGTGGTCGTCACGGGAAATTGGCGCTTTCAGCGGGAAAAACTCAGCAATCTGCCTGAAATCGTATGGACTCCGTTGACGGGGTGTGGCTAAACTACGCGGCCCAAGGATGGGTGGAGTGCGTGTCGGCCTGCTGTGCCGAGCGTTCGGCACAGGGGGGCGCATATCGCATGGCTTCTCGAAAGACTGGAGCGTCGTTTTAGTGTCTTTGTGCTGGACTTGTGCGCATGGTGCGCGCATGTTAGTGAAGGTTGGGTTGCGGGCTTGCCCCGCTTTGGGAGGGAACACGCAATGTTTTCCCGGTTGGTTTCTGCCTGGTTTGTCTGGTTTGCCGCCGGAGCGCTGATAGGCGCCCCGGGATTTGCCGCCGCAGACGATCAAAACACCGCGTCCGACGGATCGTCGTCGATCACCTCGATTCGCACGATTGATCCGGATAGTCCGACTCCGGAAGCATCCAGCGAACCCGAGCCGGCGACTCCGACTCTTGCCGAACCGGCTGTTCAGGCGCCGGCCGCTGATCCGACTCCGATTCCGGCAGCCTTGCGGGCGGAGGCAGCCAAGCCCATGCCCGTGCAGCCTCCAACGCAAGCGAAGCCGGAGGCGGCTCAAGATCCGACACTCCAGATCGTCGAAGAAAAACCATCGCTCGATGTGCAGGCGGGAAATGGGTCCCAGCGGCTCGAAGCAACCCCTGATGCGGCCGTTGACGGCATTGTGGAAATCCAGACAGCCAGCTTCAAGGGGGTGACTCCGGGCGAAACGAGCCTGGCTATCCTGCAGGAGCAGTGGGGAAGTCCGAAACAGATGGCCTCGCAGAACGGACAGCCCGTCTACCTTTTCTCGATCGATCCATTCGACACGATCGAAGTCAGTGTTACTGACGACGTGGTCACGTCGATCATTATCCGACTTCAGCAACCGGTCCCGGCCGCGCCTTTGGCTGAGCAATTGAAGCTCGCGCAAATCCGGCCGGTCCTCGTTTCCAACGAAATGGGAGAGATTCTCGGCCAGTCCTATCCGGAGCGCGGCGTCCTGTTCGCGTTCGAGCCGGCAGCCGAGCCGGGAAAGGCCACCATGCGGGTCGTCGACGTCATCCTCGAGCCGGTCGGCGCCGAGGCGTTCGTCCTCCGTGCGGAGACGTACCTCGACACCCACCTGAGCGACTCCGCCAAGGATCTCAAGACGGCTATTGAACTCCAGCCCGAACTGGCCCGCGCTCACTGGTTGCAGGCTCGCGTGGCCGCCTCCCTGGGGGATTCGGAGACGGCCCTGTCAAGCAGCGCCCAGGCGATTCGCCTGGAACCGGCCAATCCCCAGTTTCTCGTCACCCGAGCCCAGATACTCGGACAGGCGGGAAAGTTCACCGAGGCTCGCCGCGAGGTCGAAGCGGCGGCAGCCAACGCGGAGAACCGTCCGCATATCAAGGCCCGGGCACTGTGCCTGCTCGGCGATCTGATCAGTTCCGAACCTGAGCCCGACTACAGCAGAGCCCTGAAGAGCCACATGGCAGCGATCTCCGAAGCCGATCCGCTCGTGGCCAGTCCTCATCCGGCGATTCGTTTGGCCGCGATGGAGGTGCTGGTCGACGCGCACCTCGGGGCCGCTCACGATATCGCCTGGGGTGACTGGGAAAACAAGCAAGTGGCGGTCGAGACCTGGCTGGGTCGTGCTTCGGCCTTCGTCGATGGGATGATCGAGGCGGAAAGCGCCGGTCCTGCGATGCAATTCCGCGTCGCCACCCGAGCCTTGGCAGCCTGCGTCGGCACGCGCGGCAAGATCGACCCTACCCCATGGGCCGACAAAGCTGTGGAATCCGGTCAGAAGATGATCGATGTTGTGGACGACCCCGCTCAGAAGAACGGCATTGCCTGGGACTTGGGCCTGGCCCTCTACGACGCCGTTCAGGTCTATCAAATGCGCGATGAACAGGATCTCGCCCTGAAGACGGGCCAGACTGCCATCGGCCTGTTCGAACAGAGCAACAATGAGCATCTCAAGCCGGCGGATGCCCACCTCCTGGCGCGGCTCTACTTTCGTATCGGCACTATCTATGCCGTCAGCAAGTCAAACCACGAACAGGCCGTGGGCTGGTTCGACAAGGCTCTGCCGCTGTTCCAGCAGGCGGCCGACACCGTGGCCCCCCATGAGGTGGCCCGCCTTGGTGAGACCCTCGTAAGCATGGGCGTGTCTTACTGGGAAGTGGATGACCGGGATCGAGGGCTTGAACTGAC
The DNA here is from genome assembly GCA_012719125.1 of Planctomycetaceae bacterium. Taxonomy (GTDB): domain Bacteria; phylum Planctomycetota; class Planctomycetia; order Pirellulales; family Thermoguttaceae; genus JAAYAY01. Next base: position 98,631 of record JAAYAY010000306.1, on the reverse strand, counting down.
TGAAACGGGCGTCAAGTTGATCGAAGCCGCCATCGAAGGGCGATTCGTCGAGAAAGCTGTTCTCGAGGTCCCGTACAGCAATCTGGCAACCATGCACCGCCAACTCGGACAGACAGAGAAGGCCGAACAATATCTGCGGATGGCCTCTGAACACGGAGTGCCGATTCGCTGAGTTGCCTGTTTCACGGCGACTGCACAGACGAAACATCCAGTTGGAGCACCGGGAACCGCTTGGGTCCCGGTGCTCGTCTTTTTCTGGGTAGGCGGTAAGATGCCAATGACTCGGGGCATGGAACGAATTACTTGAATCTCGTTGTTCAGCCTTGCAGCAAAACGGAGCCCCCCCTGTTGGCGCGTCTCATTCTTCTGTTCATTCTGTTTCCGCTGGTCGATATGGCCCTCCTGCTGGTGATCGCCCAGCACACCGGACCTCTATTCACCATCGGATTGATTGTCGTCACCGGCGTTGTCGGCGCCTGGTCGGCTCGAAGGGCCGGGATTCGCTGTCTCGGTCGAATCCAGAGTCAGTTGGCCCAGGGACAAATGCCGGCCGATTCCTTGGTCGATGGCTTGCTGATCCTGATCGCTGGCGCCTTGCTGATCGCGCCGGGAATTCTGACGGACGCCCTGGGTTTCTCGCTGCTCATCCCACCCGTTCGAGTTAAATTGAAGCGGTTTTTCAGCACGTATTTCAAGAGCCGGATCTTCGTTGCCGGAGTCTCGTCCGGCCCGCCACGCTCCGGAGATGCCGACGACGTGATCGACGTCGATCACCGGCCGGCAGGGCCGCCGCGAACCGGCTGACTACCCGGGCTCCGACGGGGGTTTGTTTGCTGGGCGTAAGTAGTTTCAAAAGACGTACTTACACCTGAAAAATTGCGGCCAAAAAACTGTCATTCTTCACTCGTCGCCGGAGCGAAAATCCGCTAGAATACGGGCTTGGACTTGTGGTCCATTGTTGGGGCTGGATTGGCCGATTGTGTGCCGATCGCCGGATGACAGGGTGCACGCGTTAATGACAAGCGGAGTCGTCGAAATTCCCCTGCTTGGAACCCCTCTGGAGCATGCCGACTCGCCCGCTTGCTCCTCGGCGTCACCGTTTGCGCTTCCCCAGTTTGTTGCCGGCCCCGAGAATCGTCTGGTCGAAGTGGCGGCGGCGGCCCTGCTTGAGGAATCGAGCTGTGCCTACAATCCGCTCGTTCTCTACGGACCCTCGGGATCGGGCAAAACCCATTTGTCGAGCGGTCTGTTTCGCGCGTGGAAGGCCGTTCACCCGCGCCGCCCGGCTACCTTGATCACGGCAACCGACTTTGCGCGTGAGTACCGCGATGCCGTGGAAACCAAGACCGAAGACCAATTTCACGTTCCGTACGTCCGTGCGCGCCTCTTGGTGCTCGAAAACCTGGATGAGTTGAACGGCGGACCTTCCGTGCAACACGTGCTGGGCGTCATTCTGGACCGGCTGTTTTCGAGCAATGCCTGGGTGGTTGTCACCTCGCGGACCTCGCCGGCGCGTTTGAGCGGTCTTCACGAGGCGTTGAAGGCTCGATTGACGTCCGGCCTGACGCTCCGTCTGGCGCTACCGAGCGTCGAAACGCGTCTGGCGATCCTTGAACGAGTCGCCCGACTGCGGCGTCTGGCGGTCGACGATTCCGTATTGGAGGCGCTCGCCGAAGGCTTGGCGCTGTCCGTTCCGGAGTTGGTTGGAGCCCTGGTTCAATTGGAGGGAGAAGCCCGCCTTCAGGGAACAACCATCACGCTGGCGGCGGCGCTGGCGCTCCTGGAGGAGCGCCGAGCAGGGAGGTGCCCGACGTTGTCGCGGATCGCGAAGGCGACGGCGCGACAATTCGGAACGTCCGTAGCCGATTTGCGCAGTTCGTCACGGCGAAGAGCGATCGTCACGCCGCGAAACGTCGCGATGTACTTGGCGAGAACGATGATGGAAGCCAGCCTCGATCAGATCGGGGCCTATTTCGGCAACCGGGACCATGCGACGGTCGCTCACGGTTGCCAGAAGGTGGAGGAACAATTGGAGTTCGACCCGGCGATCCGCGATGCCGTGGCAGAGCTGCAGATGAAACTCCGGTGACGTGCGCCGGCATTCCGCGCCGGGAAAACCTGTTGATTCCATGTCGGTAGTTTGAGTGCGGACCGGAGTTGCCAACGCGAGAGCGAGAGATCGGGAAGAATGCTTCAACAAGAGACACGCCACGAACAGTCCGTCGCCTTCTGGCCGACAGGATATTCCCGTGCCGAGAATGACGAAAAAATGCATCAATGCCCGGGAATTCCGCGAGATTTGTTTGTGGCAGCGATATCATCGACAAACAAACGATTCTCTTTCCTGCTGCTGCTGAATTTCTAAATACTAAAGGAAGTATAGAAGGCGTTCCCGTTTGTTGACGGCCGACCGCTTGTGGAAACGACGACTGTGAGAAGGTTCCCGTTGGCCGTCCCAACAGCCGGGTGTTGCCGACGTCTGTCAGAAGACCAGGTTGCAGGACGAGTGGAAATCTCTGAAGGATAGAAGTGAAAACATGAAAGTTGTCTGCGAACGTGAGAAGCTCCTCCAGGCGTTCCAGGTTGCCGCCGGCGTGGCGTCAACTCGCACGCCCAAGCCGATCCTGGAAAACATCAAGCTGGAGGCCGGTTCCGGTGTCGCTACCGTGATGGCAACCGATCTGGAAATCGGGATCCGTATCGACGTTGCGGGAATTGAAGTCGAAGCCGGCGGCAGCGTGGTACTGCCCATCAAGCGAGTGGGCGGGATCCTTCGGGAATCCTCGGACCAGAAGTTGTCGATCGAGAGCGACGGCAGCAAGACGATGATCCGGGGGGACCGGAGCGAATTTCAACTGCCCACGCAGAACCCCGACGAGTTCCCGCCGGTTCCGCCCTTTTCGGAACACGCTTATCACGAAGTGCCTGCCCGGCTGTTTCGCGAGTTGGTACGCCGTACCGTGTTCGCCACCGACACGGAGAGCAGCCACTACGCGTTGGGGGGGATTCTGATTGAGCTTAGCGAGGATCGGATCACGGGGGTCGGTACCGACGGGCGCCGGCTGGCGATGCAGGACGGGCCGGCGGAGGCCGTCAACGATCACAAGACGAAGGACAGCACGGTCATCCCGAGCAAGGCGGTCAAGTTGATGGAACGCGCCGTTGCCGACAACGAGGAGAATCTTCAACTGGCAGTACGAGAGAACAGCGTCGTGCTGAGAAGCCGCCAGACGACGGTTTTTTCTCGGCTGGTGGAAGGCCGCTATCCGCGATGGCGCGACGTGTTTCCCAACCGCAGCGACATGGTGAAGATCGAGATGAACGTCGGGCCGTTTCTGACGGCCGTCCGCCAGGCGGCGATCGTGACGAGCGACGATCGGCGCGGCATCGACTTCGGCTTTGGAGAGGGCAAGCTGACTCTGGTCGGGCACGGCGCCGAAATGGGGGAATCGCGCGTCGAGCTTCCGATCGGATACGACGGTACTCTATTGACCGTCAAACTCGACCCTCGCTACATGATTGAATTCCTTCAGGCCCTCGACCCGGCCGGGACCGTCACGACCCATGTGCGCGACGCACAGAGCGCCATGGTTTGCGACACGGCCGACAACTACTCCTACGTCATCATGCCGCTGTTCCGCGAATAGCGCGAACTGCAACCAACGCCGTAGGACAGGATAGCATCCTGTTCGTGACAGGCGGGAAGCCTGTCCTACCGATGCCCGGACAAACAAGTTCTCATTAGCAGCAATGGCCAAAGGCCCTGAACCGATCGGCGATATTCTGGCCCAATTGATGGCGCGGCGCGGATTTGCCCGCGTCCGCAGCGCCGAAGCCTTCGATTCCGCCTGGCAGCAGGCCGTTGGAGAGATGCTGGCTCCGTTCACGCGGCCCGGGGGCGTGCGGCGCGGCAAGCTGGAAGTGACTGTGGCCAATTCCACGCTGGTTCAGGAATTGTCCTTTCAGAAAGCACATCTATTGCAGAGTCTGGCCAAACTCTTGCCCGACGAGAAGATCGAAGACCTTCGCTTCCGCGTCGGGCCGGTTCGATAAACGTCGTGGAATGCGAGTGCGAGGTCTCCGGCAGGATGCAATCGCGTGCCACGGCAAAACCATACCGAGTGAACGACTATGAACAGCGATCAGAATCCCGACAACCTTCCCGCTGACGATGAAGTTTCCCAGTTCCACAAAGTGAACGGCGGAAAAGTCACCGGCGAATACGGCGCCGATCAACTCGAACATCTCAGCGATCTGGAGCACGTTCGCGAACGGCCCAGCATGTATATCGGCGATACGACCATTCGCGGCCTGCACCATCTCGTTTATGAGGTTGTCGACAACTCGATCGACGAGGCGATGGCCGGACACGCTACGGAGGTCAACGTCAAGGTCAACGCCGACGGTTCGGTCACCGTGGAGGACAACGGTCGCGGCATTCCCGTCGAAGAACATCCCGACTTGGGATTCTCCACCCTTCAAGGGGTGATGACCGTGCTCAAGTTCGGCGGCAAGTTCACGAAAGGCGCTTATCAGACTTCGGGCGGCCTGCACGGCGTCGGCGTTACCGTCGTCAACTTCCTCTCCGAATGGTGCGAAGTCGAGGTCCGCCGCGGCGGGCACGTGTACCAGCAGGAATACGAACGCGGCGTGCCCGTCAGCGACGTGCAGCGGATCGGAATCAGCGATCGGGTGGGAACGAAGACCACGTTCAAACCCGACCCGCAGATCTTTCCGGTTACCAAGTTCACCTACGCGACGCTTCACAAGCGGCTTCAGGAACTCGCGTTCCTCAACCAGGGCGTCAAGATCGTGTTCTACGACGAGCGCTCCGATGAAGGCGAAACCTTCAAGTACGACGACGGGATTCGGGAGTTCGTCCGCTTCCTCAACCGGACCAGCGAGCCGGCCCATGCCGAGATCATCTCGATCGAGGGCCAATTCGAGGGCGTCGGCCTGGAGATCGCCATGCAGTACTCGGGAGAGTTCACCGAGAACGTCCATTCCTATGTGAACAACATCTGCACGATCGAAGGGGGGACGCACGTTTCCGGTTTCCGAGCCGCGCTGACCCGCACGTTGAACAACTACGGCAAGAAGGAGAACCTGTTCAAGCAGATCATGCCCGCGGGCGACGACTTCCGTGAAGGCCTCACGGCCGTGATCTCTCTGCGAGTGCCGGAGCCGCAGTTCGAAGGCCAGACGAAGACCAAACTGGGTAACGGAGAGATCGAGGGCATCGTCAACTCGGCCGTCGGCGAGGTGCTGGGCCAGTTTCTCGAAGAAAACCCCAAGACCGCCAAGATCATCGTTCAGAAGGGGCTGCTGGCGGCCGAAGCCCGGGAGAGCGCTCGGAAGGCTCGGCTCCTTGTCCGCGAGCGCAAAGGGGCTCTCTCCTCGGGCGGAATGCCGGGCAAACTCCGCGACTGTACCAGCCGCGACGTCGAACGCTGCGAACTCTATCTGGTCGAGGGCGATTCGGCCGGCGGCAGCGCCGAAGGCGGACGGCTGCGGGAATATCAGGCGATTCTGCCGCTTCGAGGCAAGATCATCAACGCATTCAAGGCGCGCGAAGACAAGGTCTTGCAGAACGAGGAGGTCAAGAGCATGATCTCCGCCGTGGGGGCCGGCTTCGGCGGCGAGATGGATCTCTCGAAACGCCGCTATAACAAGGTCGTCATCATGACCGACGCCGACGTGGACGGATCCCATATCCGCACCTTGCTGCTGACGTTCTTCTATCGGCAGATGTACGACCTGGTCAAAGAAGGGCACGTGTTCGTCGCCCAGCCTCCGCTGTTCCGCGTCAAACAGAAGAAGAAGACTTACTACGTGCAGACCGAAGAGGAAATGAAGGAGCAACTGCTGGAGATGGGTCTGACCGACGCGGAATTCGAACCGGGCGACGGACGGGTGATCCGGGGCCAGGAAATGGAACGGCTCTGCCGCACCCTGGCGGGCTTGGAAGACTCTCTGTTCGCCCTCGAGCGCCGCGGCATCAGCCTGCGCGCCCATGCCGCACGCCAAGACCCGGTGAGCGGGCGTTTGCCGGTCTTTCACGTCTTCCTCGGGCGCGACGAGCACTGGTTCAGTACGCGCCCCGAGCTGGAGGAGTTCCTTGCCCGGACGGAAAAGGCGGCCGGCGAAGAACTCAAGCTCAGCGCCGAACCGGGCGCCAAGGGCGACGCCAGTGCAGCGGAGGAAGTCGGGCAAACGCCGATCGCCACGCAGGTCAGCATTGTCGAACTGCACGAAGTCCGGTCGATCAACAACCAGTTAGCGGAGCTCCGCGAAATGGGGTTCGAAATCGACAGCCTGATTCCCCAGGAGCGAACGGGCATCGAGGAACCTCGGTACGTCCTCCGCCGCGGCGAGTTGACGACGGGGCTTGGCGATCTTCGCGGGCTGCTCACGGCGATCCGGGCCGCAGGCGAAAAGGGGCTGCAGATCACCCGCTTCAAGGGCCTCGGCGAAATGAATCCCGAGGAACTCCGGGAAACCACCCTCTCTCCGGAAAATCGCACCCTGCTCAAGGTGACCATGGAAGACGCCTCGGCCGCCGACGACCTGTTCCGCATCCTCATGGGCGACAAGGTGGAGCCGCGGCGGGAGTTCATCGAGAAACACGCGCTGGAGGCGCGGAACCTGGACGTCTAGGCAGAGCTGTCGAAGAGTTGGCGGCGTTCTATGTGGAGGAGTACAATTCGCGCCTGCCGCGCTCGGCGTTTCGTGGGCAGACATCGGACGAGATGTACTTCAAGACTGGAGACGGATCATGAGAACGTCGCTCTTCTTATTGACGGCCTCTGTGGTCGCCGGTTGCCAGCTTATGCCCGCGTTGGGCGCCGAGCAGCCGAGCCTGGTACTCAACAGCGGTTTTGAGCAGGGCAGCGATCTGCCCGATTGGTGGAACCGCCATCCCGGGGAAGATGCCGGCGGCAATCGCCACCTCCGCGATCAGCAGGTCTTCCACTCGGGCAAGGCGAGCGCGCTTCTGTGGAGCGTAACACCTCACCCGAAAGGCGAGGCGGGCATCCAGTGGAACCGATACGGGATCGCGGTCGAAGGAGGCTCGGTGCTCGCCGCCTCATTTTACGTGAAGACCGAGGGCGTCGCCGCGGCCGGAGCCGGATGCCACTTCTACGACGAGCGTCGGGAACACCTCGGCTTCGTTCCGGTTCGCGGGCCCGACCGGGCCGACGAGTGGACGCACGTTACTCGAACCGTCTACGTCCCCGCGAACGCCAAGAGCATGGGCTTCGCCCTGTACGGCGGCGATTGCGGGAAAACGTGGTACGACGACGTTTCGGTAACGCCCGACCCGGAGGCGGCGGCCCGGCGTGCGGCCGTAAGGGCCCGGTTTGAAATTCCCGCCGAAGGCGACGGCCGGTTCCGCGTGGTGCCGGCCCATTCGCTCCAGAAAATCCCCCGCGATGAGCCCGTGGTGGAAGGAACAATCCTCGAACAGGTCGAGCTTTGCGCCGCACGCGACGAGAGTGAATCGTTCCAGCTCGTGGTGATCCCTGGCGGCAAGGCGCTGGAAGGAGTGGCCGTCGAGCCGGCGCCGCTGGTCGGGCCGGGCGGCAAGCTCGACGTGCAGTGGAACCGGGTGGGCTACGTGAAGACCGCGCCGCCTTCGTACGCCGTGGAGTACGTCGGCTGGTGGCCCGACCCCTTGTTGCCGCCCGGCCCGTTCGACCTGGCGGCCGACGGGCGCCAGCCACTCTGGTTTCGGGTCGACGTGCCCCCGGACGCCGCACCCGGCCGCTACACCGGGCAGGTCACCATCCGGCACGGCGACCAGGCGACATCGATCCCGGTCGTACTCCACGTGCGCGGTTTCCGCCTGGCCCGGCCGGGCAAACTGGCCACGCCGTTCGGGCTCTATGCCTTTGCGCTGGCCCGCGGTTATGATGCCAAAGCCTCCTACGACAAGGTCATGTCGCCCGAGGTGTACCGCCGGTGGTGCCGGTTCTTGGCCGAGCACAGGCTGACGCCGAAGAACGTCGCTCGCGAGTACATCACGACCAAGCAGGACGACGGCGCGTGGTACGTCGACCTCACGGGGCTCGATCAAACCGTGGCGTCGCTCGCGCCGCAGTACTACGCCCCCTATTCCTTCTGCCTCGACCGGCTGCCCAGCGCGAACACGCTGTGGAAGGACGCGCCCACGCCCGACCCCGCCCCGTGGGTTGACAAGACGGCCGCGATCGCCGCGGAGTGGAAGCGGCGCGGGCTGCCGTCGCAAGTCTTCATCTACGGGCCGGACGAACCGCGAACGACCGACTACCCGTTCCTGCGCGATCTCTACGCGCGGCTCCGGAAGGCCGTACCCGGCTTCCCGATCATGCAGACGATCGGAGACCCCAACCCGCAGAACCTGGTCGGGCTGGTCGACATCTGGTGTCCGCTCACGGCCCGCGCGGAGACGGATTTCTACCGGGACCGGCTGGCGGCGGGCGACACGCTCTGGACGTACGTCTGCTGCAGCCCCAAGCCGCCCCATGCCAACTTCTTCATCGACGAGCCGGCCGTCGATCACCGGGTGCTCTTCTGGCAAGCCCACAAACTGGGCGCGACGGGCCTGCTCTACTGGTGCGTTTGCTGGTGGCCGGGCCTGCCGACGCCGGCGTCGGGCGGGCCCGCGTTCCCCGAGGTGCCGATCGACATGGCCGACGCAGGGACCTACCAGTCATTCAAATGCAACGGCGACGGGATGCTTGTCTACCCGGGCCCCGATTGGACGCCCTATTCGAGCCTGCGTCTGGAGGTGATCCGCGACGGCATCGAGGACTATGAGTACCTCGCCCTGTTGGCCGATCTGGTTGAGAAGGCCAAGGCCCTGTCGGATGCCCGCCGTCCCGACACGGCCTTGCTCGCCGAGGCGGAATCGCTCGCGCACGTTCCCGACTCGATCAGCCGCACGATGACCGACTACACGAAAGGCCCGCAAGACCTCCTCAACCACCGCCGCCGCGTCGCCGAGATGATCGAGCGGCTCGCCCAGCTTGTGCCAGAAGACTGACGGTGCGAGTGGAATCGATTGACACCGCCCGGCCAGAGAACAATACTGGTCTTCGGCAGGCCGCCGGCACGGGGCCGGCTGCTGCGTCCGACGTTTTGGCTCCCCGAAACACGGTGACTCGCCATGAAACAACACTTGATCCTCACGCTGCTTGTCCTGGTGTCGCTGCTGGCCTCATCGGCCGGCCTTGCGGCCGCTGAATCGAGCACGGCAAAGCCCAATATCCTCTTCATTTATTCCGACGACCACGCGCAAAACGCCGTCTCCTGCTACGGCTCGAAGGTGAACACAACACCCAACATCGACCGCCTGGCCCAAGCCGGTGCCCGGTTCACCAATTCGTTCGTGACGAACTCCATCTGCACCCCGGGCCGTGCTACGTTGTTGACAGGGCAATACTCCCACGTGAACGGCGTCCCGGTCTTCAACCGCTTCGACGGTTCGCGGGATAACGTCGCCAAGCATTTGCAGGCCGGCGGCTACCATACCGGCATGATCGGCAAGTGGCACCTGGGTTCCGATCCCACGGGCTTCGATCGTTGGATCGTGCTGCCCGGCCAGGGCCGATATTGGGATCCCGACTTCCTCGTGCCCGGCCGGAGACTCGGCATCCAGGGCCATTGCACCGAAGTGACCACCGACCTGGGGATCGAGTGGCTCAAGACGCGGCCCAAGGACAAGCCGTTCTTCCTCATGCTCCACCACAAAGCACCGCACCGTGCCTGGGAACCCGACGAACGAAACCAAGCGATCTTCAAGGACAGGAGCTTCCCCGAACCGGAGACGTTCTGGGACGACTACGCCACGCGCCCCGCGGCCCTGCCGTCTAACGAACAGACGGTGGCCAAAGACCTCACTCGCCGCGATCTCAAGCTTGAACCGCCTGCCGACCTGAAAGGGCCGGCCCGCAACAAGTGGCTGAACGAAAAGCCCATGGAGCTTGAAATCGTCGACTCGAACGGAACCAAGAAGACGCTTACCGGAAAAGACCTCGTCCGCTGGAAATATAAGCGTTACCTGCAAGACTATCTGGCCTGTGTGCAGGGGGTCGACGACGGCGTGGGCAAGGTGCTCGATTATCTCGAGGATGCCGGGCTGGCCAAAAACACCGTCGTCTTCTACTCGGCCGACAACGGCTGGTACCTTGGCGAACTGGGCCTCTACGACAAGCGCTTCATGTACGAGCCCGGCCTTCGTGCCCCGCTCATCGTGCGCGGACCCGGCATCGAAGCCGGCACGACGCCGGCGCCGTTCGTCGCCAACATCGACCTGGCGCCGACCTTCCTGGACCTTGCCGGCCTGCCCGTTCCCGATTCGATGCAAGGATGTTCGCTGGTCCCGCTGTTGCACGGCCAAACGCCGGCCGATTGGCGCACGTCGGTCTACTATCGCTACTACCACGACCCCGGGCATCACAACACGGCCGCCCACTACGGGGTCCGCACCGCCACGCACAAGCTCATCTATTACTGGAAGAAGGACGCCTACGAGATGTTCGACCTTACGGTCGACCCCTGCGAGCAGCACAATCTTCTTTACGCTCCTGAGGAGGCGAGCAAGCCCGAGGTGGCCGCGAAGTTTGCCGAACTGAAGGCCGAGATTGCCCGCCTGCAAAAGCAGTACCGGGACGACGGCCAATACGCCGACCCGGACACGTGGCCTGAGGGGGGCGCCGACGGCCCGTTCAACGACAAGCGGCCCATCGGCGTCAAGACGGTTGCCGAGGCCATTGCCGCCACGGTCTCGGAATAAGGTGCCTGGAGGCGTTTCAATCAGACGCTGCCGTGGGCAATCCCGGCCGCACGATCAGGCGGAGTATCGCAGGATCCGCAGCGAGCGTGGGGGAAGCTGCCATTGTCTGGCGGGCGCGGCGGCGAGGTCGTCGGTGGTCACGTACGCGTCGGTGGTGGCGACCTGTTGGGCCGATTGTCCGTAGTTCGCCAGAACCAGATAGAGGTGCCGATTGGCAAAGGCCGAAGCCACGCAATTCTCCGGCAGGGGCGCGGCAAACAGGTCGGAGTCGGCGATTTCCAGGTAGGCCCAGGTTCCGTCTTCCACCAGGGGCAGGTAGTTCTTGAGCCAGCGAGCGTGGGCCGGCCGCATCTCAGGGTTGGGGGGAATGGGGTCCCAACCGCCGTAGATGTAGGGCCCGTCCGGATGAGCCTGGTAGTACTTCCAGGCTTCTGCGTAGAATCCGCCTGATGTCACTCCCGGCAGGCGCGGAATGGGGATCGCGCTCCGTTCCCCAGTGAGAGGCCGTCCCCCTTGCAGCAGCGGGAACTGCATGTAGGGAATCGAGTGCAGAAAGTGTTCGTCAGCGCCTTCGGTTCTGGCTGCGGTGCCTTGGATGCAGGGGACGACGTAAGGCGTATGATTCTTGGTCGCTTCGCGGAGGCCGTCGGCATTGGCGACGTTTTCGCCTACCCAGAGGTAGTCGTAGACCTTGAGGCCGCCGGTCCGGGGCTCGTTGGCGCGATCGGCGTGCATCTTGTAGATTCCGCCACGGCGTTTCACCTCCGAGTAGATGAGGTGCAGGAGATCGGTCACGGCGCCGTCGTACTCGGGGGTCTCGTTGAATGCGGCCGTCTCGTCCTGGGCGGGCTCCTTGATTCGTTTCCCCGCGTTGGGAACATACCCCCAGTCGTTGTAGAGGCCGTCGAGTTCGTAATCCTCCAGGATCTGCACCATGCGCGGCAGGAAGTAGGCACGCCACCCGGGGCTGGCCGGCGAACACCGCACCAGATCCCACCAGCCGAACAGCCCGTCGCCCGGTCGCGACCACTCCTTGCGGTAGTCGGGATCACTCGCATTGAAGTAGCCGCTCGAGGCATAGGCCAGGATCTTCATGCCGCGATCGTGGACCATCGTGACAAAGCGGCGAAACCCCTCGGGGTTGACCGAGGTCAGCTTGTTACCCCCGAACAATCCGTAGCGGTCGTTCCATTCGTCCATCACGTGGATCAACTGAATTCCATGGTCCTTCAGCCGATCCAGTTCCTGTTCGTCGTATTCTCCGGGCTCCCAGGGCGTGCGGCTGGGATACTCGCCCATGTTGTAAACGCATTGGGCGGGGAGATAATCAGTGATCAAGTGTTTGCGCATGCACCGGCGTATCTTCTGCGTGCAGATGCCGATGTTCGCCAGACGCCGCCGGTGATCGTCGGCCGTGAAGCTGGCGAGAATCGCCGGTGTGCCCGATGCACCGGCGGCAGGGCGTGCCGCCGGCGGGTCGCTTGCCTGAAGGGTGCTGACGGGGAGTGATATCGCGGCACCTACGGCGGCGCCCTTGGCGCCGGTCTTGAGAAACTGTCGCCTGTCCATGATAGACCCCTGGTGACTACGGCTGGTTCGACTACGCCAATTGCTCCCGGTTCTCGTGAATCTTCCCAATGGCAGCGGCGATGTCGTCCATATCTTCCTTGGTTCCCAGCAGGAGTCGCTGGCTGAAGCAGACGGCCTCGCTGCAAAGGAGATCGTTGTCGGGACATTCGATCTGGGCTCGGCAATGGTCGAGCTGGTCCCGGGAGTACATCCGCTGGAAATTGCGGGAACTCAACGTGTCCTCGATGAAGGCCGCCTTGTTCAAACGGCCGTAACCGCCGGAACTGGGGATGCCCTCCGCCCGCAACGCGGCGATGAACTTGTCTCGTGGGGCGCCGTTGAACTCCTGCGGGTCGTAGCGGAATGGATAGAGATGATAGGCCGCCCGGGTCACGCCGTCGTAGAGCCTGTGCGGCGTGATTCCGGGAATCTCGCGGAGTTTCGCCGTCAGATAGACGGCGTTTTCCCAGCGCCGCTGCGTCTGCTCCTCGAGTCGGGCCATCTGGGCCAGGAGAATGGCCGCCTGGAACTCGGTCATGCGGCACTTGCTGCCCAGCCTGGATCCGCCGTGCCCGAAGTTGTGATAGGAAACGGCCCGATCCATCACGGCGTCGTCATTGCCGACGACGGCGCCGCCTTCCCCGCAGGTGAGGTGCTTGGAGTTCTGGAAACTGAAACAGCCCAGGTTGCCGTGCGTGCCGCATTTCTTGCCGTTCAATTCGGCCAACCACGCCTGGCATGCGTCTTCCAGGACCACCAGGTTATGCTTCCTGGCAATCGCGTTGATCCGATCCATGTCGGCCGGCAACCCGTAGATGTGGACGGGCAGAATGGCCCTGGTGTTCGGCGTGATCTTTGCCTCCATCTTCTCCGGATTCACGAGGAACGTCTCGCGATCGGTATCGACCATGATGGGCAAGGCGCCCGAGAGCAAGATCACGCTGACCGAAGCCACAAAGGTATAGGGACCGACGAGCACCTCGTCGCCGACGCCGATGTCGAGCGTGTTGAGCGCCGTGAGCAAGGCGGTCGTGCCGTGGGTGGTGGCCAGACAGCGTTTCGCCCCCAGTAGTTCCGCGTATTTCTTCTCGAACTCGGCCACCACTTTCGAACGGGACCAGACGCCGCTACGGAGCACGGACACGACTTGCGGTTCGTCGCGATCCTTATCCCAAATGGGCCAGCCGGGAAAGCCTTTGGTGCGCACGGGCGTGCCGCCGCGGACCGCCAGTTTGGATGTGACCCCGCTTGCCGCGGCGCGTGCCGGAACGCTGCGGCCGGCCACCGCCGCAAGGGATCCCAGCGAAGTCGCCGCCACAAACTGCCGTCGTGTGAATCGTGCTGCGTCCATTTTTCGCTCCTTTTGTAATCTCCCCGTGAAACCGTAGACTCGCAGTCAGCGCCCCGATCATGGTGCGCGGAAGCGGCCTTGTCAATCGTTCAGACACGTCGGCCCGGGATTCTCGTTCAGACCGAGATGTCGTTCAGTTCCCAGCCCTTGCGGAACCGAGGTTTGACAAACTCGTTGGCTTTCTCGTTGTTGGTGAAACGCAGGTTCTTGCCGTCCCACAGGAGTTTCTCGTTTGGAAAACGCCAACTGATGGCCCCCAGCAGCATCCACTCTGTGTAGGGTCCGGCGATGCTGAAGTTGGAGCACGCCGGATCGCCCCCCTTGCAGGCCTGGATCCAGTCCTGGAAGTGTCCCGGTGAGCGCTTGAGGACTTGCGGCGGCTTCTGGAAGTCCTGCATCTTCGATTCGGGGATCAGCCGGAAACTCTCCCCTCGCCCGCCGGTGCCCAAATAGCCCTTCGTGCCGATGAAGATCTCGTTGAACGGTTTGACATCCTCTCGGGTCAAACCCTTCGGGACCGCAAAGTGTTTCACGGCGCTCCCTTCGTACCAATAGAGGGTTAGCGGGGGCATCTTGCCTGAAGGGACGTACTTGTTCGCTCGCTCCGGGAACTCGAACTTGCAGGCGTAGCTCGGGTACGTGACGGGATTCACGCCCTCGACGGCCGTGCACTCGACGCTGGTGGGATTGCCCAGTTGCAGAGCCCAGTTGGCCGGGCCCAGCATGTGGATGCCCCAGTCGCCGATCATTTGGGTTCCGTACTCCAGGAAGCCCCGCCAGTGGATCGGGTGGATCTTCGAGCTGTAGGTGTGTTCCGCGGCGCGGCCCGTCCAGAGATCCCAATCGAGGGTCTTGGGAACCTCCTCGGCAGGCGGCCACTCGGTTACACCTCGTGAAAAACCGCCGCCGCTCATCGAGTGCGCCTCGGTGATGTCGCCGAGAGCGCCGCTCCAAATGATCTCGCAGGCGACACGCGTCGCTTCAGAAGAGTATCCCTGGTTGCCCATCTGTGTCACAACGCTGTATTTTTCTGCCGCCTTGGTCAACAGACGGGCTTCCCAGACGCTCTGGGTCAGCGGCTTCTGGCAATGAACGGCGATGCCTCGTTCCATGGCCCACAGCGACACGGTGGCGTGCATGTGATCGGGGATGGTGACGGTGATCGCGTCGAGGTTCTTGTGCTCCTTGTCGAGCATCTCGCGGAAGTCGCGGTAGCGCTTGGCGCTGGGATAGTTTGCCGCGGTCTTCTCCAAATGGGTTTCATCCACGTCGCACAGTGCGTAGATGGTCTCGCGGCTCACATTTCGCACGTCGCCGGCTCCCTGCATGCCGCCGACGCCGACGCAGCCGATATTCAGTTTGTCGCTTGGCGCTTGCTCACCGGAGCCCGCCAGAACGTGTCGCGGCACGATCAAGAAAGCTGAAGATGCGACCGTTGTGGCCAGGAACCGGCGTCGGGTGGCGACTGTCTGTCGGCGTGTTGTTCGTTTCATTGCTGTCTCCTTGATGGATGCCCGCATTGGGATGGACGACGGCCATTGTACATGGGCCGGAGATGGAATTGAATGGTCTGGTCGGCAGAGGGAAAAGCTTGAGGGCCGGCGCCGGGTGGTGTAGGATCTCGATAGTCGCTTTTCGCTCCGCGAAAAGGCGTTTGTTCGCGGAGTGAACAACGGCACTCGTTGCTCCGTCGTTCCCCACCGGAGACAGAGTCATGGTTTCCAGAGTTCGGCCACTGTTATTCCTGCTTCTGGTCTCTCCCGGACTTGCCGAAACGACCGCGCCAAAGCCGACGCCCGAACGACCGTCGATGCTCGGCTCGTTCCTCGACGCCGGCATGCCCGACGAGATTCTGTTCGCCGTCCGCAAGCCGAGCATCGACGGCCACTGGTACGCCAGCATCGCCTATTATTCGACCGACCAGTGCCGGACCACCTTCCCCATGAATTCCGGCGGCAAGCTGTGCATCTACAACGTCAGGACCAAGCAGGTTCGCACCATTTTCGAAGATCCCGAGGGGAACATTCGCGATCCGCAGATTCACTACGAGGCGAAGAAACTCGTCTTCGCCTATCTGCCCAAAGGGAAGCGGCATTACAGCCTCTTTGAAATCAACCTCGACGGCAGCGGGCTGAAGCAGCTCACCGGACAGGGTGAAGACGTTTCGCCCGGCATGGAAGACTACCAGACCTACTCGCCGCCCGGCTGGGACGACTTTGAACCCACTTATCTGCCCGACGATCAGATCGTCTTCTGCTCGACTCGAGCGAATCGATACGTTCAGTGCTGGATGACGCAGGTCGGCACGCTCTACAAGTGCGACTCCGACGGAAAGAACATCCGTATGCTGTCGGCAAACGTCGAACACGACAACACGCCCTGGGTGCTGGACAACGGCCAGGTCGCCTACATGCGCTGGGAATACGTGGACCGCTTTCACATGGGTTATCATCATCTCTGGTCGATGAATCCCGATGGAACTCGCCAGATGGTCCTCTACGGCAACCAAATCAACAACGGGACGATCCTGGCGCCCAAACCGGTTCCAAACAGCCCGAAACTGGTCGTCACCTGGTCGCCCGGCCACGGTAGGCGGGAACATTACGGTAAGACCGCACTGATTGATCCACGGCTCGGCCCTGACGATCCCAAGGGCGTGCAGTACATCAGCAAGGGCGACATCCATTGCGACCCGTGGGCGTTCGGCGAGAACCACTTCCTGGTCGCCAATAAGGCCACGATGGAACTGATGAACGGGCAGGGCGAGACCGAGCTGCTCTACCAACTTCCCGAGGAATTGGCCAAGGAAGGATTCTGGATCGGCGAGCCGCGGCCGGTGATGCCCCGCGGGCGGGAACCGGTGATCGCCGACGAGACCGTCCCTTCAGTCGCCCACGGCACCCTTGCCCTGGCCAATATCTACGCCGGCCGCAAGATGAAGGGCGTGGCGTCGGGGACGGTCAAGAATCTGCTGATCTACGAGGTTCTCCCCAAACCGATCAACTATGCCGGCGCGATGTCGGAGATGTCGGCCGGCGGCACGTTCTCCGTCGAACGGCTGATCGGCACCGTCCCGGTTTCGGAGGAGGGGAGCGCGTACTTCAAGTTGCCGGCGAAACGCAGCTTTCTGTTCCTGGCCATGGACGAGATGGGGCATTGCGTCAAGCGGATGCATTCGTTCACTTCCGTCATGCCGGGCGAGACGACCACCTGCATCGGTTGCCACGAACAACGAACCGAAGCGCCCGGCGCCGAAGATCGCGACCGGTTGATGCGGGTTATGGCGACGCGGCCCGTCGATCCCGAGCCGGTGGCGGGCGTGCCGGAGATCTTCGATTACCTGCGGGACATTCAGCCGATCCTCGACAAGCACTGCCTGGAGTGCCACAATCACGACCGCGAAGAAGGCGGATTCAACATCTCGGGCCATTGGGGCCCGCTTTACCCGATCGGCTATATCCAGATGTCGTGGCGGCAACTGTTCGGCGACAATCGGATTATTCTGCCCTATTCCGAGCACAGCAAGAGCAACTTCGGGCCCTACCAGATCGGCACCGGTTCCAGCCGCCTGCTCAAGTTGATCGAAGAGGGGCACGAAGGCGTCAACATGCCGGAGAACGAGCAGAAGATCGTCCGCCATTGGCTGGACGCCGGCGCCAATCACGCGGGGACCTATGCCGTCAACAGCCACGGCACCATCGGGTTCTACGAACACAGCGTCAACGTCCGCAACGACAAGGACTGGCCGGAGACGCAGGCAATGGAGGAGGTGATGACCGGCCGCTGCGACGCGTGCCACGCACCGACCGAGGCGGAGAAGAAGATCGGCACCTACAAGCTGCCGGCCCACTTCTACGCCCGTTACTACCCGCCCGACGAGTTCCAGAAGAACAAGTACGTGGCCCACACGATGTCGGAGGACGGCGGGCGGTTCAATCGGCATTTGATCTACAATCTGTCGTATCCGGAGCTCTCCAAGGCGGCCCGGGCGCCGTTGGCCAAGTCGGCGGGCGGGCTGGGCGTTTGCGAAGCCAAGTCCGGCAAGGAGGTGTTCAAGGACAAGAACGATCCGGGGTACCAGGCGATCGTGGCGGCCGTCGCCCGGGGGCGGAAACACATTCTGGAAGAGAACAACCGCTTCTGCATGATCAATCCGAGTCCCAACAACGGCCCGGACTGCCCGGTGACGTTCGTTCCGCGCCGCGATTACGTACGCGAAATGATCCGCTACGGCGTGTTGCCGGTGGACCACGACTTCAATGCGTCGGTGGATCCGTTTGAGCTGGACCAGGCGTATTGGAGGACGTTCTGGTACCGGCCGGAGTAGAATGCGTAGAGAGCGGAAGCCTTGGACGGGGGTGCCGTGGTAGCGTCGCCCGGTGCAGTGTTGAGGCCGCCGAAGCGAGCGACAAAGCTACCTCGCATCCTGAACGTGGGCAACATCTGAAGAGTCTACCCGGTAGCGAATCAGGCCGACGACGCAAAGCACTTCCCTGTTGTTGCTGTTCTTCACCGCCATCGCAGTGTCGGAACTCTGCCACCAACGCATTAAGTTGCTGACTCGCAATTCCTAATCTCGCAGATAGGACATTTTCTTGTCGAACTTCTCCACAAACCGGCTTATGCGCCCGTTGCACACGACGGCTTCAAATTCACCCTCCAAATTCAACCACTGGCTTAAGTCCTTCCGAAAGAACTGGCAGCGCCAACCGACCAGCAGATTGTGATCTGAGAAGTCGATCGAGAGAGGCTCAAATTCAACGGATGCCTGATGGAGTGCATTCCTTTGCCAGTACGTCTTGATCTCGCTTAGCCCAAAGAAAGGTCGCCTATCCTGACGCTCTACGTAAGTAGCGTCCTCTGCAAATAGCTCCGAAAGCAATTCCACGTCGTGATGTTCCCACGCGCGCTTGTACGTCAAAACGAGATCATTAGCAGACACAGCATCAAGTTTGAATTCCCTCGGTTTCGGAATCCACACCGAATTCAGGCACCGCACGCGCCGAGCGCGCAATGAGGCATTGATCTGCGATAGACACCCCAAGTCCACTTGCTCGTATGCGCCGTGCCGAAGCGGCCAATCGCCGCAGGACACTTTGTGGAATACAGACGACATCTCCGCT
Source organism: Planctomycetaceae bacterium (assembly GCA_012719125.1). Classification (GTDB taxonomy): domain Bacteria; phylum Planctomycetota; class Planctomycetia; order Pirellulales; family Thermoguttaceae; genus JAAYAY01. The sequence continues at coordinate 79,811 of JAAYAY010000306.1, read as the reverse complement.
GCAAATTCCTTGAAGAAGGGAGACACGCTCTCGTAGTCGTAGTCAACAATTGCTGTGACCGCCTGCGCTTGAACAAGACTGTCAATGAGCCGTCCGTGATCTACTTCAGAGTTTCGGAGGATCTCACCAAGACTATTGCTGAATACGATCAATTCGGGCTTGTCCGCGTGCTCAAGCACGTCACCTTTAATAAAAGCGGTAACTTGCCGGGGGAGCAATCCATCCTTTGCAGGCAGTCGCAAATCCTTCCAGATCGAGTCAAACACTCCACGGAACTCTTCGACCGCATCCACCATCGAAACGCGAAACTCCTGGTTAGTCTCTTTATGTTGGCTTTGAAGCCAACAGAGGAGGGAGAAGGCAAAAGTGCCAGGGCCAGCACCTAGATCGAGGACGTTATGGCAGTCTTGCAGCAGACCAAGTCTATGTAACTGAAGAACGAGGTGGTGATTTTTAACCAGGTTCGGCAGAAGGTAATGACGACTAAACGTAGCGCAGTTCGACACGTAAAACGACTGCGGCTGGGGTGAAACAGAAGCGCGGAAGTAGCGGCGAAATAACTCGGCTTCACGAGTTGCGGAATCCGGCGTCGATGCGCCAACGATGGTCTCAAGAGACCGCCTGACGCGATCCAAGCTGGAATTCTCGATCATCTCTCCAGCCTTAGTCACGACGGAATCCTTGGGTACGCAGAATACAGTTGGTCATATTCCTGCAAAGCGAATCTGTCTGTCATTCCTGAAACGTAATCAACCACGGCACGCACAAAGTCCTTGTCTTTCTGAAGTTGTGCGAGTTCCTTGCGTTTCCAACCACGTATATCAGCGTTTTCGGGATGTGCTTGCTTCACGTACTGATCCAAGACCGACTGATGAACCTGTTTGGGGCTGGTGAGATAAACCTGAAGAATGTGTCGCAAAACGTAGTCCGCTTTACCGTCCATTCTGTTCACTCGCTCCGATCGGATGACGCGGTCAGTGAGCTTCGTCTTGAGTTCCTCGAAGTTTCTTCCCGTTTCTGAGGAACCAAAGGTGACGCAATCATCGAACGGTACACCGCCATTAACAAGATTATTGAACTCCTCTATCTGCGTTTCTTCTTGTGACGACACAAGATGCCTTTGTTCCCACTCATCGAGCGCGCCCTGTGAGAAGTCGAGAACAGCAATGGTAATGACATAGATCATCTCGCTTCGGAGTCGGAGCACGAGCTTTGAACTCTGGTCCTGGTCGGCAAAAGGAAAGCGGCTCCAGTCTGTCCAGCTTTCGAGATGTTGAAGCGGGTTGTCCGATTGCTCCACCAGCATTTGCTTCACGGATGACTGTATGTTGTCGAGGCATGATGCGAGAAGCGGATACTCGTTTCGGTTTCGCACGATCTCTTCAAGACCGAAAGCCTCGGAGATTATCGCGTCTTCGAGATCGTGAATGACCTGTGCTATTTCGTCAGCCAAATGACAAGTCTGCACTTCAAACAAACTGTAGCGTCGGTCACTCGGATCAAAACAGAGCTTGTCCCACATGTCACACGAACAATGGTTTTCGGGCCAATCGGGGAGTCCTGCCCGTTCGCTGTATTTGAGACTGGTGTGATTGAGGATGCCGATCCTGACAGCCCTAGTCAGATTCAGTCCATCGTGTTCCGGATACGACTTCTCAAGCTTGTCAACAACTCGCAACCCTTGCCAATTATGCTTGAATCCGTCGAGGCCAAGGTTGTGCGTCTCGTTCCAGTGGCCAAGAAAGGTATGAAGTGCCCGTTCGCCACTGTGGCCAAACGGCGTGTGACCAACATCGTGTGCAAGCGAAATCGCGTCTGCCAGATCCTCGTTCAGGCGAAGCTGTCTAGCGAGGTGACGTGCAATCTGGGCAACTTCCAGCGTGTGATCTAACCGGGTTCTGAGATGATCTGCCGTGTGCTCAGGATAGATCTGAGTCTTAAGTCGTAAACGTCGGAATGAGCGAGAGTAGAGCACTTTGTCGCGGTCGCTCTGAAACTCGGTCCGGTACGGTCCCCGGCTTGGGTACACCTTGTGCGAAGATGAACGTGCGTATTCCCGTTTGCTGAAAAAGGGCGTTGTGCTTCGGCAAGCGCAGGGTCGGTAGTGCGTCTCAAGAGACTGTAGGCGGCGTCGATCCCTTTCCTCAGCCGATTCAACCATAACTCAACCTCAGCACTTCCTTGAACCACCGACTTTGCCAGGTACCGACAGAATCGACCTGACTCGCACCGCGCTCCCTAGAAAAGGCGAATTCGATACTCAATATTCTATACATTCGAACAGAAACAGGTGCGAACCTCAACCCAACGTGTTGGTGATCGACTAACGCCATGGGCAGACAAACCTATGAAAGGTTAAGATTACCACACGTTCTCATCTCAGAACTGTATCACAGGCGGATCGATGACGCCACCACAACGATGGCTCGTTTGTCCATTTCCAGACTGCCACCGCGTAGGCCCCCTCCAGCGAGCGGTTTATCATAGACTCAATGTGGGAATCTCCGCAATCGCGGCGTGTCGGATGACAGCTCAGAAGAAGTGGGGTAAGGACGAGAGTGTGGTGTCGTGCGAGCCAGGCTGGGGGACCAAAGTCGCGATCCAGATGTCATGCGCGGCGGCAACTCTGCGGTTGCGCTCGGGACAGGGTTCGCATTCCCAACTGCGGCTCTATGGCCGCGCACCTGACTCACATTGGCATGCCGTGAAAGTACCTATTGCAGCAGTGCCTTTGCCGAGGCCGTCACGCTCGCGCTGACGTTCGCGTCGATGAGTTTCTTGAGGCCCGCCTTTCCCTTCTCCGGATCGAGGTCGAGAACGGTCCGGGCGATGGTCAGGACGGCCTGTGCGGCCGTTTCTTCGCTTCCCGGGGCATCGAGTTGATCCAGCGCCAATTCGAACGTTCCCACGCACGGGAACCGGGTGATCGCTTCGATGGCCGCATTTCGTTCATTCGGCCGAGTGATCACTTGAAAGGCCTTGGCGGCCATGGCCACTCGTTCGGCCTCCGGCACCTCGAACTGGCGGAAGATGCGAATGTATCCACCCAGGGCACGGACGGCGAACTTGCCGTCGCCTTGTGCGACTTCCAGGAGAACCGGGGCCGCGTCGGCGGAAAGCCAGACACCGAGCGTCTTGGTCGCGGCGTCCTGCAAGGACTCGTCCGATCCGGTCGCGAACCGGCGCATGAGGGCGACGGCCTTTGCCCCGCCCGCCGTTCGAATCTGCTCGAAAAGGAACTCGCGATCGGCGCCGCTCGAAGTCGGAATCATGGCGCCCAGTGCTTCCGCACAGGCGTCCGGGTCCGTACTCCGGAAGACGGCGCCGTGAATGGCATTCTGGACTGCCGCCTTGCGGGCGTCGCTCTTGGCTGTCTTCAGCAAGGCAAACAGGTCGAGAAACCGGTCCTGCGGTACGGTCATTCCCAGGGCTACGATCGCCTCCTGACTGATTGCCGGGGAATCGGCTTTGGAGAGCCGGAAGAGGAGGTCAACCGCCTCCTTCGCACGACGTTTCCCCAACGCCTGCACCGCCACCACGGACGCGTCGGGCGATTGAGCGGCCTTCATCAGGGCCGCGTCCACGCCGGGCCCTTGCAGGGCGACCAGCGAATTGAGAACGGTTTCGGCAGTTGCCTCGTTGGCGACCGACAGAAGAACGGGCACCGAGGAGCCGTCGCCGAGCGCACCGGTGGCCTCGACCGCCGCCAATTGAACCGCCGGTGAGTCGCTCTCGAGTTTGGCCAGGACCGACGGAAAAGCCCGTTTGTCGCCGCGATCTTTCATGGCGAGGATCAAGAGCGCCTGTCGATCGGGCGACGATTCTGCGGCGAGCGAATCGATCAGGCCCTTGGTTGCCGGCTCGCCGGGAAGAACGCGGCAGACGGCCAGTCCGGTTTGGAAGTAATCGGGATCGGGCGACTTCAGTTGCTCGACCATCAAGTCGACGCCCTGGGCGCCCCGAGCGAGCATGGCGTTCTGCGTCGCTCCGATTCGGCAGGCCTTCGAAACTTCCGCACCTCGCAGAAGATCGAGAACGTCGACGGCTGCCTGGGTGTTTCCCGTCCTGGCGAGCCGCTGTCCGACCAGGAGCATGGCCGAGGCGAGCGACTCCTTGCGTTTGGGATCTTTCGCGGCGCCGAATGCCTCGGTGAGCGCGGTGGCGGCGTCGGGCGTTGCGATCCATCCGAGGGCGACGGCGGCGGAGCCGGCGACTTCTGCGTCGGCATCCCCGAGGAGCTTCGCAAGGGGCGCAATGGCCGTGGGGTCGCAACGGCGGCCGATCGTGGTAATCACTCCAAGCTCGAGGTCACCCTCCAACGTATCGAGCGACGCGAGCAGCGCCTTGGTGACCTCTTCTCCCTCCATCTTCTGCAAGGCATAGCGTGCGTAGTGCGACCACGTCTTGTCGCCAAGGAAGCCGGCCAACGTCTTCACGGCGTCGTCGCCGGCCACGTCGCCGATCTTCTCGAAGGCATTGGCCCGATCGACGTCCGGTGTTTCGGTGGACTGAATCGTCTTGAGTAGCGCCGCCGGATCGTCGTCGGCGAAGGCCGTTGCACTGAGCAGACAGACCGAGAGAATTGGGAGAGCGAAAACGTAACGCATATCTGGTTTCCTTTGGGCAAGGCTCGGTTCACCGTCGCAATCAACGGTATTCGGTATTCGTATTTCGTGCTTGTTTCGGATTTCGGATTTCGAGATTCGGGTTTCCCCTAGACGTGCCACGGTTGTCGCCACGCGCGGCAGCGCATCTTGTTGGCTTCCGCGTCGTTGAGGAACGTGTCGGTTTTCGGGTCGAACTTGAGCGGGCGTCCGAGCGTCGCCATGATATAGGCGGCGTGGGCGGCGACGTGCGCCTGAGCGGCCGCCAAGGCGTGTGCCCGGCTCAGTTGCCGCGACTTGACGCAGTCGAGAAAGTTCCGCACGTGCGTCGAAGGGTCGGTTCCCGCCATGGTGACCACGGTCAACTCGCGGCGGAGAGAGTCGGGCGCGACTTGAATCGCACCGCTGTCTCCCGTTTCGATCCAACCCTCGGTGCCGACGTACTTGACGCTGCAAGTCCCCAGCCCCTGCCAGCCGCCGTCGCGCATGACGAGTTTCACGCCGTTGGAATACCGGCCGTAGATGACGTTCGTCTTCGGGGCGGCCATGGTCGTTCGCCAGTCGGAGTGATAGATCCCGAAGTTGTAGTCGTCGGCCCAGAACTCGACCGGCGCCGAATCGTCCATTCCGGCGGCGAACTGGCAAAGATCAATGGTGTGCGAGCCCCATTCGAGGACTCCGCCGCCGTGGAAGTCGGTGAAGCCGCGCCAGCCTCCGCTCACATAGGCGGAGTTGTAGGGGCGCCACGGGCAGGGACCCAACCACCGATCCCAGTCGCATTCGTCGATCGCAGGTTCCGGTTCCGCGGGCAGCCACGGGTTGTGCGTCAGGGGCGCCAGGATGTTGGCGTGGACTTCTTTCAGTTCGCCCAGCTTGCCGGAATGGGCCAGATACGCCGCCAGTTGGAAGTTCTCGATGCTGCGGCGCTGCGTCCCGGCTTGATACACGCGGCCATATCGGGCGATCCCGTCGGCGAGCATCCGGCTCTCTTCGATCGTCATACTGCACGGCTTCTCGCAGTAGATATCCTTGCCCGCCTTGGCGGCCAGAATCGAAGCGAGCGTGTGCCAGCGGTCGCCCGTGGTGATCAGAACGGCGTCGATATCGTCCCGCTGGAGGATATCGTCCATCTCCCGATAGAGAACGCAATCGGTGTTTCCGTAGTGCTTGTCGACCATCTCCTTCACCCGTTCCCGGCGGGAGCGTTGCAGGTCGGCGTCGGCCACCATTTGCACGTCGGCGTTCGGCAGAAATCGCGACAGAACGTAGGAGCCTCGATTTCCGACGCCGATCCCGCCGAGCGTGATTCGTTCACTCGGCGCGACGGCTCCGTCCTTTCCGAGCACCCGTCCCGGAAGGACATGGGGAACGGCGACGGCGCCTGCCACCGCGACCGACTTCAAAAAGCGGCGTCGTGAGAATGCTTGCGACATATCGGCTTCTTCTTTGCACATGGTTCTGAGAATTTCAAAGCCCGGCTTCCGCGAAAGCGGAAAGCGGAAGGCGGAAAGCGGAAAACGGGGATCGTCAACCACCGATCATGTCAAACCGTGCGGGCGAAATCAAGAACTTATGCCGCTCTGGGGCAGAAAAGCGGCCTTTTGTCCGGTCGCCATGCGATCAGGCCGGCTCCGGGGGTCGAACTGGGGCCTGAATTGTGGGGCGCGCCGGCCTCGACGAGCCTGTCGGCTTGCGTCGTATTTCGGGCATGGTATTCTTTGAGGCAGATTCCCGGCGTGTCCTCCAGCAGGAGCATGTCTATGTCAGCGATTGAGTCGTCAAGAAAGGCGGTAGCGGCAAGGAGATTTCTCGGGCGAGTCTTGGCCGGATTGCTGGCCGTCGTGTGGGTATTCTCCGGATGTTCTTCCCCCAGCTCCGAAGCCCAATTGCCTGCGGGAGCGTCGGCCCAGTTGCCCGCCGCGCAGTCGCCGAAGCAACCCGTCAAACTCGTGTTCGTTCACCATTCATGCGGCGAGAACTGGCTGAACGATTCGCACGGCGGGTTGGGCAAGGCGCTGGCAGAGAACAACTACTTCGTCAGCGACACCAACTACGGCTGGGGGCCGGACGGCATCGGCGACCGCACCGACATCACCAATTGGCCCGAGTGGTTCACGGGCCCTCAGAGCGCCGGGTACCTCGGGGCCCTCTACCGTGAAAGCGAGCAACACTGCGAGTACACTCGCACCGCGGCCGATCCGGGCGGCGAGAACCGGATCGTGATGTTCAAGTCGTGCTTTCCCAATTCGAACCTGGAGGGGAAGCCCACGGATCGACCTGCCCGGGGAGAAGGGCTGACGGTGGCCAACGCCAAGGCGATCTATAACGGACTGCTCAAGTACTTCGCCACGCGGCCCGATCGGCTGTTCATAGCCGTCACGGCTCCACCGGTTCAGGACAGCACATGTGCGGCCAATGCCCGGGCGTTCAACTCGTGGCTCGTGAAGGACTGGCTGGCCGACTACCGGGGCAACAATGTGGCCGTGTTCGATTTCTACAACGTCCTTACCGGTCCGGACAATCATCATCGGCTCGTGGGCGGCAAGGTTGAACACCTCTATCAGCCGGGCAAGAACACGCTCTACTACCCGAGCGACGGCGACGACCATCCTTCGCCCGCCGGGAATCGGAAGGCCACCGAGGAGTTCGTTCCTTTGCTGAATGCCTGGCACGCCAAGTGGGCCGGCACGGAACCTCAAGTCGCTTCGGAAGCGAAGCCGCCGGCCGAGATGTCTCCGGAAACACCGCCGGTCGAAGCGGCCAAGCCCGTCGAGACTCCACCGCAACCGGCACAGCCGGCGGCCGGTCTAAAGGGAACATCGATCGACGACTTCGAAGGCGACCCGGCGGGCTGGGCTGCGTTTCTCGACGACGGGAAGGATACTCGTCTCACCTTCGCTGCCGACAAGAAGACCAAACACGGCGGGGCCGCATCGCTCCAGATTCAGTACGACCTGGCGCCCGACAGTTGGGCGGCCTGCAGCCTGGTTCCCGGTCAGCCCCAGAACTGGAGCGGATCAGCGGGCTTGAGCTTCTACCTGCACGTCGAAAAGCTGGGCCAGCCGATCACCGTGGTCGCCTACGGCGGCAGATCCTCGGACGAGCTTCTGCACTTCGAGCGCACCTTCCAGGCCGGTCAGGCGGCCATCGACGGCTGGCAACGCATCGACGTGGCCTGGTCCCAGCTTCGTCTGCCGGAGTGGCAAGGCGACGCCAACCAGAAGTACGACCCCCGCTCGGCCATGGGAGTGGGCTTCACATTCCAGTCGGCCGGGGACGGGAGGCAAGCGGGGAGAGTGTGGGTTGACGATGTCTCGCTGGTTGGCGAGGGATCCCGGTGAGAAGGGTCTCCAGTTCATTGAGAAGCACGCGCTGGAGGTCCCGAATCCGGATGGGTGAAGTATTTGAAGAAGACGGTGCTGAGCTGTTCCCCGTACTTCTTCCAGTTGGCGACGGTCGGATAATCCTCGAGCCCGGCAATCCAGTCGGCGTTCAATTCGTGGATACACGCGGGGATTCCGTAGCGTTTCTGCAGCCCCCCGGCAATGGTCGGAGAGATGCCCGTCGAGCTTCCTTCCGTAAACCACGAATTCGCTCGCAACACCTCTTCAAAACGCCGTAGCCGCGCCAGGTAGTCGTCCCATCGAGCGTCTTCCGTGTCTGGTCGGGGGAAATGCAGATTGCCGTAGGCGTCGTTGTGGAAGTCGATAGCCAGATCGGGACCCTGTCCGCTGGCGATCATCGCCTCGAGCCATTTCTCGAGGGCGGTGTTCTCCGGAGCTAATATCGGATTGGCCGGTTGAAGCCAGTCGCGATTGAGGTCCTTGCCGTTCGCGTTGAAGCGAGTGCGTCCGCGGGCGACGCCGTCCTTGTTGGCCATGGGCATCACGTACAGGCAATAGGTTGCCAGGCACTGCCGGGCATGGGCGTCGCTTTGCAGCAACCGGCGAATCAATCCTTCCAGCACCCAGTTTCCGCCGGGTTCCCACGGGTGAGCGCGAGCGCGAATCAGCACGCAGTGCGGAGCGTCGGGAGATCCGACGCGGATCATCTCCAGCTCGCGATTCTCGACCGTGTGCCCGATCGTCGTGATCTCGACCATCGCATCGCCGGCAATTTCGGTCTTCAGTCTCTCCAGATCGGAAATGCAGTAGGGTTGCAGCCGAGCCACATAGAGCGACGGGCCGTTCATGCGAACCTTCAGCCGCCGGCGATCCGGTTCGACATACTCCATCGTGACCGCTCGCCACTCCTTCCCGTCGTCCGAGACGAAGGTCGTCGCCGGCTCGCGAGCCGCCGTGCCCAGTCTTCCGTTGTAGATATTGGCGAAGGGACCGAGCAGGAGGGTCAGATCCGCGCCCGGTTCCGCATCGATCCTGAAGTTCCAGTGTCCGTTGGCCCGATTGGGAGCACCGCGTTCCTGGTCGTAGACCAAATGGACGTGGACCACTCCTTCCGCGTCGACTTCCCACCACAAGGGCGAAGCGTTTTCAAACGCCGTATTGATGTGGTGCAGGGGATGCGCTGCGTCCTCCGCGCGAAGCCGCTCGTCGAACGTGCAAATCAGAACGGCCGCCAGAACAGCCAGAGCTACGAATGTTTTTCTCACGAGATCTTTCCTCTGTGTGTTGGACCATTCGGGCCTGCTCTACTTCAACTCGGCCAGCATCTCCAGCAGGTTGTTCGTCAAGATCACCGACGTCTGCTCCTCCACCTGGTTGGTGCCAAGCCACGTCTCGTAGCCGCCGAGCTCGTGCTGCCGCGGAGTCGGCAGGTAGCCATACCTGCCGTTCGCCTGGCTGATGACCATGGTTTGCGGGAACGGGCTGCGATCCTTCAATTCGAGGCCGATCTCGGCGAAGACTTCGAAGGGGATCGTGCATATCGCCAGGTCGCCGATGCGGATGGCCTGCACTTTGACGGCAAGCGTCTTTGCTTCCCGCTCTGCCGCCCGAACCATACTACGGGCGTAGTGCTGGGCAAGCCGCGGCAACTTCTCGATTTCCTTCTCATCGGTGACCGCAAGCACCTTCTTGGCTTCGGCAAGCTGTTCGTCGGTCGGCCGCCGATACTTGAGCACGACCTCGCGCTGGAGCATACCAAGGGTCACGTCGGAGCGATGCTGTTCGATCTTGCGATGGGCGAACCAGGCGGCGTCGGCCGCTTTGCCCGCCACGATGCGGATCTGCTCGAAGGGCTCCCGCGGCGGGCGGGTGACCAGGAACGGGATGTTGTTGATGTCGCCCGAGGTGCCGTTGGTCATCATGGCCACGAACTCTTCACCGGCACGCAAACGAGACGGCATGAGCCGTGCAAACTCCCCGAAGTAATCGGCCGAGACCTGGCCTCTCGGCGGCGCGCCGACGTAATGCAGCGAGTAATTCGCCCACAGCGCCAGCGGCTTGCGGTGTGCATCCTGCACCGAGAGGATCGTCACGTCGGGATCGGTCGGGCCGGCCGGCCGGTCGAGCACGTCGGGGCTGGTGCCCGGGTTCATCTTCACCTGGTCCATCTTGCCGTAGGGGTTGAGCGGCATCTTGCCGGGCTTCAGGTACCAGCGGCGATTGAAGACCTCTTCGGGCAGCGGATGCGCCGCCGCCCCCACGGCCGCCGGACGCAGCGCCGCCTTGGCCTCGACGATCGACTTCACCATTCCCGCCAGCAGCACTTGGCGATAGGCGACCTCAGGAGCGGGGCCCTTCGTCGTGTTCGACTGCGGGCAGGAGTGGCTGTGCGTCGAGCAGATCAGCATCTTGTCGGTCGCAATACCGGTCTCTTCCGACGCGAGCTTCTTCACCTCCTCGATCAGTTCGGGCGAGACCCCGAGACTGTCGACGACGACCATCGCCAGGGTCGTCGTTCCGTCGTCGAGCACCAGTGCCCGAGCATGGAGCGGGTCGTGGGCGCTCTGCGCCATGTTCTCGCTGAAGCCGCCCGGCATGTTCAGCGGGAACTCCTTCGGCGTGACGTCGACGGCCGCGGCGCCGGCACGCAGCCCAGCGGGCTGGTCGGCTGCGTGGCCAGTTGATACCGAGAGAGAACCTAAGACACAGGTAATCAGTATGCTCGTGAGGACGTTGCGCAGTGCGTGATGGTGCATGGTTTCACTCCAGCATGGTTGGGAAGGCGATTTGCGGGTGGTTGCGATGTCTGGGCCGGGGGTGCCGTGGTGGCAGGGGCGGGTTGGGTGGCTTGCAGGTTGCCATTGTAGGCATCAGCGTGTGGCACAGGAAACGGTTTCTGCGAGACCGCGATTGGATAGCCTCGCGGACCTGCTCCGCGTGTCGCAACGCCGCCAACCCGACCTGCACCCATCAATTCGGCCGAGTTGAACCACCTGCTGTGGTGGTATGTCTTGAATTCGGCGTGTCTGCGCGCAACCGATCCCCTTGCCAGAACGTATACATAAGTCGTTGTTTCTATATGATTTATGTCCATTATCGCGAATCGCTTGACATACGACATGATTATCGTACGATAAGATCGTCGTACGATGGAGTCATCGTATGTGTGCTTCTGGCCCCAAGGAGTCATGCAGTGGCAAAGCAGGTAGCTCCCGAGAACGTGGTAGGAAGAGATAAGCTGATCGGCCGGATCTGGAAGGCCATCGATCAAGGTTCGGTTGTTTTCACGGCCGAACGGCGAATCGGCAAGACGACTGTCCTCAAGAAGATGCAAGCTGAGTCGCCACCAAACAAGGTGGTTCTCTATGCCGATCTGGAGAAGGTTGATTCACCGACGCGCTTCGTGGAGGTCGTACTCACCGACCTGAAAAACTACCAAAGCAAGAAGGCTGCCATCGGCCGGTGGCTGGGCGGCCTCGTCGAGTCCATTGGCGGAACCGAAATCGGCGGAGTCATCAAAATCCCGCCGCAGCAGAAGAAGGGCTGGCAATCGATTCTCGAGAAGATACTGACGGACACATGCAACCACCAGACTAACCAGCAGATCGTCTTTCTCTGGGACGAAGTTCCCTACATGCTTCAGAAAATCGATGCCCTGGAGGAAAAATCCGGCTCGACGGACAATTCCTCCCTGGCGATTCTCGATTCGCTCCGAGCGATGCGGAATGAAAACGACAACCTTCGCATGATCTTCACCGGATCGGTCGGCCTCCATCACGTGCTGCGCGATCTTCGCGGCCAGGACTACGCCAGCCAGCCGACGAACGACATGGAGAAGGTCGAGATCGGCCCTCTCGCTTTAGAAGACGCTGCCACGTTGGCAAGGAACCTTCTTGGGCAGGAGGCGGTGACGTGCGACTCGCAAGAACCGGTGATCGCCAAGATTGTTGAGTTGACGGATGCCGTTCCGTTCTACATCCACCGCGTCGTCACGCGGATGACCTTGCTTGAGAGTACGGTCACGCCCAAAGACGTGGAGGTTCTGGTGCAGCGGCAACTCGTTGACGATTCCGATCCGTGGGAAATGGAGCACTTCCGCGAACGGTTGAAGATCTATTACCGGCACAACCTCCCGGACGCTGACGGCAACAGCATACCAGCCGCCTCGCTCGCCGGGGTCTTGCTGGACTTTCTCGCCCTCGCTCCATCTCCCCGGTCGATCGACCAGTGCTATGCCGATCTTCGTTCGAAGGTGCGGATCGACAACCGGGACGACGTGGTTCAGTTGCTCAAGTCGCTGGCCCAGGACCACTACCTGGTCCGTGACGAGAAGGGGCGATACCGATTTCGCTTTCCCCTGGTTCAGAGATGGTGGCGTACGGCCCAGGGGCTGGAAGGAACGAAGAAATGACCGAGCCAATCGCGGCAAGTTCCTATGTGCCCCAGGCAACGGTGTCCGAAGCAGTGTTCCGAAGGCCCATGATCTCAGCCTACACACCCAGCAACATGGATCCGAAAACGCGGGAGCGGATCTTCGTGCAACGGCACCAACTGCTGCGTCAGGCGGTCCGCTGGTGCGAAGAGAGCATGCTGACCGGCAACAAGCACCATGCCCTGTACATCGGTCCGCGGGGTTGCGGCAAGACCCACCTCGTCTCAATGGTTCACGATCGTGTCAGAGCCAACCCGCAACTGGCGGACAAGATGCGAATCGCCTGGCTGGGCGAGGACACCGTCTTCACCGGTCTAATCGACCTGGCCCTCGAAATCGCCGACGAACTGGCCAAGGCCTACCCCGACGAGTTCGCCTTCGACTATCGTACCGGCGCCCGAGGTCTCGCCCCCGACGACGCGGCCGAGCAGATCCTGGGCGAAATCGTCAGGCGTCTTGGCGACAGGTCGATTCTGTTGATTATGGAGAATCTCGACCGCGCTATGCGCGGCCTGGGCGACACCGGCCAGAAGAAGTGGCGGGCCTTCTTGCAGGAACAAGGGCGGGTGGCCACGGTGGCCACGTCGCAGCAGTTGTTCGAGGACGTATCGAGCCGCGAAGCCGCATTCTACGGTTTCTTTGAGATCATCCATTTGGAGCCGCTTTCGGTCGACGACGCGCGGGATCTGATGGAGAAGATCGCAAGGGAAAACGACAAGGCCGATCTGGTGGAGTTCCTAAGAACGCCGGAGGGACGTTACCGCGTTCACGCCCTGCATCACCTGGCTGGCGGCAACCACCGCATGTACGTCATGGTGTCCGAGTTCCTCACGAAGGAATCGCTCGACGGGCTGGTCGCGTGCTTCGAGGAGCTTGCGGAGGAACTGACTCCTTACTTCCAGGAGCGGATTCGCTCGTTGTCGCCGCAACAAGCGAGGATCGTGCAATCGCTGTGCGCTGCTGACGGTGCCATGACGGTGAAGGAGATTGCAGAGGAGACGTTCATCCCTGAGAGAAACGTGTCGAGGCAATTGGGGGAACTCAGACAGAGAGGTTATGTCAGATCGGAAAAACGGGGCAAGGAATCGTATTATGACATGGCGGAGCCGCTGATGCGGCTGTGTTTGGAGGTGAAGAAGCAGCGGGGCGAGCCGCTGAAATTGGTGGCGGCGTTTCTGCGAGTGTGGTATTCAGACAGTGAGCTTCAGCAAGAGCTTAGGAACGAAATGGGAATGCCGGGGGCCAATGCTCGCTGTCTTGCGTATATGAAGGTCGCTCTGCAAGCCGACGACGTTCTCCGGAAGATCGCTGGCCAGGAAATGGCAAGTGAATTTCAGCGGCACATTGAAAGCGAACGCTTCGACGATGCAAGGGAGATTGCCGAAGAGCTTGTTTGTGCAGATCCACCTTTGGGCTTGCTATGTCGCGGTCTCACCCACAACAAGATCGGCGACGCGCGAACCGCAATTACCGACCTTTCAGCCGTGATCGAATTGGAGAATGCTCCGGTTACCATCAAGAGCACAGCGTTGCTGGCTCGGGCGACGTGTTATAGCAGGCTTGGAAACGTAGAAGAGGAGATCGCAGACTACACAATCGTGATCAACGCGCAAGACGCTCCAATCGAAATGAAAGCGAGGGCATTACTTGCCCGCGGTCTCACGTACGGGGCGATTCGAGACCTTAGGCGGGCCATGGCCGACCTTGTTGCCGTGGTTGAGTTGGAGAATGCCCCCGCTAGGCACAAAGCAACCGCCCTGGTTGCGCAAGGACATATCAATAGCGCGATTGGCAATTTTGAAGACGTAGTTGCTGACTTCTCCGCCGTGATCCGCATGCCTGAAGCGTCGCCTGCTACAAGGACATGTGCGCTATTCTGCCTGCCGGAGGCCACGATACCCATCAAGTCGCTCAGCGAATCGATCGCGAGTATACGACGAGCCTTCGAAGACGGTGATCCGGAAACGAGGGAATACGGCGGGGACCCGAGCGCCGTCCTCAATATGGTCCTCCGCCGCGAGCACCAATCCTGGCCCGAGTTCATCCAGGAACTCATTTCCGTCTACGCCGACTACAAGGCACTTGACAAGCTCGGAAGCGGCCTGACGGAATCGATCGCCGCTCTGGACGACGGCGACTACTCGGAAGCTCAGCTCGACCTCTGGAACTCGAGTTGGCAGGAGTTTGGCAGCAAACACGAGGAACTCGAAATTCCACTCAAGGCCCTGAACGCTGCGATCGAAGCCATCAAGACCGGCAACGACCTGTCCCTCTTCAAGCACCTGCCCCTCGAGATCCGCAAGATCATCCGACCGCTTCTGAAGAACACCCTTTTGAAGGAATAGAACCGCCCGCGGGAATGACGCAGGGGACAGTTACCTTGATCGGGAGCACATTTCCCCGAATCACGTAACGTTATTCACCCGCACGCACCGCACTCGGGCGGATTTTCGTCGCTGTCGGGTGACGCGTCCGATCGGCCGGCGGTGCGGACGGCCTCGATGATCAAGACGATCGCCATCGCCATCAGCACCATGGCGATCACGCCGATCAGCGACCAGCCGTACTGCTGGATCAGCAAGACCAAGGCGTAGAGGGTGGCCGCGGTCATGAACAGCAGCGGCAGCCAGATGAAGCCCGTCTTGCGCTTCGTCCGCCGCAACCAGGCGACCAGCACCAGGAACGTCAAGCCCGCCAGCAACTGGTTGGTGGCGCCGAACACGGGCCAGACGGCCTTCCATGCGGGAAGGACCTGTCCCTGGGCGTCTTTGAGCGTGATCAGGGCGAACACCGTCGGCAGGGCCAGGGTGGCCAGCGTGGCCAGGTAGCGGGCTGGGCCGGGCTTCAAACCGAAGAACTCCTCGACGATATAACGGCCCAGACGCGTGGCCGTGTCGAGCGTGGTGAGGATGAACGTCGACAGGGCCAGGAGGCCAAAAGCGAAGCCCAGTTTGTGGGGAATACCAATCACGGCGGCGAAATGGCTGATGCCGGTGCCGTAGACGGTGAGCGGCGGCTTGCTCTTCAGCGGGTCGTCGGCGCTGAGCATCATCACGGTTGCCAGGGCGATCACCGCCACCAGGCCCTCGACCAGCATCGCCCCGTAGCCCACGGTGCGAGCATCGCTTTCCTTATTGAGTTGCTTGGACGAGGTTCCGGAGGCTACCAGGCTGTGGAACCCGGAGCATGCCCCGCAAGCCACCGTGATGAACACGATCGGGAAGATCGGGCCGAGCTCGGGCGATTGCCAGGTGATGAAGGCCGGGAACTGCACGTCGAAACCGCCGAACACGATGCCCAGCAGGCCCAGCAGCATCGACGCGTACAGCAGGAACGAAGACAGATAGTCGCGAGGCTGGAGCAGAATCCAGACCGGCGTCACCGACGCCACGCAGCAGTAGAGAATCAGCAGCACCGACCAGGCCTTGAGCGGATTGAGTCCCAGCGCCGACCCGATCTCGGCGGATGGGATGGGGATCAACTGCCCGACCCAGGTGGCCAGGAACACCAGCGGTACGAACACCAGCGACGCCCACAGGACCGGAATCTTCAAGCGATAGACGGATAGGCCGAAACAGATCGCCAGCAGCAGAAACAGCCACGACGACGTGGCCACGCCGCCGTCCTCGACGAAAGTGGTCGCCGTGAGGTCGGTGAACACGGTCAGCACGTAGACCAGGGCCAGCCACATGAACAGGAGCAGCAGCCGGTAGGCCAGGGGCGACATCGACCCGCGGGCGATGTCGGCGATCGACCGTCCGCGATCGCGGACGGAGGCCACCAGGGCACAGAAATCGTGAACGCCACCGATGAAGATCGCGCCTGTCAGGACCCACACCAGGGGCACGGCCCAGCCGAAGGCGACCGCGGCGATGATCGGCCCCACGATCGGCCCGGCGCCGGCAATCGACGAGAAATGGTGCCCGAACAGGACGGCCGGATGGGCCGGCACGCGATCGACTCCGTCGTAGTCCGTATGACACGGCGTGGGCCGGCTGTCGTCGATCTCCAGGCGCCGTTCGAGAAACCGCCCGTAGGTGAAGAAGGCCACAGTGAACAAGATCGTGCAAACCAGAAAAATGGCTGTCAGCATAAGACGTTCCAGCGGTAGGCTCAGGGCGACACACGCCCTGACCAACACCCGGTAAGGCGGAATCGCATCCCCACAATCGTAGGCCACGCCGGTCAAACGTTCAATCCGTGGGCGGCGAAACCGCCCCGGCAGCGCCGGGCTGCAACGCGTCGGCCTGCCGCCGCAGCCAGGGCACCAGCAGCCAGCAGGCGGCCGTTGTCAGGGCGCCGGTTCCGACCAGCACGTTGAACGACATTCTCGCTCCCCACCGCTCCAAACCGGCCTCGTAGATCCAGCCGCCGACAGCGATCGACGACGACATCCCGATATTCTGCAAGGCCATCAACAGGGCGAATGTGGTACCGGCCGCCGCCGGCGGGCATACCCTTGCGGCCAGATCAAGCTGGATCAGGCAGGCCGTCATGTAGGTGAAACCGACGGCAGCCGTCACCACCACGGCCGAGGTTGCGTCCCACACTGCCCAGTAGGCGACGGTCGCCAGAATGCCCAGTGCGATCGACCAATGGACAAGCCGATCGAACGGCACCCGGCGGCAGTAGAACCCGTAGCCGACGCAGGCCGCGATCGAAGCGGCCGCCAGAATCGACACGGTATTGCCGTAGAACTGCTCGCTGAACCCAAGATACGTGGTCTGATGCAGATAGAGCACCGCGGTCGAAAACGGATTGAAGTTCCACAGGAACAGGAAGCTGCCCACGCTGAGCACGGCGGGGCTGCGGACCGTCTTCAGAAGCGATCCCAGCGCGCCGCGAAAGCCGGCCGAACCGGTGCTGCGTGTTTCCTTCACCAGCAGCAGGGCCAGCAGGAAGCTTGCCGCGCAGGCGACCGCGCAGACGGCGAAGGCCCAGCGCTGCAGCCCGTGCCCGCTCAAGTAGCCGCCCAGGGCGCCCGTGAGGATCATGGCCGAATACATGGCGGCCCACTGGATCGACTGGAGCAGGCCGGTGATGCCGCGCGGCTGGCCGGTTTCGACCATCAGGGCGTCGACCACCACGTCGGAGAAGGCCACGCCCACCGCCGGCATCAACACCAGGAGAAGCAGCCACGATAGCGCCCCGGCGGGCAGGTCGACGATCGCCAGGACCGAGAGTCCCAGCGTGGCCGCCCCGCTGGTCAGCAGCAGGTAGCTCTTGCGGCGATACCCGCCCAGCGGCAGGAAGTCCGACAGCAGCCCGTACAGCGGCTTGATCGCCCAGGGAAGCGAAATCAACGCGGCGAAGCGAGTGATCTGGGCATGGTCGAATTGCCACGACTTCAGCAGCGAGAGCACGGGCTGGGCGATCAGGCCGTCGCTGGGCTCGGCGATGCCCTGGATGAAGTACAACGCGCCGAAGAGCACCCCCAGACGAAGAGTCTCTCGTCGTGCACCGGTGTCGAGATGGGTTGAGGGTGACGTATGGCTCACGGATCAGCCCGGAGAAAGGCGGCGTTGCCAACAAGACTGCCGATTATCTCGGAATGCGGCTGCAAGTTCCAGTCGTTCGCATTTCCGTGCAGGAGAACTGCGAAGTCCTCTTGTGGCAAGAAAAGTAGCAGGCACTCTCCGAGCGCCGCTGGCGGGAAATCGGGATTTCCGGCAGTTCTGCGGACGGCACGACGGAGCGTGCCTGCTACTTTGCAGTTCCCCTGCATTTCCGTGGAAGAACCGACTTCCTTGACCCCACCCGGTCCTCCAGCTAAACTCAAGCCGCCCGCCTGGACGTCAGGCCAGCCTCCCTCACCCACCTTGTTTCTCTTTCCCATAGGAGCCTAACGCATGCGCCGCTTGTTTCGAGTTATTGCCCTGCTGACGATCTTCCTTCTGCCGACGCTGTGCGGTGCCGCCCAACCGGTCCTCAGTTCGATCGAACTCGAATCGGGAGACACGCTGGTCTTCTGCGGCGACTCGATCACCCATCAATGCCTCTATACCCAGTACGTCGAGGATTTCTTTTACACCCGCTATCCCGAGCGGCAGATCCGCTTCCACAACGCCGGGATCGGCGGCGACAGGGCTTTCGACGCCTTACAGCGTTTCGATCGCGATATCGCGGCCTACAAGCCCAAGTACGTCACCATCCTGCTCGGCATGAACGACGGCAGCTATACCGACTTCAATCAAGAAGTGTTCAACACCTACGAAAAGGACATGACCGAGCTGCTCGACAAGCTCCAGGCGATCGAGACCAAGGCGATCGTCATGACGCCCACCATGTTCGATCATGTGAATCTCGCCAAGCGGATGGAGGACCCGAACTACAAAGGCCGCGAGCGATCGCCGTACTACAATGCCGTGCTCGCATTCTACGGCACCTGGCTGCGAGAAACGGCCTACGAGCGCGGCCTGGGATTCGTCAATATGTGGGGCCCGCTGAACGACCTCACCTTGGCGCAGCGCAAGACCGATCCCACCTTCACCTTGATTCCCGATTCCGTCCATCCGGCCGAAGGCGGGCAAGCCGTGATGGCCGTGGCGATCATCAACGATCTGACGCCGGAGCGGCGATCGGTCGGCCGGATCGGCGCCAACCGCCGGGGCGACAAGTGGGTCGTCAATGCCCCCGCCGGCAAGGTCGAAAACGTGGAAGGCACACCGCAGGGCCTCTCGTTCGTCTACACCGCACAAGCGCTCCCCTGGGTGCTTCCACCCGAGGCGGCCCTCGGATTCGAATTGACCAAGGCGGCCCATCGCCTCAGCAACGAGCAGTTGCAGGTGGCCGGGCTGGAGCCGGGCAAGTACGAGGTCCGCATCGACGGCGCCCCTATCGGCCCGCCCGTTACCCACGTGCAACTCGGCTTCAAGCTGGAACTGCAGGCCAACGCCAACACCCCGCAATACCAGCAGGCGCTGCAAGTGGCCATGCTCAACAAGGAGCGGAATGCCAACGCCGTCCACCCCCTGCGCGACGCCTGGCGGAAGCCCAAGGCCGTCTGGCGAGCCGAGACGATCGATCAGGAGAAGCTGAAGGCGGCGATGGAGGAACTCGAGCCCAAGATCAAGGAGCTCGAAGCCCTGGCCGCGGACTACGAGGCCAAGATCTACGCAGCGGCGAAGCCGGTGCCGCGGAAGTATGAGATTGTGCGGGTTGTTGAGTAGGTTTGATGGTTGCGTCTCGGGCGGATGACGAAGTCTCACAACCGGGAAGATCAAAGGCCAACTACCGTTCTTGCAGCTATACGTCACCCGGTGACAATACTGATAGCGTGCGTTGTCGAGCACGAGCGTGATGGGCACGCCAATCGATTGGGCTGCAATGGTCGGGGTACGAGTGCCAGTCTAACCGGAGTAGAACATGCGGTCCAGGAAACGGCGGAGGCCCTATTCTCGCTTGAATTCTTGAGTCCACCCAAGCCCGCCGGTATAGTGACGGCGCTGCGGTTTCAGTCTTTTCCGGGAGAATGGCCGTGACGATCTCAAGACTTGCCGTGTGGTTTCTGGCATGCGTCGCTTTCGGACTCGTTGCGAGTGCCTCCGCCGCCACGCTCGAAGTCGGGCCGGGAAGGCCGTTCGCACGAATCGAGGATGCCAACGCGGCCGCCCAACCCGGCGACGTCGTCCTCGTCCATCCACTCGCCGGCGGCCGGCCCTATGAGCAGACCGCCGTCTACGTTCACCGGCCGCGACTCACCTTCCGGGCCGTGCCTTCCGAAGGACAGCGGTGGGTCACGATTTCCGGCAAGGGCTTCGACTACTCCGGGCGGGGCAGCACGCCCCGGGCGATCTTTCAGTTCAACCCGGGCTCCGACGGTTGCCTGCTCGAAGGTTTCGAACTGACCGAGGCCCGCAACGGCTCGCACAACGGGGCGGGCGTCCGCATCAATCAAGCGAACCACGTGACCGTGCGCGGCTGCAACATCCACGACAACGACATGGGTATCATGTCGGGCGGCGACGGCAGCCCGGAGCGGGCCGTCGATCAGCGGATCGAACATTGCCTGCTCCACCACAACGGCAGCCTGGAGGATCCCGGCTATAATCATAACTTGTATCTCGGCGGGACGAGCGTCGCCCTGCGCTTCTGCGAGGTCCATCACAGTCTCACGGGCCACAACGTGAAGAGCCGCGCTCACCATACCCGCGTTGAATACTGCTACGTCCACGATTCGGCCAACCGCGAATTCGACCTGGTCGATGCCGCCGATACCGAGCGCCCCGAAAGCCACGCCGTTATCCTCGGCTGCATCGTCGTGAAAGATCCGCAATCCAAGGGCAATAAGACCGTGCTCCACTTCGGCCAGGACGGCGGCCGCCAGCACGACGGAGCAGTGATTCTCGCTTTCAACACGATCGTCACACCTTTTATCTCACCGATCGTGGAGCTCTCGGCGCCGAAGGCCAAGGCACGATTGGTCGGCAATCTGGTGACCGACGGCGGCAGGCGGCAGGCAAATCAGACGATTTTGAACGTGCGTGCCGGGGCAAGGGCCGAGAATGCAAGCGGCGAGTACAACGTGTTCATCGGCGGTTTCTCGTCTTTGTCCAATGAGGCGTTCGACACAAAGACCAGCCTGTTCCGCCGGTCGGATTGGCCGCTGTTCGTTGGCCCCGAGAATCACGACTACCGGCCGCGACCGGAAACTGCAGGAACCGTGATACTCGGATCATCGGCCGTGGATCCCTCGCTGCCGGCGTTTCCGGGTGCGGAGGACGGCACATTCGACCGACCTCTGGCATGGCAATATGCCCATCCGGCGGAAAAGGAAGCAAGAACAGCAGGGCAACGGCTCACGATTGGAGCGTACTGAACGGGCTTGCTTGATTTCCGGAAGGACGTTGTGTCAGAACCGATGATTTGGGTGGCTGGGGTCGAGCGACAGCGAGCCCCCAAGTATGCTGATCACCTGGGGGCTCGTTGTCGCTCGACCCCAGCCACCCAGACGCCCTGTCTATTCCTCCCGGAATCGCACAAGGCCATTCAGATGGACATCGCTGCCTCGGGATCACACCAGGAAGCACACAGCAATGCAGAGCAGGATATCGGTACTACTGTTTCTCGCGTTTCTCTTCACCGCAACTCCATCGCACGCCCTGGAGGTCCGCGTTACCGCCGACTCGATGCGCTATCCAGATCGCGACGGACCGCAAAACGTGATTGACGGCTCGATCGCCGACACGTCGCGATGGGTATCGCGAGGCACGCGGGGGCTCGCCGACGGCAGCGATCCGCACTGGCTGGCTCTCGAGTTCGACTCGCCGATCGTGTTTGACCGCGTCCAGTTGCTGACCGGGTCCGGAAACATTGCCGCTTCTGCCCTCGTTGAGTACGCGATCGAGGTGGAAACAGACGGACGTTGGGTCGAGTTGGCTCATGGTGCGAAGAATCAGTCGCTCAATATCGTGCACTCGTTTCCCGAAACCAGGACACAGAAGCTGCGAGTGCGGATTCCACAAGGAGGCGCCCGCGACTCCTACGCTCGCGTCAAGGAGATCCGGCTGTATTACGGCGACAGGCAGGTGGTTCCCGAAACCGTGTACCGCCAGCGCCAATACTTTGCGGCCCCGCCGATCACGGGGCGAGAAGACGAGTTCTGCCGCCGGGCCCACGCGATCATGCTTCGGGGCGCCGCCTTTGCGAAGGATCTCTACCGCCAGTGGCCGGTGGAAGCCGAGTGCGGCTACCTGGGCTGGGGCGGCCATGGAGAGAAGGAGATCATGGCGAATATCGGCATGTCGCACCTCTACGCGTTCCTGCTGACATTCGGCCAATACGACGAACGGGTGACGGGCGTCTCTCGCCAGGAAGCCCTGCGGCGTGTGAAAGGCGTGGTTCGCTACTGCTGCTACACCCATTTCTCCGGTTCCCACGCCTGCGTCGACGGGGATACCTGGGGCGGCGGCTGGCACGATGCCGATTGGTCGGCGATCCTGGCACACACGGCCTGGCTCGTCTGGGATCAACTCGACGAGCCGACTCGCGAGATGGCCGCCCGAGTCATTGCCGCCGAAGCCGACCGGTTCGCCGACGCAGAACCGCCCTCCGGCAAGATCGATAACACGAGGGCGGAGGAAAACGCCTGGAACACGCGGGCGCCGGCGATCGCCTCGGTGATGTTCCCGGGCCATCCGCACGCCGAAGCCTGGCGACTCGCCTGTCGCCGCTGGCTGATGAATTGCCTGACCGTGGCCGCCGACCGGAACGACGCCACGATGGTCGACGGCCGACCGGTCAACCAGTGGGTGACGACGGAGAACATCCACTCCGATTTCACCCTCGAGAACCACCGCATCGTCTATCCCGTCTACATGTGGGCGACGATGGTCAACATGTGCCAAAGCGCCGGCTATCACGTCTATGCAGGGATCGAACCGCCTCAGGCCGCGTTCCATCACCTGGGCGACGTGTACGGCGTCTACAAGCGGATGCAGACGTGGGAAGGTCTGCCGGCCTACGTCAACGGTTCCGACAAGTTCCTGCACCTTCAGGTCGTCGATATCTTCATGCACTCATTCTTCGCCCAGGTGCTCGGCGATCGCGAGGCGGCGCACCTCGAAGATGTGGAATTGGGCATCCTGGAGAGAATGCAGTCGCGATTCAGCGACGGCAGGCTCTATCCGGAAGAAGAAGTGGGGCCCTGGAGCCGCGTGAACAACTTGAGCTTCATTCTCGGCGGCAGTTATCTGCTCCACTACGTGCTTCAGAACGACGTCAAACCGGTCTCGACGGATGAATTCGAACGGCGCATCTCGGGCGTGAGTTACTTTCCCGACGGCAAGTTCCTGCTCCATCGCACGCCGAACAAGCTGGTCTCCTTCGCCTGGAGCAAGCCCTACCGGATCATGGGCCTGGCAATCCCGCGGGAGGGCAGTTGGCTGGTCACGCCCAACGCGCACGGGTTCACCGGCACGATCCTTGAAGAAGGCACGAGCAAGGAGCCGCCATGGGAGCTTGAGGATCTCGACTTCACGCAGAACGACGATTCGTTCATCGTCCGCGGCCGGGCCCTGCGCTGCCAGGGGAAAGTCCGATACTCGTGGACCTTCCATTCCTTGCCGGAAGACGAAGTCGTCGTGTCGCAGAAGCTGGTGGCGGTGCAACCCGTAACGCTTGCCCGCGTGGAAACCGGAACCGTGGGGATTGGCCGGGATTTGGGCCGCGAGGAGATCCGCCTGCAGTGGGACTCGCAAGAACAGACGCTTGGCGGTCCCGACGCCGGAGAGGACCGCCTCCTCCAGTTCACCGGTAGTTCGCTGACCGTGGATGAAAGGTTTGAGTATGAGTGGTCTGGCCAGGGGGTCGTGTGCTACCTCAAGCGTGGACGGCCGGCACGGGTTCATGGAGCGCCTGGGGGCTATGGGCACATCGAAGACGAGCTTCACGTCGGCCATCTTGACAAACCGCAGGCCTTTGATTGCGGACAGACGATCGCGGAGGGTATACTGCGAGTTCGGATGCTTTCCTCACCAGCCCACCCCACTACCCCACCCGAGTGAGAATCATGAGTAGATTCCTGTCTGTTTTTGTCGCCCTCACTTTCGCTTTTGCCCCATGTGCCTTGCAGGCCGCCGATAACCAACTGACAGACCAAGAGAAACAGGACGGCTGGATCTTGCTGTTCAACGGCAAGGACTACACCGGCTGGCAATGCAGCAACGGCAAGGAGGTCGCCTCCGAAATCGTCGACGCTTCCATGCAGCCCTACAAGTCGGGCGGCTACCTCATCATTCGCAAGGAGCAGTTTGGCGACTTCATCCTCAAGTGCGACGTCAAGATGCCCGACCCGTGCAACTCCGGAATCTTCTTCCGCGTCGAAGATCCCAAGAATCCGGTCCACACCGGGTTCGAAATCCAGGTCTCGACCGGCACCGGTACCAGTTGCCACGACTTCGGCGCGATCTACGATCTCGTTCCGCTCAAGAAGAACGCCACCAAAGGCCCCGGCGTCTGGAACTCGGTGGAGATCAAGTGCGAGGGTCCCAAGGTTGCCGTCACGCTCAACGGCGAGTTGGTCTGCGAAATGGACGCCGACCAGTTCGACCAACCGGGCGAGCGCGCCGTCGAAGGCGATCACAAGTACAAGCTGAACGGTGAGAAACGAGCCGTCAAGGATTTCGCCCGCAAGGGCTATCTCGGTTTCCAGGACCACGGGCATCCCGTGTGGTACAAGAACGTCAAGCTGTTGCCGCTCGACAAGAAATAACATCGCTGAAGATCGAAACAACGAATCACGCATGACGAAACCCGGGTGTCGCAAGCACATCCCGACGCGGTGACACCCCCATTCGTCATTCGTGCTTCGACATTCGTTCGTCATTTGATTTTCGTCCTTCCTTCATTCCCGCCTCCCCCCTCCAACTTCGCTCTCTCTCAAGGAGCCCCGCCATGTCGCACCCCACCAATCGTCGGCGTTTTCTCAAGACAGCTAGCGTTACGGCCGCCGGTTTCTGGGTGGCGGGGGGCGTGTCGTCCCGGGCGGCGGAAGAGAAGTCGCCCAACGAGCGGATTGCCATGGCCGCCATCGGGGTCGAGGGGAAGGGGCACAGCGACTCGGACGATGCCGCCCAACACGGCGACATGGTGGCCGTCTGCGAAGTCGACGAGAAGCGGCTGGCCGGCGCCCTCAGGCGTTTTCCCGGAGCCAAGGGTTACACCGACTTCCGCAAGATGCTGGACGAGATGGCGGGGTCGCTCGACGCCGTCACCGTCAGTACCCCGGACCACATGCACGCACCGTGCTCGCTCATGGCCATGCGCATGGGCCTTCACTGCTTCTGCCAGAAGCCGCTCACGCGAACGATCTACGAGGCACGCTTGATGGGCCAGGTGGCACGGGAGAACAAGCTCGCCACGCAGATGGGCAACCAGGGCACGGCCGGCGACTCGCTGCGCCGTTCGGCCCATTGGCTTAAGAACGGCGCCATCGGAAACGTCAAGGAACTGCATATCTGGACCGATCGCGCCAAGGGCTGGTGGCCCCAGGGAATCGAGCGCCCCGCGCCGAGCGACCCGCCGGTCCACCTCCCCTGGGACCTCTGGCTGGGCGTCGCCCCCAAGCGGCCTTACGGGGAAGGATACCATCCCTTCAAGTGGCGCGGCTGGTGGGATTTCGGCACCGGCGCCCTCGGCGACATCGCCTGCCACGTGGTCAGCATGCCCTTCATGGGCCTCGATCTGCGAAACCCCGTCTCGGCCGTGGCCGAAACCTCCGGACACAACAAAGACAGCTTCCCCGAGTGGTCGATCATCACCTACGAATTCGCCGCCACCGACAAGCGTCCGGCCGTCAAGCTCGTCTGGTACGACGGCGGCAAGCTCCCGCCCAAGGAGCTGCTGGGCGGCCGCGAACCCTCGCCCAAGGGCGGCTCCCTGGCAATCGGCGACAAGGGAATCCTCCTCGACGACCGCCTCCTCGACGGCGCCGAACCCGTCGCGGTCGACTTCCCCCGCTCCCCCGGCCATTTCGAAGAGTGGATCCGCGCCATCAAGACCGGTGAGCAGGCCATGTCGAACTTCCCCGACTACGCCGGCCCCCTGACCGAGTCCATGCTCGTGGGCAACCTGGCCGTCTGGTCCGGCGAAAGAATAGAGTGGGACGCCGCCGCCATGAAGGTGAAGAACGTCGACGGCCTCGATTCGCTCATCAAGCCGACGTATCCCAAGGGGTATACGCTGGACGCGTAATCCAAATGGCCTTGCGGATCAAAGGTGCGGATCAAAGGGGTCGGGTGTCTTTGTTCTTGATAGTTCCTGATGAAGAAGTCGATCTGTTTGCTGCCCAATCATGGCATCCGGCATCCTCATCGACTCTAATACAGGTTCCCACCACAACCCGCCGTGGTCTGTCTGTTCATCCCCCACCTACCCACTCACCCGGAGACCCGCCATGCCCCGACGCGCATTCCTCACCTCCGTAATTCTCCTGACTCTATGTCTCCCCGCTGCCCGCCCGGCCGAAACACTCGACGCAAACCGCATCGCTGAAATCGCCAAGTGGCTGCCCGAGTCCCCGCAGGGCGTCGGGCCCACCATCGACGATCGCACCGCCTGGCAGCGCGTCGCCGACGCTCCGGGCTTCTCCGGCATAATCAAAACCGCCGAACGACTGCAAAACGAACCTGCTCCCGAACTCACCGACGACCTGTTTCTCGACTTCTCCCGCACCGGCAATCGCAGCCGCTGCCAACGCGTCCTCGGCCAGCGCCACAGCCGCCTTCCCGCTTTTGTCTTGGCCGAGTGCCTCGAGAACAAAGGCCGCTTCCTGCCCGACATCGAGGAGTCCATCCGCGAGATCTGCTCCGAAAAGACCTGGGTCATGCCCGCCCACGACCGCAGCCTGGCCAACTTCCGCGGCCAAACGCTCGAAGTCGATCTGGCCGTCGCCGACGTCTCCTGGAACCTGGCCACGGCCCACTACTGGCTGGGCACAAGACTCAATCCGGACATCCGCCGGTTGATCCAAAGCGAACTGGAGCGCCGCACCATCGCCTCGATGGAGAGCTACGTGAAAACCGGCAAACCCACCATGTGGTGGGCGACCGGAACCAACAACTGGAACGCCGTCTGCCTCGCCGGCGTCACCGGAACCGCCCTGGCCGTGGAACCTTCGGTCCAGCGCCGTGCCTTCTTCGTCGCCGCCGCGGAACACTACATCCAATACTTCAAGAAGGGCTTCACCGCCGACGGCTACTGCTCCGAAGGCATGGGCTACTGGAACTACGGCTTCGGCAACTTCACCCTCCTGGCCGAGACGCTCATCCAGGCCACCGGCGGCCGGCTCGATCTGTTCACCGATCCGCTGATCAGAGAAGTGGCCCTGTTCGGACCGCGAATGGAGATCGTCCCGGGCGTCTATCCGTCGTTTGCCGACTGCGCCATCGGTAGCCGCCCCGACACCCAGTTGATGGCCTTCCTGAGCCGCCGCTTCCGCCTCGGCATGCGCGACGTCGAAGCGGCAGGACTCGGATTGGCAGGCGGCCCGTCCGGCAGCTTGTACAGTTTTGGACTGCACGCCTTCGACAACTCGGCCACCGCCGTCCCCCCCGCCGACGAAGCCGTCGGCCGGGAACCGCGCAACTGGTTCTCCGAGGCCGGCATCCTCATCTGCCGGCCTACCGACTCCCAATCCGGGCTCGGAGCCGCCCTCAAGGGCGGGCATAACGCCGAACACCACAACCACAACGACGTCGGCTCCTACGTCGTCGCCCTCGCCGGCAAAACCCCGCTCCTCGATCCCGGCGGCGAAGTCTACACCGCCCGTACCTTCAGCAAGGATCGCTACTTGAGCGGCGTGCTCAACAGCTTCGGCCATCCCGTCCCACGCTTCGGTGAAGCCCTCCAGAAAACCGGACGCGATGCCGCTGCCAAAGTGCTCAAGACCCAGTTCACCGATCAGGCCGACACCCTGGTCCTCGACCTGCGTGCCGCCTATCCCGTCAAAGGCCTGACCCGGCTGGAGCGAACCTTCGTCTTCTCCCGCACTGACCGGGGCAGCCTCACCGTCACCGACGGCGTGGAACTCGCCGAACCGACTCCGTTTGAGACGGCCCTGATCACCTTCGCCAAGTGGAAGCTGGAGGGCAACCGCCTTCACGTGGGCGACGACGACTCGGCCGTCAACGTGACGATCGACACCCACGGCGCCGATTTCTCCCTCGAAGACACCGAAATCCACGAAGACCTTTCCCGCGGTCGAGTCCCCGTCCGCTTGGCCGTCAAACTGGCGCGCCCTGTCACCGCGGCCCAAGTGACTCTCACGATCACACCGGCTGCGAATTGAGGCCCGAGAGCCAGATGACGCTTCCCCGTCAAGCCGGAAGACACGATAATGGACAGAGACTGTACTTCAAGCTGAAACAGAGGAGAGGCACGATATTGTGCGGCTACAGGAGTATAGCGACTCTTTTCTGCCTACGCTCACATAGAGAGGAACTTCCTTATGCTTTCGGCCCCTGAGGTTCTGAACCAATACTACCTGGAAACCCGCTGCCAACTGCTCGAAGTGGCCGCCACCCTCGACCGCCTGGATCTGGCGATGCGGCGCGACGGCAACGAACCCGTTGCATCGGATCCGCGTTTGGAGCGACTGCGAACCACTCTCGATCTGCTGGCCGATCGCCAGGCCACGCCCGATCGGGCCGAGCGCGTGTTGCGGTTGTTCTCCGATTAGAAAAAGGGGTCAGGACTCATTTGCCGGTACGGCCCGAAGGGTGCTTCGCACAAATGAGTCCTGACCCCTTTTTTGCACTAGGATTCACTCCCATGCAAATCATCCAGCCCCACTACCACGGAATCGCTCGAACGGCTCAGGACTACGAACGGATGGCCATGTCGGGCGTCGTCGCCGTTTGCGAACCCGCGTTCTGGCCCGGCTTCGAACGCCGCTATCCCGAGACCTTCATCGACTACTTCCGCCAGATCAGCGAATTCGAACCGACCCGCGCGGCCGGCTACGGCATCCGGCACTTCTGCTGGGTCGCCGTCAATCCCAAGGAGGCCGACGACCCCGATCTCAGCCGCGCAGTCCTCCAGCACATGCCCGAGTTCTTCCAGAAGCCGAACGTCCTCGGCGTGGGCGAAACGGGCCTCCATAAGTCGACCCGGAACGAGTGCGACATCATGGAAGCCCAGGTCCAGATGGCGATCGATTACGACCAGCTCCTGCTCATCCACACACCCCATCTCGACGACAAACTCCACGGCACAAAACGCATCCTCGAAATCCTTGCAGGAATGCCCGTCGACCCCGCTAAGGTCTGGATCGACCATGTCGAAGAACACACCATCGAGGCTGTGCGCGACCGCGGATACTGGTTCGGCTTCACCCTCTATCCGATCACCAAATGCTCCCCCCGCCGGGCCGTCGACATGATCGAAAAATACGGCTCCGAGCGTCTCCTGGTCAACTCGTCCGCCGACTGGGGCCCCAGCGATCCGTTCCTGCTGCAGGAGTGTATCCTGGAGTTCCGCCGCCGCGGCCACACGACCCAGGAAGCCCTGGAAATCTTCCACAACAACCCGGCCCGATATCTTGGCCAGAACCCGAAGTTCGATATCAAGCCAATCCAAATCGTGGAAGCGTAAAACGGCACGCCGCGCCGATTCGGCCAACTATCGTGCCTGCGAAGCTGCTAGGCCCAATCCCGCGAGGGTCGCGTTCGCAGCCGGTTGGCGTCTTCGTCGTCGATGAACTCCTCCTTCACCGGATCGAGTTTCAGCTTTCGCTGGAGGATCCACGACAAGGCGGCCGCGTGACAGGCGATGTGCGACCGCCGCATGACGTCGGCGTTGGCGGCCGTCGTGCCACGAGTTCGCATGCAATCGAAGAAGTCGCGGGAGTGGGTGCCGACGTCCAACCCGCGAACCCGCTTGGTTGCATCCGGCAATTCCGCTTGCAGAGCGGGAGACGACGCCACAATTTCCCCTTCGTCGCCCGTCTCGACCCACCCCTCCTCGCCGATAAACCGCACCGGGCAGGTCCCCAGCCGGGTGATGTAGTGGGGAGAACGATCGCCGAACGGCTCGGCCAGGAAGTCGACGATGATCTTCACGCCGTTGGCATAACGGCAGATGATGTTCTTCTCCGTCGGCTCATACTCGATCGGCATCGTGTCGTCGGACTGATTGGCCCACTGGCAAAGGTCGATCGTGTGGGCTCCCCAGTCGAGCAGCCGGGCGCCGGAATCGAAATCCCACTGGCCTCGCCAGCGGCCGTCGACGTACTTCTGATTGAACGGGCGCCACGGCGCCGGGCCGAGCCACAGGTTCCAGTCGACGACGTCGCGTGGCGGGATCGGTTCGGCGGGAAGCCACGTGTTGTCGAGCACGGGAATGTAGATCGAGGCGTGCAGCGTATGCAGCTTGCCGAGCTTCCCGCTGTGGGCGAATTCGACCGCCTTCTGAAAGTTCGCTATGCTGCGGCGCTGAGTGCCCGCCTGAAACACCCGCTTCTCCGCGCGGATCGTATCGGCCAGTTCCTGGCAGGCGGCGATGGTGATGCCGCACGGCTTTTCGCTGTAGACGTCTTTGCCCGCCTTGGCTGCGAGAATCGAAGCCGGGGCATGCCAGCGATCTCCCGTCGCTACCAGCACGGCGTCGATGTCCTTGCGGTCCAGCAACTCCCGGAAATCGCGATAGAGCACGCAGTCGCTGTTGCCGTAGTGCTTGTCGACGAGCGCCTTGCCGGCCTCGCGGCGACTGGCTTGCACGTCGGCAATGGCCACGCATTGGACGTCGCCGTGCTGCAGGATCGCACCAAGATCGTAGGTGCAGCGCGGGCCGATGCCGATCACTCCAAGCGTGATCTTCTCGTTCGCTGATTCACTGCCGCCACGGCCCAGCGCCCCGGCGGGCACGAAGGTCGCCAGCGATGCCGCGGCCGTCGCCGTCGCGGTACTCAGAAGGAATTCACGACGTGTCTTGCTCTCAGGCGTGTTCATG
The DNA here is from genome assembly GCA_012719125.1 of Planctomycetaceae bacterium. Lineage (GTDB taxonomy): Bacteria > Planctomycetota > Planctomycetia > Pirellulales > Thermoguttaceae > JAAYAY01. The sequence goes on along the minus strand of JAAYAY010000306.1, from coordinate 48,984 downwards.
ATTCGGTTCTCACAAAGTCTGTTATTACAGCTCACTTGTTCAGGGAACGAAGGACGGAAAGCAGAAGCCCGGTCTGTCGGGAAGACAACCTCGACAACCGCCCATTCCCTCGACAAACATCGACGGAAACCGCGCTCCTATTCGAGCCGCACGGAGGAAGTACTTCCCGCACACTCGGCCACGAACAGCCGCGTCCGGTCACCCTCGCTCACATTGTAGTAGATTCGGCGCCCGTCTGCACTAAAGGCCGGATGCGGATGGGAGCGCCGCCACGATTTTGCCCCGCCCGTGTTATTGAACTGGGCTACCACCACGAAACGGTCCTCCCGCGTATCGCCCACGATAATCGCCCAGTCTCCCGGCTTTCCGAAATCCCGCCGGGAAACGTCCGCATCGGTCACAAAAATCGTCCCGTCGGGACTCAGCGTCGGGTGATTCGAGGGCGACGAGCGGGCGTAGCGTCTGGTCTGTCCGGTTTCCAGGTCGTCCAGAAGATTGCCCTTCTCGAAGATGGCCTTCGAACGGGGATCCCACGAGGGGTGCCCCCATTGTGGAAACAACCGGATGAAACGGCCGTTTGCCAGGTCATACACCACCTTGCCTTCACGATAGCTGGCTTGACTCGACCGGAAGTTGTCGCCGCCGCCGGGCCGCGAAAGCTTGAAGAACACCTTTTCGCCGTCGGGGCTCAGCACGGGGAAGAAGATGGAGATGTCCGTCGTCCCGAATTTCTGCTGTACCCACTCCTCGTATTCCTCAACCACTTGCGCCGCCGTCACCGGCTTGCGGATTGCACCGGAGTCAACGTGAACCAGTTCCAGGTCCTTATGCGGGCCCGGCCTCCAATGGCATCCGTAGATCGGCACCCAGGGCTGTTGCGGAGAGCCGAATCCCGCCTGGCGATCTTCCGCCAGGACGGTCTGTTCGCGCGAGGCGACATCGACGGCCACCACTCGCCATCGCCCGTCGCGGCAATCGTGATAGACAACGGTCCGACCAGCGTCCACCCATTGCTGGCAAGCCGCACGGTGAGCATCCTCCGTGGTCACGCCCAAGGCCAGAATCGTCTCTTCCCCGGAAGAGCGTTCCCGGATGCGGATATCGCCGAATTCGCCGTCCGGCTTCGTGGATGTGAAGTAGAGAACGTACCGGCCGTCGGGACTCTCGGGAGAGGCGTTGAAATAGGTGTGGATCGTGTGGCCATCCACATTCGGTGCAACGGGATGAATCTGCACGCCGGTCTGCCAAGGCGCAATCGCATCGCCGACCTCGGCGGCGGCGAGAGTCGATGTCGCCACAAACAGGGTTCCCGCGAGAATCAACCCGACCGGCCGTGTCTTTCGCATGGTAGGATGACACATAGGATACTGCCCCCGTCTCACTTCTTCGCCGGTGTTGAGTTTCCGTCTTCCAGCTTCTTGATCCGCGTTTCGAGTGACTTGGCCTGTTTGCTCAGCGACTCGACCTGACTGCGAAGCCGGGCGACGTCGGTCTGCCGCTGGCGGATCTTCTCCAGGCTCTCGTCGATCACGAGCACGAGCCGCGGATTGGTTTCCCTGGCTCGTTGCTCGGAGAGCGAGCCAAGGGCTCGGACGTTCGTGGAGCCGGCCAGCGCTTCGTAGGCTGCCTGGCGTACGGACCATCGACAATCATCCATCTCGGCGCAAACGGCCTCGAGCACCTTATCGTCGTTGCCGCCGAGCCGTGCCAGGGCTTCGAGAACCGCAATGCGACGATCGGGTGTTGTGGGAGCCTTCAAGAAGCCGAGCAGGCGTTCGATCGCTTCGGCATTCTCGATCTCCGCCAATCCGTCGGCAGCCGCCTTGAGGATCACCTGCCTGTGACTTTCCGAGCCGAGCGCAGCCACGAAATCGTCGCGGCATCCCGCCCGATCGACCTTGGCCAGCGAACGCAACGCCTCTGCGGCAGTCTCGTAGGATGCATCCTTCTTGACGACGGCCCGCAACGCAGCCCGGGTGTCGTCGTGGGCGAACTTTCCGAGCGACTTGACGGCCTCACGGCGCACGAACGACTTGGCGTCGTCCCCGGCCACGGCAATCAGGCAGTTGCGAACCTCGTCGCCCGAAAAACCGGCCAGGGCCTTGACCGCTTCCTGCCGCAGGGCCCAGAAGCCGTCGGACTTTGCCAGCTCGATCAGCGCATTCCGGGCGTCATGATCCCCCTTCATGCCGCCCATCTCCCCGACGGCCTGGATCCGGCTCATCAGGTGCTCGCCATGCTGCGCCTGGTCGATCCACTCTACTTTGTCCTTGTGGAAAGAAACGTCCTTGAGAATCCAGTCGTTCGGATCGAAGCACACCCGCCCGGGCCGCTCTTCCAGGTCGAAGCGGAATGTCTCTTCTGCCTTGGCCACGGTGATCTTCCGGATCTGCTCGCCCTTCGACGTCACCAGGGCAATCTCGACCGGCATGCGGAACAGAGGCGTCAGGTCGTCGACCGTCTGCGTCTGCTTCACGACCAGGACAACCTGCTTCTGCTGGGAATCCCAGGTGTAGGAGACGTCGTACTGCGGGTGGCCGCCGTGGTAGATCCATTGGTCGAAGAACCAGTCGAGTCCCTGACCCGTGGCCTCCTCGAGGGCGATCCGGAACTGGGCCGTCTCGATCGACTGAAATGCGTGCTTCTTCGTGTAGTACCGAATGGTCCGCCAGAACGCCTCCTCGCCCAGTACGAAACGGAGCATGTGCAATACGCGGGCCCCCTTCGGGTAGCTGTGGCGGTCGAACATGTGGAGAGGCTTCTCGTACTGCGACGTGACCAGTGGGCGGCGATAACGATCCTTGTCTTCTTTCTTATACGATTCGGCCTCCTCGGCTCGCCGCCAGGCCGCCTCGTCGGCGCCGTATTCGTGCTCGAACCAGACGGTCGTGAAGAACGTGGCAAAACTCTCGTTCAGCCAGATGTGGCTCCAATCCTTGCACGTGATCAGGTCGCCGAACCATTGGTGAACCAGCTCGTGAGCAACGAGGTCCTCGCTCGTCGTGTCCAGTTGCGCCCGCTCGTCGTGGAGCGTGTTCAGGTTCAGAGTCGTGGCCGAAGTGTGTTCCATCCCGCCCCAGCCGTACTCGTCGACGCAGATCTGAGCGTATTTCGCCCACGGGTAGCGGTAGTCGAGCAACTGGGAATAGTACTCCACCATCCGGGCCGTCTTGTCGAAACTCCGCTCGGCCTGATCCAGCCGGCCCTTGGGAACGTAGGACGTGATCGGCAGGCCGTCCCAGCTCTGTTCGTAGGCCTCGAACTCGCCCGCCACGATCGACATCAGATACGATACGTGCTCCGGCTCCTGCACGAAATGCCACGTCATCTTGCCGTCCCCCGCCGGCTTCTTCTCTTTCAAGACGCCGTTGGACAACACCAGGTAGTCTTGGGGAACTGTCGCCAGGATCTCGCTGGTGAACCGGTCCGACGGGTGGTCGTGGCAGGGGAACCAGTATCGGGCATACTCCGGCTCGCTCTGGGTCCAGACCATGCGGGCCTGGTTTGGCTCCCTCTCGTCGGGCAGAACGAAGTGCGCCCCCTGCTTCGGTTCCACGATTCGATACTCGATCGCCAGCCGGAATTCCTGATCCGCCGCAATCTCGCGTCCGAGTTCGACCTCCAGGCGGCTGTCGCGGTGGGTGAACTTCAGCGGACCTGCCTGCGAACCGTCTGCCAGGAGTTCCACCTTCAGGACCTTTATCTCGGCCGCGTCGAGCGTCACCCTGCTGATCGGCGAAAACGGCTTGAGGGTGAGTGCGGCACGGCCGTCGATCTGCTGCTTGTCCCAGTCGATCGAGAGATCCAGGCGAACGTGCCGCTGATCGACATCGCGGCTCCGCAGGCTTCGCTCGCCGGCCGTGAAGGGCCCCCGTTTGGCCTCGGCCGCCACGGCCCCACCGGTCAGGAGAAACAGGAAAAGGAATGCCGGAACGGTCCGTAGATGACGAATCATGAGCTGCAAACCTCAAGGCCGGGGGGCAGTCAACCTCATCGCCCCACCGAACCAGGAGGTTCCCACGGGTGGCTGGGCTGACAGATTCGGCAGGATTCGGGAACCACGGCAGGCAGAGCCCGCCGTGCAACGATCGCAAAGACAGCCCCAGTATACTTGCGGGCCCCATTGCCGGAAAGAAAAACGGCCCGGACCATCAACAGGGGCCTGCCCCCCACTCTACGGATCACAAGTCGCTGCAAGCACGACACTTAGCGCAACGAACCAATCGCAGTTCCGCCGTGTCTGCAAGCTGGCGACGCCTTTAAGAACCGGGCATGCTGCGTTAGAATGGAACAGGACATCCGGCGCGTCAGCAGCCACAAGGGGACTATCCCGATTTTTGTGGCGGGACGCCACAGAAATGGGACTGTCCCCTTCCCCTGCCATAGATGTCACCTACTTCCACGTTCGTTCGTAATCATAATCTTACTCATAATCACAATCTGACTACGGAATCCTTTCTCGGCGATGCCGAATAACCAAGGGACGGAACGACTTCCGTCCGACCGTTTTCTGTCGGGGGCGAATTGGGTTCGACCGGGCAGTTGAACGGTGAGTGGCGTGTCGTGGTTGGTCAGCAGGCCACGTTAAAAGCCGACCAAAAAACAATTGCCGAGGATAACCTCGTCCTAGCTGCCTAGAAACAGGTAGCTCCGGCTGAGGGCTTTTGCCGAAGAGGCCCGACTGCTGGTCACCAATTTCGGATCGTTCCGGGTCACCGCCGAGCACGCCCGGGATTAAACCCTGTTCCCGGCTAGTCCCTGCAGCAGCCCGTCGAATGGCGGCCGCGGACGGCGAAATCCAAACATTCGACTACACACGTAGAAGCTCACCCGGATACGTCGCGGGACGCGGGTTCGATTCCCGCCGCCTCCACTAGTGTATTCGTATCAAGCAGTAAGACCTCGTTTTTCTCGGCAAAAACGGGGTCTTTGCTTTTTGGCAACGAGTCAATACCGGGCCTTACGTGCGCTGTGTACGTTGGATTTTGCGTTGCCTCATCGGTAGCCGCACAAGCCCTATCGAAGTCGGCGTCAGTAACCTGGATGTAGTGACGAGCCGCAATGGTAACCGTGTTGCCGATCCACTTGCAGACGGTGGCGATGGGGTACTCCCGAGCCAAGTCGGATTCGCAACTTGCCCGTAGGTTGTGCCACAAGCGGGGCCACTCTTCTAAGCCGGCACGAGCGACGATCTTCTGAAACGTAGTCCGAAGGTTGCATCCGTTCCAACCCCGCGGACCGTTTGCGGCCGGAAGGTACAGACTCTCAGGAATCACGTTCACCTGCCCCTCTTTCGCCATTTGCCAGGCTTCCTCAAGGTACGGCCGCAATCGGGCAAACATCGGAACTACGCGCCGGCCTTGCCCGTGCCCCTCGGTCTTGGGCGAAATGACGGTCATGGAACCGCGCTGCCAATTCAGATCGGCAAGCCGCAAGGAAAGCACCTCGGAAGGGCACCGCAGCCCACCGAATCGCGACAGGGCAATCATCGTTCGCCAGACCCAGTTAGGCGCTGCGTCAACCAGAAGCTTGGTGTCCGCCTCGGAAATGTACCGCTGCTTGTCGGCGGGGTTCCCGCCCTTGTGCGACACGTTCTCAAACGGGTTGCGATCGATCCATTCACGGCGCACGGCATGGGTGAAGAACTGCCGGGCAAACTGAAGCCGTTTCATGACCGTCGTGCCGGCTAGCTTCTGGTCGACCAGGTATTGCCGGAAGCCTTCGGCATCGGGCGCGCCGATGGTCCGCAACTGCCGGCCCTTCCCGAAGTGAGCAACCAGATTCCGTTTCGTGTGTCGCCAGACCACGAGCGTTGCCGGCTTGGCATGGGGGTTGGCGGCAATGAAGTCGGCAACGAGTCTGCCCACCGTGGTTTCGTCGCGCGGTTTCACCAGGCCACAACTGGCCAACTTCTCGTGAAGCTCATCCGTGATTCGAGTCAACCACGAGGCGGTGTCGGTGTCGACGTTATCGCCCGACACGGCCGCAAGCAACAGGCGCTCAACGTAGGACTTCACTATCTCCGCTTTGCGAAGAGGCAGCCGGCCAAGGTAGAGGGTCACTCGCTTGCCGTTGGGTGCCCGAAACTGAAGTCGCCTGTTGCCGGCCTTGTCCGCGTTCAAACTTGCCATGGTCGCCTCTCTTCATTCTGTGCGACAACCCCCTGGTTGTGGGGTTCTCGCGCGAGGTGGGCTTAGTTTCTATCGCAACTGTTAGTTATCTCTCAGCTTGACGCCAGTGTGGGGGTGTTGATTCGCGTCGGGCTGGGCGGGGACGAGGGCACATAGATCGCCCAGCCCGCCCCCGTGCCAGCCTACTTTCCACCCAACCGTCAAGCAACACGTGCCTTGCTCGCCGCCCACTCCCTCGGATTCGTCGGCAAGGATTCGAGTAGAACACCAGGACCGGGCATTTCCGCCGGATTCAGCATTGCCGCCCCGTACTTCTGCGCGGCTGTTTCAGGCCGCTTGCCGAATCGGTAAGGCCAGAAAACACACGCCGTCGAATTCTTCCCATCGCACGTGCAATACGCAACCGCCTTTGCGGAGCTATCGCAACACTCCAGACAATTTGCACGGATCGCCTTCAGGGGTGTCAACAGTTTCATGGTCAAACGTCCTCCAGAATCTCAGGAAGTGGTAGCTAGCTATCGTTTCGTTCGCGCCGAGGGGTCGGGTGGTGTCTTGGGTCATGTCGGCACCCTCGGCGAAAAAAACAGCGTTCTACGGTGTGGGCCAGGTAGGGGAGGGGGTCAGTTCTCGGACGGCTCAGGTGGGTAACCATCCGGTTCGATCCGGGCAATCGGGAACCGGCCTGCCCTGGTTTCGACGATCGCCACGCCGTCGGCAACGAGGATTGCTCCAACCGGCCCGGGTTCCATCGACGCCGCTGCCCGCTGCCAGAGGATCGCGATTGCCTGGCTGCCGTCCGGCTGAAGCCTGAACTGTTCAGGGACCGGCCGCACTTCGATGTCTGGCGGGGCGGCAATCGCCGAAGCGTCCCACGTGCCGTCCAACTGCTCTCCACGGCCGCTGTCGTCGACGAACCAGACCGTCTCAGGATCGTCGGCCCCCGGCACGTCGCCGACTATCGCCCCCACGGGTTCGTCTTGGCCAACCTCAAAAACGAACGCGAGTAGCCGGGGCCGCCCAGACCAAATCCGGAAGTCGCGTCCGACGCGTTCGATTCTCAAACTTGCAACATTCAACATTCAATCACCCTCTCAATATAGAGCACTAACTTCTAACTCTCTCACTTGTCGCGCGGAGTTGTCTCGGCTCGCCAGACCAGATGGGAGCGACAGAGCGGATGGCCCCTTACGTAGTAAGGGCCATACCGTCTGGTCTGGAGAGACAACTGCCCCAGACCATACAGACTGATCGGTCATTCTGTCTGTCTCGTCTGTCCACTCTGCAACAGGAAACTCAAGTTCCCCTGAACGAGTGGTTTCAGTGGCGGAGTGATAATCGACTTCGCAGGAAACTCGGAAGTCTTGCCTCGGGTGTATCCCAAGGATTCGAGGTGGCGAAGCACTGCCTTTGCTTTTCCGACGCCGACGTGCAATTCCCTTTGCATTCGGTCGATCAATGGCGTCGTCTCCTCCGGCCCGGGTCCCGAAATCCACCCACCCACCGTAGCCGATAACGCCTCAACACTGGGCCCGGATTGTTTGGCACGCCGAACCGAGTCCGAAGTCTCAACCTCGGGCGGTACGTCATCACGGACAATGAACGAGCAGTCTTGAAATTCCAGCGTCTTAGCCTCGGGACTGCGGTAGTTTCGCAAGACCGTTTCGAGTACAAGCCAATCACCCGGGTTGTCAGCATGAGGGGCGAGCGTAAACATCCCGTCGAAATCTCTGGCAATGACGCCGGAGCCACTGGCGCGGTCGATCGCCTGTCGGTCGCCGATGCGTCCCTTCGTCCCGTGGTGAATGATTATCACTGCCGGCCCGCGTTCGCAAATCGCGTCAAAACCGCCAAGCAATCGCGCCATGTCCTTTTGGGTGTTTTCGTCAGCGCCGGCGCGGTCTGCCAACTTGAATAGCGGGTCGAAGAGCACCGCGTCATAATCCTCAAACCGAAGCGCGTCGAGTTGCGACGCCTTCCCGCGAAGATTCAGGATATCGAGCCGGTCTCCAATGTCCGCCGGGGTAATCCCAAGAGCGGAAGCAACACGTCGAACCCGCCGCCAGTAGTGCGCCGACTTCAACTCAAATTGCAGGACGAGAACGCGCTGCCGGCCACGCGGTTTCCAGCAAAGGAAATCCCGTCCGGCCGCGAGACAGAGTGCGAGCATCAACGCGAAAAAGCTCTTGCCCAACTTGGACTGCCCGACGACAAAAAACTTGTCCCCGCGGTCAAGCAAGCCTGGAATGATCGATTCGACAGGCGGGGGCTCTTGCATGAGCCAATCCGAAGCTAGCACGATCGACGGTTGCGGTTCGCTGGCTACCGTCGCACTCGCCGGCGCACCAACCAGGCCTGTTTTGCGATCGTACTCCGCCAACAGGCTTCGTGCCGACTCCGCTCCGTTCGTCAGCGCCGCTGCCTCCGCGGCTTGTTCGGCGAGTTCTTCCGCTTCCCATTCGGCCGCTTTGTCGGCGGGGTGTTCATGGGCTTGTTGAATCTTGTGAGCAAGTTCCTTTTCGCTCCATTCCGGTTGGCAGCGCTGGTTGTACGACTGAAGCACTTGCAGGGCGACGTTCTCAGGTAGGTCGAACCTATGCACGAGGTTTTGCACGAGGTAGAGCGTTGTCGCGTGCCCGCCCTGCCCGCTGATTGCCGGCGGGTAAGCATCGACGTATGCAGTTGCTCGCCGTATCCGCCGTTCCAGATCGACCCCTACTTGGCCCACCGAACCCAGCGCCGTCTGCGCCGCGCTCGCCGGTTCCTGTGCCGGCGCGACAGACGTAGCCGGACGCTCCCACGGCTTCGGGGCTGTAACAGGCTGCGCCGGCGCGGAGGGAACGACCGTTGCCGGAGGTACAGGTTGCGGTTGGCCAGAGTTGTGGGCGGGGGGGAGTACCGATATGCTCTCCCAATCGCCGAATGACTCCACGTCGCGAGCCACCACTCCCTCTAACATTTGCCCGGTAATGCAAAAGTACCTACCGTGGTCGTATACTTCGATCCCGGCTTTCTTACCGCCCTCGCTGCCTTGCTGCGCGGAAAGATCGATCTTGCGGCCTGTCAGGAAAGGCGACGAACCGCGGACGATGATATGAACACCGTACCCGCTGGGTGAAATCTCGGTATAGGAGTTCAATCGTTCCACAATCGCTTGCGCCCACGGGGCGAGTCCTTGGCGCGGATGCCGGCACCCGTCCAGGTCGACCCCAACAAACGGATCATCTTTCGTGAACACGAAACCGATACCGTCGTACCCGCCGCGCTCGTATGCTTCCCAAGCGCCGTCCAACGTCGTCCAAGTGGAGGGATCGCTGACACTCGCCGGCTTGCCGTTTTCCTGACATGGAATCTTTCGCTCATGTTCGTTCTTCCACGGTATCCACTGCCGACATTCCGTCAGTTTTGTGGGAACATTCTTACGGTTAGGTTTCAGCATTTACTGCCTCGCTTTCCGTTGCTTGCTGCGCCGCTTGCTCGTCTGCCCAGCGCTCAAGCTGGTGGCGGAAATACATTACTCGACTTCCGACACGAACGCAGGGGATGCTGCCGCGGGGACTCGTAATCTGCCAGAGGCCCTTCTCGGATATCCCAAGCGACTCGGCCGCCTCTCGCGGCCGGAGGGCTAACCGTGGGATTGGCGACTCATGTTGTTCGTCATGGTAGATACTTCTCATCAAGGTGTCCTCCTGCGTCGCCATTGAAAGAGTCTCTGAAACCATCGTCTCCGGCGCGGTGGTTTACTGTGCTGTTCGTCAATACGAAACGGCTCGCGGTCTGCGAACGGGATAGGGGACATCGCCTCGATTGGATCGAAGAGCCTTGTTCCTTGTGGAGCGGGTGGGGCGTTCTTAGCAACCTCGTTCGCAATCCTCAGAATCTCCGGGTCGATTTGCACGGGTTAGCTCCTGGGCTTGAATTTCGATTGCGGTGGGTACTCGGTGCGTTCGCCGGTACTCTTAGTGTTCTGCGCAGCGTAGGCGCTGACAACGAGGGCCGCTTGCTCGTACGCTTTCCTTAGTTCGTCTGGAACCTGATCTCCAAACCGCGCCTTGACGGTGCGAATGAACGCGATGCTTCCGCCAACCTCCTCAGGAAACGCAAGGTCTGACTCCTCAACCATGAGTCCATTCTGGGTGGCACGCTCCCACCAAGGTTGCTCGCCTTGCTGCGCCGGCTGTATCTGCCGTTCAATTCCGAACGCTGAGGAAACGATCTCGTCAACCTCTTCGGGTGTTCGACGGCGATAGACGGCCTTGCCGTCTGGGCCGACGATTCGCACGTCGTCCGCAAGAAGCTTTGCCCGCGTCTCGGTAATCGCCTGTTCGCGCTTCGCTTGAATCTCAAGCTGTTTTAGTTGAAGCTCCGCTTGCGACTGCTTTTGGAGATACTGAATCGAATCCTTTGCAGATTGGTGAAGCCTCCAATTGCCATCCATCTCCCTCGACCAGATCGCGCCGTCGTCGGCAGTAATCCTGACTCCAGGTTCCTCGCCTTCTGGGTACTTCGGCTTGTTTGGATCGCCGAGAATCTCGGTAGGTTCTCGAATGCCTGCACGAGCCACCGAAAGACGCCTAAGTGCCTCATCCCGCTCTTGCCGTGAGAACTGTTGGTTCGTCTTGATGGCCTGTTCCGCGCGGGCAAACTTGGCGTCTTCGATGCGCTGCTTTGTCGTGTAGGTGTACTCGGTGTTCTGCGCCGTAAGCCGCGCCTGCTCGCGCATCTTCGACAACTCGTTGTCGAATGCGTCACGCTTGACCTGGCCCTCAAGACCGTACTGAACGGTCATTCGCTTGAGCGCCTCGTCAGCCGCCGACTTCTGCCGCTGTGCAGCCGCGTCAATCTGTGCCTGCTGCATGTCTCGCTGTTGCGAAAGCTGCATGGCTAGATTGCGGTCGTGCTGCTCGCGGGTAATCTGCTGCTGGGCCTGCTGCTCAACGAACTGCTGGCCAAACTGCAATTGCTGCTGAAGACGAGCCAGTCCGCTTTGGCCGGCGCTCGTGAGCATCCCGCCAAGGTCCGCGCCGCGCTGTACGTTCTCGATGATTGGGGCTGCCATTTTGCATATTCTCCAGGGGTGGTGGTGGTGTCGTAGTGTTCAGCCGGCTTGTTGCTCGTCACGATCCGATGGGCTCGTTTGCCGTTTGATGCGTTCGATGGAGATTCATCGCCACGGAATACGCAACCGGGTCAATGCCGTCGACGTTACGCGTCAACGGCTGGATTCCCAATTCTCGGCAAGCGCGTAATCGCGCACGGCCGTCGAGTAGTTGCCCGCAATAGAACGTGATGGGAACTTTTTGACCATACTTGGCAATGTCTGCCTTCATTGCCTCATACCCATCGCCGTCGAACTCCGGGAACATATTCGCCGCCGGGTGAATCTCGACGTCCAAGTCGATCGGCCCGGAATCCGCCAGCAATCGTGCCGCTTCTCGAATCGGCAAATCCGCCACGCGTGTCGTTTTTGCTTCGAGTTCCGGCCACCGCTTCGAGAATCCCATGTAACGCTGCGCCGTCCGCGTAGAACCTTGGAAGTTTTGGACGAGCCATTCGCCCCACGTTCCGTGCTGACACTTCCCCTTGGCCTGCAAGAGTAGGTCGCCGGCAGCGCGTGCGTGTTCCAGAGCCGTCTTAGCAGATGCCTCTGCCTGGCGGTGGTGTTCGTTGATCTCTACTGCCAACGTCGTAAGCGCCGTGGTCTGGTAGTTCGATTGTGCTGTCATGTTGAATACTCCAAAGTTGTGGTGTCGTTGTGATGCGAGCGTACCTAGCCGGCTTGTTGTTCATCGCGAACGCGGCATTGCTCAAGCCAGGAGTCGATTTCCTCCTTTGGCCAACGCATGAGGGCATTCGTGCCGGTCCCGAAGCGGTACGGTCGAGGCATTGCGCCGGACGCCGCCCATTTCGTGACGGTCGCCACGGTGACGCCGCAGGTCGACGCGATTTCGCGCGTCCCGATCATCTTCGTTGCTGGGGTTTTCGAGTGAGCCATGTTCTTCGTTCCTCGCGTGGGTTCTAGGGGTGATTGTGTCAACTCAGGTTCATAAACCCCTATTTTACAACGGAGCATTTACTACTCCCGGAAACCCATGGCGCACGCTGTTTCATTACAACCGTAGGGTTGTGCCATATACCACCGTCAGAGGGCCCCGGATTGGGGGGGCCTGTCCGCTGGGCGTTGGTCGGCCAGTATTGGGGCACGCCGAACGCCCCTACTCCGGGTGGGGCCTCGCCGGCTACGGGATCGCCGGCCGTTACTTGACGAGCCTCGGGGCCCCTGCCCGGGTCCACCACTCCGTCGTCGGCCAAGGAGAAGAGGCATCGACGGCCGCGGCAAGCTCAGGGATGCCAGCCCGCACGACACGGGCCGCGCGATCGACGCTCTTGCCGCTGACGCCGAACGCTTGGCCTACTTGGTCGCGGGCCTGACCTTTGGGGGGTTCAGGACAATTGTCCTGAAGGGCGGCCTTTTTCCCTGAGAGCTTTCGCTTTTCAGCTTCCCTGTCGTAGAACGCCCGGGCGCGATGGGCGCACATGGCAGCTTGGCTCTGTGTGAGGTGTCGGGTTTTCCGACGGGCGCATTCTGCTTGGGGCCCCCTGGGGCGTTCTTCCCTTGGGGCCCCTCTGATACGGTCTGCCTACATGGGGCCCCTGGAGGATTCGGCCGATTTTCCGAGCGGGAGAGGGGGGGCTAACTGTAACCGGGAACGGGAAAGCGGGGTCGGGGGTCGGGCAAGATTTCCTGGAATGGGGCCCCCCTGGAAAACACCCATCCTCTTCCGCAACACCTGGCAGGGAATAGAACGCCCTTCCACTCAGAATACATCATACACTCTTATTGCGACCTTTGAGGGATAGTCCAAATGTATCAGAGGTGGTTTGCACTATTCGCGAAAACCTGCCGCTTTGTTGCTTGCAGTGTCACGACAATCGAGTACATTTCAAGTAGAAGGTTCGCGCCTTCCGCTCTTCTCAACTCTTCTTATGAGGTGATCCAATGACTGACACGTTCAAGCTTCACGACAACGTTGCCTGGACAATGCTTGACGGCAACACCATGACCGGAACGATCGACGCGATGACGGCGCTCAGCAGATCGGCCTACATCACTCGCGTTGACGGAGGGCTTTGTGGTCCGGTCGACAAGCGCCAGTTGCGTCATGCAACGGAAGAGGATGTAGTCGCGTCAATCGGTTTCTTCGGTCGCATCGGCAAGTGCGTTGCGTGAACCCCAGGGCAAGGATTGCCCCTTCCCCTCTTGTCCAACGACAAGGCGGAAAGCGTCAATCCCGTTTCACCTGTTTCCTCTGGAGGTTAGCACCATGACCGACACCAGCACCACGGCCACAATTCGAGAAGAGAATGCCGACACTGCCACGACCCGAGAAGAGAAGCCTTCACCCCGCCAGGTCAAGGCACTCAGTGAGGCAAGCTATTTCATCGTGGAGTTGATTCGGGCAAGACTGGGCGTCGAGAAGTTCTTCGGTGAAGAACGATTCGCACTCTGGAACAAAAAGGCGTACAAGGAAATTGAGTCCGCCCTTGACCCGTACTTCCCGTCATTCGTCCAGTTGGACGTTCGACGGAAATTCGTTGTCAAGCTTTTCGAGTTCGTTCTCGGCCAGGACAACTTTCCGAGTGATCCCGAATGGATGCTTGACCGCGGTTTGAGATTCGTATGCAAGCAATTCCTTGAGAAGGCTGCCAAACGGTACGCGAAGACGGTGCAGGCCGGGGGCGTCAAGAAAGCCCAGGAACTTGGACTCCTGGACGAGTGCGAAGTGTAGCCCGTACTGCGGACTACGGAAACCTGGCTTACGGGGTAGCGTTCGCGCTGCCCCGTTTGTCGTCGCCCTCCAACTGGCCAACCACCTCCCGCGCTGTCAAGTTTGCACCCATAACAGAAACCCCCATCCCGTCGATTGAAAACCAACGAGTTACGTCACGTCCAGGTTGTCACGCCAGAAGTAAACTCCAGCGTTGACGTAGCCAACCTTGCCGAGAGGAGTAACACCCATGCCGCACACCGCTATCTACATTCGCGTTTCTTCCGACCAGCAACTCTTTCGTGCCCAACTGACAGACCTTGAACGTTGGCAGAAGGCAAACCCTGACGTGGAGGTTCGCGAGTTTCGCGACAGGGCAACCGGCACGACGATGGATCGACCCGGGTGGGCCAGATTATGGAGCGACGTGGAAGCCGGCAAGGTAAGCCGCATTCTCGTCTGGCGATTGGACCGGCTTGGGAGAACTGCTGCTGGACTTACGGCGCTATTCGAGGCGCTCCAGGCAAGACAGGTTGGGCTCGTGTCGATCAGAGACAGCCTTGACCTATCGACGCCTTCGGGCCGGCTCATGGCAAACGTGCTGGCAAGCGTAGCAGCGTACGAAACCGAAGTGCGATCGGAACGGGTTCGCGCCGGCATCGAAGCCGCAAGAGCGGAAGGCAAGACGTGGGGCGGAAGGCAGGCGGGATGCAGGAACGAGAACACGAGGGCAAAGCAATCTGCCGTCCAGAAGCTTCGCGCCGCCGGGGAATCCATTTCCGCGATTGCCAGGGCAACAGGGTTGTCACGGCCAACGGTTTACTCTCTGTTGGGGTGAAGTTAGGCAGGAAACGAAAGAACCCACGGGGGTTGATTCCCGTGGGTTCCACGTTGGAAGTGCCAACAAGCCCCGGATAGCAAAAAGGCAAGCTTTGTCGCGAGCGTCTGTTGATTCCTACGCAAGCATCATGCTTGCGACTGCCGTACATGTCGGCGGTACTTCCGCGGAGCAACGGCCTGTTGCGTTACCCGGCGCTGTTCAATGAACCTGAACAAGTCTGACTCCGCAATCCGCTTACGCGGCTTGGACGAGCCGGCTTTCAATGACACGTTGACCCACGGGAGCCGGCCGCTTCGGATCAGGGTGTTGACTTGTCGAGGTGTGATACTGAGGCGTTCAGCGGCCTCGTCAATCGTGAGGAGTCGCATAGAAAACCGAACCTGTCATGTCTTGTCACGCTTCCGAAAACCAACCAACGTCCAACGGCGGTGCATAACCACCAGCGTAGTTGACGCCAGAAAAGACACAAGCCGCACGTTGGTTTTCGAGTCCTGAAATTCAGCCTTTTCCGGTTGTGCCGGCAACGCCACGCAACCCCCTCTTCAAGGTGACGCGAGCCGGCACACAGCAAACGGCCCGCCAGCCAGAGCAACCGTCACGATCGCCACGACCCCCACTGTCGGCTATCTGGCAGACGGAACGGCGCAAGGCACGAAAGGCAAGCCGGCCGCACTGGGTGACGGGGCCGACGTCACACTTGACCCACCCCGGCCGCACGGCGCACGATCCTCAGAATCTCTTTGTGATCGGCCAGAGGAAGGTTAGGCCAAGCGCCGACCAGCAGATCAAGGGCCCGTGCGCCGGTTACGTTGGATTCTACGTTGCCTGTCTCAGGAAACCCCGTATTTCCCGGGGAAAACGATATAGGTTCGATTCCCGCCGCCTCCACTAGTGTATTCGTATCAAGCAGTAAGACCTCGTTTTTCTCGGCAAAAACGGGGTCTTCTGCTTTCTTTGACGAAGCAGTACCAGGATGTTTCAGCGTCTGGCCGGTAGGATTTCTGGTTGCCTCATCGGTAGCCGCGCATCACCCTCCCCAAAATCCGTGACGGCCAGAAAAAGGAATGTGCCAAACGGGCGCAAAATGTGCTGGATGTGCGGGTTACAGAGCCTGTGCGGGTGGGTCCGTTGGACGTGTGGGGGATTGGTGAATCGCACCCCCCCAGGACGGCCTCCGCACGGAGGAGGGTATGCTTGCTTGACCACTCCGCCGGCGATAGCATTCATAATGTCCCTCAACCGAAGCGGCCCGTCACGGGCGGCCGGGAGGCCGATCTTTTTCGCCGAATAATCGCCGATTGTTGCCGCGAAATGGTCGAAGATGGGGCAATGCTTATCTGGACAAGGCTGTCCGTTCCAACCACCAGTTCTCGTGAACCTCCACCCATGAAACCGGCTGACACGCAGAGCTATCAGCTCCTCACCACCCGATATCTGCGGAAGCAGGCGAGGCAATTGTCGGGCCAGATGTCGGGGCTTCGCGAGAGCGACGACATCGAGTTCGTTCACCGCGCTCGCGTCGCCTGCCGGCGTTTGGACGCTGTGCTGCAGATGAGCCGCGACTGCTATCCGCGCAAGCAGTACAAGATGTGGCGAAAAGAGATCCGCAAGTTGCTCAAAGGGTTGGGAGATGCACGCGACAAGGACGTTCAGGTGGACTTCCTGTGGCGATTGCTCGCCGATCTCACCGACCGGGCGCTCCTGCCGGGTATCGCGAGGATCGTCGTTGGTTTGGAGAATCAGCGCGAACGGCTGCAGCCGACGGTGGTCGCGGCGACCGAGCGGGCGGAGAACAGCGGCGCGATCGAAGACCTGCTGGCGTCGTCGAAGGCGACCCTCGTGGAGTTGGCCAAGAAGAGCGTGCGGCTGACGGGGCGCGATCTCTTCTGCCGGCTCGAACAGCAGATCGGCGAGAATCTCGACGAATTCCTGGACTACGAGGACAGTCTGGACGACCCCAAGAACGAGGAAGGCCATCACGAGATGCGGATTGCCGCCAAGCACTTCCGCTATACTTTGGAGATCTGCAAGCCCGCCTATGCCGGTCGGCTCGACCGCTACTATACCGCCGTCAAACGGATCCAAACGCTTCTGGGCGACATTCACGACTGCGACGTCTGGGTCGAGCACCTGGCCGCGACGTTGGGCGAAGAGGGAAAACGCCTGGCGGAGTGCTACGGCCACAACGGACACCTGGGGCGGCTCGCGGCCGGGATCGAATACCTTCGCGACGAGCGGCAGGCCACGCGAGCCCGACTGTTCGAGGAACTCGTGGGCTATTGGCGCGAGTTGAAGCAGGAGGCGCGTTGGGAGCAGTTGCGCGAACTGGTCGGTTGTTGCTCCCTTCGCGGAAACCTCCCCCCGTCGGAGGACGATGAGGAGGCGGCAGAGGGAGAGGAGGAAATTGACGCGGAGGAGGGAGCCGAGTACTTCGACGCCGAGCAAGCGACTCCCGTCATGGAAACTGCGGCGAGCCAGTGGACGTGAAAGCGTCAGGCCGAAGAGCGAAAATTGGCAACACGGGAAGGCAGCACCTCGATGCAGGAGACCCATTCGATTCAAGGGGAATCGGGCAGCGTCAAGACAGTCGCGGCAATTGACATCGGCTCCAACGCCGTGCGGATGGTCGTCGCCGAAGTCCTGCCCGACGGAAGGATCTCGACACTCGAACGATTGCACCGGGCCGTGCGTCTGGGACAGGATTCGTTCCGCCGCGGGCGGCTGGGCAATCGCAGCATGCGTGCCGCCATCGCCGTGCTCCGCGACTACCGGCAGGTCCTCGAACTGTACCATGTGGAACAGGTCCGCGCGGTGGCGACCAGTGCCGTGCGAGAAGCGGTCAACTGCGACACCTTCCTCGACCGGATCTTCATGGCGACCAAGTTCAATGTCGAGGTCATCGGGACTTCCGAGGAGAGCCGCCTGACCGTCTCCGCCGTGAGGCAGGCCGTCGCCGGGGCCAGCGATTTGCACCGGGACCGCACGCTCATTGCCGACGTGGGCGGCGGGAGCACCCTGCTGATCGTCCTGGAAGAGGGCGAGATTGCCGCTTCTTACAGCCTGCGGCTGGGATCGATTCGCCTTCAGGAATTGTTCCTCACCGGCGAAGATCTTGCCGGCCGATCGGGAGATGTTCTCGGCCCCCATATCACCAAGATCGTGACCGCCGCCGAAGGGTCCGTTTCGCTCGACAACATCCGGTCGTTCGTGGCCGTGGGGGGCGACGTGCGCTTCGCCGCTCAGAAGATCGGGACTACCACGGAGTCGCAGGACCTCTACAACGTGGCCGCCTCCGATTTCAATCGGCTGGTGACCGAGTGCGAACATTTGTCGGTCGAGCAGACCGCTCGAAAACACGGGCTGCCGATCGCCGACGCCGAGACCCTGATGCCCGCCCTGCTGATCTACCGGGCCCTGCTCCGCCGTACCAAGGTCGATGAGATGATCGTCTCCCGCGTTTCCATGCGCGACGGATTGCTCCTCGACCTGGCCCGCAACGTAAGCGACGAAGAAGACCGGGAGATCATCGAAGGCGTGCTGCATTCCGCCCGGACGCTCGCCGAGAAATACCGCGTCGATCCGGCCCATGCACGGGATGTGGCTGCCCTGTCGATTCGGCTGTTCGACGAGTTTCAGTCGGACCACGGGCTGGCGGCTCGCGAACGGCTGCTCCTCCACGTGGCCGCCATCCTGCACGAGGTGGGCGGATACGTGGCGGCCGGCTCCCACCACAAGCACAGCTACTACCTGATCCGCTATTCCGAACTCTTCGGCCTCACGCCGCGAGAAGTGCACCTGGTGGCCCACATCGCCAGATATCATCGCCGCAGCGTGCCCAAGCCTTCCCACCTCGACTACATGAGCCTGCCGCGCGAGCAACGGGTCGTCGTCAGCAAGCTTGCTGCGATCCTCCGCGCCTGCGACGCCGTCGCACGCGGGCAGATTCGCAATCCCCAGTCGCTCCGTTTCGAACGCCAGGACGACGAGTTCATCATCTTCGTTCCCGGCGTCAACAACCTGGTGCTCGAACGCAAGGCGATCGCCGCCAAGGGCGACATGTTCGAAGATATTTACGGAATGAGAATTCGCCTCGAAGAGGCGTAGTCGTCTCCTGCTGCCAAGGAATCACGAATCAACAAGTGTCGTTGTTCGTTCCGCAGACAAACGCCTTTTCGCAGATCGAAAGGCGACTACCCGCGACCGTAATCTCCTGCCCGGTCCCAACCGCCCCGCACCCTCGCAACTCCCAAAACCGAACAAGGAAACACCGGCCAGTGGCTAAGATCGACCTGAATTCCCCCGATCTGTACTTCAACCGCGAATTGAGCTGGCTGGAGTTCAACGACCGCGTTCTCCGCGAGGGGCTCAACCCGGAACTCCCGCTGCTGGAACGTCTGAACTTCCTGGCTATCGTCAGTTCGAATCTCGACGAATTCTTCATGATCCGTGTCGCCGGCCTGATGCAGCAACGGTCGGCGAAAGTCCGCAAACGCGACCGGTCGGGCATGACGCCCAACCAGCAGCTCAAGGCAATCTCGGAGCGAGCCCACCGCATGGTGGCCGAACAGTCTCAAGGAATCCGCGAAGTGTTCGACGCCCTGGCCGCGCACGGCCTGTTCGTTCACGAGCGCGACGACTGGGACGAGTCGCAGCGCGAGTTCCTCAGCGGCTGTTTCGCCCGCGAGATCGATCCGCTGTTGACGCCCATGGCCATCGAGGAGCTCTCGCCTCAGCCCCTCCTGCCGGGGCTGCAACTCAACGTCGTCCTGCAACTGCTGGTCGAAACCGAAGAAGGACGCCAGAAACGAGTCGCCCTGGTCCCCGTCCCCGGCAATTGTCCGCGATTCATCCAGCTTCCTGCCGACGAGGGAACGCACCTTGCCCGGCTCGAAGACGTGATTGCCGACAACGCCGAGAAGCTGTTCCCGGGCTGCGAGGTCACGGCCAAGACCGTGATTCGCCTGACTCGCGACGCCGACGTGGCCATCGAAGACGACGACGCCAGCGACCTGCTGAACGTGGTCGAGCAGACCGTCATCGCCCGCGGCCGGCGGCGCGTCGTGCGACTGGCCGTCTCGGCCGGCGTCGACGCAGAACTGCTGAAGTGGCTCAGAGACTGGCTCGGCCTGACGCCCGACGAAGTCTATGAAGTCAACGGAATGCTCGACGCCAAGGCCCTCTGGCAGTTGGTGGGCCTGCCCGAATTCGAGTCGCTCGCCGACGCCGACTGGCCCCCTCAGCCGCCCCGCGATCTCATCGGTTCGGAGAACATCTGGCAGACCGTCCAGGAACGGGACGTGATGCTTTTCCATCCCTACGAGTCGTTCGACCCGGTCGTCAAACTCGTGGAGGAAGCGGCCGCCGATCCGGACGTGCTGGCCATCAAGCAGACCCTCTATCGGACGAGCGGCAACTCGCCCATCGTAAAGGCCTTGTCGCGAGCCTCGGCCGCCGGCAAACAGGTGACCGTCCTGGTCGAACTCAAGGCCCGGTTCGACGAAGCGGCCAACGTCGTCTGGGCCCGGCAGCTCGAAGACGCCGGCTGCCACGTCATCTACGGCATCGCCGGCCTGAAGACGCACGCCAAGGCCCTGCTTATTGTCCGGCGCGAATCGGGCCGCATCCACCGCTACGTCCACCTGGCGACCGGCAACTACAACGACCGCACCGCCCGGGTCTATTCCGACGTCGGCCTGATCACTCGCGACCGGGAACTCACCGCCGACGTGGCCGCCTTCTTCAACCTTCTGACCGGCTATTCCGAGGCCGTCGGCTGGTCCAAGCTGACGGTGGAGCCGCGGCGGCTGAAGGAACGGTTCATCGAACTGATCGACCGCGAAATCAACGTTTCCACCAAGGAGCAGCCGGGCCTGATCATGGCCAAGGTCAATTCCCTCGAACACCCCGAGATCTGCCAGGCCCTCTACCGGGCAAGCCAGGCCGGCGTCCGGGTGCTCCTCAACGTGCGGGGAATCTGCTGCCTGCGGCCCGGGGTGAAAGGCGTTTCCGAGAACATCGAAGTCCGATCCATCGTCGATCGCTTTCTCGAACATGCCCGCATCTTCTTCTTCCGCAACGGCGGCCACGAAGAGGTCTACATGTCGAGCGCCGACTGGATGCGGCGCAACCTGGACAATCGGCTCGAGATCATCTTCCCCGTCCTCGATCCGAACGTCCGGCGGCGTCTCGTCGGAATCCTGGAGACCTACTTCGCCGACAACGTCAAAGCCCGCTGCCTGCTTGCCGACGGCACCTACGAGCCGCTGCCGAGATCCCGCAAACCGGTCCGCGCCCAAGAGAAGTTCTACCGCGAAGCGGTCGAAGCCGCCCGGGCCGCCGAGCAGACTACCGTCCGTTTCCGCCCGCTCAAGAGCCCCGAAACGGACGAGTAAAGGGCCTTTCACGATTCCGGAAGCTTGCCCTCGGGTGTTGGCGTTCTCTTCGACGCAGCCCTCCTGGAAGCGGTTGAATTCTTCGCGGGTCTGGCGGTCGACGACGAAGATGCACTTGTTGACGGTGGGGGCTGTTTTGTTCAACAAACGGAGAGAATTCCAATTCGGGCGGTGAGCGTCCGAAAAGCAGGTATCCGGCGTCGCACGGCCTGTTGAAGCGGAGTATGGCCCGACGATCCGGGAGCCGTGCGGCGCCCGGCACCCACATGGCGGCCAGATGTTCGGCCAGGAGCCCCTGAGGAGTCCACGTCGAGTCGCCCCTCCCGTCCTCAGTACCTTGCCCCCGCACCCGGCGGGGATAGAATTCAACTCCACCACGAGTTTACGACCTGGCATGCCGAGGAGTCCCATGGCGCCGGACGAAGAGGAAATCTATCAAGAGCACGTGCTCGACCACTACGAGGATCCCTACCACCGGGGTCATGCCACGCACTGCACGCACGCCCATGAAGACGACAATCCGCTCTGCGGCGACACGGTGTCGATCGAGCTGAACATCGACGGGCAAGGCCGGCTGCAAGAAGCCTGGTTCGAGGGCGACGGCTGCTGCATCAGCCAGGCCTCGGCCTCGATGCTCATCGAGCGGTTCGACGGCAAGATGGTCGACGAGGTCCGCCGGTTCACGGCCGAAGACATGCTCGAACTGTTCGGCGCCAAACTCACCCCCAACCGGCAGAAGTGCTGCCTGCTGCCGTGGCGCGTGCTCCAGGCGGCCGTCTTCTCGCCGGTCGAGAAAGCGGATGGAGACAGCGGAGAGGAAAGCCAATCATGACGACCGACGCCTGCCGGACGTGTCCTCTGGATACCGATAAGATCCGCGCCGATTTTCCCATCCTCGCCAAGACCTTGCACGACGGCGTGCCGCTCACCTATCTCGACAATGCCGCCACCACCCAGCGGCCGCGGCAGGTCATTCAGGCCATGGTCGAGACCTACGAGCACCACTACGCCAACGTTCATCGCGGCATCCATTGGCTTTCGGACCAGTCGACCGATCTCTACGAAGACGCCCGCGAAAAGGTCCGCACGTTCATCAACGCCTCGGCCCGCGAAGAGGTGATCTTCACCACCGGGACGACGGGTGCGATCAACCTGGTCGCCCGCAGTTGGGGCGACGCCAACTTGGGCCCGGGCGACGAGATCCTGCTCACCGAGATGGAACACCACTCCAACCTCGTCCCCTGGCACCAACTGGCCGAGCGCACCGGGGCCAAGGTGGTTGCCGTTCCGGTGACTGACGACGGCAAGCTCGACCTGGAGAGCTTCGATCGGTTGCTGACAGAGAGAACTCGGATGGTGGCCGTCACGGCCGTATCGAACGTGCTGGGGACGATCAATCCGATCGAGCAGATCGTGGCCAAGGCCCATGTGGCCGGAGCGCTCGTGCTGATCGACGGCGCCCAGAGCGTTCCCCACCGGGCGATCGACGTCGAGGCCTTGGGCGCCGACTTTCTGGCCTTCAGCGGGCACAAGATGATGGGCCCCTCCGGCGTCGGCGTGCTGTGGGGCAAACGGGAACTGCTCGAGGCGATGCCGCCCTTCCTGGGCGGCGGCAGCATGATCCGCCGGGTCAGGCTCGACGGTTTTGAACCGGCCGACCTGCCCGCCAAATTCGAGGCGGGCACCCCGCCGATCGTGCCGGCGATCGGGCTGGGGGCGGCGATCGACTACCTGGGCGCGATCGGCCTCGGCGCGGTGGCCCAGCACGAACACGATCTCACGGTGTACGCCCACCGGGTTCTGGGCGAATTGGGCACGTTACGTTTCTTCGGCCCGCCGCCCGAGGAAAAGTCGGGCATCGTCAGCTTCGTTTTCGAGAACAACCGCCCCCACGCTCACGACATCGCCCAACTGCTCGATCGCCACGGCGTGGCCGTCCGCGCCGGCCACCACTGCGCCATGCCGCTCCACAAGCGATTCAACGTCAACGCCACGGCCCGGGCCAGTTTCTATCTCTACAACACGCGGGAAGAAGTCGACCGCCTGGCCGAGGCCCTCACACAGGTGCAACAGGTCTTTCGGCGACGGCGATAGTCGCCTACCAGTCCTTTTCCGGCTTCTCGCCACCCGCCGCGGTGAGCAGGGCCTGCAACGACTTGGGCGAGATTCGGTTGGGAAGATAGTGCACCGACCCGTCAACGAAAGCGACCCTACTTGCTGTTCGGAATCACAAAACAGAAGGTCGATCCACGCCCCTTGCCTTCCGACTCGATCCAGATGCGCCCCCCATGGATCTCGACGATCCGCTTGACCAGCGCCAGGCCGATGCCGGTGCCTTCTGCTTTCGGGTCGAGCTGATCGAACAGGCCGAAGACCTTCTCTTGAAAGCGTGGTTCGATACCGATTCCGTTGTCGCGGACGTAATAGACGGTTTCGTTCCCGTCGCGGCGGGCGCCGATTTCGATTCGGGGTTTCGGTTGGGGACCCATGTACTTGACCGAGTTGTCGATCAAGTTCTGGAAGATCTCCAGCAGCCGGGTACGGTCACCGCGCAGGACGGGCAAGTCCGGTTCCACCGCAATCTCCACGGGCATCTCTTCCAGACGCCCGCGAAGAAGCGTGAGAGCGTCGTCCACCAAGGCAGCCACGGGCACGTCTTCGGGCGGATTGATCAACCGGCCGATTCGCGACAACTCCAACAGATCCTCCAGCAGCATCCCCATCTTATCGGCGGCGCTTGATATCCGCTCCAGATCACCGTGTACGGATTCCGGTCCCACCCCCTCCAAGGCCTCGGAAAGGAGTCCGATGTAGCCCTTGATCGTGATCAGCGGGCTCTTCAAGTCGTGAGAAACGGTATAGGTAAAACGCTCTAATTCGGCATTCTGGGCTTCCAACCGGGCGATCAACTCCTCGCGCTGGCGTTCGGCACGTTTGCGGTCGGTGATATCGTCGAAGATTACGGCGAGCTGGTTGGGCGCCGGTTGGAAGGCCGTCACGGTGTAGTACCGGTCGAGCGGCGGAACGTAACGATCCAAGGATGCGGGCTCGCCACTCAGAGCAACGTGTCCGAGCGTGTCGATGAAGCTGTTCTCGGTGCCCGGCATCATCTCCAGCATCGTCTTTTCCGCAACGTCCTTTGCCTTCAAGCCGGTGAGACGCTCGAAAGCCGGATTCACGGCCAGGTAGCGGAAGTCGACCGGACGACCCTGTTCGTCGCGAATGACCTCGTGCAAGGCGAATCCGTTCAGCATCTCGCTGAAAAGCGTTTGATAATTCTGCTCCGCTCGCCGATGCTCGGTGACGTCCTGAACCGTTCCTTTGATGGCAAGTAGATCGCCGTCGTCGTCATAGACTCCCTGAAAAATGGAGAAGCAGTAGCCTATACTCCCGTCGGGACCAAGAAACCGCTGTTCGTGGGAACCTTGCTCGCGGCTCGCTAAGGCTCTTTGGATGAGTTCCTTGTCTCGCTCATGGTCTTCAGGCCAGGGGGAAAGTGCCTGGATCGAATCGATTTGAGGGGTGAATTCCTTCGGGTCGAGCTGGAAGATCCTGTACACTTCCTCTGACCATTCGACGTTCCCGCTCGATACGTCCCAATACCAGTTGCCGAGACGAGCCATCCGCTGGGCCTCCCGCAGTTTTCCTTCACTCTCGCGAAGTGCCCGTTCGGTTTGTTTGCGAAGGGTAATGTCTTCAACGATCGCAAGGTGGTAATCCGGCTCCTCTCCGATTGCCCACATCGGAGAGACCGTCAGGTTGACCCACACGATCGAACCGTTCTTGTGATAGTAGCGTTCTTCCAGGGCGAACTCGTGGATCTCGCCGGCCAACAACCGCCGCATGTTGGCCAGATCCTCTTCCAGATCCTCGGCGTGGGTGATCGCCTGGAACGTGAGGTTCTCCATCTCCGCGACGGTGTAACCCAGAATCTCCGCATAACGCCGATTGATGCGGACAAACGCCCCGGTGCGCGATATGACCTGCGCGACCCCCACGGCAGTCTGCGCGAAGACGGCCCGGAACACCCCTTCGCGTTCCTCGGACGTCGGCTGGCGCCGGGTTCCACTCCCGTCGGTCATCGTCATTCCCCACATGCCCATCGCACGTTGCGTCGATTGGAGAATACCGTTATCCCAACGGGAAGCATACAGCAATGGGCTGGGGCCCGAACAGCCCCGAGACCTGCACATTCCGGCAAACCGGACCGGAGGACCGGTCCGGGCAATGGTCGATCTGCCGCGGCGGCAGGCCTGTCGGCGCTGGGGGCAACCCGAAGTGTGCGATCTCAAATGGAATTGCGTGATTCGTGGAAACTCAGCGGCGAGAGGGCCCTCCCCGGCGTCATTCCCGCGAAGGCGGGAATCCAGTGACGTTTGCCGAGTGTCTGGATTCCCGCCTTCGCGGGAATGACGGGTAATGGACCGCGGGGGTGCTTCCGGGAATCACGCAAGCCCATTTAGTTCGCGGCCGGCGCCGGTGCAGGCGTGGGAACCGTGGCCCCGGCAGGCGGTGTGACGATCTCACCCGTTCGATCGCGATAGAGTGCGATCTCGTCGACTCCGTCGCCGTCAAAGTCGCCCGCCACCGGCTTGTCGTGCGAACCGCCAAATTGAACTACGCGATCCGCGGCATCC
The DNA here is from genome assembly GCA_012719125.1 of Planctomycetaceae bacterium. GTDB lineage: Bacteria > Planctomycetota > Planctomycetia > Pirellulales > Thermoguttaceae > JAAYAY01. The sequence goes on along the minus strand of JAAYAY010000306.1, from coordinate 23,217 downwards.
AGGCGGCGGTCGCCGTTGGAATCGAGACGCCACCGGCCCTCGCGATAGACCCCCAAGTCGTCGATTCCGTCGCCGTTGAAGTCGCCCACGACGGGCAGATCTCCCTCGGCGCCGAAGCTCTCGACAAAGGCGTCGCCGGCGCTCCAGCGCCCGTCGCCGTCGAGGTCGAGGTACCAGGTGCCCCGGCGGAACAAGCCGATGTTCGACACTCCGTCGCCGTTCCAATCGCCGGAGACGGCCAGATCGCCCGGGCTGCCGTACTGGAACACGTGATCGATCAAATCCGACCGTACGGGACCTTGGGCCGACTGCTTCATCAGCCGGCGTTCGGTCGCTGCGACTTGTTCTTCGGGCGGAACGTTCTTCATTGGGCCCTGAAGTTGATTGGCCGCGTCCGGCAGACCCGGTTCGTAACGGATCGCCAACTCGTCGCGAACCCACGAAGGCCCGAAGATGCCGATGTCGGCCTTGCCGTCTCCGTCCCAGTCGCCCACCACCGCCTGATCGCCGATGGCGCCGAGCCTGGCCCAGAGATCGCCTTCGTCCCAATAGCCGTTGCCGTTAAGATCGAAGAACCAGACCCCGTCGCGGAACACGGCGATCTCGTCGATTCCGTCGCCGTTGAAGTCGCCCACAAGCGGAACGCCGCCTTCGATCCCGAACATCGTGCGGCGCGTTTCAATTCCGTTCTCGTCGGCAAACACCCATTCGCCCTGATCGACGTCGCTACCCGTCCAGGTAAGCGGGTCGAAATACAGGGCCTGGACGGCCAGCAGGTCGGCTTCCCCCTGTTCGTCGTCGGCGTCGCGCGGTTTGCCGGCATTGATGATACTCAGATGCCAACTGCAACGGGGGACCAACCCGCCGCCTCCCCAGTTCGTCAAACCCTTCCATTGAGCAGGACCGTGCATGTAGAAGACGGCCGGAGCGACCGACGGATCGCCGTTGTTCGCCGTCGGGGGCGGCAGCGGATTGCTGGGCGGATTCGAGGGGGGCAGCGGCGGAACCGGCGGATCGATCTCGGAGACGCGAACCTCGCTGAAATTGTAGGACGTCGCGTTCTCGCCCATGGCCAGCGGAATGCGGATGATCGCGTCGTTGGCCGGATCGACCGCCAACTGGCTGAGGATCATCTGGTCCAATTCTTCGTGGGGATTGACTGCCATGCCGCCGTTGCTGCCCGGTGTGTCGATGCCGTCCGTGTAATCCTCCGGATGGGTCTCGAGAACCGTGTAGGTGCCTTGATACAGGCCGGTGAACTCGTAGTAACCGTTGGCGTCGGTGACCGTGGTAATCGGCTCCCCGTCGGTACCCAGCAGCGGAGCGCCGCTGGCGTCGCCCAGTTGCAGAACGACGCCTTCAATCGGCTGATCGTCGGAAGTGAAGGACCCGTCGCGATACCGGCTCACGTCGTCCAGTTCGGTGCCTTCCGGAAGTTCGATGACCGGACCGTCCTGGAACACGTAGCCCGAAATGGTTGCCGGAACCGCCTCGCAGAAGTTGTATTCAACGCCGTCGATTCCCGGCCCCAGGTCGACTTCCAGGACGCGGTCGCCGACCACCCGTCCGCCGGCCGACCCTGCGTGGGTCCTGCCCTGAAGATAGCCGTCCGGCTGGATCTCCTCGACGCCGTACACGCCCGGCTTCAGGTTCGTGAACCGGTACATGCCGGCTGAATCGGTCAAGGTCGAGGCAATGCGATTGCCCGAGGCGTCGAGCAGATAGACGGTGACGCCTTCCAACAGGGGTTCGCCCGGATCGGGAATGCAGTCGCCGTTGAGTTCGCCGTGGACCAGGCCGCTGATGCTGGCGGGCGGCAGTTCGCCGAAGTTATAGTCCTTGCCGTGGACGCCGACGCCGAGGACGGCGCCGGTGAGCTTGTCGCCCGGGTTGTGGGCCGTTCCATCGGCCGTGCCGGCAGCGTCCAATCCGTCGTAGTAGCCGGCCGGCTGCGTCTCGGCCACGCCGTAGGTCGCCTTCGGCGCCAGACCGTCGAACCGGTAGAAACCCGAGGAATCGGTCACCGTGGTGGTGGTCGTCGGATTCCCGTCGGCGTCGAGCAGCGTGAGCTTCACCCCGCCGATCCCGGCTTCGCCGCTGTCGCGCACGCCGTCGTTGTCGAGATCCACATAGACGTAGCCCGAAAGACTGACCGGTTCGAGTTCGCAGAAATCGTAGCCGATCGCCGACGTACCCGTGATCAAGGTGATACCGGTGATCGAGTCGGGAGCCTGGCGGCTGCCGCCGGCGCTGCCGATCAGGTCGCAACTGTCGAAATAGCCCTCGGGCTGGGATTCCGTAACCGTGTAGGTGCCGGGGCGCAGATTCGTGAATTCGTAGCGCCCCGCGGCGTTGGTTGTCGTGGTCGCAACGAGCGTCCCGGAACTGTCGAACAGGCGGATCGTCACGCCTTCCAGCAGCCTCTCGCCGGCATCGTAGCGGCAATCGCCGTCGGCATCGACAATGACGCGTCCGCTGACGCTGGCCGGGATGACTTCGCAGAAGTCGTAGTTGACGGCATGGGTGCCGCTGATCAGGACGACGTCGACGATCGAATCGGGCGGGAGCAGTGAGCCGCCTTCGCTCCCCACTTTCTCGCTGCCGTCGAAGTATCCTTCGGGCTGGATCTCTTCCACGCCGTACGTGCCCGGCGCCAGGTCGGTGAATTCGTACTCGCCGTCGGCGTCGGTGGTCGTGGCGGCGATGCGATTCCCGCCGGCGTCGAGCAGGTGAACGGTCACACCTTCCAGTAGAGGTTCACCGGCGTCGTACTGGCAATCTCCGTCGAGATCGGCCGAAACTCGCCCGCTGACGCTGCTGGGCAGAATCTCGCAGAAGTCGTAACCGGTGGCGTCGGTGGCACTGGCAATGGGGATGTCGATGATCGAATCGGGCGCCAGTTTCATTCCGCCGGACGTCCCCACGTGGTCCCCGCCGTCAAAGTAACCGTCGGGCTGGATTTCTTCGACCGAGTAGACTCCCGGCGCCAAGCCGTCGAACCGGTAGCGTCCGTCCGAGTCGGTCGTGGTCGTGCCGATCAACTGTCCCTCGGCATCGCGCAGCTTGATTGTTACGCCGGCCAAAGGAATATCGCCCGCGGTGAAGATGCAGTTGCCGTCCATGTCGGCAATCACGCGACCGGCGATGGAACTCGGGACGAGTTCCCCGAAGTTGTAGTTCTCGCCGACCTGGCCGCTCAGGAGTTGGATCCCGGTGATCGAATCGCCCGGGTTCTGGGCCGTGCCGCCGGCATTGCCCGCGGCGTCGAGTCCGTCGAGGTAGCCGGGCGGAGTCACTTCGACGACCTGCCACCGGCCCGGTCGCAGGTTGGAGGCCACCCAGGAGCCGTCGGCGGCCGAGGTGGTCGTGACGGTCTCGGCCGTCGATCCGTCGGGCAGCACGCGAACGGCGCGGACCGTGGCCCCCGCAATCCCGCTTTCGCCCGAGTCAAACAGGCCGTCGTTGTCGGCGTCGTGATAGACGTGCCCGCTCAATTCCGCAGGCGCCGCCTCGGCAAAATCGTTCTCGACGCTGTCTTCTCCGCCCAGCAGGCCGATCTCGCCGATCGTATCGGCGTCGACGACCAAGCCGCGCACGGCGCCGCCCACGTTGCCCGCGGCGGCGCCGACACTGTAGTAGCCGCTCGGCTGGGTTTCGACGATCCGATAGGTGCCCGGCAGGAGTTCGTCGAAGCGGTAGGAGCCGTCGGCGTCGGTGACGGTCGTCATGCCCGTGTCGGCGTATTGGCCGCCCACCAGTTGCTGAAGCTTCAGCGTCACGCCGGCGATACCCGGATCTCCGGCATCCTGCGAGTTGTCGAGATCGATATCCTCAAAAACGGTACCGCTGACGGAGATCGGTAAGGGCGTCTGCTGCATCTGGAAGATCGCCGCGGCGGTCTGGTCTTCACGCGAGCCCTCTCCGGAAGTCCCATAGTTGTCGGGCGGCAGGTCCAGGCCCGATGCCGAGAGCTTGGTGTCGTAGGCGTCCCAGAAGATGTCGCTCCCGGTCTGGTCGTAGTAATGGGGTGCCGTGAAGGTGCCGATCAGTTGCGAACCCTCGAATTCCGCCCCCTCGGCAACCGGGTTGTCGCTGAGGAAGCCCTTCTCGTCCACGTCGACGGAGAACCGGAGCTTCTCTCCCGGATCGAATCCGCTGAAGGTGAACGTGAGGGTAGTTCCGCCGTCGCTCAGGGATACGCCGACGACGGTGAAACCGCTGCTCTCAAGCACTTGCAGGGGAACCGAACCCGACACGCCCAACCCGCCCGGCGCGCTGTCGAAGAAGGTATCGACCGCGTTCAGACCGTCCCCGGCTTTGTCGGTTTCGATCGTCAACTCGGCGAGTTGCGTACCCGGCGCGCCTCCTTCCCAAGTGACCTCGAAGACGTCGCCCGAGTTGTCGGCGCCGATGCTGTCCTCGAAGTAGACGGCGCCGATCTGGATGGGCGTGGCGGAGAGGAGCCAGCGATGCTCGACTTGCTCGAAGCGGCAGATGCGCCCTGTGCGGAATCCGCTGGGAGACTGGTTGGACTGTCCGGCGGCATACCTTGCATGCCGCCACGCGATGATGTTCTGGAGCAATCCCACGAACTACCTCCATGTAGCCGAGCCGCTTGCCGTAACCTGAGATTCTCCTCGCCGCGATCGCGCTCACTGCGTCGGCGGCGATTTGCGGAACCTCGTTGTCCTGCCCACGATAGCCCGTCCAAAATATCTTGCTCAGTTTCCGGTCATCCAGAAACGAACCGTTGTGTCATAGCCCCCGGAGATCAATCGTCCGCTCGCCGGGTCGAAGACGAGCGACGACACGGACCCGGTATGTCCTGCCAGACGGAGGATTTCGCGGCCTCCATCGGGATCGAAAATGCGAATCGTGTTAAGGCTCCCGCCGGCGGCCAGACGATCGGGACCGCAGTAGGTGAGTGCCATGATCTTGCCCGGCCGAGCCGGCAGAGTCCCGGCCAGACTGCCGCTGGTCAAGTCCCAGAGCGAGATCGCGTCGCCCAGCCCGGCCGACGCCAGTCGCGCGCCGTCGGCGCGAAAGGCCAGCGCTTGAACGGCCCGTCCGTCACCCGGAAGATCCCGTACCCTGTTGCTTGCGTCCACCGCGGCTATGCGGATCCGGCCGCCGCTGCCGGCGGCAGCCAGGAATTGTCCGTCACCGGAGAAGGCCAAGGCGCGCACGTCGCGGTCTGCCGCTTCCATCTCCTGAACGATCCGACCGGTCGTCGCGTCGATCAGACGGATTGCGCTTTCGAATCCGCCCGCGGCCAGCAACCGGCCGTCAGGCGAAAACACAACGGCAGCAATGGAAGCCCGCGTCTGCGAAGCCTGCCGCAACCGTTGTCCGCTGGTTATGTCCCAGAAACAGACCTGGCAATCCTGACCTGCCGTTGCCAGCAACGGACCGGTCGGCGCAAAAGCGCAAGCGCGGACCCATCCGGTGTGCCCCTCCAAGCGGCGGAGGAGCGTTCCGCTCTGGGTGTCCCATATCCGAACCACATGATCGTCGCCGGCAGCGGCCAAGTACCGACCGGTTGGATCCAGCGCCAGGCCGGAGACCACCGGTTTCGTCATCCGCCCGGGCAACTCATCCAGCGACAGGGTGCTCAACGGACCAGTTTCAGGAACAGTCTGGGCCTGCAAGCCGGTACACGCGAACCAAGTGAGGGCTCCCAGAGCCACGAATCCGACGAGGCGGTTGTGCGACATACTGCCCACCAGCCAATTCTCTGTCCAGTTTTTCCAGTCCAAACGGCGGAGAGCCACCGGCAAGCAACGCCCCTGAATGTTCAAAGAAACGGCCTAAGTCGTTGCTGTGGAAACGGTTCGGGAGCAGAAGCTGCCGCGGCGCGATTTTGCCGCCTATTCCAGTCGTTTCCTGTTTATCGGTCGCCGCGGCCGCAAATACGCACGCCTTTTTTCGCAGCGGCCGTCATCGGCGAAACGAATGGCCCGTTTGAACGCTCCGCACTTGCTCGTGACTGACGGTCCGTACGACCGGAGGCAGTGGAATAACCCCCGCCATAGGTGGGGCTACGGCCGGTGCTGCACTGCCGCCAGGTCCCTGCCCGTCGACCCTCGGCAAAGGTTGAAGCAGATTCAACGCCCTCAGGCGCTCGCCGGTGACCGGCCCCGGATCGATCCACATGCCCTGGTCATCCAACTCCATCGTTCCCAGAGCGAGATCGAGGGCCATTCGCTGGGCTTCGTAGTTCACCCAGATTCTCAAGAAGCTGTTCTGCGCATTCAGCAGGGATTGCAGAGCTTCTTGCACGTCACGAGCCGTGGTCCCACGACCGGCGGCGGCCGGCTTGGTCAAACCGATTCGTGTCAGGTCGGTTCGAATGATCGAGACAAAGACGGCGGCGCGATTGACCTCGAAATTGATCTGGTTGAGCCGGATCTGGCGGATGGCGTCTCGGAGGTTCTGCTCGATGGCGTCTTCGAACTGGTAGTACGCGCGTCGCGTCCGCTGGTAGTTGATCAGAGCGCGGCGATAATTGTTGCGTTCCGCCAGTCGGGTCAGCGGCGCGTCGAATTCGAGGCCTACCCGCAAGGTTCCCGTCGTACGGTTGACCGGCGAGCTTCCGAACAGATTGCTGGCCAGCGGATCGGCTCGGCCTTCCACGACGACGTCCAGATCGCTTCTGAGATCGTTGGCTGCGACCTCGATCAGACGCCACTGGTCCACCACGGCTGCCCGGGCGTTCATCCAGTCGCGGCGATGGACCCTCGCGATGTCGAAGGCCTCTTCGGACGACAATTCGATGGGGATCAGCGTCGACGAATCGAGCCGGGCTCGGGCCTCGATCAACGACAGTTCGACGAGTTCGTCGTAGAGTTCCGTGAATACGTCGCGCAGCATCTTCCTCGCCTCGTCGCTCATCATCTTCTCGTTGTCGGCGGCGGTCTGGCGAATCTTCTCAATCGACTCAATCCCGGTGAGCGTTTCGGCGATCCTCTCCTTCAGCGCGGCCAGATCCGTTTGAAGTTTCGCCAGTCGTTCCTTGAGAAGCTCCACGCTGAAGATCTGCTCGTCGATCTGCCCGGTCTGCGCCTCGGGGCGGGCGCCGATCATCTGCAGGCCCGCGATCCGATCGGGCAACGCTTGCTGGAAGTTGCGGATGTCGTCCTCGACCATAGCAATCTGAGACCAGCAGAGTTGGCGCGCCGGCGCCAGATCGTCATACCATCGGGCCTCCAGCGTGGGGTAGGTCTTGTTGTCGCGCAGCAGCGTGAGCAGTTCGTTGACGGCCGCCTGCGTGTCCATCAAGCGGGCGTCGATCAAGTTGAACTGGTCCAGAAGCGGATCTTCGACGACGACCGGAAGATCGGGCGGCAGACCGAGCGATACCTTGTATTCATCGAGAGACTGCTCGTAGTTGTTGCGTTCCGCAAGCAGACTGCTCTGCGAAGTGTAAAGAGACTGCCGAGTCAATTCGACCTGTTGCCGGTCGTCCTCGCGTCCGGCCTCAAATAAGGCCTCGATCTGATAGAGGCTGTCCTGAATACCGGTCACGTTGCCTTCCTGGTTGCGGATTCGCACCTGGCTTTCGAGCAGGCTCAGCAGGCCTCCCGCACGGGAACTGAACCCGCCCGAAACGGAGGGGAGCCCCACCCCTGCCGAACTTGGGCCCGTCACGCCGGCCTGCCCGGCCACCACCGCGTTGTGGAACCCGCGGCGATAACGTTCCATCTGGCGAATATTGGCCAACAGATCGCGTTCCGCCTGCGTAAGGTCCTCCAGAACGACCGCTCGGCCCGCGGCGCGAAGCAGCGGTTGGACGAAGGCGAAAGTCATCGGCGTGGTCACGCGGTAAGAATTGGGGCCTCCCAGTTCCCACACGACCGAATTTGCCACCCCCGCGACGAGCTCCCCGCCGGCCGCAAACTGCTTCCGCAACGACAACGCTGCGTCATCCGCGAGAGTGCTGTCCGACGAGGCGTGGCCGCTGATCGGACCCGTGGTTTCGAAGAACGTATCGTTGCCGCCGAAGAACTGCGTATCGAACTGGAAACGTTCGAAGGTGACCGTAAGGGCCGAAAGATAAAGATCCTCGAGTTCGGTTTGATAGTCGGGCGAATGGAGCAGCGCCATCTGCACGGCCGCCTTGCGGTCCAGAACCAGTTCGCCCTTCTCGTTGAGCGGAAGATAGGCCTTCCACACCGGATTGTCGGCGTAGCCCGTTTCGCCAAAATCGTGCCAGTGCTTGTAGCCCTTCTTTCCATCGACGCAATGCATCAACCGGTGCGACGTCGGGTCGTCGATCGGCATGGGCGGGCAATCGGCCGGGTTGGGATCGTAGAATCGCGATTTCGGATCCGGCTGAATCGTGTAGTTCTCCAGCGGCCAGCGGGGGTCGGTCGACCCCGATTCGACCAGGCAGTGGACTTCTCGGTCGGCCTGAACGCGGTAGTGGCTGCGACTGCATCCGCTCAGTGCCGCGAGCACCAGTGCCGCAGCCAAGAGGGCCAGGGCGGGCCGGGCGCAGCAAGAACGGGGGTGGGGGTGCTGAACCATGTGGCTGCATCCTTGGGCGGATGAACCGCCAAACCGGAATCTGGGTCGTTTAGCCAAGATCGGCGATTGGTTCCGACGATTGCGGGTGGGGCTCGGAGCGGAAGTGGGCAGCCAGAGTCAACGCAGAGCGAGTCGCGGGAGACTCGCAAGAAGGCGTGTTCGCCCTCTCTCCGGATGTGCTTCCTCCAATCGGTGGCCGATCCTTCGGCACGCGAGGGGGGACCGCCTGACCCGATTGCCCGGGTTACAGCGGCAACGCCCCCTCTCTACTCTGGTTTCGGTGGGCCGGATTCTCCTTCTTTAAGCATTGTGCCGCCCAATCCGGTTGAATGGATTTGCCGAATCGTCGAAAGTGCCTTTGAATAAAACACTTAGAGAAAACGGGAATGTCTCCGCAAAGCTTGACATTGGTACCGACCCGAAATAGGATCGAGGTTACGGAATTCGGGCAAAATGTGCGCTTTTCTTGACGCCCAACGGCACACCCTTCAGACGTGGCTTAGGACGCGATGAGCATTTGGAACAAAATCCTGCTGGTGTGCATCTTTCTTACGGCAATCGTGCTGTTCGTTCTGAGCACACGTGCCTTGCAGGCCCACCGCGTTTGGCAGCAATCCTACGAACAGCATAAGCAGGCCATTGCCGACGCCGAGAAGAAGGTCAAAGACCTGGTCAACGGAACCGAGTCGGAACCAGGATTGCGCCAGGTCAAACTCGAACTCTTCGAGTTGCTCTCCGGCCGCGGCCGGGTCTGGAACAACTGCCGCCCCGTGAGCGTGGTGAAGGAAGAGGATCCGGCCACGAAGCAGGAACGAATTCGGATCACCGTCCAAACGCCGAATCCCGTTGAAGCCAAGACCGTTCTCTACGCCTTCGAGGCCAAACCGGCCGGCGAACCGGCCGTCTATCTCGGGCAGTTCACCGCAGCCGAAGTCGATGCCGCTGGGCCGCAGGTCATCCTCGAGCCGAGCGTGCGGCTCTCGGATGAGGAACTGGCTCGCGTCCAGGCCAGTCAACAGGCTCAAACTCCGTGGCGGCTCTACGAATTGATGCCGGCCGACAATCGCGAAATACTCAGCGAACTGACCGAGGAACAGAAACGAGCCCTGTTCCCCAATGAGCAAACCTTCGGGGATCCCAAGTACTCGACCATCAACGACTATCTCTACGACGGCCAGATCATCATGAAGGACGAGGCCGAGAAGTTGGGACTCCACGGCACCGTCGTGATGGTCAATGAGGCCGGCGAACCTATTCGTGAAGAAGCCGGAGAACGGAAGGGGTTGTACAAGGAGGTGGAGTCCGGCAAGGGGATGTTCATCCGCACTCTTTACGACTACGAAGTGCTGTTCGACGAAGGGCACCGGATGCGATCGATGGCTGAGGATCGCATTCGCATCGCCAGGCGCGACTTGCAGTTCCTCCAGGCGGTTCTGGACGACAGCCGCAAGCAGAAGCAGGCCCGGCAGAAGGAGATTCAGGATCTTCAACAGGAATTGCTGAAGGCCTCGCACGAGCGCGACGCCGTGCGGGAACAGGAGAGCAAGCTGGATGCAGCCATCGCTTCGATGAAGAGGGCGATCGACGGCCTGATCGCTTACAACGAGGCGACCATGGCCGAGGTCGGGCGGATTCAGGCCGAGGCCGCCGAAGTCATCAACGCCCGCACCGCCAGCGTCGTGCAGGCCTCCGCCCGGCAACCGACCGGCCCCTGATCCACCGGCAAGCGGACGAATCGATCTGGGCTCGGCCGCCGTTTCTTGCTAGAATCTCACCCCTCGAAGTAGCCCTCGGCGCGACGACCCTGCGCGCCCAGGCCCGGCACCAAGGCCGCGAAAGGGATTCGCGGCGACAACCGGCCGTGCCCCCCATTTGAACGGGCATGCGATCTTCGAGAAATCCACAGGCTTTCAAGGAGGATTCCTGGCCATGACGCCCCGCATCGCCCTCTACGCATTCCTCGCGTCACTCGTCGGCACCTGCTGCAACTCGGCCTTTGGCCAATACTATCCCCAACAGCCGGCGCAACAGTATTCGCAACCGGCAGGCCCCCAGCAACCGGCCTATCCGCCTGCTCAGCGCCCGATGCAGCCGAGCCCTCAACCCCAAGCAGCCTACCAGGGTCAACCTCAAGGAGCCTACCAGGGCGCGCCCGGCGAGCCGGTGCCCCCGGGAGCAGCCGCCCTCGTCCCCCAGAATGTCCCCACCCTCGAACGCCGGACGCCGCAGCCGGTGTACGCTCCTTTTCAGCTAACCCCCGCCGAACAGGCGGAAGTCGACAGCGTCCTGAAACGGTGGGAGGAAGCCAGCCGCAAACACAAGCGGATTGCCATCGAGTTCTTCCGCCTCGAGTTCCGGCCGGACCACAAAGCCGACGGACCGTTGTTCATCGACCAGGGCGAAGCCGATTTCACCGCCGAAGGCAAGTGGCTGTGGCACGTCGAGGGCGAATACAAGGACGGGAAGGTCGTCAAGGGCCAGCGTGAAGAGAAGATGTTGTTTGACGGCCGATCGATCTACGTGTTCGAATACGACAATAAGAAAGTCAATCAACAGATCATTGCCGCCGACATGAAGGGCGAAGACATGATCCGCGCCATGCTCCCCTTCATGTTCGGAACCGATGTGAAGGTCTTGAAGGAACGCTATCTGATTCGCCTCTTGAAGTTCCCCGGCCTTCCCGAGGGACAAGTCTGTATTGACGCCTGGCCGCGGTACCTGGATGAGGCGAAGAACTACAAGAACGCTCGAATGATCGTCGATCTGACGAAAATGGAGCCGACCGGGCTGATGCTCATTCTCCCAAATGGGAAAGATTCCTATCGGTATCAGTTTACCAAGGTCGACATCAATCCGAGAAACCCGCTCCTAGCCAGAGATCCTTTCGATTTCAAGCTTCCCCAGGGATGGGAAGTCTATGTGGAACAGATGCCCAGCGGCGAAGTAAGCAACCGCCCCGCCGCCGGCCCCGTGCGCTGAACGGATCGCGGCATCCGTTCGGCTGCCGTCTGCCAACGTGCAGGACAGGTCTGGAACCCGACGACCTCTCAAATCGTCCGCCGTACACTTTGGCCCCCAGTCCCCCTTACGGGGTCGTCCTCGCTCATCTCACGGCCACGATCCGCGTCAAGAACCGATGCTGTTCGGCGAATAGCCTTCCGGAGGGAGTTCAGCGGAGAATCTTCCTCCAGGCAGGGCGGCGTGCGCCCCGTCTGATTGACGCATTTTTGCCAGCGGCGCTATAATTCAGCGGTGAACTGGTGACCATTTCGAGGCCGTCTCATGGTTGGGATGGATATGATTATCTACCCTCGCGGGAAGGGTTCTCCACGCTCGATGTCCGCCGCCCCATCGGCCGCCGCGGTCGGATGGGCGATCTGTGTTCTGCTGGGATTGGCCACCTCTCCAAGCGCCCAGGAAGCCGAGCCCCAGCAACCTGCCGATCCGGCCCCCGAGGCGGCAGCGCCGCAGACGCTCGAAGCTCCGGATCCGGCCCCTGCCGACCCCCAGGCTGCCGCCTGGCGAATGCGTCTGACCCTCCCGGTGACGGCGAAGACCGATAAGCAGGTTCAGCGGTTCGTCGTCACGGCGCTCGATCAGGCTGCGGCGGCGAAGCAGCGGCCCGTGCTGATCTTCGAATTCCACGTGCCGCCGGGGCAAAGCGAGTTCGGACGAGGCAGCGAGTTCGGCCCCGCCTATCAACTGGCCGAATTCCTCTCGGGCCCCAAACTGGCCGCCGCCACCACGGTCGCCTTCATTCCCGCCACGATTCAGGGCCATGCCGTGCTGGTAGCCATGGCCTGCGACGAAATCGTGATGGCGCCCGACGCCGAGATCGGCGTCGCGGGGGCCGACGAAGACACGATCACCAACACCATCCGGTTCACCTACGAAGACATCGCCGGCCGCAAGCGGCGAATCCCGAGCGGTGCGGCCATGGCCCTGGTCGATCCGGCCCTGGAACTGCTCCGCGTCGAAACGGAGTACAGCACCGAATACGTCACTCGCGAGCAACTGGCCGAACTGAAGGAGAAGAAACACGCCGTCGACGGGTCCGAAGAGATTCTGATCCGAGCGGGGGAACCGGGGCGATTCACGGGCCGCGAGGCGCGCAGCCACGGGTTCATTTCCTATCTGGGTGAAAACCTGCGCGACGTCGCCCGAGCCATGAACGTTCGGCCGGAATCGATCCAGGAAGACCCGTCGCTCGGCGCCAACTGGGTTGCCGCGCGCGTCGACCTGGTCGGGCCGATCACCAGCGAAGAGATCAACCGCGCCCAGCGGATGATCGAGGACGCGATTCGCGAGCGCGGCGTCAATTTCGTTTGTCTGTGGCTCGACACCGAAGGCGGCGCCCCGGCCGAGAGCGTCCGCCTGGCCGTGTTTCTGGCGAGTGCCTTGGATGCTTCCGAGGTCCGCACGGTTGCCTACGTGCCCGAGCGTGCCGGGGCCGATGCCGCCTTGATCGCGCTGGCTTGCGACGAACTGGTGATGGCCCCGCGGGCCGTGCTGGGCGGCAATTGGGCTCCTCCGCTCTCTGAAGAAGAGGTCCGCCAACTCAGTCAAACGGTCCGTGAAACGCTGGCCCCGGCCAAGTCGCGGTCCTGGTCCCTGCCGGCGGCGATGATCGATCCCGATCTCGACGTGTTCGCCTACCAGCGGCTGGAGGACGTCAAATACGTCGAGTACTTCTGCGAGCAAGAAGCGGCCGAGCAAACCGAGCCGGAGGCCTGGCAGAAAGGCGAGGCGATCACCACGCCCGGCAAGCCTCTCTCCGTGACGGGGACCGTGGCCGCCGAACTCTGGCTGGCCGACCACGAAGCCGAAGACTTCACCGCCTTCAAGCGGCTCTACGGACTGGAAAACGATCCCTCGCTCCTCGAACCCGGTTGGGCCGACGTCCTGGTCGATGCCCTGGCCTCGCCCCCCGTCGCGATATTCCTCCTGGTCGTCGGATTTGCCGCCCTGTACGTCGAGTTGCAGTCCCCCGGGATCGGCATTGGCGGCTTCTGTGCGGCCGTGTGCTTCATCATCTTCTTCTGGAGCCGGTTCCTCGGCGGCACCGCCGATTGGCTCGAAGTCATCCTGTTCCTCGCCGGCGTCTGCTTCCTGCTCATCGAGATCTTCGTCCTGCCCGGATTCGGAATCTTCGGCCTTGGCGGCGGCCTGATGGTGCTGGCCTCGATCGTGCTGGCCAGCCAGACCTTTGTTCTGCCGCAGACGACCGACCAACTGGAGCAACTGAAAGGATCGCTGTTTATTTTGACGGCGGCCGGAATTGGGAGTATCGTGTTGATCGTGATGATCCAGCGATGGCTTCCCACCTTGTCGCCGGCCGGGGAAGCCCGGGAAGCGACTCGCCACGAGGCCCTGGTCGATTACGACGACCTGCTCGGTTCCCGCGGCGTGACCACGACGAAGTTGACCCCGAGCGGCAAGGCGCGATTTGATAACCGTTGGGTTGACGTGATCGCCGACTGCGAGGCACTGGAGAAGAACTGTGAAGTGGAAGTTGTCGCGGTCCGCGGCAATCGCGTGTTTGTCCGGCCGGTGACCTAGCGGCCCGTTGAAGAAGTCAAGTTGAGCTAATAGGAACGCTGTTTGCGGCACTAGAACTCGGAGCGTCGCTCGATGATTGACCCTTGGGTGTGGGCCTTGATGCTGCTGGTCGTGGCCATGGGCCTGGCCGTGATCGAATTGTTCGTCCCTTCCGGCGGCGTGCTGGCGCTGTTGTCGATCGCTTCGATCGTTGCCTCGCTGATCCTCGCTTTCAAGTCGGGCCCCGTGATCGGGCTGGTCTTCCTGGTCGCCGTGGTCGTCGGAATGCCGACCAGCCTCGTCCTGGCGGTGAAATGGTGGCCCCAAACCCCCATCGGTCGCCGTATTCTTCTGCGGGTCAGCGGGAGTGAGGAAGTCCTACCCGACGACGACTTCCACCGCAGCCGCAGGGAGCTGATCGGGAAGACGGGCGAAGCGAAGAGCAAAATGCTCCCCAGCGGGGCCGTCGTCATCGACGGTCGCACCATCGACGCCTATACCGAGGGTGTCCCCATCGAGCCGGGGCAGCGGGTCGTCGTGGTCGACGTGCAGGGCACCAACGTGATGGTGCGCCCTCTGGACGACGATGAACCCCCCCCTTCAGATGAAAAAGGCGGCTTGTCCCAGCCGATCGATTCGATCGCCCCCGACCCTTTCAACGATACGACTGCTTGACATTTGTCTCCAGCACCGCTAAACCGAGGGCACCATCCTGCTCCACTCGAAAGGCTTGACCCATGACGCTATTTGCTGCTGAAGAGCCCGATCTTCCCATGATTCTGACGATCATCGGGTTCCTGTTTGTCGGCGTGATTGCCTTGGTCGTTCTGGCGGTGTTCGCCCGCTATTTCCGCCTCTGGATTCAGTCCAAAACGACGAGTGCCGGGATCGGAATCTGGGACCTGCTGGGGATGACCTTCCGCAAGGTGAACCCGGCCGTGATCGTGCGCAGCAAGATCATGGCTGTCCAGGCGGGAATCGGCGAAGAGATGATCAAGAGCAAGGCCCTGGAAGCGCACTACCTGGCCGGCGGAAACGTTCCCCTGGTCATTCGGGCGATCATCGCCGCCAGGAAGGCCCGCATGGATGAACTCGACTTCAAACTGGCCACCGCCATCGACCTGGCCGGGCGCAACGTGCTGGAAGCGGTGCAGACCAGCGTTTATCCCAAGGTGATTGACTGTCCGAATCCGAAAATGGGACGAATGACGCTCGACGGCGTGGCTCAGAACGGCATCCAGTTGAAGGTCAAAGCTCGCGTCACGGTGCGGGCGAACCTCTTGCAGTTGATCGGCGGTGCCACCGAAGAAACCATCATTGCCCGCGTGGGCGAAGGGATCGTCTCGGCGATCGGTTCCGCCAAGACCCACGGCGAGGTTCTCGAGAATCCGGACCGGATCTCGAAGACGGTGCTCGCCCGGCGGCTCGACTCGCAGACCGCCTTTGAAATCGTCTCCATCGATATCGCCGATATCGACGTGGGCGAGAACATCGGCGCCCGGCTCCAGGCCGATCAGGCAGAGGCCGACATGCGCGTGTTCCGAGCCAAAGCGGAAGGTCGCCGGGCCATGGCCGTTGCCGCCGAACAGGAGAACGTGGCCAGCATCGAAGAGAGTCGGGCGAAAGTGGTCGAGGCCGAAGCCGAGGTTCCCAAGGCGATCGCCCAGGCCTTCCAGGACGGGATGCTCGGGATCATGGACTACTACAAGCTGCGAAACGTGCAGGCGGATACCGATATGCGCATGGCCATCGCCAAGCCTGACCGAATGGCTCAGCAACGCCGAGGAGGTCCTGCCGCATGATCTCGTCGTTTCTCCTGGCCGACGCCGACGGCTGGATCGGTTTCGTGGTGTTCCTGGTGATTATGATCATCAGTGCCGTCAGCCAGATGGCAGGGAACAAGAAGCCGCCCGAGCAGAGACCCCAGCCGCGTCCGCGTCCGCCGGTTCGTCCGGCCCAGGCCGGCGCAGCACCGCAAAGGCCGGTCGCCCAGCGGCAGGGCCCGATCGCTCAGGAACTGGAAGAGTTCCTTCGCCGCGCCGCCGGGGGGCAGCAACCGGCGCGCCGGCAGCCGCCGCCTCCCCCGCCCGCTCAGCCGGCTCCCAGGCCCGTCGTTGCCCAACCCGTGCTTGCCCAGCCCGTCCTCGCCGAAGTCACCGACGAACTCGAAGTCGTCGAAACCCTGGCCGATCATGTCAGCCACTCGGTCGCCGGACTCCCGTCGCAATTCGAGCACCGCGAAGACCAGACGGATCGACTAGGGAGTGGTTTCGACCGCCAGATGGGCCAGTTCGATTCGGACTCGACCCGGACGGCCCCCGCGGCCGCCCTCGCCGAGCCGGGAACCGGAGCGGAAGACCTCCTTGAGGCAATGCCTCCGACCGCCGCCGCCGGACTGGCGGCCATGCTGGCTTCTCCCACGAGCTTGAAGCAGGCAATCCTGATCAGCGAGATCCTCAATCGTCCCGAGCATCGCTGGAGCTAAGCAGACCCCATGGCCTATGCCAAAGCGCAACCCGGCACGACTCGCATCGGATGGATCGGCACCGGCGTGATGGGCTCGAGCATGTGCGGGCACCTGATCGATGCCGGGTTCTCGGCCACCGTCTTCAATCGCACCCGGGCCAAGGCCGAGGGGCTCATCGCCAAAGGGGCCGCCTGGGCCGACTCTCCCCAGGCCGTGGCCGAGAACTCCGACGTCGTCTTCACCATCGTCGGTTTCCCGGCCGACGTCCGCGAAGTCGTCCTAGGAGACGCCGGCGCCCTGGCCGGCTGCCGAGAGGGGAGCATCCTCGTCGACATGACGACCAGCGAGCCCTCGCTGGCTGCCGAGATTGCTGAACGTGCGGCCTCAAAGGGCGTGGCGGCTATCGACGCCCCCGTCTCGGGCGGCGACGTGGGGGCTCGCCAGGCCCGGCTGTCGATCATGATCGGCGGCGAAAAGGAGGCGGTCGACGCGCTGGATCTCTGCTGGAAGGCCATGGGCAAGACCATCGTCCACCAGGGCGGACCCGGCGCCGGGCAACACACCAAGATGGTCAACCAGGTGCTCATCGCCGCCAACATGATCGGCGTCTGCGAAGCCCTGCTCTACGGCTACAAGGCCGGGCTCGATCTGGAAACCGTCATGCAGTCGGTCGCCTCGGGCGCGGCGGGCAGTTGGTCGCTGTCGAATCTGGCGCCGCGGATTATCGCCAACAACTTCGACCCGGGCTTCTTCGTCGAACACTTCATCAAAGACATGGGCATCGCCCTGGCCGAATCAAAACGCATGGGACTTTCCATGCCCGGCCTCGCCCTGGCCCATCAGCTCTACGTCGCCGTGGCCGCTCAGGGCCACTCCCGAGCCGGAACGCACGCCCTGGAACTGGCGCTGGCGTCGATGTCGGGGATTGACTGGAGAGAGCGTTCCAAGACGCCCCCGACTGAGACCTGACAAACCGCCCTCTCTACGTTTGATCCACTCGCGGCTTGATCTCGGGAAGCCCGTTCTCGTCGACAATCGCCCCCACCTGCCGCAGCCGCTGGCGAAGCCGATCGATATCGACTTGGGAGAAAGAGACTCCGTCCGCAACCACCGCCCGTGCCGCAACCCCCGCCGCCTCGCCCATCGCCATGCAGGGCGCCATCACCCGCACCGGGCCGAGCACTTGCCTCTCGACGCTTACCGCTCGCCCCGGACAGATCAGGTTCCGAATCGGCCGCGGAATCATCACCTTCAGCGGCAGCGGCGTGCTCAGCCCCTTCTTCACCTTATACTTGTAGCCCGATCGACTATCGTCGGCAAACGGTTGCTCGCTCGGCCTCTTCACGTCGGGCAGGTCCCAGCCGTACATGCTGAACCCGATCGTGTCGGCAAACTCCTCCCCTCGCGACAGATCCTCGACGGTCATGACCGAGTCGGCCACAATCCGCCTCGTCTCGCGAATCCCCAGCAAAGGAGCCACGGCCTTGAGCTGGGCCCCTTCGAAGCCGGGAATGTGCTCGCGGAGAATGCCAAACAGTTTCTCGACCTCCTCCCGGCCGCGGATCATCCCCTCGGTGACCGACCGGCCGTCCGTGCCGTCCACCCCGACGAGCCGGATCGTATTGACGTAGAACGTGTCGGGCTCCATCAGTTGCGTGCAGATGAAGATCTCGTACGGAAATGTCCAGATGCCCCGCTCCCGCAACTTCTTGATCTTCTCCCGCAGCTTCGGGTCCCGCTGCTCTTCGATGTATCGGGTGAGCTTCTCCCGGTTCACATGGCTCACATGAAACTCGAGCGTGGCGGGCGTCATCAGATAGTCTTCTTCGCGCCCCTTGATACACTCGCAACCGCTGCGGGCGGCCATGTCGGCGTCGCCCGTGGCGTCGACCACGGCCCGGGCGGGAACGGCCGCCAACCCGCTCTTATTGAACGTCACCACGTGCGTGATTCGATCGCCCTCGACCACGACGTCGGCCGCCTGGGTGAACAGGAGCACGTCGGCGCCGGCCCGCTCCATCTTCTCGTCGAGCAGCCGGGCCACGCCGTACGGATCGATAGGCACGCCGTGGATGAACCAGTTCAGCCAGCCGTAGGGGTGGTACTTCTGGGCCGGATCCAACTCGGGCAGCGCCGCGTATCCGCGCCGGGCCGCCTCCTGGGCGATCTCGCGAAACAATCCGCCGACCACCCACTCGCCCTTCTCGTTGCGGCCTCCCAGCCACTGGGAAACCAACCCCGAGGTGGCCATGCCGCCCAGTTGCCCCTGCCCCTCGACGAGCAGAACCGACAAGCCTTCGCGTCTGGCCGCCAGTGCGGCCGCACACCCCGCCGGCCCGCCGCCACAGACCACCAGGTCGTAGCCGCGACCGACGGGAACGGAACGCTCGAAGCGGAGTTCGCCGGCGCCGACGGTCGGTTCGTCGGCAAGCGTCGTCCGCCCGCCGAGCAGGAGCCCCGAGCCGGTGGCCAGACCGGCGTGTTTGATGAACGTGCGTCTTGATTCGTGCGACATGTCGCCATCACTCCTTCAGCCGAAACGTCCCAAATGCCGAGGGAATGTGAAAATCGGGTGTTTCCGAGTCCGGGTGAACCCAACTGATCCACGCCTCCTCGGGCGCTTCGCCGTCAATATGGCTGTACTCGCCTCGAAACGCGCCGACCCGGATCGCCTCCCCCTGCGACAGATCGGCCCCGCACATCTCCCGCACGGTCGCTAGCGGGATCGATCCTTCGACCACGTAGCCGCCGCGATGGGTGGCAGCCGCCAGCTTCAGGCCGGAACACCCCCAGGAACGATCGTACTTGCGGTAGAACGAGGCCCGGTAGTCGAGCACCGTGCCGGCCGGACTCATCTCGAAGCCGTAGTATTCCTTGAGTTCCGCATCCTTGGCGAAAAACAGTTCGACCCGGTCGCCTTGCGCGGCCGTCATCTCGTCTTTCGGTACGGCCCCCCGCAACACCAGGTCCGCATCGTCGCAGAAGAACGCGAAGAGGAGGCGCTCCCCGTCGCTCACACAGCACATCTCCGTTCGAGGCGTCTTGCGCGTGCGCCAGGGGAAGGAAAAACCCTTCTCCCATCCGTCGGCGGGCCATTCCGAATCGCCCAGCTTGCCGTCGATCTCGATTCTGCCGGACGCCACCGATTGAACGTAATAGGTCTTCGCAGCCGCTCCCGGCCGCTGCTCGGCAGCCGATACGGCCGCGTTCGTCAGGGTCAACGCGGCCACCGCGAGTAGCGTGGTTCGAAGCATATTCATCTCTCCGCGAATCGTCTGCAAATCGAAGTCATCGTGCCCTTATCGTAGATCGCCCAACAGCCCACGGCAAGCATGCGGTGGGTACCGGGCGCCGCACGGTTCCTGAAAGCGACCAGCCACATGCCCATTCGACGTCAGAGGCGGCACTCGGGGCCGGTAGGTCAGTGCACGCAACTACCGATCGCCCACAGCACTGCATTGGCAAGAAGCTGCAAGAAGGCCGGCTGCTGGAAATCGGTGGGCTGTCCGAGCGTGGTGAAGAACGACCGGGCGTCGTCGCGGCTCCGTACCCAGGCAACCGGTTCCAGGCGGCCTCCGACCGACGCCGCCAGCAGGGCCGTCGTGTGTTCGTCGACTTCCGGCAAGGTGGTGATGCAGCCCGGATGGCGCAGTCGCCCCACGTCTCGCAGCACGGGGTGCCCGTCCGCGTAGGGGGCCGTTTCGATCGTCGTGCCGGGTATTCCATAAGCCCGGCTCGTGGTGCGAATTCCCAGCACCTCCGCTTCCCAGTCGGGCCATTTCAGGAAGGCCGAGCCGGGCGGGACCATCGCCACCACGTTGCCGCCGCAAGCGATGTAGTCGCGCAGCAATTCGAGCTGGGGCCCGTCGATCGCCAGACGCTGTGCAAACAACACCAGGCAATCGCTCTCCATCAGCCGCTCCAGGCCCGGCACATCCGATCGCGATCGGGCGAAGGCCTTCTCGCAGACGACGTCGTGATGCTGCTGGAGGAAGTCGGCCAGCGCCGCAAGCGACTGATCCGACTGGTAGGAGGGACAAGCCGACACCAGACTCAACTGGGGCCTGGCGTCCGTCTTCGGCAGCGGCAGAACAACGGCCGGCTCCAGTATCGGCGACCACGCGGGCGACGTCACCCCGATCTCGTCATGAGGGGCGTGAACGAAAAACTTGCGACCAGGAAGCGAGGACATATTGGGGCGAATCAATGAACAAGGGGCATACACAACAAGTGCGGCCGCTCGGCGCCGCAACGACGTCCATTATCCGAATCGCCGCAAACCGCGCCCACGCGCGCGAAGACCGCATCCGCGGAAATGCGGGAAATTCAAGCCGCCAAGCGCGCTCTGTGCCAACCGCGAAAAGATTCCCGGTCAAAGCGAACCTGCCAGCCGTGCACGACTCGGGAGCCGCGGCAGGGCGAAACGAGCTGTGAGCCTGCGGCCTGGCGCGGAAGTGCGAACCTGGTTGACTTTGCCGGCGATGGGATGCGAGTGCCATTTGCCGAGTGTCTGGATTCCCGCCTGCGCGGGAATGACGGATGGAGGAACCCGCGAATCCCATCACGCCGTTCAGAGCCATCCGCGGCGGCGGAACCAGGCAATCATCGTTGCCGACAATCCCAGGCAGATGAGCCAGAAGACCGCGTACATCCCGTGCCAGCGGGCTTCCGGAATGTCCATGTTCATCCCGTAAACGCCCGACAAGAATGTGAGCGGGATGAAGATCGTCCCGATGACCGTCAGCACCCGCATCACGTCGTTGGTGCGGTTCGAGATCGTCGAGATATACGTCTCCGTGATCGCGCCGGTGATTTCCCGATACGTCTCGACCAGATCGATGATCTGCACGCAGTGGTCGTAGACGTCGCGGAAGTACGTCTGCGTCGTCTCCGACAAACACTCGTGCTTCTCGCGCTGAAGCTGCTGGATCAAATCCCGCATCGGCCACATGGCCCGGCGAAACAGATACATCTCCCGCTTGATCGTGTGGACCTTGTGCAGCGTATCCCGGGCGGGATGGGTCAGCAACTCCTCCTCTACGTCCTCGAGCCGGTCCGAGTAACGCTCCAGGATCGGGAAACCGTTGTCCACCATGGCATCGAGCAGGCCGTAAAGCAGGAAGCTGACGTCGTTCTCCCGCAACCGGGATCCCTGCACCTGAATCCGCTGGCAGACCGGTTCGAACACGGCCGCCTGCGTCTCCTGGATCGTAACCAGCGTGTTGCGGCCCAGGAAGAAATTTACCTGGTGGCTGTGGAGATGCCCGTCGTGAAGCTCGATCAGTCGGCCGACCACGAATAGCCGGCCCGGCTGATGGGCCGACCCGGGGTAGTCCTCCGCCTTGGGACGCTGGGCGTTGATGACCACGTCTTCCACCGCCAGCGGATGGAGCTGATACTTCTCCGCAAACGCATGGATTGTTTCCACGTCGCGAATGCCCACCAGACTGATCCACCGCACTCGCGACCACGAGGGACGGTGCTGGGCCAGGAACTCGCCGATATCGGCCACCTCCTGCACCTCCACGCTGTCGGGGCAATAATCGATGCACGTCACCCGAATCGATTCGGGCGCCCTCGCAGACGGCTCCAATGCCTTCCGAGCAAACCCCGGTTCCGTTCCCGGTTTCGGCATCGAAACCTTGGGCAGCGCCGTGCCGAGAAAGGGCAATCGGGCTCGCGCCTCGTCGAGCAGCCGCCACGGCAGCTCCGTCAGACGGTGCGAACCCGAACGATTCGTGGACTGAGAAGTAAGTTTCATTGCTCGCTCCAGGCCGCCGGAACCTTTTTGTCGCCGGTCAGTGGTCTGATTATATGAAAACGGGCGTTTTCAGCAATTCGCAATCACCGTCCGCGTATGGTAGAGTATTCGGCAGCCAAAGGCCGATATCAACCATTCCTCGCCACCTGGGGGACCACCCATGCACGCCAGACTGATTCCACTCTTCGCCGTTCTGTTCCTGTTCGGTTGGAGCGCCGATCCGTCGCCCGCGGGCGATCCCATCCGCCTGGCCACGTTCGAGGTCGACGCCACGCCGCCCGTCGGCAGTCCCCTGGCCTACGACCCCATGACCGAGGCCGTCATGCCCCTGAGCTGCCGGGGCATCGTGTTGCTGGGCGGCGAGAAGCCGATCGTGCTTTGCTGCGTCGACTGGATCGGGATCAGCAACGACGGCAACAAGGTCTTTCGCCGGCGGCTGGCCGAGGCGGCCGGCACCACGGCCGATCGCGTCGCCGTCCATACGATTCATCAGCACGACGCCCCGCGGCTCGACTTCAGCGCCGAGGAGATCATGGCCAAACTGGGCGGAAGCGGCTTGATGTTCAACGTCGAACATGCCAAGAGCGTCATCGAGCATGCGGCCGCCGCGGTCGCCGAGGCCGTCAAGCACACCCAGCCGGTGACCCACGTCGGACTCGGCGAAGGAACCGTCGACAAGGTCGCCTCCAATCGCCGCATCCAGGGCCCCGACGGCAAGGTGATGTGGACGCGCTACACGTCCGGGGCCAGCCAGGAGCGAAATCGCGAGGCGCCGATCGGCCTGATCGATCCGAAGGTCAGGGCCAGCGCGCACTCTGGGTAAAATGGGCTGGCGCGATAAGGAGGTTTATGAGAGAATCGTTCGTGTGACATTCCTCTGCACGAAAGGGTTCTCCATGCTGACGATCGGTGAGCGGGATGCGGT
>JAAYAY010000305.1 GCA_012719125.1 Planctomycetaceae bacterium | reverse complement strand
GCCCGCAAGGCTTCGTACTGGCGGTGCGCGGCGTTGCTCGGAATCAGAAAGGCCTGGGACAAGTCCGTTAGGTCTGAGGGTTTACTCATAATAGGTACAGCCACTCCGTTTCCCTCGATTCCCGATTTTGGCCGTCCTGTCGGTCATCGGGCACAAAACGCGGAATTCCTCGGGGAATGAGCCGGTTGTGAGCCGATGCACGACGACATGCCAAAAACAGCCGTCTTCCCCTGCGAGCGTGGCAGTATACCTTTTACGATAAATATCGACCTATAGCAGTTTTTCAACAAATCCCGTAAAACACGCCCCAGGACACCCCGCGATGTTAGGCTCAACCTGCGCTGTGGGAATCCAGGCTAGGAGTACTTCAGTCGAGACGCTCGAGGTAGACGAAACGGACGCCGTAGGGTTTGGCGACGGCTTGTTCTTCGACCCAGATCGCCGTAGCCCTGGTCGTCGGTCATGATGAGGATGACATTGGGGCAATTCTCCGCGGCCCAGACGGTGCCGCATAACACGACGATTGCAGAGAACAGGGCTGGAATTCGCTGAATCATGAATCGGTCCTTCGCCTCAAACCGGGATCATGGAAGCAACATTGGGGTAGCCGTGCATGATACGGCAGCAATCCGCGGCACGCAATCATCCGACCAGGCGGGTTAGGAGACTGAAACCATTCTGGCGTAAAGGGTTAGCGCAAATCAATCGAGCCCGACCGCTTGCAATTCTTGCTGGTTCATCGCACGATAGATAGCACAGGCGGAATTCAGGCCAAGCCGTGTCCTGTCGAGGCTTGGCGATCCCCAGCGAGGGGTTGAAAATCGGCAGTCGATCAGTTGCGAAGACTGTCCAACCAACCGTTTCCGCGTTGCGAGCATCAGTAAGTCGCTCCCATGCCCCAACTCGAGTGGTTCTACGCCAAGAACGATCAGCCGTGCGGGCCGGTCTCCGCCGTCGAACTGAAGCAGTTCGCCGAACGGGGCGAGCTGCGCGAAGAGGATCTGGTCTGGCGCGAGGGGATGGTCGAGTGGATTCCGGCGAGCAAGATCAAGGGGCTATTCAGTTCAAACGGCGAAGGGGCCGTGGAAAGCGAGCAGGCGGGGGAGCAGGAGGTTGTGGTGCGGCAGACACCCCCGCGAGGTGAGGTGCCGGGCGGTGCGATTCCGAATCCGCCGCCGGCCGCGGCCGAGTTGCCGATTCGCTTCAGCCCAGCTTCAGATCGGGCGGTCGCCAAGCCGGAGCCGAAAATCGAGCCGCAGGTGCGTGAGAGGATTCTGGCGGAACCGAGGCCCTTCCGCCATCCGCTGGATATCCTGGCGGATGCGGCGCGAGGTCTGTTCAGTGCCCGTTTTGTCCATTCGACGGTTGTTCTGTTCCGAGTTGGCGGCCAGGTCGGTGTGTTCC
Source organism: Planctomycetaceae bacterium (assembly GCA_012719125.1). Lineage (GTDB taxonomy): Bacteria > Planctomycetota > Planctomycetia > Pirellulales > Thermoguttaceae > JAAYAY01. The sequence continues at coordinate 64,775 of JAAYAY010000305.1, read as the reverse complement.
TGGCGATTGTGGCGGTTGGCTTCCTGGGGGTCGCTTTCGGGGCGAAGACGGGGACGTTGGCGGTCAGCCTGCCACTTGCCGCGGGCGGCGTGGTCGGGCTGCTGCTCGCCCAGTATGTGGCCCTGCACCTGTCTTCCGCAATGGAAAAGTTGGATCGCAGCGTTCGGGCCGGTCTTTCGGTCACAGGACCGTTCGACGGGCTGGCCGCCGTCATGACCGTCGCGGGGATGGCATCGCTGGTCGGGCTGTCGGGCCTGGCCATGGGGACGTCGACTGTCTGGCCCGTCTTTCTCGCCATGACGCTGTTCATCGTGTGCCAATTCACCGCCATCGTGGCCTGGAATCCGAAGGCGGTCTGGCTCGATGTCGGCCCGGCTTCGACGCCGGGCCGAGAGGTCGGGGGACAGGTCTGCTTCCTGGGGAAGCTTCTCTGGCGGTTGAGCGTCGTGGCCTACGGCACCGGAATCATGCTCGGCTCGATTGCCACGCTGAACGTGGCCGTTCACATCGGATTGCCCGAGGAGACGCATTATCGCTGGTTTGGAGCAGAGCTGTACGTCCCGCTCGGACTGCTCCTCGCGGCCGTGCCACTTCCTGCCGCCGGCTACGTCAGCTTCTTGGCGTGCCAGTTCCTGTCCGAGCTTGTGGCCAAGCCGACGAACTGGGGGCGGCGGCGGTGAGGCTGGATGAGACCCCACGCCCTCGCCACTCCAAGGTAGTCCTGCATGCCGCTACCTGTTCGGCCCCACTTGTGCTCGGCCATGGACCGTCAATCGTCACTTGTCAGACCCGACCCAAGCTTGAAAGCCGTCGCCGCGGCCAGCAGAAACCACAGGATATCGTAGCCCGAGAAGCTCTCGCGGAACGCGGTCTTCTTCAACTCCTGCTTCTGCTCCTGGAGGAAGCCGTTCAGAAGCTCGTTAATCTGGGCCTCCTCCTGGTCCATCTTCACTTGTTGTTCTTCAGGCGGGATTGCGTTCCATCGCTTCGTTGCTTCCTTCCAGATGTCGCTGGGGTACGTTGTCGGCAACGGCGCGTCGTCGTCTTCGGCCGCCTTCGGCCATTTGATCTTCTTACCCTTCGCTTCGTATTCCTCCACGATCTCGTCGGCGATCCTCGCCGTCATCGTTTCGGCATCAGCTTCCACAGAGACCTTTGCACCGCCGAACTCGCGATTGATGACCATCGTTGTCACCAGGTACTTGGAGCCCACAATCGCCAGAACGGCGATCAGCATTGCCACGATGCCGGGGAAAGGGCCGTCGTCTTCACCGGCACCAACTCGGACCCCCAGGCCGACGACAAACCCGATTCCCCAGGCGATCCATCCCACTTCATAGTTCGCGAAGTACCCGACGGCCACCCAGACTGCACCGCCGATGAGAGCGCCAACGAAGCCGCCAGCCAACCAACGAGCCATCTTCATAATAACCCCCTTTCCCCTTCGTTGATGAGTACCACCAAAAAAGACGGGGATTAGTCTAGCTCAAGGTTCGACGCAATGCAATCTACCCGTTGCCCGCGTCATTCACTCCAACACGATCCCCCCCTCCTCGATCCGATACGGCAGGATCTCGTCGGGGCAGACGCTGCCGCGGTGCTTGGCCACGTACATGGCTCGGCGGAACCTGGTGCCTTCGCGGATCTTGCCCAGGTAGATGATCGTGTTGGCGTTGGAGAGGACGTCGCCTTCGTCCAGGGGACGCTCGATGAGGCCGTCGAGGGTGGTTTCGTGGGAGGTGAGCAGCAGCATGCAGCCGATCGTCTGCGGGGCGTAGGTGTGCCGCGCGATGGCCTCGGCGTTGGCCCGGTAGTGCTCGCGGAACAGGTCCCGGGCGACCCATTCGGGGTCCTTGCGGAGGATCTGGTGGTAGACGTACTCGAACAGCTCGATCTGGATCGAATCGCTGGGGCGGTCGACCGGTTCCAGCCCGTCGACGACCGCCCGGCGGACGCCGCGGACGAAGTTGCCGTAGAAAAAGGCGATGGAGGCGTTGAGCCGCCGGGTCAGTTCGGCCTGCCAGTCCTGCCACTGGTCGAAATCGAGATCGCGGCGCGAGACGCGGCGTCCGGCCTGATCGAAGATGTGCAGGTAATCCCCCATGAAGCGATTGGCGTCGAAGAAGTCGTCGAGCTCGACGCGATCGCGAGGAACGACGGCCTCCAGTTCGCGCCCGAACATCCGAGCGGCATACTCGGCGTGGTGCTGGGAATCGCCCCGGCTGCTCATGTCGAACAGGATGCCGGGCATGCCCTCCTGGGTCGCGCCCGCCTGGGCGAACTGCAAGCCAACCTGCGTCTTGCCGATTCCGGTCGATCCAACCAGAACCGTCAACGTGCCCGGCAGCAGCCCACCGCCAAGTCGTACGTCGAGTTGATCGATTCCCGTCGAAAGCCTTCCCTTCAAATCCGCCATAGCACTCTAACCTCTACCAAACCAACCTCCGGCTCGCAGCTCACTGCTGATAGCTCAACGCTCACGGCTCAAAACACATTCGCCATAATCCCGCCGTCGACGACAATCGTGGCGCCGGTCATGTAGCTTCCGGCGTCGCTGGCCAGGAGCAGGGCGGGACCGGCGATCTCTTCGGGTTTGCCCCAGCGGCCAATGGCCGTCCGTTTGGAAAACGAGTCCTGTTGCTCCTTGCTGAGGATCGACATGGGCATTTCGGTGGCGATCGGGCCGGGGGCGATGCAGTTGACGGTGATGCCGTGGGGGCCCAGGTCGAGGGCCGAGGCGTGGCACATGCCGATCAGGGCGGCCTTGGTGGCCGAGTAGACGTTGCGTTTGGGCGTGCTGCCCAGCCCCATGACCGAGGAGATGTGGATCACCCGTCCCCAGCCGCGCTGTTTCATGTTCGGCACGACGGCGCGGGTCAGGGCCATGACGCTGCTGAGATTGAGTTCGACGCAGTAATCCCAGTCCTCGTCCTTGATCTCGTCGACCGCCTGGGGGATGTTCCAGCCGGCGTTGTTCACGAGGATATCGACCTTGCCGAGGCGCTCAATGGCTGCGACCGCCAGCCGGCCGGCTTCGTCGCGCCGGGCCATGTCGGCGGTCGTCGCCTCGATCTTTACGTTCGGAGCGATCTCTCGCAACTGTCCGACAGCCTGATCGAGCCGTTCCTGACCGCGGCTGCAGAGGAACAGGTCGGCCCCCGCCCGGGCGAACTGAGCGGCGATGGCAAACCCGATGCCTTTGCTGCCGCCGGTGATGAGAGCGGATCGGCCGGTCAGGGTGAAGGGAGATCCCGGTTCAGACATGATCAATCCTCCTGAGGTTTGGAAGCTCGACGACGTCTCGCAATTGGCCGAAACTGTCCAGCAAAATGCCGAGCGAAACCACGGTTGGCTCCGCTCGGCTCAAGTGTTGTCAAAAGACATGCGCGTTACGCATTCGACACGATACAGCCCTATCCTGCTTGCCTACGCGTCCAAATGCTCCACCACCAGATCGCCGACTTCCCTGGTACCGTAGCCCATCTTGCCGGCGGCCTGGCTCTTCATCTTGGTGCCGGTGACAGCCATGATTGCCTTGATCACGCGATCGGCGGCCGACTTCTGGCCGGCTTGCTCCAGGAGCATGGCGACGGCGCTGATCGTGGCGATGGGGTTGATCACGTTCTTGCCCGTGTACTTGGGGGCCGAGCCGCCCATCGGCTCGAACATGCTGGTGCCGCCGGGCTCGGGATTGATATTGCCGCCGGCAGCTACGCCCATGCCGCCTTGCAAGATGCCCGCCAGGTCGGTGATGATGTCGCCGAACATGTTCGTCGTCACGATCACGTCGTAGTAGTCGGGGTTCTTGACCATCCACATGCAACAGGCATCGACGTGGTTGTAGTCGGTTTTGATATCCGGGTATTCCTTGGCCACGTCCTGGAACGTCCGCCACCACAGGTCGTGCCCATAGGTGAGCACGTTGGTCTTGGCCACAAGCGTGAGCTGCTTCTTCTTGTCGCGTTTGCGGGTGTATTCGAAGGCCCAGCGAATGCAGCGTTCGCAGCCCTTGCGGGTGTAGACGGCAGTTTGCGTGGCCACCTCGTCGGGCGTGCCCTTCTTGAGGTAGCCGCCGATGCCGGCGTACATGTCTTCAGTATTCTCGCGGACGACGACAAAATCGATGTCCTCCGGCTTGCGATTGGCCAGCGGAGTCTCGACCCCCGGATAGAGCTTCACCGGGCGAAGATTGATGTACTGATCGAAGTCGAACCGCATTTGCAGCAGCAGGCCTCGCTCGAGAATGCCGGGGGCCACGTCGGGGTGCCCGATCGCGCCGAGGAGAATCGAGTCGAACTTGGCGAGCTCGTCGAACGCGCCCTCGGGCAGTATTTCGCCGGTGGCCAGATAGCGGTCTCCGCCGTAGTCGAAGTCCTTCGTCTCCACCTGAAAACCTTCCAGTTTCGCCACGGCCTCGAGGACCTTGACGCCTTCGGTCACCACTTCGGGGCCGGTGCCGTCGCCACCGATGACGGCCACTTTGAGAGTGTCGTTGCTGCTCACGATTCGCTTTCCGTTGTTGGGATTCAAGAGGGGGATATTTGACGGTTGTTGCCGAGCCCTTTGGAGCCGGCTAATGAGCCTGCCGCTAGAGGCCCTTCACAGAAGGGGGACGCACGCGAGGAATCCCGAATTTTACCATCCCCCTGTGTGTGGGAAAACCGGGACCCGCATCACTTATGGGGCCGCCCTGTACTGGTCGATATTCTCTGAAGAGGCCCGGTTTCGGTAGGATGTTCGGGTGATTGCAGATTACTCTTTTCGGAACGGCCGGCCGCCGCTTGCTTTGCCACGATGAGTGAAGATCGATTGGATTTGTCGAGCGAACCCGAGTCGCGGAGCAAAAGGTCTCCCGCTTCGCAGCCGCGGCGATTTCTTGGCATTCAGTTCGCCTGTTGTGGCGTCTATCAAAGGATTTACGTGAATCGGGAGGGCACCGCCTACGAAGGGCACTGCCCGCGTTGCTCACGTCCGGTCCGGGTGCGCATCGGCCCAGGAGGAACCGGCGAACGGTTCTTCACCGCGTATTAGCAGCACGGGATACGCAAGCCTCTGCCAAACAAAGACTTACGGGTTTTCGCCCGCTGCGCAGTCCCGAACGTTGCACCGCGTTGGACGGAATTCGGCAATTCTCGGTCCCATTTGCGCGACTGTCTCTTGAGTCGTTTGGCGTTTTTCGCTACCCTCTCGCCTCCTTACGGTCGGGTTGGCACCTTTCCGGCCCGGGTTTGCCCATTAATCTCGTCTCTATTCTCGGATCGTCAGCTTTGTCCTCGGCCATGGATTACGAAATCCAGCGATGCACGCGGCGGTGCGCTGCCACGGAGCGAGAGTTCGTCCCCGGTGAGGAGTTCTTCTCCGTGTTGATCTCCGAGGGCGCCGAGTTGAGACGCCTGGACTACTCTGCGGAGGCATGGCAGGGGCCGCCCGAGAATGCCACCGGCTGGTGGCGTTCGCGGATGCCCTCGGCGACGCAGCGACAGATGCACTGGGCCCCCAATGAGGTGATGCTCCACTTCTTCGAGCAACTGGAGGATCAGCCGGATCGAGCCGACATGCGTTTTGTACTGGCGCTCCTGCTGGTTCGACGCCGGGTATTGCGGGAGGAGGATCGAACCAGGGACGAGCAGGGGCGGGAAGTGACGATCCTGTTCTGCCCGCGAAACGACAAGACCCACGCGGTACCGACGGTACCGCCAAGTCCCAAACGAGTGGAAGAGATTCAGGAAGAACTGGCCCAGTTGCTGTTTGCCAAGGCTGACTAGCAGCCCGTTTTAGAATTTCGAGTGGTTCTGAGCGCTAACTGCGGGACCGAGGATTGGTCGGAGAATCCAAGTCCATGGAAGGATGCCCACGGCACGCTCTGTTGATAACGACTTGCGCCGTAGGCCTTGCGCTCGGCTCAGGGTGTCGCCTTTTGGATCGCCGAAATTCACCGCCGCCGGTCTTTCGCCCTGTTCTCCAACCGGGGGCCTCGTTGAACGAGGTGATCGAAGCAGTTCACAACAACAGTAGCCGGATTCAGTCGTTTTCGAGTCACGAGGTAGCACTTTCCGGGCCGGGATTTCCGGTAACGCTTCGCGGGGCAAGCATCGTTTTCGAGCGTCCCAGGCGATTGCGGATCCAGGCCGGGACGGCGTTGACGTCGGAAATCGACGTGGGCAGCAATGACGAGTTGTTCTGGTTCTGGGTGCGGCGAAGTGAAATGCCAGCGGTGTTCTTCTGCCGCCACGATCAGTACGCCACGTGTGCGGCCGCCCGCGAGATTCCGGTCGACCCCAACTGGTTGATCGAGGCCTTCGGCATCGTGGAATTCGGCCCCAACGAACGACACCAAGGTCCGTTCGCAAGGCCGGACGGGAGACTGGAAATCCTCAGCGAGCGACAAACGCCGTGCGGTCCGGCAACGAAGAAGACGGTTATCGATGCGTCGACCGCTCTGGTTTTTGAACAACACCTCTACGACTACGGAGGAAGGCTCGTGGCCAGCATCACCGTGCGTGAGCACAGGCTTGACCCGCTCACCAACCTGGTGATGCCCAAGGTCATCGATTTGCAGTACCCACAGGCTGAGTTTTCGATGTTAGTCAATCTCGGCAATGCCGAGATCAACCACCCTACACATGGCCAAACGTTGTGGTCGATGCCGTCGATCCCCGGTTGGCCCCCAGTCAATCTGGCAGATCCGAATTGGCCCCAGGTTTTTGGCAGGCAGCCGATTCCGGTTCGCTCCCGAACGTCGCCTGCGCCGGCAGCGTCGGCCGACTATCGACGTGATTTCAATCGACTTCGATAGGAACCAAACAGTACAAACGGTCGGCGGCCCCGCCGGTCTTGTGAAGATGGATAGTCTGCGGCTAAGTTGCGGTCGGAATAACCGGCACAAATTATGGTTTCCGATCAATTTGCCCTGTCCGAATAACCGATAGCTAGGCTATTGATGGACCATATTGTTGCGGGGGGGCGTCACGACCGGTCAAGGTGCGCTGAGGGTGGAGCCAGACTTTACACCACTCCCCAAAAGTTGCTCATAACCAGAGACGGAGTAACAAGTCATGAGGATCGCAAACTGGGCGATCGGAGTCGCGCTGATTGGAAGCCTGACGGCCGGTACAGCGCGGGCACAGAGTTATCCCGGGCAGCAGGCGGCTGAGCAGGCCTACGGATACGCTGAGGTGGACGGTACTTCGGGCTCCGCATCAGCCGTCGAACAAGCAGCCTACGGATACGCTGAGGCCTTGGATGAACCGGCAGCACCGCCAAACCCGTCGGTTGCATCACCGAGCGATGCAGCCTCGGGACTTCAGCCGGCACCACAGGATAACTGGGCCGACTACGGCAGTTCCGGCGCCTGCGGCAGTTGCGTGGGAGGCGACTACGGCGCTTGTACGACTTGCTGTCCACTCGGAGAGCCGTTGCGGATCTTCGGGAAACACTCCTCGGGCATCGAGGCCGGCGGATGGGTTTCTGTCGGCGGTCACGGCAACGAAAACCAGGCCACATTGAACGGCCCGCTCGGATTCAACAATCTCGGCGACGGCGTCAACGTTCATCAACTCTGGTTCTATGCCGGAAAAGAAGTGAATACGGAAGGATGCGGTTGGGATTGGGGCGCTCGGGTCGACTATGTGTTCGGCGTCGACGGTCCCGACACTCAGGCGGTCCGCGGAACTGGGTGGGATCTCGAGTGGGATTCGGGCGACTACGGCTCCGCCATTCCTCAGGCATATGCGGAGATCGGTATCGACTACCTGACGGTCAAGGCCGGCTACTTTTTCACGCCGATCGGTTACGAGAGGGTTCAGGCCCCGAAAAACTTCTTCTATTCCCACTCGTACACCCAGTACTACATCGAGCCGTTCACTCATACCGGTGCGCTCGCCACCTACGACGGCTTTGAAGATTTCACATTTTACGGCGGCTGGACGGCAGGCTGGGACACGGCCTTCGAGAGGACCGGCGATTCGAACATGTTCCTGGGCGGGATTAAATATAGTCCGAACGACGACCTTTCCGTCACCTACATGACGAGCGCCGGCACCATGGACAACCTGACAGCCGCCGGCCAAATAAGGACCGGCGAGGCATACATGCACAGCATCGTCATGGAAATGCACATGACCGACCGGATCGAGTGGGTGATCCAGAGCGATTTCCATCATCGCGACGGCCGGCAGCACAACGTCTGCGCAGCGGGCGTGAATCAGTACGTGTTCTACAAGGTCAACGACTGCTGGTCGATCGGCGGCCGGTTCGAGTGGCTCTACGACCGCGACGGCGCCTTCGTCTGCCCGGGACTTGCGTCCGGCAACTTCTACAATCTGACCGGCGGCGTGAACTGGAAACCGCATGCCAACATCGTGGTTCGTCCCGAAGTCCGCTACGATTGGTTCGCCGGCACCTACAATCCGGGCGGCTTGCCGTTCGACAACGCCACCGAGGACGATCAGTTCTCGCTCGGTTTCGACGTCATTATCACCTACTGATGCAGTGATCGGCGTCGACATCCGGAAGACAACTCTCCGCCGGCAGCCAGGAATCCCTCGGCTGCCGGCGGTTCCTGTTTTCTTGGCTACCTGTTTCTCAGGCCAAAACGCTCGCAGACCGCGCAATCCCCACTAATGGTAGAGAGGTTGCCGGGTTTGCCGTCTTCTCTGCCAATGATTAGGGCAGCTTGCCTCGAAGACCATCGTTTGCTGCACGCGTATTGGGCAGGCACGGTTCCCCTCAGGGAACGAGGCAGACGATTCTCGTCTATATAGTGCGTTTAAGTGTTTGCTTCAAAACACTTTACATCGGAATCCCATGAGCAGGCCCCTGATTCTGGCACGGGGATTGCAAACCAGTTGCTCAGCAAGACGGCATGCTCAAGCGGAGCGCAACCGCGGGCATTCAGGCGGCCGTCGCTGTGAAAGGTGCACCGTTCTCGCCTGCGATCAAGCAAACAACCTGGCCTGTGATAGTAGAGAGACTTTCGATGAAGTTGCTTTCAATAACATGGTTTGCGCCCCTGTTAGGAGCGCTGATGCTCGTGGGGCTGTCCGTGGGCGCGGACTCCACCGTCGGAGCGGCCGAGGAAACGTCCCCTGCTGAATCCGCTGCCGCCGAATCGGCTGACGCCCCCGCCGTGGAAGAGGCTCCGGCGGATCCGGCCTCACTGGTTGCGACCCTCTCGAAGGACGCCGACACCCTGTGGACCTGCTTGGCCGCGTTCCTCGTCTTCTTCATGCAGGCCGGATTCGCGTTGGTGGAATGCGGGTTTACGCGGGCCAAGAACGCCTGCAACATCATCATGAAGAACCTGATGGACTTTGCCTTTGGAAGCCTGGTCTTCTGGTTCGTCGGGTTTGGGTTGATGTTCGGGGCCACGAGTGGCTGGCTCTTCGGGACTACGAACTTCATGTACGACGCGTATGCTGCAGGTGGAACGGATGCCAGTGCCGACAATTTCAACTGGGCGTTTCTGATCTTTCAGACAGTCTTCTGCGCCACGTCGGCGACGATCGTCAGCGGGGCTATGGCGGAACGCACCAAGTTCGCCAGCTATCTCGTCTACACGATTGCCATCAGCCTGTTCGTTTACCCGATTTTCGGCTCCTGGGCCTGGGGAGGCCTGCTCGATGGCGGCGGATGGATGGAAGGAATGGGGTTCCACGATTTCGCGGGTTCCACCGTCGTTCACTCGATCGGCGGTTGGGCGGCCCTCGCCGGGGCCATCGTGCTGGGACCGCGAATCGGCAAGTACAGCAAGAAAGGTGTGACTCCGATCCCCGGTCATAACATTCCTATGGCTGCCCTGGGAGTGTTCATCCTCTGGCTCGGTTGGTTCGGTTTCAATCCCGGCAGCACCACAGCCATCGGGACCGGCAGTTTTGCCTACATCTCGGTAACCACGAACCTGGCTGCTGCGGCTGGAGCCGTCGGCGGAATGCTCTGTTCCTGGATCCTGTTCAAGAAGCCCGACCCCTCCTTCGCTATGAACGGAACGTTGGCGGGTCTGGTTGCCATCACCGCCGGCTGCGACGTAATCTCACCCATATTCTCCATAGTCACCGGTCTGATTGCCGGCATCCTGGTTGTGTTCTCCTGCGTTCTTATCGATAAGGTTCGCATCGACGATCCGGTCGGTGCCGTGTCGGTCCACGGCGTGTGTGGAGCCTGGGGCACCCTGGCCACAGGGCTGTTCATGATGGACGGCGGCCTGTTCACTGGTGGTGGTTTCGGGCAGATTAAGGTGCAGTTGATCGGCATTCTGGCAGCCTTCGGCTGGTCCTTCCTGCTCAGCATGGTCATCTTCCTGACGGTCAAGTACACCATCGGCCTGCGGGTCAGTGCTGAGGAGGAAATCGAAGGTCTCGACATTTGCGAACACGGGATTTACGCCTACCCGCCGGCCATCATCAGTGCCGGTTCGTCGCCCGCCGGACAGCCGGTCGCGGGTGGAGCCATGGGTTCTCCCGTCGCCGAGGTGAGCTGACTCCCCAGGACGTCGGTTCATCCCAAGGGCGCGGCGGTGGCGTGACCGCCGCGCCCTCCTCTTGCTTGTTTCTACGGATTCGCGTGCAGAGTTGCGTCTTCTCTCGCCGGTTAGTCACGGGGCCTGGTTCGGGAATACGCGGGAAGAATTCGCAGGCTCTTCCCGCCGCTCCGCACCCCCGCTCCACCCGTGACGCCGGCGTTTTTCTTGGGGGGTGGTCTGCCGATTTTCGGGATTCCGCGGAATCTCGGCAGGCGGTCTTGAGAGGCGGCGGTGCAAGCGGTACGATCAATGCACGCCGAGACACACGGAGTCGCAGACAAGGATCATTGGAACCAGGACCATGAAACTGATCATTGCGATCATTCAGCCGAATCGACTCGAGGCCGTCAAGTCGGCGCTGGCCGAGGTCGAGGTCTTCCGCCTTACGGTAATGGACGTTCAAGGATTTGGCCGTCAGCGCGGCCACACAGAAATGTACCGCGGCCACGAATTCACCGTGAATCTGGTCCGCAAGGTGCAACTCATGATCGCCGTGAACGAGGAGTTCCTGGAGCCGACGATCGACGCCATTATCAAGGCGGGCCGCAGCGGTTCCTCGGGCGAAGTGGGCGACGGGAAAATCTTCGTCCTGCCGTTGGACGACTGCATCCGCATCCGCACGGGCGAACGGGGCGGCGAGGCGATTTAGCTAGCCTGCCTCTTCCAGATCGTCGTAGGGGCTGCGATTCCTCGGCATGAACTTGCACATGAGGATGCCGCCGAAATAGAGCACGCAAAGCGGCACGGCCATGAGGATCATGCTCGTCGGATCGGCGGGCGTGAGGAACATGGAGAGGACGAAGATGACCAGCACGGCCATGCGCCAACTCGACAAGTACGTCTGAACCGTGAAGATGCCGATCCGTTCGAGGAACAGCATCACCAACGGAAGCTGGAAGCTGATTCCGAAGCCCAGCGGCAAAATCAACACGAAGCTCAGCCAGTACTCGATTCGCGGATCGGGGTCGATCTTGAGCATCGAGTTGAACATGAACAGGAACTCGAGAACGGGGGCGAACACGAAAAGGAAGACCGTAGCGGCCCCCGCGACAAACAGGCCGAGGCTGATCGGCAGGAATATGTGGACGTATTGTTTTTCATGGGAATACAATCCGGCTGCCACGAAGGACCAGATCTGGTAAAAGACCCAGGGGCTGGAGAGGACCAGGCCGACGAGGAGGGCCGCTTTGACCCAGACGCTGAATGCCTCGTGCATGCTCAAGCTGGTTGCCTTGACCCCTTCCGCCTCTTCGACGGGTTGCCAAAGCGTGATTTCGACCAGTTCTTCGGCGGTGAAAGGGTTCTTCTTCTCCTCGGGCGCGGCTGACGGTGCCTCTTCGCCGGGCGAGATCGGGACCGATTTGGAGTCGTGGGCGGCGGAGGTCGTGCCGATCACTCGGGCCAGTTCGCGCGGATAGAAGCGGTATTTCTTGGGCAGCAATTTGGCGTCGGTGGCTTCCTCGGCAATGTCGGCCGGATAGCCCGCTGCGACGAACTGATCGATCTGCTTCTGAATCTTCTCCTTAGCCTCCGCGGTACGGTAGGTTTTGAGAGCGTCTTCCAGAGGGCGTTGGATCCAGCCCACGACAGTCTCGGCAGCAAAGATCCCGAACAAGAAACCGATGGCGATACCGAGAATCGCACGCCACAGGCAAACTCGCAACTCTTCGAGGTGTTCCCCGAAGGTCATGGTTGAGTCTTTGAACAGATCTTCGTCGGTCTTTCGTCGCGGCATGGTTCTCGTCGTTCGTTCAAAACCGGCGCCCGCAAATGCCCGGATGTGGGACTGGGGTGTGGAACGTGTCTTCGCCGGCTGAATGGTCTTGGGGAGGGGAGAGATGGAGGAGGGGGAGACGGCGGGTCTGCCCAACGGGCCCCCTCTGGGGTATACTTCCCGACAGCGAGCAGATCTCCATCATACCAGGGACCTCGCCCGCCAACAACGAACGTGCCCCCCAATGGGCTGGTGGAGCAGGCGGGTGTAGAAGCACTGTCAGTCTGGCCCTCCAAAGAGAATTCCCAGATGCCTGAGCTCTATCCTCTTCGATTTCGACCTGTCTACAAAAACTACATCTGGGGTGGCCGGCGGTTCGAGACGGTCTTGGGACGCCAACTCCCGAATGAAGGGATCTTCGCGGAGAGCTGGGAAATCGCCGATCATCCCGAGGGAGAAAGCGTTGTTTCTGCCGGACCTCTGGCGGGCCGAACGCTCGGCGATCTTGTGAAGTCGCACGGCCAGGCTCTGCTCGGAAAACACTCCCCCCGCAATGTCTTTCCGCTTCTGGTGAAGTACCTTGACGCCCACCAGAACCTCTCGCTGCAGGTCCATCCGGACGATCGATGTGCGGCGGAAATGGGGTTGGCCGACCCGGGCAAGACCGAGGCGTGGTATGTGATCGAGACGGAACCGGGAAGCTGCCTCTGGGCCGGCTTCACCGGGCCGGTCGATCGAGAGGTGATTGCCGAAGCCCTGCGTCACGGCGAGGTGGAACGTCTTCTGCATCGAGTCGAGCCCCAGCCCGGCGATTGCATCTTTCTGCCGGCAGGGACGGTGCACGCGGCGGGGGCCGGGCTGCTCTTCGCCGAAATTCAGCAGATGAGTAACAACACGTTTCGGCTCTCGGACTGGGGACGTCTAGACGCTGAAGGAAGACCGAGAGAATTGCATATTGAGCAGGGCGTGCGGGCAATCGATTATGCAAGCGGTCCGGTCGAGCCCACCCGCGGCGAGCCAACCGGCAAGCCGGGCGTGGACCGGCTCGTGACGTGTGAGCAGTTCGTATTGGATCGGTGGCAGGTTCAAGGTACCGAGCGAATCGAGACCGAGGATCGCTTCCAGATCCTGACGGTCGTCGCAGGGCAACTGGCGGTCGAGAACGATCCGATGACTCCGCTTCGCCGAGGTCAGACGGCGATAATCCCCGCCTGCTGCGGGGCGGTCGGGTTGGCGTCCGCGGGCGAGTCGGCGGCTGAATTCCTGGTCGCCGGACTACCGTGATCGACGCAAGACTTATATAGAAAAGTATTTGCGACGATCTGTACGCCTAGTGTGCCTGTGCACGATCGCTCTTCCCGACCGGGAGTACCGGCTCTATAATCGCCGATCCAATTACCTTCGCGGTGCGAGCAATTCATGGGGAAAATATGGGCAATACTGGTGGTGGGAGTCGCCGCCCTGTCGGGCTGCCAAGGGATTCACTGCCCCACCCTTCAAGGCCCCGGCACTGCCAAGTCTCAACGAGAGTGGGCCCAACGATACGATCCCTATCCGGAGAGCCAAGTGGGGCCTGAGGTGGTTGGCGCACGCCCCAGGGATTTCGACGCCACGCGAGCCGAGCCGCAGCGGGCCCGGCACTTCTTCTTGACTCCCTACGAGCGCTCCCTTCGGCGGTCGGGCTATTGACCGATACGTCCCTCTTCGGAAGGGAAGAGCTACTCCCTGAGTGTCGCCTTGGACTTACACTCTGCCTATCCCCGGCATACGCAACAGTTGCACTATTACCCCTCATCTTGTGGGCCATCTATTCAAGGTGAAAAATCTCTCTGGCAAAGGGGTTGCATCAGTTTGAGCCACACAATACCACCTCTTTGGAGTTATGTAGTCTTCGACTGCATTGGCTATGGACAGGCACTTCTGTGGCTGTTAGAGTTTTAGCTACCCTCGAATTAGGGGATTCTGGTCGTTGTTACATCTTTGACCAACCCTATCAGATCGTGATCTTGTGAAAAGGAGCAAATGACGCGATTTGGGTGTTTGGTGTTTTGCCTTGTTGCGGACCGGCTACCATCGCGTTGATGAGAAGGGTCTTTTCCCGCACTTCTTTTTCATAGTTTCGTTTCACCTTTTTTTGGAGATTTGGTCATGAGGAAACCTATGAATCGGCGACGAGCTTTTACGCTCGTCGAACTGTTGGTGGTGATCGCCATCATTGGCATTCTGATCGCCCTGTTGTTGCCGGCCGTTCAGGCCGCCCGAGAGGCCGCTCGCCGCTCGCAGTGCACAAACAATTTGAAACAACTGGGATTGGCACTGCACAACTACCACGATACCTACAAGAAGTTCCCGCCGCGAAAGCAGGAATCCCACGTCGGTTACAGCAATCGACACAGCGGTTTCATTTCCCTGCTGCCATTTTTCGAGCAGGGTGCCATGTACGACCGGATCAAGGCCGGCGATGCGACCTACGGGCCTTTCGGGCCTACCGCCTGGACCGGTTGGGCTCCGTGGGATGTGGCTCCAGGCGTGTTGGTGTGTCCTACATCCGGCTCCCAGTGGACGTACGCGGTCAACTACGCCTTCTCCGTCGGGGATACCGTGACCAACAATAACGGCGCCACGACGGTCCGCGGGTTGTTTGCCTACCGGGATGGAATCGGCATGGAAAAGATCGGTGACGGTACGAGCAACACCATCGCCATGAGCGAACACATCATCACCAGTTTCGGGCTTGGCGCCAATTTAGGGAAGATCGGCGTCAAGGAGGGCACGGCGACTGGTTTCACCGGGTTGGCGACGAACCCACAGCAGTGCCTGGCTGCGGGCGCCGGAGGCTCCTATGTCGATCCGGCCGTCGTCAAGGGACGCGTCGGGTGGCGATGGACCGACGGCCAAATCGAGAAAATCGGGTTTACCACGATCCTTCCGCCCAATGCACCGTCCTGCATCGACGGCACAAACGCTAACGGCGACGGTACGAACACGATCATGCCCCCCAATAGTTTCCACCCTGGCGGAGTCAATGCGTTGATGGCGGACGGATCGGTTACCTTCGTGAGCGAAACGATCGACACCGGAAACCTCTCGTTGCCAACCGTCAACGATGGGAACAGCCCTTACGGTGTTTGGGGCGCCCTAGGTTCCAAACGTGGCGGTGAGGCCGTCAGCCTTCAATAGTGTGCCAGAATGCGTTTATAAGTTCCAATCGATTCGCCATGGCCGTCTGAGGTACCGCGAACGTCAGACGGCCTTCGATATTGTGGTTCCGCCCATGAAGCTACACACACATGGAGTCAGGTTTGCGATGAAGAAGACAGCGATTCGAAGTCTGGCCGCAGCACTGTCGCTCGGTCTCATGGTCATGGCAGGGTGCGGCACCAGCGCCCCGCAACGCGACGGACCAGCCACCTATCCCGTTTCCGGGACCGTTACCCAGGGCGGAGCGCCCGTCACAGGCGCCACGGTCCGTTTCGAACGCGCGGACGGCTCCCAGGCGTCGACGGGCAGAACGGATTCCCAAGGTAAGTACATTCTGGCGACCTTTGAGGCGGGTGACGGCGCCCCAGCGGGCGACTATCGGGTGACCATTGTCAAGATCAAAGGTCCCGAAGAGTCCGCGGCTGTACCTGAAGACGACCCAAACTACAAGGGGGCAGAAGAGTCCCCCGCAGAAGGAGAAGAGGTCGAGTACAGGAATCTGCTGCCCGAAAAGTATGCCAGTGTAGAGACCTCCGGATTGACAGCAACAGTGACCGAGGGACCCAACAACCTCGACTTCCAACTTGAATGACTGGTCGTTAAGGGACCCTAACCTGCGTGGTCGAGCCTCCCACAGACACCAAGGTGAACAATCGGTCGTTCTGTTGGCGGCTCTAGGAGGTCGCGGTCAGCTATCCGCAGGCGGGCAGTTCCGACTGCCCGCCTGTTTTTCTTGGCTGGCCAATCGGCCATAGGCAGAATCGACTGGCGATCTTGTTGCCGAGATGTTAAGCTGCCACCGGAATCCAATTCTTGCCGTCGCCATTTTGCCGGCCAGGCTCCAGGCATCTGCTGTGGAGAACGGGTGACGTATTCAGAGATGTCGCGAAACGTCGAGACACGAGGGATCGCGAGTGAGAAGTTGTCGACCATCGTCTCCCGGACAGCACTCGCATGTCGGCTTGGATACAGGCATCTTCTTTCTGCTGTTTTATGTGCACGTCTGGCTGATCGTCGACCCTCGGTTGGTTGACCATGCCGTCGGCATCGTTTCGTCGTATTCGAGTCTCTCTTTCACCACGGGCTGGCCGTTCTTCCGCGAGCATTTGTTACGCCCCGGAGGAATTGTGGAGTACGTCACTCGCTTTTCCACTCCGTTCTTCTGCTGGGGCTGGCTCGGCGCGTTGATCGTGACCGCGGTTGCGTGGGGCACATGTTTCTCGATCGATGCGCTGACGCGTTTGGCCGGCTTGTCTCGAGGCATCGCTGTTCGCCTCGGTCCGCCCCTTCTCCTGCTGATGCTCTACGCCGGCTACAGCCAGCCCCTGCGTGTGGGGCTCTCGCTTCTGGTTGTGCTCGCAGGTTTCGGCTTCTACACGCGTGCGGCTCCGCGCAATCGAACGACCTTGTCGGTTGTCGTGCCTGCCATGTGCTTTGCCCTCTACTACATCGCCGGCTCGGCGAGCGTCTTGTTTCCAGTTCTCGTGGCGGTCTACGAGTTGCTGGTTCGCAGGCAATGGTTCGCCGGTCTGGCCGGCTTGTTTTGGGGCCTGGCGGTTCCTGCGATCTTGGGAACGGCGTGGCTCGGCTTCCCGTTGCGGAACGCCTATGCAGAGTTCCTGGCTCCCGTCTCAGGAGTCACCGTGGCAGACTGGCCGTATGTCCTCGCTCTTCACCTCTATTTTCCGGTGGTGTTGACAGGCGCCGCCTTGTGGAAGGCGATGATTGCCCGCCATGAGGGCAACGCCAGGAATGCTGCATCTCGAACACCCTCTCCGTCCCTATCGGCGAGATTTCAGCGATTCCTGCTGGCGGAGGAATCGAGCCGCCGTATGAAGACGGCTGCCGTCTTTCTGGGGGTGGCTGGTATTGTATGGTTCAACCACGTTCCTTACGCCAAAGTCGTCCTCAAGACAGATTACTGTTGCCGCCACGGCAAGTGGTCACAAGCCCTTGAAGCGGCCGCGAAGATGCCTTCTCGCCAATACAGCAGCCGGTTCAATCGGAATGTCGTGCTGGCCCTTTACCATACGGGCCGGTTGGGCGAAGAGATGTTCTGCTATCCCCAGACCAACAATACCGACCTGTACACCGTTTCAGAGGTGGAAGACGACGTTCTGCCCTATCTCCAGGTAGCTCGGTTCTTCATGGAAATTGGAGAAATCAATCGTGCCGAAAGGTATGCCTGTGAGGTGCTCACCGGGACAGGCGATCTGCCGGTCGTGTTGGAACAGTTGGCGACGATCAACATGGTCAAAAACCGGCCGCAAACGGCCAGAGTCTTTCTCAATGCCTTGAGCAAAAAGCCTTTGCATTGCCGAACTGCGCAGGAGAGGTTGCGGGAGTTGGGCGACGACCTTCGCATGGACGACGATCCCACGGTAAGCCGATTGCGCAAGGTCATGTTGACTCGGGACAGTGTTTCCTATGTCACCGGCGTCGAAGCGACACTGATGCGGCTTCTGGCACGGAATCGCCGCAACAAAATGGCATTCGACTTCCTATTGGTTCACTACCTGATCACCGGCCAGCCCAATCAGGTTGTCGCGAATCTGCAGTATCTGGAGGATTTCGGCTATCGCCGCATTCCCAGACATTTTCAGGAAGCGGTCGTCGCTCACGCCAGTGCGACTGGAGATTGGTCCCTGACCGACGAATATGGCGTTGCCCCCGAGATCCTCGGCCAGCAGGTATTATTAACGCAGATCCTGGCATCCGCCCCCAGCGAAGACGAAGCCGTGAAGGCGGCCATTGCCGCCGGCTTGGGCGACTCGTACCTCTTCTACTTACGGTTCGGCAGATCAGGTTTGTAGAAATGAAGAAGAACCGACGGCGCCATCTCATTCTGCTGGTCTTGGTCGTTGCGGCAAGCACGGCGGCGTGGGCAGTAGTGCCCAGGCGACGCAGCCGTGATGCGGACTCGGCAGCGAAGGTCGCGAGTCTGCCCAGAATCCACCCGGACTATTCGGAAATCGTGATCCCCCCGAACATCGCTCCGATGAATTTCGAAGTCTGCGAATCGGGTTCGCGTTTCCTTGTGAAAATCAGCTCCGAGAACGGCGATCCGATCGAGATCGGCACGCGCCGGTCGAGGATCTCAATCCCGGCAGATCCCTGGCGATCTCTCTTGCAGGCAAATCGAGGAGGAGACCTTCGTATCGACGTGTATGTGGAAGCAGCCGGGCAGTGGTGGCGGTATGAGACCATCGTCAATCGTATTGCAGAGGCCGACATTTCTCCCTATCTGGCCTATCGCCGGATCGGGCCCGTGCACTATCGATGGACAAGAGTCGGAGTGTATCAACGCGAAATGGGGACCTATCGAGAGTCGGTGGTCTTGGACGGAATGTCGCTCGAGACGGGGTGCGTGAACTGCCACAGCTTTGCGAACAACGATCCCGCGAAGATGCTGATCGGAATTCGCAGTCTCCGGTTCGGCAATGCCGCGATTCTCGCTGTCGGCGATCGGCTGGAAAAGATCGGAGCGAAACTGGGATACACCGCATGGCATCCCAGCGGGCGGCTGGCGGCCTATTCGATCAACAATGTGTGCCAGTTCTTCCACGCAGCCGGTACCGAGGTCCGCGATGTAATCGACGTGGATGCCGCGATCGCCTACTGCCGGTTCGACAACGGCAGCATGAGACTCGTGCCCCACGCGGCCGACAAGACCCGTTTGGAGAGTTACCCCGCCTGGTCTCCTGACGGGCAATATCTCTATTACTGCAGTGCGCCGATTCTGTGGACGGAGTCGGACCCTATGCCGCCGCCGCAATACGCGGACGTCAAGTATGACCTGATGAGGATTCGTTACGACATCGATACCGACCGTTGGGGCGAGCCGGAGACGGTTCTCTCGTCGCAGGAAACCGAACTGAGCATCCTGCAGCCGCGAATCTCCCCCGACGGCCGCTTCCTGTTGTTCTGCATGTGCCGCTACGGTTGCTTTCCCGTGTATCAACCGACCAGCGATCTGTATATGATGGACTTGGCCACGCGCGAGTACGCCCGACTGGAAATCAACAGCGAGTTCTCCGAATCGTGGCACTCCTGGTCGAGCAACTCCCGTTGGATCGCATTCAGCAGCCGCCGGGAAAACGGTGGGTTCTTCACGCGGTGTTACCTCAGCTTCGTCGACGAAGACGGTCGTGCTCATAAGCCGTTTGTCCTGCCTCAAGACGACCCGCAGTTCTACGATTCGTTCCTCGAAACCATCAGCGTGCCCGAATTGATCGACGGTCCCATTCCGGTTGCGGCCAAGGCTCTGGCAGACGTTGCACGAAGCAAGCCGGTGCTTGTCGATGCCATTACGGGCGCATCGAAGCCGGCTGCTAATTCGGATCCCTGGCAGACAGTCAGGGAGTAGCGATGCAGTGGTGCAGGACGGGACCCCGCGTATCACGTGTGAAGGAACAGCTCCACCCGAGCCTCGCAAGATCGGGATTCGAGCAGGGGAGGAATCTATCGTGCCGGGCTGCGGCAAGGTATCATAAACGGTTTCACGGAGCCCCGGTCGATGAAACGAAGAGTCAGCGGAAAACAGGGCGGCCGCCCCTCGGGTGGCGGCGGCGGACGTCAGCAGCCGAAGGGGGCCGGAAAACGCCGGGGGAGCAGGACTGCCCAAGGGTCGGCGGAGGAGGGAACACGACGCGGCAAACAGAAATCCGGGCGGACGCCACGCACGGGAAGACGGGGATCGACGCCGCGGCGGTCTAAGCCTGGTACCGGGGCGGCGGAGGGACCGGAGCGACTCCAGAAGGTGTTGGCTGCCGCGGGACTGGGAAGTCGACGGCAGTGCGAAGAATTGATCGTCACCGGTCGAGTCGAGGTCGATCACCAAGTGGTCATGCAATTGGGTACCCGGGTCGATCCGCAGCGCCAGCGAATCCGTGTCGACGGAGTCGAACTGCACCGCTCGGAAACGGTATGGTATGCCTTGAACAAGCCGGTTGGGGTGGTGTGTACGAACCGCGATCCGGGCGGACGCCCCCGGGCGGTGGATCTCGTACCCGAATCGAAAGCCAGGCTGTTTCCCGTGGGACGCCTCGACATAAACAGCGAAGGGTTGCTGCTGCTGACGAACGACGGCGAGTTGGCGAACCAATTGACGCATCCCCGATACGGAATCAAGAAAACCTATCGCGTCCTGGTGGCTGGCCAACCGACCGGTGAGATCTTGGCCCAATTGCGCCGCGGCGTTTACCTGTCGGAGGGATTGACCAAGATCACGGGCATCACCATCAAGCGGCACTACAAGAAGTCGACCGTTCTGGAAATGGTATTGGAGGAGGGCAAGAACCGGGAGATTCGGCGGGTTTTGGCCCGGGTGGGGCACAAGGTCATGCGTCTTGTCAGGATCGCCACGGGACCGATCAAATTGGGCGACCTGGAACCGGGCGCCAGCCGGCGTTTAACCCAGAAGGAAATAGAATCGCTCCGGCGGCATGTTCGGGAGGCCAGATCATGAGTTGCGGCTGCAAACCGACCTATCCCGACCGAACCTGGCATGGGGCGGCCGAGGTGATCGAGAATACTGCCGTGGCGGAAGGAACTTACCGTATCCGTCTCGTCTGCCCCCATTTGGCAGCCCACGCCGTGCCCGGCCAATTCGTCATGCTTCGGCTAAGAAGCGGTGACGATCCCCTCTTGGGACGCCCTTTGGCAATGTATGAGGTCGTCCTCAACGATGCCGGAGAACCGTGGGCTCTCGACATCGTCTACCTGGCCATCGGCAAAATGACCAGATGTCTGGCGATGGTGGGAAGCGGCGAACAGATCGACGTATGGGGGCCCCTTGGAAACGGGTTTCCGGCGGAACCGGTCGACCATTTGATCATGGTCGGCGGAGGAATCGGTCAGACGCCTTTTCTGGCGTTGAGTCAGGAGGCGCTCGGACGTCGGGCCTACGGGCAGGCGGATCGGAGGCCCGGTTGGGCGAAGCGAGCGACTCTTTGCTACGGGGCGCGTAGTGAACGATTGCTGGCGTGCGTTGACGATTTCTGCAATGCCGGCGTCACGGTCCGGTTGGCTACCGACGACGGCTCCACGGGGCATCGCGGTCTGGTGACCGATCTGATCGAGCCCCTGGTGGGCGAATCGGGAGGATCGTGCCGAATCGTATCGTGCGGGCCGGAGCCAATGCTCAAAGCAGTGGTTGAAATCGCTCGCCGACTTGGCGTGCCGTGCCAAGCGTCGCTGGAAACCCCGATGGCCTGCGGAATGGGAATCTGCTTCAGTTGCGTCACCAAGATCCGGGACGATGCCGGGGGATGGGACTACCGCCGTACCTGTATCGATGGCCCCGTGTTCGACGCGGAGAAGATCGTGTTCGACTGACCCGGATAATTCATGGGTGGCACGCTCAGAGCGTAGCGATGGGCGTGGTGACCTGACCAATCACGCCCATCGCTACGCTCTGAGCGTGCCACCCAGTACATTGTGCCACCCAATACGGTGTCTCTGAGGGGACTGCCTTTGGCCCGTTTGCCTGCAACGCACAAGGCTCCGGCGAAAGCAGTTCACCGGAGCCCATTCCTGGTTTTGGTGCGCCGAAACCATCAGGCCTGTTTGAGGGCCTTGATCTTGGCCGACATTCTGGATTTGAGGCGTGCCGCCGCATTGCGGTGGATGATATTGCGGGCACCGGCTCGGTCAAGCTTCTTGGTGGCCAGGCGGAATTCGGTCTCGGCCCGCTCGACGTCGGCTGCCTTGATCGCTTCGCGGACCTTGCGGCATTGGGTGCGGAGGTCGCTGCGGAGCGAGCGGTTGCGGGCTCGGCGTTCCACATTCTGAAGAAGTCGCTTCTTGGCGCTCTTGGTATTGGGCATAGGTCGTTTCTCAAAAAACGCTGTGTATTCTTGCGCGGGGTTCTATACCCCGTCATTAGATGGGTAATTGTGGTTCCAGCCAGGAAACCCTTAATCTTCTCGGTTTTGGGCGATCTTGTCCAGTAGCGCAGCCACGTCTTTGTAACCAAAATCCATGGCGGCCAGGGTTGTGCCGTATTGTTCGGCCGCATCGTAGTTCTTCAGGCCGAGTTCGAGCTTGGTGGCGTGGTAGAGGGCGTCTTTCTTGTTCTTCTCGTCCTGGTCAGAGATCTCGCGGACGGCATTGGCGTAATGGTCCGAGGCGAGCTTGTACTGCTTGATCTGCTGGAAGCACTTGCCGAGTTCCAGTTGGCACAACCCGTGGTGTTTCGGATCGTTTCTGGCCTGCTGGAACTGCTGGATGGCCTCGTTCCACTTCCCCAACTGCTGATAGCGTTGGCCGAGTTTCAGGTGATAACTGTTGTTGCTTGGATATCGCTCGACCAGGTGCTCGTAGTGTTCCGTTTCCTTGAGGGCCAATCGAGCACGAGCAACCTTGTGCGCCTTATTCGCCTCATCAGAGCCGGTTTCCTGGGCTTCTCTCTCGGCTCTCGCCACAAGCTCGCGGAGATGGCGCATCTGGATATCCTCCAACTTCTCCAGGATATCCAGATCATCGGGAAACTCTTCCCGAGCCTTGGCCAGGATTCTCTCGGCCGGCTCCAGATTGTCGGCTCGCATGTAGAGGTTGGCCAATTCGTCGTAGGCCGCCTTGTCGCGAGGATTCTTGGCGATCTGGCGTTTCAGTTGTTCTTCGGGCGAGAGTTCGTCTCGCTGGACCCCGGCGGTGGAGGATGGAGCTTTCTTGACGTCGCGGCTCGTTTCGGCATTCTCGTAGCCGCCTCGGACCACCGTCATTTCGGCTGCGATCTGGCCGATCTGCCGTTGTGCCTCTTCGTCGTCGGGCTTGGCCTTGAGAACTCGCCGCCAGCAAAGCTCGGCCAGTTCGAATTCTTTTCGCTCTCGGAAGACAGGGCCGCACACGCGATTGATATGAAGGTCGTCGGGGTTGAATTTCAAGGCAAAACGCAGGTATACTGCTTGCGTTTCGCTGTGATCCATGTGTCCGCAGGCATCGGCCATGGCGAGGAACGTGGAAGTATCCCGGGGGTTCGCTTTCAACGCCGACAGCCCGCTCTTGATGACCCCCTTCCAGTCCTTCTTCAGCGAGGCGGCCTTGACCCCGCCCTTGGAGCCAAAACCGGCGAACATCGACCCCTTCTTCTTGTCGCCATGCTTCTGAAACAGGTTGGCCAGGCAGGTCTGCGTATAGACGACGTTGCCCGGGTCTGCGATAACGCATTGCGAGAACAATTCGTGGGCATAATCGTGGTTGCCCTGCCCCAAGAGCGTGTTGGCTCGCTGGAAGAGCTGCTGCAACCTGCGATCGGGACCGCCGCTGCCGGAGGTGCTGGATTGTTCTGTCATGGGCGGGGATGCCTGGGGTTGAAAGCCGACATGGCCCCGGCGTAGAGTACCGCTAGTCCCCCACGCCGAGTGGAATTGACCATCCAGTTATTCTAACATGTTGATACGACAGCACAACGGTGCGTTTTCTGCGACCAGCCTATCGAGAGACACCAGAGTGATGACCCGGGAACACCGCGAGAGAATCGGTCGAGTCTACCTCGTTGGGGCGGGGCCGGGTGACCCAGGATTGATTACCCTGCGAGGCGTCGAGTGCCTTGCGCAAGCCGATCTTGTACTCTACGACTATCTAGTGGATCCGCGGGTCCTGCTTCACGTCAGAGGTGGAGCCGAACTGGTCTGTCTCGGGCACCATTGCCGGCAGCGAACCATCGGCCAGGACGAAATCCACGAGAGGATGATCCTCGCAGCAAGCCAAGGCAAAACAGTGGTTCACCTTAAAGGGGGGGATCCGGTTGTGTTCGGGCGTTCGGCTGAGGAGACCGAGACGCTCCGCGCCGAAGGGATTCCGTTCGAGATCGTGCCGGGAGTGACGGCGGCACTGGCGGCAGGAGCTTGCTCAGAGATTCCCCTGACCCATGCAGATCACTCTTCGTGCTTGGCGTTGGTGACCGGCCAACAGCGAAGCGGCAAGCAGGGTGTGCCTCTCGACTACGGAGGGTTGGCGAGATTTCCGGGCACGCTTGTGTTCTACATGGGGATCCGTTCGGCCGCCCAGTGGAGCGAAGGGTTGGTTCAGGGGGGCATGTCGCCCGACACGCCGGTGGCCATCGTGCGCCGATGCACGCTCCCCGATCAGACTACGGTCCGCTGCACGTTGGGAACGATCACCGAAACGATCCGCCGGGCGGCGATACGGCCCCCAGCCGTGACGATTGTCGGCGAAGTGGCGGGGCTGCCGCCGTGCTTGTCGTGGTTTGCATCGCGGCCGCTCTTCGGCCGGACGATCCTGATAACGCGTCCGCAGCATCAAGCAGCGATGCTTGGCAGGCGGTTCTCCGAGTTGGGGGCACGAGTTCTGGTTCAACCTACGATCGAGATCGGTCCCTGCGAGGACTGGAGACCCGTCGATGACGCCATTTCGCGACTCGACGAATTCGACTGGCTGGTTTTTTCCAGTGCCAACGGTGTGGAATGTCTGTTGACGCGGGTGTTTTCCCTGGGCTGCGACTTGCGGGCCCTGGGCGGGCTTCGACTGGCTGCGATCGGACCGGGAACTGCCGAGGCGCTGACATGCTGGCACCTGACCGCCGACCTTGTGCCCGCCGAATATCGGGCCGAAGTGCTTGCCGATGCATTGGCTGTGCACGCCGCCGGAAAGCGAGTGCTTTTGGCCAGGGCGAGCCGAGGAAGAGAGGTACTCGCCGAACGTCTGCGTCAGTCAGGTGCGGCGGTGTCGCAAATTGTTGTCTACACCAGCAACGACGTGGAGCAGATCGATCCGCACGTGGAAGCCGCGCTCTTGGGCGGCGAGATCGACTGGATTACGATCACCAGTTCCGCGATCGCCCAGTCGGCCGTGCGGCTCTTCCACTCGGGTTTGGAGAGTGCGAAAACGGTGAGTATCAGCCCGATCACTTCGGAGACGCTACGGAGCCTCGGACATGAGCCTGCCGCCGAGGCAAACGAGTACACAATGGAGGGCGTGGTTGAAGCAGTGCTGAGGGCAGAAAGGAAAGATGCGGCGTCTCGGTAGTTTCTTGCCCGTCTTACTCAGACCTGTTCCCGAAAGGTGGACCAACTGAGGTAACCGAGAACGATTGAGCAAACCACGAAACCGATGTCCATTGTTTTGCTGGCGCGATCGAACGGTGCTCCAATCGCAAGGTCGAGCCCAAACACGATCAAGACAAGGGCCGAGATGGCTAATCCGAGGATGCAGAGGGCTTTGGCCATTGAAAGGGTTCCCAGGAACACCTGTAGTGTTTCGCGGACTAACGTATTCTCCCAAGAATACCCAGCATATTCTAATATAATTCGCTTGCGATGCTACCTCTACCGCCAAAGTGTCATCTGAATGACCATTTCAGGTGATAAACGTTGGCGGCACTAACGGGATTCTCGCTTGCAGCGATCGCCACGATTGGGCACGAAAGGACGGATTCTCATGGGCGAAAAGGGCTGTTTGGACGACGGTTCGGGCCGCTGGGAGGGGTTCCGCAAGGAAATGCCGGTTGCCCGCCGCTGGGCCTATTTGGATCATGCGGCCGTCTCTCCCCTTCCGGCGAGGGCCCGAGAGGCATTGCTCCAATGGGCCGGGCAGGCCTGCGAGGACGGCGACGTCCATTGGCCCCGATGGGCAGCACGGGTCGAAGAACTTCGTCGATCGGCGGCCAGTATGCTTGGAGCTACCCCCGAAGAGGTCGCGCTTCTACGTAGCACCAGCGAGGGGGTTAATCTGGTCGCTGAAGGCTTTCCCTGGCGGCCAGGTGACAATGTGGTGACCTTGGCCGACGAGTTCCCCACGAATCAGTACGCCTGGCTGAATCAGGCGGAACGCGGGGTGGAGACCCGTCGTGTGCCGGTGGGCCCCGAGGGGGTGGAACTCGACGCGATCGCCCGGGCTTGCGACGCCCGCACGCGGATCGTGACGATCAGTTGGGTCAGCTTTTGTACCGGACGGCGTCTCGATCTCGATCGACTTGTCCAGTTGGCCCATGATCGAAACGCCTTGCTGTTCGTCGACGCGATTCAGGGACTGGGAGTCTTCCCGCTCGACGTAAGCAAGACGCCGGTTGATTTCCTGGCGGCGGACGGCCACAAGTGGATGCTCGGTCCCGAGGGGGCGGGGATTTTCTATATCCGCCGCGAGCATCTCGACCGTCTGCGGCCGATTGGTCTGGGCTGGAACAGTGTGGTCCACGCCCACGATTTCACCCGCATCGAGCTGAACCTCAAGGATGCGGCCGACCGCTACGAGGGTGGATCGCAGAACATGGCGGGAATGATCGGGCTGGCGTCGAGCATCGAACTGCTGCTCGAACAGGGGCAAGCAGCGCTCGCCAAGCGGATCGAAGAAACCACCGACCTTGCCTGCCAGCGACTTCAGTCAATCGGCGCCCGGATCGTAAGCGACCGAACTGCCGGTCGCAAGAGCGGGATCGTCGCGTTCGAGATACCGGGGCGGGATCCGATGAAGCTGCGAGAGAAGTGCCTGGCGGAAGACGTGGTCCTGAGTTGCCGGGCGGGGCGGCTAAGGATTAGCGTGCACGGGTACAACAACGTTGAAGATCTCGATCGGCTGGTCGATGCCCTGAGCGGCCGACTCAATCCGACAGGGATCAACTGTACGGCATAGCGGAATTGAGCCCGAAGGGCGTGTCCCCGTCTTAATCATAGTCTTGTTTGTAATCCTAATCCCGTCTTGACTCTCCGCTCGCCCAGGCACGAATGAGCGGACGTGAGAGCCTGGGGCGTAGATCGGGATTAAGATTACGATTAAGATCATGATTATCACCAGAAACGATCAGGTGCGGTTCGAGGCTCTTAACCCCGGTAGCAACGATGAGTGAATTGAGTCCCCGTCAGGCGGTTTATCCCGGTTCGTTCGATCCGATCACGCTCGGCCATCTCGACGTCATGGAACGCAGCAGCAGACTCTTTGATCGGCTGATCATCGGGGTGGGGGTGAACATTGAAAAGGAGCCGATGTTTGACGAAGTCGAGCGGGTCGATTTGATCCGGACGGCAACGGCACACTTGAAGAACGTCGAAATCCGGGAATTCCACGGGTTGGCCGTGGAATTCGTGAAATCGTGCGGGGCCTGCGTAATGATCCGCGGGGTCCGGCCGATTACCGACATCCCGGCGGAACTGACCATGATGATGGCCAATCGGCGTCTGGCCCCCGAGGTGGAGACGCTGTTCATGCTGGCAGACGGAGAGCTGGCCCACGTCTCCAGTTCGCTCATCAAGCAGATTGCGCCGCTTGCCGACGAAAAGGCGCTTGCCCGATTCCTACCGGCCAATGTGGTGGCGGCCGTGCGAGCGAAGGTGACGGGCGAGGAGTGAAAGGGGACCACGCCGGCGCCGGCTGGTCGGACCAGGTTCACTCCGCCAAGAGGAGATGCCGAACGACACTCGCCGGCAAGAGATTTCTCGCGAGGCCTACACCGTCCCTGACGCCAAATCGTCGAGAGATATGTCGATCGCTTTGGCAAGACGCGCGGCAATCCACGAAGGGCGTCAGTTCTTCTCCGACTCCCTCGGCCCTTGGGAGCTGAGATGGGTGCGGAGGTAGCGAGCCCGTTCAATGTTGCGGTCGGTGGTGTCGAGCTCCGTGCCGCTGAGCTTCTGCAGATGGGCTGGCTGGGTGTGGATGAACAGCTCGTTGATGACCGGGATCTTGAGGTCTTCGATCAGGCCGAGATTGATGCCCATCCGCACGCTCGAAAGCAGGTGCATGGTTTCTTCGGAGCTGATGGTCTGGGCGTTGCGGAGAATGCCGTAGGCTCGGGCCACCCGATCGTGGAGGTTCTCCTGTTTCTCTCGAACCAGGAAATCGCGCGCCTGTCGTTCGTACCCGATGATGACGGGAACGACGTCGCACACTTGCTTGATGATGTCTTCCTCGGCTCTGCCCAGAGTGACCTGATTGCTGATCTGGTAGAAGTCGCCCATGGCCTGAGAGCCCTCGCCATACAGACCGCGGACGGCGAGGCTGATCTTGTGCAGGCTGCGGAAGACCTTCTCGATATGCCGCGTCATGACCAGGGCGGGCAGATGGAGCATCACGCTAACTCGCATTCCCGTCCCCACGTTGGTGGGACAGGCCGTCAGGTACCCGAGGGTCTCGTCGAAGGCGTAGGTGACGTGCTGTTCGATCTGGTCGTCGATTCGATTAATCCGCTCCCAAGCGGTATCGAGGTCCAGGCCGCTCTGCATGACCTGGATCCGCACGTGATCCTCTTCGTTGACCATGAGGGAGAAATTCTCGGCCCGTCCGATGGTGACCGAACGAGCGCCCCGGCTTTCGGCCAGTTCGCGACTGATCAACTGGCGTTCCACGAGGAACTGGCGATCGACGCCGCCGAGGTCCTCCACGTTCACGCAGAGGATCTCTTCGTTCTGGGCAATGTCCTGGATGCTCTCGTGGAGATCGTTGAGGATATGGACGCGGTCCTGGTCGCTTGCCCGGCTGATGAACGGGTAGTCGGCGAGGTTGCGTGCAAGGCGAATACGACTGGAGATCACGATGTCGGATTCGGGGCCGACACCACGCAGCCATTCGCCGCTATAGCGAGTCAGGTCGTCAAGTTCCACGATGGAGTTCCGGAATCGGACAGCCAAGGCTGCCGGTCAGTTACAGGTATGAAAAACGGATGCAAGGGATGAACAAACCGATGCCGGCTCAACTGCGAGGCGGCTCCTCGGATCATGGTGCGGCATCTTCTTCAATGGCGCGGATTCGGTCGCGAAGCTCGGAAGCCTTTTCGTATTCCTCGCGAGCAACGGCCTCCTTCATTTCGCGGCGCAAACGAATGAGCTGGGTTCGCTGGTGACTTGTGCCCGGGTTTCCTTTCGGCGACTTGCCCGCGTGCTGCGATTCTCCGTGGATGTTGAGAATCAGGGGTTCGAGCTGCGACTGAAAGCAGAGGTAATCATTCGGACAACCCAGCCGTCCCTGACTGCGGAATTCGTAGAAGGTAATCCCGCAAACGGGGCAAGCCTGCTGGTCGAGCTTTTCCAATTCCTCGGCCGTCTGCCCGACGGCCATCTGTTGGGCCATTTGCTGGGCCATATGCTGGGCCATCGCGGCAGCCATCCCCTTGCCGGCCACGGTCTCCTCGGCACCGGCAGTCAGGTACTGCCGGGCATGATCCTCGCAGAGATGCAGTTCCTGAGGAGTGCCGTTGGTCAGTTCCGTGATGTGGCACGTGGCCGGCTTGTCACACTTCTGACACTTCATGGCACGAAATCCAGAGGAACGCGGGAAGTCAGCAAGTCGGTTGACCGACCGACGCGACGAAGCAAACGTCCTCGTTGGACGCAGGGAAAAATGGACGCTGCCAACAGGATTCTATCACTACCCTCAGGGGTGTCAAGGCGAGTGGAGTCAAAGGGATACGTCGCGCTGGAATCTCAGAATAGGGGGGCCTGAAGGCCCGTTGCCGTGGCTGTTGGGCCGCCGGGGAGTGGGCGATGCCTTCGCTGCATGCCGGCAGGAGTCGGGGGGGCGATGTTCCTTGTGGGGAGGGGGCGACGCTGGTAAAGTGAACCTTTTCCCGACCCGGCGACTCCCACAGGGCGGCAAGGCCGCCAACCAGGACGAGGTACTGCTTGGCCGAAACGGCTCCCTCCCGTTGCTCGCTGTATTTCGGTCGCTGTATTTCGGATGAGAGTTCACCGTCATTGAGGTCCGTGCAGGGTGGTGCGGCTGGCAGCTTGTGAAAGGGAACCATTGGCAGTGAAGCACTTTCCCGAGTTCGAGCGATTCTGCGATCTTGCCGACGGCGGCGCCGATCTGGTGCCCGTCTATCGTCGCCTGGTCAGCGATTCGCTTACACCGGTCTCCGCCTTCCACAAGCTCGACGCCGGCCGGTGCTCCTGCCTGGCAGAGAGCGTCGTCGGGGGCGAGAAGGTGGGCCGATACAGCTTTCTGGCCACGCATCCGTTTCTGGAGATCGAGGCCTATGCCAACCGCGTGACGATCAGTTCGCACACGGGGGTCTCGGCGTCGGGAGAGCCGATTTTGGAGACGCGGCAGTTCGCGACCGCCGACCCGCTGAAGGAATTGCGCCAGCGGATCGAATCGGTTCGGGCGGCGACGTTGCCGGAACTGCCGCCGTTCTGCAGCGGCGCGGTCGGCTATGCTGGTTACGATACCGTGCGATACGTGGAGCATCTACCCAACGCGCCCGCCGACGATCGTCAGGTGCCAGACCTGGCCTTTGCCTTCTACGATCAGATGGTGGTGTTCGACAATGTGACCAAGACGATCGTCGTGGTCGCCATGGCGCGATTGGACCGCGCCGCCGGCGACCGGCGCCGCGCCTACGAGACGGCCTGCCTGCGGGTCGACGAGATCGTCGACCGGCTTGGCTCCAGGTCGGGAGAACTCAAGCCCGTCGATATCGATACGAGCGGCGAGACCCGGCTGGCCTGGCAATCGAACTTCACCCAGGAAGACTTCGAAGCGGCCGTCAGAAAATGCGTCGAGTACATCAAGGCGGGCGATATCTTCCAGGTCGTGTTCAGCCAGCGTCTCGAAGTACCGATTCGCTCGCATCCGTTCCAGATTTACCGCAGGTTGCGGGTGGTGAACCCCAGCCCGTTTATGTTCTACCTGCGAACGCCGGGCGTGACGCTCGTAGGCAGCTCGCCGGAAATCATGGTCCGCGTCGTCAACGGGCAGATCACCACCCGGCCCCTTGCCGGAACACGCCCGCGGGGCAAAACCGAGGAAGAAGACCGGCGGCTCGGCGACGAGTTGCTGGCGGATCCCAAGGAGTGTGCCGAACACGTGATGCTCGTCGACCTGGGACGCAACGACGTGGGACGGGTCTCCCAATACCGCTCGGTGAACGTCACCGACGTGATGACGATCGAACGGTACAGCCACGTGATGCACATTACCTCGAACGTGACGGGCCATCTGTCGCCGGGTAAGACGGCCTTCGACGCACTCCAGTCGTGCCTGCCCGCCGGCACCGTTTCCGGGGCCCCGAAGGTGCGAGCCATGGAGATCATCGATGAGTTGGAACCCCATCGGCGGGGACCCTATGCCGGGGCCGTCGGCTACATCGACTTCAGCGGCAACATGGATACTTGCATTGCCCTGCGAACGATCGTCGTTCAGGGCGACAAGGCCTACGTGCAGGCGGGCGCCGGGATCGTGGCCGATAGCATTCCCATCAACGAATGGAATGAAACGCTTAACAAGGCCCGCGGCCTGCTCAAGGCCATCGAACTGGCGGAAATAGAGGAGAAGTAGCCGGGCAAAGAAGGTAGCCGGCACTCTCCGAGTGCCGTCCACAGAGTCATCACACGAGATCCCCACACCGTTGGCCTCCCCGCCCCAGGCCCCCCCAAGTACAAGAACAGCCGATGAAGATCGATAGAATTGACATCTACCTGGCAGCCTTGCCGCTCAAACGTCCGCAACAAACCCCCGCCGGTGCGATCGGCAAGCTCGAGACCGTACTGATACGGATGCGAAGCGGCGACCTGTCCGGATGGGGGGAGGCGTCTCCCGGCACGGCTCCGTTGGGCGGCCAATGGGCCGGAGGTTCCTTTGCTGCCCTCCGCGACTGGCTGGCTCCCGCGGTGATCGGGCAGTCGCTTGCCAACGGCGACGCACTAGCGGAGCGGCTGGCGCCGTTTCGGGGAAACCAGTACGCCAAGGCGGCGCTCGACACGGCCTGGTGGGACCTCAAGGCTCGGGCCGAAGGCAAGCCGCTGCACCAAGTGCTGCAGGGCAAACGGGATTGGGTCGCCCTGGGCGTCTCGCTGGATCGGACCGAAACGATCGAGGAGTTGTTTGCGGCAATGCACGCGGCCTTTGACGCGGGATTTGCCCGGATCGAGCTGAAGATGCGTCCCGGCTGGGACGTCAACATGATCAACGTGGTTCGCCAGGAGTTCGGCACCGAAACGCTGCACGTCGATGTGGAAGGGGCAATGACCCTCAGCAACATGGAGACGTTGTGCCGCCTGGACGACTTCATGCTGGCCATGGTGGAGCAGCCTTTGATGCCCGACGACCTGGTCGGGCACGCCATGGTTCAGGAGGCCCTGCGAACTCCGATCTGCCTCGAGGAATCGATCGTCTCAACCGACCACGTGGAAATGGCCCTCGACCTGAAGAGCTGCAAATTCATCAACCTGGGGGTCGGCCGCGTCGGGGGTCTGACCCCGGCCGTGGCAATTCACAATGCCTGCCACGCGGCCTGCACGCCTTGCCGGGTGGGGGCCCTCCTCCAGTCGGCGATCGGCGTGCGGCACGGCCTGGCGTTCGCGTCCAAGGAAAACTGCACCTATCCAGCCGACTGGATCGATCCCGCCGAGGCGTTCGAGTTCGACCTGGCCGAGGCCCCGGCGCTAGCCCGGTCGGGCGACGACTCGGCATTGGCCGCCCGACTGTGGACCGAGCCGGGAATCGGTGTCGAACCGGATGCCGAACGACTGGAGAAGTGTTGTATCAACCAGGCGGAAGTCGCCTGAGTTGTCGTAACCTGGACAGGACGACGAAACCATGATCTGCGTGATTGCGACAATTCGGGTGGCTGACGGTCGGCGCGACGATTTTCTGGCGGAATTTCGCAAGATCGTACCGTTGGTTTGCGAAGAGACAGG
Source organism: Planctomycetaceae bacterium (assembly GCA_012719125.1). Lineage (GTDB taxonomy): Bacteria > Planctomycetota > Planctomycetia > Pirellulales > Thermoguttaceae > JAAYAY01. Next base: position 31,753 of record JAAYAY010000305.1, on the reverse strand, counting down.
GTGTATCGAGTACACGCCGATGGTCGACATTCCCACGGAGATCGACGCCCAGGCCGAGCCGGCCGAATCGGTTGTTTTCGTGGTGGAAAAGTGGGAATCGGTGGACGCGCTGGAGGCTCACCTGGTGGCTCGTCACATGGTCGAATACCGCAAGCAGGTCAAAGAGTTGGTCACGGGATCGGAAATCCGCATCCTGGAACCCGCGTAGAAGCGAGTTGCGGACGGGGCATGTAGGTGCCCGGCACCTACTGAGCCCGACCCCCACCGAACCGAGCCAAACGCTTCCCTGCGAGGCCGATTCCGCCTAAACTCAGAGGCAGCAGAAGATCGTCCTTATGGGGTCGACCCGGGCGAGGGTCGGGTCGGCGAGACTGGGGTGGTGGTTTGCAGGGTGGTTGCCCGATGGAACGAGACGGTAGCAGAGGTTCCCGGCTTGGCAGATGGCTGCTGTTCTTGACATTGGCCGCGGCGATCTGCATTCCCGGCTGCAAAGGTTGCAGTTGTCGCAGCAGCCGCAGTCGTGCGCAGACCCCGGAGGAGCTGGAGAAGGAGTTGCAGGAGCGACAGGAGCGGCTTCGTGAGCAGGCGAAGAAGGCACCCCTTCGCGAACTTCGCTACGCCTCACTGCCTCACGGTCCGATGGGCGGTTTCCCCAAACTGGGGGATCCGGCTCAGAAGGCCTGTTTCCTGAAGCCGGGGCATTGGACGACGACCACTTTCTCGGCCGTTGCCAACAACTTCGATATCACCGGCAATCTCGATCTCGCCGCAGGCGAAAAAACATCTCTGCCGGGCATGCCGTTCGCCGTGACCACGAAGCGATCGGTGGCATTTCCCAAGGGGCAGGCCAGAACCATCGATACGGTCTTCTATTTGCCGGAGACGCCAACCGTCCCCATGCTGGCAACCCTCGATGCACGGCGGCGCTCGGGGGGATACTATTCGTTGTTCCCACCAATCAGCCGCATACCTTACTACCAGTTCCATTTTCTGGTGCTGGCTCGCTATCCGGAACTGTACGGATACCTGAAAACGCTCGACGCTGTGGGGACCCGGGCCAACGAGCATTATCGGGTCTCGCTGATCTCGCCGGGGCGGCGAACTCCGATCCCAAGCCAGTCGCTGTTCTGGACCAGTACGGCCTACGTGCTCTGGGACGACGCCGACCCCGAGGCCTTGAGCCTGGAACAACAGGTGGCCCTGCTCGACTGGATCCACTGGGGCGGCCAATTGATCATCAGCGGTCCCGAGACGCTGGAAACGCTCAACAACAGTTTCCTGAGCGATTACCTGCCGGCCAAAGGCGATGGAACGGTTGAACTGACGGCAAACGACCTCGACGAAATCAACCGCCACTGGAGTCTGCCGATCCGCAAACTTCCGGCCCCGCCCTTGAAACCGATTTCCAGGTGGTCCGGGGTGAAACTGAACAAGCATCCCGACGCACAATATGTTCCCTTCACCGGCAACCTGGTGGTGGAGAGGCGGATTGGCCGGGGCAGGGTGGTGATTTCGGCCTTCAAATTGAGTGGTCGCGAGATCGTCAGTTGGCCTGGCCTGGACGGGTTCTACAATGGCTGCCTGATGCGGCGCCCCGCTCGCCGTTTCACCGGCTCGCCCATGGCGGGAGATCTGGCCGACTATTCCGTCCATTGGGCGGATGGGGCTCGCGTGGGGTCGCGGTATAGCACGGAGTGGGTCTCTCAACTGCGCTATTTCTCACGGGACGTCGGACGGCGTGCCAGCTTGGCCTCCGGGGAGATGATCGCTCTGGCTGATGTGAATCCTCCGAGCCAACCGACCTCCGGGTTAGTGGCTCCTGAGGAAGGATTGCAGCAGGTGCCGGTGATGAACTACGCGGCCTGGAACGACTTCAGTGCCGTGGCTGACGCCGCTCGAGAGGCGCTCTCCGATGCGGCCGGGATCGAGGTGCCCGACCGCAGCTTCGTCGTGTGGATCGTGGCCGGCTACCTGGTGGTGCTCGTGCCGCTGAACTGGCTGGTTTTCAAGATCCTCGGGCGCGTGGAATGGGCCTGGGTTGCCGCCCCGGTGATCGCCGTGGTCTGTGCGATTGTGGTAATTCGGCAGGCCCAACTCGACATCGGCTTCGTCCGCGCCGAGACCGAGGTGGCGGTGGTCGAGATGCAGGCTGGCTATCCTCGCGGCCACGTGACCCGCTATTCGGCGTTCTATACGTCGCTGGGCACGGGCTACGAGTTTCAATTCGACGACGTGAACACGCAGATTCTGCCCTTCCCGACGACAGGGGATCCCGCAACAACCGGTCTGAAGCTTGGAGAGTCGCCCCAACGAGTTGCCTATCGGTACGGCTCCGAGGTTCGGCTCGAAGACCTGAGGGTGCGGTCCAGTTCGGCCCAGATGACCCACTGCGAACAGATGCTCGATCTGGGCGGGGGAATTCAGTGGCTCGAACCCAGTTCGGGCGTGCACCGTGTCGTCAACCGCACGAGCTACCAGTTGCGCGATGCGGGGGTCGTCCGCAAGACGGCCGATGGGCGGCTTATGACGGCCTGGGTGGGCACGATCGACGCGGAAGGCAGCGTCGATTTGGCCGGCCGATGGGAGCCGGCTGCTGCCGACGAGAAAGCTGCCAGCCTGTGGCCCGATCGGCGCAATCGGGTGCCGCAGACCGGCCCGGGGCAAGACGCGGGTACGCTCACCTTGCGGCCGCTGCTGCGACTTGCGGAACAGACGGCTCAGATGCAGCCCGGCGACGTCCGGCTGATCGCCTGGACCGACGAGCCCTTGCCGGGAATGAAAGTGCGGCCTTCCGCTCCGCAGAAGCGGCGTCTGGCCCTGGTGGTTGCCCATCTGGAATACGGCTTCGGCGAGCAGCCCCGGCCGGACAAGAATACCCGTTACGATTTCACCAGGAAGGTGCCGGTCTTCCGCGACGACGGAACCCTTCCCGACGAGGAGAACGAGGCCGGCGGCGAGACTGAGGATTCCAGCCCTGAGAACGGACTGCAAGATACCTGACGATTCACGGCGAAAATGATCGAACTCATCGACTTCACGAAACGTTACGGCGACCTGGTGGCGGTCGATCACCTGAACCTGAAGATCGAGCCGGGTGAAATGTTCGGCTTCATCGGCCCCAACGGCGCCGGCAAGAGCACGTCGATCCGCTTCCTGGCCACGCTGCTCAAAGCCACCGGCGGCGAGGGGATCGTCAACGGCTTCAGCGTCAACCGGCAGCCGCTCGACGTTCGCCGCAGCATCGGCTACATGCCCGACAGCTTCGGCGTCTACGACGGCATGAAGGTCTGGGAGTTCCTCGACTTCTTCGCCGTGGCCTACCAGATTCCCCGGTCGGGACGCAAACAGGTCATCGGCGACGTGCTCGAGTTGCTCGACCTGACGGGCAAGCGCAACGATTTCGTCAATAGCCTCTCGCGGGGCATGAAACAGCGGCTGTGCCTGGCCAAGACGCTGGTCCACGATCCGCCGGTACTGATCCTCGACGAACCGGCCAGCGGTCTCGACCCTCGCGCCCGGGTGGAGGTGAAGGCGTTGCTCAAGGAACTGCGCCGCATGGGCAAGACGATCCTGATTTCGAGCCACATCCTCACCGAGTTGGCCGACTGCTGCACCTCGATCGGCATCATCGAACGCGGCCGGCTGCTGATGCACGGGCCGATCGACGAGGTGTATCGCCGAATCCGTGGGAACCGGACGATCGTCATCAAGTTCATCGACAAGCAGGAAGTCGGCGTGTCGATCATCCGCAGTCTCGCCGAAACCCGCGAGGTCCAGATCGAGAACAGTAAAGTCACCGTCGAACTGGCGGCCGACGACGACCAGATTTCCGCCCTCATGCAGCGTCTCGTAGCCGAAGGCGTCCGTATGTACTCCTTTGCCGACAAAGAACCGACCCTCGAAGACGTGTTCATGCTCGTCACCAAGGGAGCAGTGGCGTGACGAGAAAAGGAAACACGAAATCCGAAGCACGAAATCCGAAACAAATCCAAAGCACAAGACGGATAAATGACAGAAATGGACGAGTATTGAGCCATTTCAGCGAGCAGGACGAGCATCTTCGTTTGAAACATTCGAACTTCCTGTTTTGAATTTGTTTCGGATTTCGAGATTTGTGTTTCGGATTTGTGGTGTATTGGTATTCTCCAATTGATTGGCCATCCTTCTCATGCTCTTGCTCGAAAACCCCGTTCTGCAACGCGAACTCTTGGTCAACCTGCGAATGCTGCGGGCGTTCCTGTTGTTGTTTGCCTACATCGCGCTCTTGGGATTGGTCGTCTATGCGGCGTGGCCCCAGGCCGATCGGCTCAATCTGACCGAGACGCCCGAGGAAGCCAAGCGGCTCATCAATATGTTCTTTCTCGGACAATACGTGCTGCTGTCGTTGATGACCCCCAGTTTCGCCGCGGGGACGATCACCGGGGAGAAGGAACGCAAGACCTACGAGATGCTGCTGGCCAGTCCGATGCGTCCCGGGGCGATCGTCACGGGCAAACTGTTCGCCGCCATGGCGCACCTGGCAGTGCTTGTCTTCTGCTCCCTGCCGATCGTCATGCTGTGCCTGCCGCTGGGCGGGGTCCACTATTCGGAAGTGTTGGGAACCTACGTGGCCATGGCCGCTTCGGTGATCACCTTCGGCATGATCAGCGTGGCCGCCAGCAGCTACTTCCCTCGGACTGTGGCGGCACAGGTCGTTTCCTATCTGATTATCCTCCCCCTGACCTTGGCCGGCATCATCTTCTACGGTGTGTTTCAGGAACTGGCGGCCTTTCGCTTGACGGTTCTCGTCGGATTCGTCCCGGCGGGTTGCGTGGTCTTCTGCGGGGTGTTGATGGCGATGGTCTGCCGGCGTTTAATGCATCCGCCCGACGTGGGGGCTGAGGCCCAGGAGGTCGTCGACCTGGAAGAAGAACAACGCGAAGCGATCGGCATGGTGATTCGCAGCGATCAGTTTCCCGACAGTCTCTTCGCTCCGCCCAAGCGAAGCGACTTCATGTCCGACACCGTCAATCCGATCTACGACAAGGAGATGCGGAGCGAACTGTTCGGGCACGGCACGCTCATGCTGCGGCTGGTCATCCAACTGAGCATGGGCCTGGCACTGCTCGTGATGGCGGTTTGCCTCTACATCAAGCCGGCATGGGCGCCGTGGTACACCAGTTACGTGCTGCTGTTCAACATGCTCGTCGGCCCCGTGTTTGCCGCGGGCAGCATTACCAACGAACGCGAACGGCAGACGCTGGAGATCCTGCTCACGACCACGCTCTCGCCTTGGCAGATTCTGGCGGGCAAGGTCTATTCGAGCCTGCGGATCTCGGTCGTGCTGACCAGCTTCCTGGTCTGGCCGCTGCTGCTGGCCTGGTTGCTGCCGCCCTGGACCTATTGGGCCGACACGCTCACCATGGTGCTCTATTTGGTGATCATTCTGGTCACCTGTCTGACGACCACGACGATGGGAATGTTCTCGTCGCTGCTCTGCCGGCGCACGTCGGTCAGTCTGACAGTCACCTACACGGCTGTGATCCTGCTGTTTGCCGCTCCGATTGCCGTGAAGGGCTTTGCGGACTTGATCTATCCGAATCAGGAGATGACGCGGGCCCTGCGCGAGATCCTGTTCGTCAGCCCGTTTGCCGCCACTTTCAGCCTTCCCCTCACCGGCGTTACCGACGCGACCAACGTGGGCGCCGGCTGGTCGGACCTGACCGCCTTCCTGTTTCTAATGACCTATGTCGTTGCCGATTTCCTCATGATCAGTTCGATGATCGGGCTGTTCAACCGCCGCTGGCGAGTGGCGATCTGAGGCAAGCGGCTGCCGCGATCACTCCCACACTCAATCTCCCAAATGGGGCTTCACCGTAATCCCCTCGGTCCCCATCCTCACCGTCACCGCCCCAATCTCCCCCGCATAGAGCACCTCCGCGCCTGCGGCGCGATACGCTTCTGCCACCGGCTCCGTGCGCTTCTCGTAGTAGCCGCTTACGACGACCCACCTCGGTGAACACCAAGCTGCCAAGCCGGGTGCGTCCGTCTTCAAGCTCCCATGATGCGGCGCCAGCAGAACCTCGCAGGGCCGTGGAGGACTGTTCAGCAACGCTTCCAACCCCTCCCCGTCCACGTCGCCCGGGATGATGATCCGCCGGCCGCCGTATTCCACCGAAAGAACTAAGCTCCCCGCGTTGTCGTGCTCGCTCTGGGAACCCGCGGGCGGATGGAGCACTTCGACAACCGCTTCGCCGAATCGGAGATGGTCGCCCGCGGTCAGATGCTCGATCGGTACGCCGTGGCCGACCAGGGCCGTGCGAAGCGCACGGACGGAGCCGCTCTTGCCGTCGAACGTCCCGGGCGGCGCGTACACGGCATTCACCTCGAACCGCCGCAACAACTCCGGCACGGCATTGAAATGGTCGGCGTCGGCATGCGAGAGTGTGATCGCGTCAATCCGGCGGATTCTGCGGCTCCACAGGCAGCCGGCGATATCGCGGGCACCGGCGATCGGAGAACCCATGCGGCCCGCGTCACAAAGGATCACCGGCCCGCCGGGCATCTCCACGACGACGGCCGCCCCATGGCCCACGGAAACAATCGTACAAACCATTTGGTCCTGCGGAGTGAAGCGATGGGTTGCCACAAATCCGACGACAAACCACGTGACAAAAAGACCCCATGCCCAACATCGCCGCCGAGGTCGGTGTGCCGCCGTCCACACGGCCGCCGCCAGCAAGGCATAGAATCCCACCAGCCACCAGTCGGGCCAGCCGGCCACCCAGATCGGATTGCCGGGCAGCCGATGGGTCAGGTCGATCATCCCTTGCAGGGCCGCCAGCGAACCGTTGCAGACGGCAGCGAAGACGGGGACCCCCGCCGGCAGCAGCCAGCCGCTCAGGATCATGAGAAACCCCGAAACCAACACCGCAGTGACTGGGATCCAGAGCACCACGTTGAGCAGCACCGACCCGAGGCTGACGACGTGGAATCGGCTGGCCACCAGGGGCAGCGTCACCAGCCAGACGGCCGTGCAAGCCACAACCAGGCGCAGAACCTTGACCGCACACCAGCGTATCAGGCGTTCCCACGGTCCGCGAGACTGCTCGATCAACCGGTCGAGTGGATCGTCGGATCTCGCACCCAGGAACCACCGGGGGCTGACACACATCAACGTCGCCACCGCCAGGAACGACAGTTGCACGCCCGTTGAGAACAAGTCGGCCGGGTTCAACGCCAGCACGACCAGTCCGGCCGCCGCCAGCGAATTCCACGGCGAATCGGGACGCCGTTTCAGCCGCGCCAGGCACAGGATTGTCACCAGAATCGTGGCTCGAATCGCCGGCGGGCAGGCGTCCGTCAGCAGCGTGTAGGCAACCGTCCAGCAGATCACGATCCAGAACTTCGCGGTGCGAGAAATCGGCACGGCCCGCAGCACAAACAGCAGCACCCCGGCCACAATGCCCACATGCAACCCGGAGATCGCCAGCAAATGAACCGTGCCCGTCTCGACGAGAACATTCGTCTCCTCGGGATCGATCTCATCGCGGGCACCAATCAGCAGCGCGGCGGCCAATTCCGCTCGGCCCACCGGCAGATTCTGCCACTGCGTGCGCCGGGCGTCGGTTCGCGATCGCTCAATCCACCAGCGAGGGCCGTGCCAGGGCGACTTCTCGACCACGCTGACGCAATCAGGATGCGAAGTCCACAGCCGGCACAGTTGGCGGCTCCCTTGCAGGTAAGTCGCCTGGTCGAAGCCACCCGGGTTCAAGTCGCCGTGCGGTCTGGAAAGCGTCCCGAACACGCGGATGCGATCGCCCGCCTGCACGCCCAGCAACTGCCCGTCGACCGTCAGCGTGGTGTAACCGCATACGGGGAGCCAGTCGGAGCCGTCACGAATAGCCGTCGCCCTCACGAACAACAGCGTCCGCTCGCCGACGGGCACAGTACGCATCGGATCGAAGGGTGGGGGAGCTGCACGCCGCGGCCCTTTCAAGGCGACCGCCTCGACGCAGACCGGGGCCGGCTCGTCCGCTGCGAATGTGGCCAGGTCGTTGGATACGAACAGAGACCAGCGGCAGTGATGCCACGCTCCTCCCACCCCTCCAATCGCCAGAAGAAGGACGATAGCCCCTGCACGGTGCCTGCCGGCAAGGTGGCACACGAGCCAGACAGCGAGATATCCCGCGGCCAGGGCTGCCCACAGGGGGAGCGGCCAGGATACTGTGCGGTCCACCAGAATCCCCCCACAATATGCCGCCAGAACCACGACCAGCGGTCGATAGTGCGAAGCAGCCCGAATCTCATTGCCGGTACTTTTCATGGGGGTTGTTATAGGAATTTCCGGCGAGAACGCAAGCCGCCTGCGTCGGACTAATCGGGCCGGTGCTTTTTCCAGGCAACTCCCGTAAGACCCGCATATCCGGCAGAACCGACCGCCACGATCTACCGTTGGAATGCGCCGGCGGCGGATTGAGCCGTGGAATCCCGCGTCCGGAAGGCTTGTCCCCGGCGTGTGGGCTACGTTTTCAAAACTGCGAGCCAGGAGGCTCGCGGTGCGTGGTCTCGCAAGAAATGGACCGATACCATGAAGATCTCGACAAAACTGGCGTCAGTGGGACTGGCAACCGCCGTCGGCTTGACCGCGGTCAGTGCAATCACCTGGTGGGCGAACCATGTGACCATAACCTCCCTGAAACAGGCGGACTCTAGGACTCACTCCATCGACGTCTGCCGCGACATGAACAACGTGTGTGGCCACCTGGAACTGGCAGCCGTCGACGCGATCGGTGATCGAGCACTGGGCCGCCCGGCCGGGGAACGGCTGAAACAGATAGAGGACGGCGTTGCCCAGCTTGAAGCAGACGCCCGAACGCTCGATGAGGCTGCAGGGGCTGAGGATACGCGCCGACAGATCGAACTCGTCGCCGAAACGCTGCCCCACACGCGGGAGGCAATCACCGTCCGGCTGATGGAACTGCTCGACACACGCGGAAACCTCCGCGAGGAAACGTGGCAAGAGTTCGAGAAACTCCGCGACCGCCTCGTCGAGCTGAAAGGCGCCGTGGAAGAGTCGCTCGATGCAATCGAGATGCCGGTCCGCGGGCGGCTCGAAAACGCCCCGGATCCGCGAGAGCTGGCGGCCGCCGTCGATCTGACCGGCAAGCTGCGGACCGCCCATCTCGAAGCAGTGGTGGCTGCCACCAGGGCGATCGTCGAACGAGAGGAAGGAGCCGCCCTCGAGAAATCTCTCCAGACCGTGGGCGAGGCCCTCGAAACGCTCCGAACTCAGGGAGAGAGCCTCCACGAAGTCGCGGAAACAAACGAGGAAGAGGAACTTGCCGAACAGACCACATTGGCCATCGATCAACTCGACCAGACAATACGAACCGACCTGGCGCGACAGGTTGCAGAAGGGGCGAGACAAGCCAAGGCAGCGGATGCCGCGGTTGCACAGATCCAGAAGGAAATCGACAGACAGAGCGATGCGATCGGCCGGCAGTTGGCTCAGATCGAAGCCTGGGCACGAGCCCGCCTGGCCGGTAGCGAACGAGAAGAACTGATCGAATCCGTGGATGTCGTAAACCGGCTGCGAGTCGGGCATCTCGAACTACTCTTGACGGCCGTCGAGGCCCTGGAGGATCGTGGTGAAGCCGATCTCTCCAAAGATCGCCTGCCGGCCTCGCAGGAGATCGTCGACGCACTCGCCCCGCATAGAAACACGCTGCTTTCCCTGGCCGAGTCGGACGAAGAGCGGCGGCTCGTCGCCTCCCTTTGCGACGCCGTCGAGGAACTCGGCGATCTTCTCCGTACGGATCTTGCCAAAGTCATCGAGGCGAGGACGGAAAGAAACCGGCGGGGCAAAGAGGCCTTGTCCGCCTTCGACCACGAATTCAATGAGTCGAACAGCAAACTCAGAGAATCGCTTGTCGCTCTTCACGAGTCCTTTGAGCCAAGACAAGCCGACAACGGGACTTCTGCCGCCTCGTTGCGCGACGCGAGCGAGGGCATCCAGGTCCTCGGCGATTGGCTCGAAGATGCTGCCGAGTGGCTTCCGCAGGCAAACGGCCGCTTCACCGACATTCGAGGTTCGTTGGAGAAGGCCGCCGACCGGCTTGACACTGCCGCCGGTCGGCTCGACGAAGCCGACCGCCAACTTGCGGCCGCGCGGGCCGCAGTTCGTCAGCGAATCGCCGCAGTGGAGAGAACATCCCTGGAATTGATGGTCGCGGCAATGATCGCACGCCACGGTCGCGAGAAGGACCTGGCATCAGTTCGCCACGAGGCAGTCGCAGCAGCGGTCGAGGCCCTCCGCTCCGATTGGGCCGAGCTTTCTCAGGTTCTCGCCGGCGAGAACAGCCAGCCCATTGCGGCCGAGATTGACGCTTGCGTTGCGGAGTTGACGCGCACCGTTAAGGTTGTCCTGGTCGATACGCTTGCTGCGGACGACCAGAACCAAGAGGCCGGCGAACAAGAAGTTGCTCGGATCCGCACCGGGTTGGAGGATCGAGCGGCGGAATTCCGCGAACATGCGGCCGTTCTGGACGGACTGCTCCGGGGCCGACTTGTCGGCGACGAGACCGACGCGGTTCTGGCCTGCCTTGATCGGCTTGCCTGTATTCGGACCAATCAGCTCGAATTGAAGCTTGCTGCCTTCGAGCTGATGATCGATCGGGACGCGGCCAATGAAGCGCGGTTGGCAAGAATCGAGGAGCTTGCCGCTGCCCAAGAACAGGATCTGCCGGCGCTCGAACTGGTGCTCGACAGTTTGCAGGCGGGCGTCGGAACGAACGAATTGACGTTCGCGATGGCCGCCCTGGTGTCGGCCGTTCAGGTCGACCTGCCGCACTTCGTCCAGCGTCGCGCCGCACGGGCAAGCGACTTCCGCTCGGCCCTGGCTGAAATCGACAACCGGATCGACGGGAACAGCAGGGATTACGGCAACAGCCTGGCGGCACTGGAATCGGCCTTGCGCGAACGTCTCGATCCGGACGATTCGCTCCGCTATCGGACGATCCTCCACGTCACGGCCGAGTTTCGATCGCACCACCTTGCTCTCATGCTGGCCGCCGCCGATTCGATCATCGACCGCCAGTCGGGCACGATCGACGCTGAGGTTCTGGGGAACATCGATCGATCGGTCTCGCAACTGGCCGCCGGGCAGCAGACGCTGGCCACACTCATTCAGGAAGACCCTGAGAATGAGGCCACCCGACAACTCAACGAGCGAACTCAGTTGCTGGCCGCGGGAATCAGGACCGAGCTGGCCCAACTGATCACGCATGCCGTCGTCGAGAACCGCCAGGCCGACGAAGCCTTTGCCGGGATCAAGGCGGAGATCGGCAGCCACACCCGGACAATCCGCTCGGCGCTGTCGCAGTTGGTTGCATCGATTGAAGAAGAGCAGGCGGCGTCAAACGCCGAGCTGAATCGACAGCTTGCCGTGGCTGTCACCCTCGCGATTGTCACACTGGTGGCCCTCGCGACCGGCGTCGTGGCGATCCTGACGCTTCTTCGACGCGGCATCGCCCGTCAAGTGCGAGCGACCACGGTCTATCTCGAAGAAATCGCTGCCGGCGGTTGCCCGCAGCCGCTGGAAGCTCGCACGAACGACGAATTTGGCCGGTTGACGCAGGCACTGAACGCAGCCAGTGCGGCAACCACCCAAACGGTGCGCGAGATCCAGGAAGCGGCGGAACGCGAAAAGCAGGAGGCGATTGCACGTTTGGAGGGCATTCTCCGCAAGTGCGAAGAAGAGCTGCAACAGCAACGAGACTCGGCGGCTCGCAGCCAGACGGAGAGGTTGGAGGAATCCCGTCGATGGCAGGAGCAAGCCACAGAAGCGCAGAGGCGAGCCGAGGAGAGTCAGCGGGAGCTCACATTGCTTAAGGCGAGGATCGACGAACTGATCGAGATTGTTCAAGCCGCCTCGCGAGGCGATCTGACTCGCCGGGTTGCCGCCGACGGTGAAGAAGCCGTCGACCAGCTTGCTCGCGGGATTGGCGGGTTGCTGGCGGACCTCAACGGGATCCTCCAGGAAGTCGCGGAAAGTGCCCGCCAGTTCAACGACGGTGCTCGGGTGGTGGCCGACGCTTCTCAGAACCTCGCCCACGGAACCCAGGTACAGAGCGCCGGCGTCGAGCAGATGCGAACGTCGATTGAACAGCTTGCGGAGAGGGTGGAACTGGCCAAGGCCGGCGCCGCCGAGGCCGACGAACTGGCGGGCCGCACGAACCAACTGGCGGAAGACGGCGGCCGAGCCATGGAGAAGGCGATTGAAGGCATTCAACTGATCCGATCAAGTTCCGAACAGATCGGGCAGATTACCCAAGTCATCTCCGAGATCGCGAAGCAGACGAACATGTTGGCCCTCAATGCGGCCATCGAAGCGGCCCGGGCGGGCGAGCACGGCATGGGCTTCGCAGTAGTGGCCGACGAAGTCCGGAAACTGGCCGAGCGGTCCAATCGCGCCGCAGGCGAAATCTCCGCCCTCATCAAGGAAACCGGAAAACGCGTCGAGGAAGGCACGCAACTCAGCGAACAGACAGGGGAGGCCCTCCGTCAGATTATTGAGGGGGTACACGCCACGTCCCAGAAGATCTCCGAGATCGCCGTGGCGACCGTCCAGCAGGCCGGCAATACCGCCGACGTATCCCAAGCGATCGGACGGGTGGTGGAAATCACCGAGCAAACCGCGGCCGGAAGCGAACAGATGGCTTCCAGCAGCGAGCAACTCGGGGCTCAGGCCGACGGCCTCAAGAGACTGGTAGCACGCTTCACGTCTCGCCAAGAATCGCCGCGGAAATGAATGACGCCCTTCGCTCCGCGAGAGTGGCGATCCTATGGCGGAGCGAAAGACGACAATACGGCAGCTATGGATTCGATGGTCCTAACAGTCCTCGGGGCGAGCGATGGCAAATGGCACGTCCTGAAAAACGGAAACACACCCCCACTTATGGAGGGGTTTTGGCCGGCGGAATTTTTCGTGAATTGCCCCGAAAAGTAGGCGGAGATCGATTCAACAGGAGATGGACAACTGCTAAAATAATTCGCCAGAGTGGCGAGAAACGACGTGAGCCCGAACTCTACGGAGCCCTGACAGAACATCGAGTTTCTCACGGGCACTCGTGTACACATTCGGTCGTTCTGTCAACGGTTCAATAGGTTCCTCGTTCCAGACCCCAAACGATCTGCTTGAAGGCGTCGCGAGGCGGTGCTCCAAGGCCGACCTGTTAATGGGCTTTGGTTCTCTCCCTCTGGCGTAAGTGTGTCCGCGGTCCTCCTTAACGAGATGGGGGCTCAAGGCGATGTGACCGCGGCGTCTCGTTTCGTTCGTTTTTTGCGTGAAGGAATGGCAACATGCCGCAGGGTACGGTCAAGAAAGTGATCGCCGACAAGGGGTTTGGTTTCATCGAGGGTGAGCGCGGGGACGTGTTCTTCCACTTCAGCGCTCTCGAGGGTGTGACCATCGAGGAACTGCAAGTAGGTCAGTCGGTGACCTACGAGGAAGGCAGCGGCCCGAAAGGCCCGCGGGCTGAGAACGTCCGCATCTCCTGAGAGCGTCCCGCTCGAAACACCGCGCGGTGGCGCCGGGAATCACCCGGCACCACCGCGTTTTCGTTTGACAGCCAAGTCAGCCAAATCTCAGCGTGCCTCCAGATCCAGGATCTGCAGGCTCTCGCTCGCGAGCACCGCGTTCAGGCTCCCGGAGCGAAATCCGATCAGGTCGAGCGTAACATACTTGAATCCGGCCGCGAGTAGCTCGCTGACGACCTCCTCACGGAAGTCCGGATCGAGGAACCGGCTGATGGTCGTTGCGTCGACTTCGATCCTCGCCAGGTCGCCCTTGTGATATCGCACGCGCAGGGGCTGGAATCCCTTCTCCCGCAAAAAACGCTCCGCCCGGTCGATCATCGCCAATCGTTCGGCGGTCACCTCCTCGCCATAGGCAATCCGGCTGCTGAGACAGGGGGTGGCAGGCTTGTCCCATATGGGAATCTCCCACCACGCCGCCAACTCGCGTATCTCCGCCTTGGTGAACCCGCATTCAGCCAACGGGCTCAGAACCTGTCGCTCGCGGGCCGCCCGCATCCCCGGTCGATGTTCACTGCGATCGTCGTGATTCGAGCCGTCGCACACCACGGCCACCTCCAGCCGCCGGCTCAATTCCTCGACCTGAAGGAACAGCTCCCTCTTGCAGTGGTAGCAGCGATTCGCGTCGTTCTTCCGATACTCGGGATTCGACATCTCGCCGGTTTGGAGAACCTCGTGCCGAATACCGACGTCTTGGGCCAGTTGACGACATTCCTCCAGTTCACCCGCGGCAAGACTGACGCTCACGCCCGTGACGGCCACCGCCTTCTCGCCCAGTGCCAGCCGGGCCGCCTTGGCCAGAACCGTACTATCCAGGCCTCCCGAAAAGGCGACGGCGCAACTGCCGTAGCTCTTCAACAGGTCCATCAGGCGGTCGCGCTTGGCGGCAACTTGGGGAGAGAGCTTCGTATCGGTCATCGTGATCCTTCGGTATCTGGGCCGTGTTGGCGGCCAGGGGCCGGTGCTGAATGAAGTGGCAACATCAGTAAGTCTAGGCAGGCGGGCGGCACAAAAAAAGGCGGTCGAGCAAACCGAAGGGGCGCTCGACCGCCTTGAACTGTCAGAAAAGGGCCGGTCCTCCACCGCAATGCCGTGGCGGTGCGTTTTTGAGAGCCCGTCGCGTAACGGGGGCGACCTGGACCTCAGGTTGTGTGATCCGTTGCGTCCCAGGGGGACGTCACCGGCTATACACGCGGCCGAAGTCGTTGTTTCAGGCACCCAACGGGCAAATTATCGGCTCACCAAGTTAGGACACCGGCAGCACGAACATGATAGAGGACCGGCGTTGAGTCCTCGTCCTGACCGCAGCCTAGGACACACGATCCGACGCGGATTCAACGCGCGCTATCCTAGCAACTTCCTTCCCTCGCCACAAGCACGTTTCCGGGCAATTCGCTCGGTTTCTTCCCGGCAAATACCGGGTCGTGTCGACTGGGAAAAACCTCCGGCCTCACGAGTTCACTTCCGACGGTTCGACTCCAGCTTTCGGCCTTGCGGCCAACGCGGGGGAACCCAGAAGAAGGCCGCCAACACCGCCACTCCAAAGGCGCAATAACTCACCGCGATCACGGTCGACGACACCTCCACAAACAGCAGTTCGTGGATCCAGTGGGCAATGAACGAGCCCGGATACGTCTCCTGACCTCCCTGTTCGCGGAGCCACTTTTCCAGGTCAGTGAGGGGGCACAGCCCGCCGATGAGCGGAAACACGACGATCGTGGCGATCAATCCCAAGTGAATGGTGCGAAACCAGAAGTTGCGAACCCATTGCCAGCCCGCAACGCGTCCCACTAGCACCGCAACCAGACCGAGCACCACGAAGGAGGCCAGCAGCGCATGAAAGACGATGGTTACGTCAGCAAGTACCCGATAGACCAACATGAATTCGCGTTCGTTCAATCAAAGAAGGTGGCCATTTGGAAGAACCCTCAGGCTCCCGGATTATTCCCCAATGATTCTCGGTGGGAATGGGTTGGGAGGATCTACGTTTGGCTCTGAAGAGCCAAACGGCGGAAGGCGCCAGGCAGGGTCGTCACCAGGTCGCGCGCCGTCAGCGATTCCTGACCAAGGCTCTCGACGGCTATGTCGCCAGCCAGCCCATGCAGATACACGCCAAGTCGTGCCGCCTCGAAGCAGGTTAGATTCTGGCAGATCAGCGAAACGATCAATCCGGTGAGCACGTCGCCCGAGCCTCCCGTGGCCATGCCCGGATTACCTGTCGTGTTCACGGCCGTCCGTTCTCCGTTGGCAATGACCGTTCGATGTCCCTTCAGCACCACCACGGCCGAGAGACGCTTCGCCAGCCGCGACGCCTCTGCGATCCGCTCCTTCTCAACTCGCGGCTTCACGCCCGCCAGTCGCTCGAACTCTCCCGGATGGGGCGTCAAGACCCGCGGACCAGCGGGCGGCCCGAGTTGATCCAGCCGAGCCGCCAACCCGTTCAACCCGTCGGCGTCGAGAACCATGGGAATCTTCAAGCTCTCGTAGAGCCGGACAACGATCGTGTCCAAGCCGAGGGAACGTCCCAACCCCGGCCCGACCGCCACGGCGGTCGCTCGCTCAGCCTGCTCAACGATCTGCGGGAGTGCATCCAGCGAAATGCGTCCACGGCGGTCGCTGACTAGCGGCAGGGTCATGTAAGAAGATTCCAATGCCGCGATCGTGTCCAGGCACGCATCGGGGACCGCCAGGCGAACCAGCCCGGCGCCGCCACGCAACGCCGCCATTCCGGCAAGTGCCGCAGCGCCAGCCATCCCCCGCGACCCGCCGACGATCAACGCCAGTCCATAGTGTCCCTTATGCCCCTCCACCATTCGTTCCGGCAATCGCGGCAAGTCAACCCCTGCAGAATCACCCAACATGACACCTCCCAGACTCAAAGCTCAAAGCTCATAGCTCATAGCTTCCTCCCCGCCACATTCTTCGCAATCAACCCCGCGATATACCCGCCCTTGAAGCCGGCATCGATATTCACCACGGTCACATTGGAGGCACAACTATTGAGCATGCCGAGCAACGCCGCCAGGCCGCCGAAACTGGCGCCGTAGCCGACGCTGGTGGGCACGGCGATCACCGGGCAAGCCACGTGGCCTCCGACGACGCTGGGCAGGGCCCCTTCCATGCCGGCGACCACGACCACGGCGTCGGCTGCCTGGATCAGGGGGAGATTGGCGGTGAGCCGATGCGGCCCGGCCACGCCCACATCCTGGATCATCGTGACTTCGGCGCCCGTCCATGCGGCAGTCTCCCGGGCTTCTTCGGCCACCGGCAGGTCGCTCGTCCCGGCCGTGACGATTGTCACCTTTCCGGTGGTCGGCCGTGCTTCGGCAAGGGGAATACGAAAGGTGCGTCCCACCGGGTTGTACCTGCTCTCGGGAAACTTGGCGGTGAGCACGTCCGCCTGTTCGGCTGACATGCGAGTGGCAAGTACGTCGATGCCGCGGGCCTTGAGTGCCTCGAAGATCTTCTCGAGCGCTTCGACGGATTTCCCCTGTGCATAAACGACTTCAGGAAAGCCGCAGCGACGACTGCGGTCCAGGTCCAATTGGGCCTCGCCGACGTCGGCGATCGTCGGTTCGCATACTTGGCGGGCAAAGCCTTCGACCGACAAGTGGCCGTCAAGCAGGAGTCGGGCGAGCCGCTGAATTTCTTGGGGATCAGGCGTGTTCATGGAATCCATCGTAATGCAGTCCGACACCCTCAGCCAGAACCGACCGCGATGCGTTTCACGCATAGCCGGGCGAAGTGGCCGAGAATCGGCCCTGGTGCGCCGATTTCCATGCCGGGACGCCTTGAGGGAAACGATTCTTAGGCTTAATCTGAAGGGTTACGCGATTCCACCCCCCCTCCAGGATGCGGTTCATGCCTGACCGATACCTTGGACGCCGCGACAAGTTGCGCCAGGCCGTCAAGAAATCCGGTGCCGATGCCCTGCTGGTTACGAACTTCTCGAACGTGACCTATCTGACCGGCTTCACCGGCGACGACAGCTTTCTGCTCGTCCGCCAAGATGGTGACGTGATCCTGAGCGACTTTCGGTATGCCACCCAGTTGGAGGGTGAATGTCCGGGTCTCGACATGCAAATCCGCTGCCACAGTGTGACGATGCCGGAGTGGATCGCCAGGACGGTGAAGGCGGCCAAGATCCGGCGTCTGGCCCTTGAGGCCGACTCGGTCTCCTGGACTCTCCTGAACGAGATCGCGGAGAAGGTCAAAGGCGTGGAGACGCTTGCCACCTCGGGCTTGGTCGAGAAACTGCGTGAAATCAAGGACAAGCAGGAAATCGACGACATCAAGTCGGCAATCCTGGCGGCCGAAAAGGCCTTCGGCGTGTTGCGTGCAACCCTCCGCTTGGATAAGACCGAGAGACAGGTCCGCGACGAACTGGAATACCAGATGCGAGTCTTCGGCGCCGCGGATCGGGGCTTCCCTTCCATCGTGGCGGTCGGCCCGCAATCCGCACTCCCCCACGCCGTGCCCGGCAACAGGCTGGTGGCCGGGAGCAACATCCTGCTGGTCGACTGGGGATCGCGAGTCAACCAGTATTGCAGCGACTTGACGCGGGTTCTGATCACCGGTAAAATCTCGCCGAAACTCGAACGTATTCATAGGGTTGTGTTCAAAGCACAGCTCAAGGCAATCGAGGCGATTCGGCCTGGCGTGACCGGCCGGGAAGTCGATGGAATCGCACGGGCAGTGATTGCCGACGCCGGCCTGGGACGCTATTTCGGCCACGGCCTCGGCCACGGCATCGGACTCGATGTTCATGAACTGCCTCGCCTTGCCACAACAAGCACCACGGTTCTGAAGCCGGGTATGGTCACCACGGTCGAGCCGGGAGTCTACATCCCCGGGTGGGGTGGCATCCGTATTGAGGACGATGTCCTCGTCACTCGAGACGGTCATGAGGTGCTGACCTCGCTGCCGAAGACACTGGAAGAAATGGTTGTCTCGTGACGAATCCGAATCACAAACACACGGAAAGTGGAGTAAACGGGATGGGCGGCCCCTCGAGTGGTCAAGATATTTTCGATGTACGCAAGATTCGCCGGCTCATCGAACTGATGAACGAGCACGACTTGCAGGAGATGGACCTCCGCCAGGGCGACACGCGGATCCAACTCCGCCGCGGCGGCGAGAACTTCATTGCCGCCGGCCCCGGGGCCCCCCCCCAACCGGCCCAGGCTCCGGTCCACCTCCCCGCGTCGGCTCCCGTTTCGGCGGCCCCGTCTCCCCCGGCTGCGCCGGCAGTCGACCCCAACGTGACCGTCATCAAGAGCCCGATGGTCGGGACGTTCTATTCGGCGCCGGATCCCGACTCGGCTCCCTATGTGAAGGTTGGCGATCCGATCGGCAAGGAAACAACGGTTTGCATCGTGGAAGCCATGAAGGTCTTCAACGAGATTCAGGCCGAAGTCGCCGGCACGATCACGGCCGTCTTGGTCGAGAACGGTGAGCCGGTCGAGTTCGGGCAACCGTTGTTTCGAGTCAAAACGGGTTGAGTGATCCATGTTCAAACGAATTCTAGTTGCCAATCGCGGAGAGATTGCTCTTCGCGTTATCAGGGCCTGCCGCGAACTGGGTATCGAAACGGTCGCCATCTACAGCGAAGCCGATCGCGGCGCCGCCTACCTCAGCCTTGCCGACGAAGCCTACTGCGTGGGGCCGCCACGAGCCGCCGAGAGTTATCTCAAAATCGACCGCGTGATCAGCGCCGCCGAGATCGGCAACGCGCAAGCGATCCATCCGGGCTACGGCTTCCTGGCCGAAAACGCCCACTTTGCCGACGTTTGCCGAAGCTGCAAGATCGAATTCATCGGTCCCACCCCCGAGGCCATGGCCCTCGTCGGTGATAAGAACGCCGCGCGAAGTCTGGCCAAGCAGATCGGAGTGCCCACCGTTCCGGGCAGCGACGGACTGGTCGAGGATAAGGACCAGGCCCTGGAGATTTCCAGAGCGATTGGCTTTCCGGTCCTGATCAAGGCCTCGGCCGGCGGCGGCGGTCGGGGGATGCGCGTGGCCTTGACCGAAAAGGCTCTTGAGTCGGCCCTGGACCAGGCCCAGGCGGAGGCCGGGGCGGCGTTCGGGAATGCCGACATCTATTTGGAGAAGTACGTCGAGCATCCACGCCACGTGGAAGTGCAGGTGATCGCCGATACGCACGGCAACGTGGTCCATCTGTGGGAACGCGACTGCACCATGCAGCGGCGGCACCAGAAGCTGATCGAAGAAAGCCCGGCCCCGAATCTGGACGACTCCGTCCGAGCGACCATGTGCGAGGCGGCCGTTCGCTTGGTCAAGGCGGCGGATTACACGAACGCGGCAACCGTCGAATTCATCGTCGACCGCCAGGGCCACTTCTACTTCATCGAGCTGAATGCCCGCATCCAGGTGGAACACCCTGTTACCGAACTGGTAACCGGCATCGATCTGATCAAGGCCCAGATCCGAGTGGCTTCCGGCGAACCGCTTCCTTTCAAGCAGGAAGACGTCCGCCACCAGGGCGCATCCATCGAATGCCGTATCAACGCCGAGGATCCCGCAAAGAACTTCCAGCCCTCCCCGGGGACGATCACCAAGATGATCATTCCCGGCGGCTTCGGCGTCCGTTTCGACTCGCATGCCCATGCCGGCTACACGGTTTCGCCCCACTACGACTCCATGATCGGCAAACTGCTGGTCCATCAACCTACGCGGGAGGAAGCCATCGCTTGCGCCCTCCGCGCCCTCCGCGAATTCCACGTCGAAGGCATCAAGACCACCGTGCCGCGACTGATCGAAATCCTGTCCCACTCGGCCTTCGCCGAAGGGCGCGTCGACACCACCTTCATCGAACGCAACTGGGCCAGCTAACCTTCCTCGCTCCCGAACGCTGCACGGTACCCCGAACCCCGAACCCCGACAACTCCCCCCGGAGCTTCCCATGCCAACGCCTCTCTCCAGCCCCACCAAGCCGAACACCGACCTCAAACGCGTCGCGATCCTGTTCTCCGGCGGACCGGCGCCGGCCGCCAACTCGGTCATCGCCAGTGCCGCGATGTGTTTCTCGCGAGCCGGCATCGAAGTGCTCGGCATGAAGAACGGCTACACGCACCTGGTCTCCTACAAGCCCGGCCAGAAGCTCGAAGAAGGCAAGGCCTTCACCATCCTCGATCACAAAAACCTGGAAGGCTTGCGCACCGCCCAGGGGATCATGATCGGCACCGCCCGGGCGAACCCCGGCAAGCCGCTGAAGAAGCCCGAGGACTTCAAGAATGCCGAGAAGACCGCCCAGATGCAGGCCGTCTACGACGCCCTCCAGTCGCTCGGCGCCGGCGCCCTGATTTCGATCGGCGGCGACGACACCCTGACCACGGCCGCCAAGTTCAAGCTCTTCCAGGACACCCTGCCCAAAGGCAAGCCGCGAGTCCGCGTCGTCCACCTTCCCAAGACCATCGACAACGACTACAAGGGCATCGACTTCACCTTCGGCTACTTCACGGCCGTCGAAATGCTTGCCGTCCAGACCCGCAACCTCCGTGCCGACTCGCAGGCGGCAGGCGCCTGGTTCATCTGCCAACTCATGGGCCGCGCCGCCGGCTGGCTCACCTACGGCGCCGCCATCGGCGGCGAAGCCAGCCTCGCGATCGGCATGGAAGACATCGACCAGTCCTGGTGGGGCACCGAACCAACCGTCGAGCCCGCCACCGGCGAACAAATGAAGGGCGAAGACGGCAAGGTCGTCATGCGCAAGATCTTCGACGTCCGCAAACTGGTCGATCGCATCACGTCCCTCATCATTGCCCGCGAGGCCGAAGGCAAGGGCTACGGCGTCGTGCTCATGGCCGAGGGCCTGGCCGAGTTCCTCCCCCTCGACGAGATCCACAAGACCCTCAGCGAAGACGAATACCACAGCCTCAAGCCCGACAGCTTCGGCCACTTCCCCGTCTCTCAGCTCAAATACTCCGGCCGCCTGGGCCGCCTGGTATCCGCCGAGTACAAGAAACGCACCGGCAAGGAGAAGAAGGTCAACGGCCTCCAGTTCGGCTACGAAGTCCGCTGCCACACGCCGACCGCCTTCGACGTCGTTCTCGGCAGCCAGCTCGGCGTGGGCGCCTACCGCGCCTTGGCCGAAAAGGGCATGGACGGCGTCATGGTCTCCGTCAGCGGCCAGCTCGGCCTCGTGTTCCCGAAGTTCGAAGAGCTGATCAACTTCGACATCCTCCGCGCCCACCCGCGCCCCATCGAGCCGGGCGAGGATTTCCACCAGCTTGCCCGATACCTGGAAACCTGGGTCAGCGAATAAGTGCGGTGCGCTTGCGTTAACTGCTGGGCAAAAGTTCTCAGATAAGAAGTCAGCACGTATGGCCTGGCGTCTGACTCTCGCCGAGTGCCACTAAGAACCAACAACAGATGCGGTCATATAGGGAGTCGGCTAAACGCCGAGAACGCTCTCCAAGTGGCCAGGAGCGAGTCGCACGCCACTGGGTCTTAAGGCGATCCCGCCAGCCCTCGCCCCACGCCCTGCTGCATCAGCGCCTTGAGTTCGTCGAGATACTGCTCGTAGACGCCGCGGGGAGTAGTCTCGCGTCGGACGCAGATCGAAGCCGCCATGCCCAGCACCTCGCCCATCATGCCGGTGGTTCGCTGCACGCGGATGGTGCCCAGCGCCACGTGGGTCACGCTGATGTTGCGGCCGGCCATCATCAGGTTCTCGACGTTGCGGCTGTAGAGGCAGCGGTAGGGGATCGGGTAGGGCTCGATCTTCGTGTGTTTGGCGATCGAACGGAACTCCTCGCCCGGGAAGTGCCTGGTGTTCTCCGGGTTGGGGTAATGGAGGTCGATCGTCCAGGTCGTCGTCACGCTGGCGTCGGGGAACGGCCGCTGCTCGGTCACGTCCTGCGCCTGCAAGATCACGTCGCCCAGCAGACGCCGGCTTTCTCGCTTGCCGCCGATGTAGGCCACCCAGGCCAGCCGCCGATTGGCGATCTTCGCCTTCATGTCGCTCTTGTTCTTCAAGTAGGACCAGTTGCCGTAGGTCACGCGCAGGGCATGGTCGCGGATCTTCTCGATCTCGGTTACCTGGTTGAGCGTCATGCCGGTTTCCCAGTCCCAGTCGCCGCGGGTGAGCCGCTGGCAGGTCTCCGCGTTGAACTCGACGGCCCAGGGGCATTCGGGGAACGGGCAGGGCTCGGCCTCTTCCTCGGTGTACCACTGAACCGAGGTGCCCATCACCATCTGGTCGGCCACCTCCGGGGCTCGCTCTTCGCCGGTCTCGCTTCTGGCTTCCCGTCCCATGCGAAAATCAGCGCCCGCCAGAAAGCCGAGGTTGCCGTCGCCCGTGCAGTCGGCGAATAGTCGACCTCGGAATCGCATCTCACGGCCGGTGAGCGTGTCTTTGCCGATCACGGCCGTGATCCGGTTGTCTTCCCTTTCGACGCGAAACACGTGGGTGTTCAGGAAGAGCCTGACCGGATCCTCCGCCTCGACGATGCGCCGTTTCTGATCGTCTTCATAGTTGGAGGGCGGGCCGGCGTTGTGGGTCGTCTTCTCCGGATGCGCTTCGATGACGGCGAAGATCCGCTTGCTTCGGGGCGAGTCGGGATCGCGTTTGGCTTCCCACAAGTTCCAGTGCCCGATGGGGCCGAGTTCGTCAACCAGATCGCCCAGACGCGGGTAGGGCTGCTGGTGGATCAGGCCGGAGAGCCCCACGCGGACCTCGGAGCTGTTGTTGCCGCCGAGGACGGGGCGGTTCTGGATCAGGGCGACCTTGCAGCCGAGCCTGGCGGCGCTGACGGCCGTGCAACAGCCGGCCATGCCGCCGCCTACCACGACCAGATCGAACCTGCCCGCATCGTCCGGCTCGTCGGGCAAGTTGAGCAGCTTTCGTCGCCATTGGGTCATGGCCGGATCTTGATTGGGCGGCTGGAAGTCGCCGTCGGTGGTAAGCAGGACGGCGTCGCAGCGCCCGTCGAAGCCTGTCAGGTCGTGAAGAGCAAGAGTCACTTTGCCGGCCGGCAGGTTCACCGGGCCGCCCGATTGCCAGTGCCACTCGGCGCCCTCGGCGCCGAAGGTCAGATCGACCGGCTTGCCGTCCACCAGCACCTGGAACCTGCCCGGTGCACCGGGGGCGTTCCACGGAGCGACCCAGTCGCGGGTTCGGACCCACAGGTGGTACGTACCTTCCTTGGGCACGTTGACGCTGGTCACAGCATCGGCCACCGGCACCCCGAGTCCGTGGGCGAGGGCGAACGGCGAGCCCATCACATCCATGGCCTGGGTGTCGACGACCCAGCCGCCGGGATTGGTGAAGCTCTCGGCTTCGAGGAGGAGGGCGGATGGGGCCGGTTCGTCTGCTGGCACGGTTGGAACCGTGAACAAAGCGGCGAACAACGCAATCCAGGAAACTGGAGACAGGGGGCGAGGTGTCATATCGGGCATTTCAGGTACCTTGTCGTCGAAGGGCGGATTTGCGCACTATCGATACTCAACGCATGTCATCGGCCGAAGGAGCGGTTTATGGTAAGTTCCCTTCTGATGCCACCGCCCGTTTGCTGGTCGAGTCTGAACCATCGGTTTGACCACAATTTCCGTAGAGCGTAGCATTGATTGCGCCGAGATTCGAGTCCTTTGAAAGGTGCCCCCCCGATGGCTGCTCTCCCTCGTCCTACCCCTCAATAGATCGACGATGCTGTTCGGACAGTCTTGAAGTCCGAAAAGGAGATCGATTTCCCTGCCCTTGAGGAGGAAGTGGAACGGAAACTGACCAACCTCGCAAGCCGAATGCAGGTTAGTTAGACAGGCTGCGTGGAGGCTCATCCACTCTAGGAATGCTGAGTTGACAAAAGACCTGTGAGTCAAGGGATTGAATGTCAGCCTCCAAGCGAGATGACCGCCTGCACGTAGCGGAGGGCGACGATCAGCAGCGCGATCCGTTTGAGCGTGACCGAGACGCGGTTTTATATCAACGTTCCGCTTAATCAAGGTTCATCCGGAATTCGCGTAGGGTGCGAAGTGCACCAAGAGCACCGGTGCCTCTTCTCTGTTGCACGATAGCCATAACCGCTTGGCAAACAACCGTTTAGACGCGTCGACAACAAGCGTGGTGCGCGCATGTTGGTGAAGGTCGGGTTGCGGATTTGGCGCGGCTTGGACTCGAGAGGTGGATGGTGGGGGTTGTTTTGGTCAACAAGCGGAGAGAATCCCAATTCTGGCGGTGGGCGGTGGGGGTTGTTTTGGTCAACAAGCGGCGAGAATTCCGAATTGGGCGGCGACTGGTGGGGGTTGTTTTGGTCAACAGACGGAGAAAATTCCGAATTGGGCGATGCCAGTTTGGCGAGGGGGGCCGGGAGGGGGAAGGGGAATTCGGGGATGAGATGTGCGGGCACGTCGGCGGCGGTGAGGCGTGGTCCGGCCTGTCTTATGCCGCGGATTTCGGATCCTTTTAGTAACTCACTTCCCGACTTCTCTTGCACTTGAGTCAAGTTTTGGCGACTCGGCCTTGGTCTGAGGTGGAACCTGGTAAGAGTCTTTGTGCAGGACTTGTGCGCATGTTTGTGAAGGTTGGGTTGCGGGCTTGCCCGGCCTTGGGGTCCGAGTCGCCTTCCGCGGGAGGTTCGCCAGGGGGGGACGACGGCATCTTGTCGGGCGAAGCGGTCGGGGTGTTCGGTGAGGAGGCGGACGGCTTTGTGGTCGGCTGTACACATATTCATGTGTACATGTTAGCAATCCGGCGGGATTTTTCAATAGGAAAGTTGAACCTTTGGGGAGGTTTGTTGGGGGGGGGTATCGCGTTCTGATAAGGCGTTGGTGCGACGTGGACGTCTCGGGTACGGAGAACGCGGTGACGACGACCTTCAGCCCAGACCGCGTTTCACGTCTGGGCCGCCAGCGACTCCCAGGTCCCCGCCGACATCCGCCGAGGCCGCAAAGGCCTGGCCATGGCCTTACGACATCCATTTGTCCCGAAATAGCTCAACGGGTTTGCAGCGAAACCCCACCGATTCCGCAAAACACCCTATATGCCGATCCTCAGATGAGCAGCCGATCCGCTCCAACAGCCGCAGCGATTGGAATCCTCTTCTCCCACCGTCGCCGGCACCAACAAACACGCAATCACCACGGGGGCGAGCCCGAACACCGACAAAAACCATCGGGTCACGAGCGACATTCTGCGGCGTTTCCGTATTCGCAAAACCAGTCTCCCGGCTAGTTCCTGCACAGTTGTCGTACCACGTTGTGAACTGTCGCGTGCAGTGCCTTTATCTTCACTCCCGCAAGCAAGACTGTCAAGGAAGGGGGCCCAAGGATTTCCTGACGATTGGGTCAGTTATTGCGGATTGTCGGCTCTCGCCATGCCCGATAAACTCGAAAAAGGCTCGCGGCATCGTTGACCGCAGGCGACTTCCTAAGTGTTTAGCGCATCAAAAAGACCCAATCGAGCCAGTGCCCAGATGCTGACCCCCTCCGAGTTTCACCAATTGGTCAGCGGTCGGCGGAAAGGATTCCGCGCAACCTGCCTCCGTTCCGTCCTCGCCGGTGCCGAACTCCCCTACATCGTCACCGTCCGTTGGCGAAACCGCCGCTACGACCGAAATGCAGCCCTTGTCCACAACGTCGGTGTCCCCGTCGTCAGCGTCGGCAATCTCACCCTCGGCGGAACCGGCAAGACGCCGATGGTTGCATGGATCGCCCGGTTCCTCAGAAACCAGGGCGTGCGTGTCACCCTTATCAGCCGCGGCTACGGCGCCGAAGCCGGAAGCCGCAACGACGAAGCCGTTGAACTCGAATACAAGTTGCCCGACGTTCCCCACCTGCAAGACCCCGATCGAGTCGGCGCCGCGGCCATCGCCGTCGAAGAACTCGGCTGCCAGATGATCCTCCTCGACGATGCCTTCCAACATCGTCGCATCCACCGCGATCTCGACGTCGTTCTCATCGACGCCCTCGAACCGTTCGGCTTCGAACACGTCTTTCCCCGCGGCACGTTGCGAGAACCCCTCTCCGGATTGCGCCGCGCCCACGCCGTGGTCCTCACCCGAGCCGACATGATCGATCCCGACCAGCGAACCGCCGTTCGCGCCCGAGTCGCTCGGCTTGCTCCCCACGCCCCTTGGGCCGAAGTGATCCACGCCCCGCAAGAGCTTCTCGCCGCCGGCGGCAAGACCGAACCTCTCGACCACCTGCGCGGTCGCCCAGTTGCCGCCTTCTGCGGCATCGGAAACCCCGCCGGCTTCCGCCATACCCTCGACTCCTGCGGATACAACGTCGTTGCCTTCAGAGAATTCCCCGATCATCACCGCTACGATCGCAACGACGTCGAACAACTTCGACAGTGGGGCCATGACACGGCAGCCGACGCCGTCCTCTGCACCGCGAAAGACCTCGTCAAGATCGGACTCGACTGTCTCGGTCCACTCCCCCTCTACGCCCTGACCATCGGCATCGAATTCCTCAACGGACAACAAGAACTGGAAGCCCAACTCACCACCCTGACCCAAACCGTCCCACCCGACGATCCAATCACGTAGCACCTCCCCCCACACGCCCAACCCGAAACGCAACTCTCGTAGGTTGGCTCTCCAGAAAGCCAACCTATGGCTCACGCGAAAAAAGCTGACACACAACATCGGAAGTACAATCCGCGCAAGAGTTCAGGACGTTTTGCCATGGATCGTAGTTCGCGTCGGGTCATGTGTTTAAGTCCGTCGTTGGTTTTGGCCTGATGGCTTTTGAGTTCGTGGTGTTTTAAGTGGTTCCAGACTTTCTCATCGGGATTCCAGTCGGGAGAGTATTTGGGGAGATGAAACACGTGCACTTCGCACTCTACGCGAATTCCGGATGAACCAGAATTGACGGTCCGCCGATCCGGGCCGGTGGAGTATGGGATCATCGTGGAGCCGAGCGCGGAGGCAGACAACGGATCGCGCTTCGGGACGTTCCGGAACGTAACCGGCATATTACTTCACGGGGGTGAGCGTGAAGGAGTACTCGTAGGGCTGGTCGCCGGGGAGGGTGTATTGGGGGTGAGTTCGGGCGCCCCAACTGTTGTCGCCGCCGACGCCGTGGAGTTGCAGGTCGACGTTGAGGGTCAACGTGTCGCGGCGGGGTAGTTGGTAGTCGTGGGTGGCTGCTTCGAGATCGGCGGCCGTGTAGGGCCAGACGGCAAAGTTGATCAGTTCCTTGCCGGCCGTGATTCGCAGACCCTTGCCGTCGGCATTGGTGAGGGTGACCCAGCGGACGTCGCTGCGGTTGGCGTTGTCCTGGGCCCGGCAGTAGGGGTGGATCAACTCTTCGACGAGGCCCTTGTAGACGGCGATCTCGCCGCCGGTCTTGCGGTCCCAGTAGGTTTCCTGGGGGCCGCGGCCGTACCAGGCGACGTGTTCGAACTCGGCGGAGAGCGAGGTCGTCATGCCGAACTTAGGGAGGAGGGGGATCTTGCCTTCACCCGGCTCGTACTGGGCGGTGACCGTGATGCTGCCGTCGGTACGGACGAGGTATCGGGTCCGGTAGGTCGAATTCGCCAAGGGGAGGGTCGATTCGACGGCGATCAGGAAGACGTTGTCGGAGGCGGGTTTAGCCTCGAAGCTGTTCACGCGGCGTTCGGCGGCGGCGTTGCGCCAGTCGCCGAGTCGCGAGAGGTAGTTGTTGCGGTACTGATTGTCGTTGGGGACTTTCCAGAAGTTCGGCGCGAGGGGGGCCGCGAGGAGTTCGCGGCCGCCGACCTTGTAGGAGACGAGTTCACCCGACTTCTTGGAGAAGAGCACGACGAAGCCGTTGCCCTTGATGGTGAACGAGTCGTCGTCCTGTGACAGGCCGAGGCGTCCTTTGCTCTCGGCCGTGCGCGTGGGACGCCGGCTGCCGGACAGTTCGAACTGGTCCCAGGCGACGCGGTGTCCGGCGGGGGCCCAATTCGTATCTTCGGCCAGAGCGAAGGCAACGGTAAGCAGGTACGCGCCGTCGGCGCCGGTCTTGGGCAAGTCGATGGTCAGTTGCTTCGATTCTCGCGGGGCGACGTCGAGCCGGCCGAGCTTGCCGCCGGCCACCTCGCGGCCGTCCTTGCGAAGGAGCCAGGAGGCTTCGAAGCGGTCGAGATTGGTGAAGTAGTACTTGTTCGCGACCTCGACCTTTCCGGCGGCCAGGTCGACGGGCGAGACCTTGACCGACTGATAGACCTTGCGGACCTCGTAGAGGTGGGGGTTGGGCACGCGATCGGGTTGGACGAGTCCGTTGCAGCAGAAGTTGCCGTCGTTGGGGATGTCGCCGAAGTCGCCGCCGTAGGCGAAGAACTGTTTGGGTTTCGACGAGCTATTCTGCTCGGATGTCTTGGGCTGATCGGCGTCGGGCACGTTGGCCAGCAGACCTTGATCGACCCAGTCCCAGATAAACCCGCCTTGCAGTTGGCGGTTGCTTTCGATGGCGTCCCAGTAATCCTGCAGGTTGCCGACGCTGTTGCCCATGGCGTGGGCATACTCGCACTGGATGAGGGGGCGATCCTGGGGTTTGCTCACGTAGTCGAGCATACGTTGGATCGTGGCGTACATGGGGCAGAAGATGTCGGTATTGCGATCGAACTCGGCCCGTTCGTATTGGACGGGGCGGGAGGGATCTCGCTGCTTGGTCCAGTCGTAGGTGGCTTCGAAGTTGACGCCGTTGCCGGCCTCGTTGCCAAGGGACCAGATGATGATCGACGGGTGGTTCTTGTCGCGTTCGACCATGCGGCGGGTGCGGTCGAGGTGGGCCTCCTTCCAGGCCGGATTCTTGGCCAGCGATTCCGGACCGTAGCCCATGCCGTGCGATTCGATGTTGGCCTCGTCGATCACGTACAGGCCGTACTTGTCGCAGAGGGCGTACCATTGGGGATCGTTGGGGTAGTGGGAGGTGCGAACGGCGTTGATGTTGAACCGCTTCATGAGGAGGACATCTTCGATCATCGATTCGACCGAGACGGTGTGGCCTTCGGTCGGATGGTGCTCGTGGCGGTTCACTCCCTTCAGGTCGACGGCCTTGCCGTTGACGAGGAGTTGGCCGTCGCGGACTTCGACTTTGCGGAAGCCCACGTCGTGGCTGGTGACGGCGATCGTCTTGCCGGCTTCGTCTTTCAGGGCGAGAACGAGCTTGTAGAGGTTGGGCGTTTCGGCGGTCCACTTGGCCGGATTCTTGACGACCACGGGCGCGGGGGTGCGTTGAGCGGTGACGTTGGCGGGAACGGTGAACTTGGCTGGGGCGAACTCCGCGACGGGCTTGCCGTCGAGCGTGAGGATGGACGTTTCGACGGAGCATTTGCGGGGCTGGTCGGCGTAGTTCATGACTTCAAGGTCGACGGTGACCTTGGCGTCGCAGCAGGCGTCGTCGAGTTCGGCGTGGAAGAAGAAGTCGCGAAGGTGGAGGTCGGCGGCGGACCAGAGGTAGACGTTGCGGAAGATGCCGCTGAGACGCCAGAAGTCCTGATCTTCGAGGTAGCTGCCGTCGCAGTAGCGGTAGACCTCGACCGCCAGCGTGTTTTCGCTGGGCGCCAGATACTCGGTGACGTTGAACAGGGCAGGGGTGCGGCTCCCCTGGCTGTAGCCGACCTGTTTGCCGTTGATCCAGAGGTAGAAGGCCGAGTCGACGCCGTCGAACTGGATGAAGACCTGGCGATTGAGCCAGTCCTTGGGTACGGTGAAGGTGCGGCGGTAGGAGCCGACGGGGTTGCGTTGGGCGTAGCTGGTGAACTCCTTGGGCGGTTCGCCCATGACCCGAGGCGGATCCTTTTTGAAGGGATAGGGGATGTTGGAGTAGAGGGGGACGCCGTAGCCCTTCATCTGCCAGTTGCTGGGGACGGGGATGTCGTCCCAGGAGGAGACGTCGAAGTCGGGTTGATAGAAGGTGGCGGGCCGGCTGTCCGGATTTGGGGCCCAGTTGAATTTCCAGGTGCCGTTCAGAGACTGGAACCAGGGGCTCTGGGTGGGATCGTTTTGGACGGCCGAGACGGCGTCTGTGTGGAAGAACGACGTGGTTCGCCCGGGTTCCTTATTGCGGCCGATGACCTGCTCGTTTTCGAGGTCGGGATGGTCCGCAGAAGCGGCGGGCAATGAGGTTAGAAGCAGGGCGGCCAACAGGCAACTGATCTTGGGGGCGCGTTTCACGGTCTCGTCTCCTCGGCAGGATCGTCGTTTTGGAGTGTTATTGATGTGTGTATTGAAGATGCTCACGGCCATTCAGCGGTAGGGGTGATCCCGAAGTCAAGCCTTCTGTCCTCACTGGCGATTCGGGTGGTATTGAATTGTTTCATGGTCGGGAATCCGGGCGTTTCGTGCAAGGGGCGTGGAGAAGAGGGGCTGCGGCGATAGCGGCCCAGCAGGAGCACTGCGTAGTCCTCTTGTGGCAGAAAAAGTAGCTCGCACTCTCCGGGCGCCGCTGGCGGGAAATCGGGATTTCCGGCAGTTCTGCGGACGGCACGGCGGAGCGTGCCTGCTACTTTGCAGTTCTCCTGAGCGGCCCAGTTGCCGGGTTGTCCTTTTCCTGGTATTCAAGCTAGAATGGACGGGGGAAGATCCCACCTGTGGGGGTGGCCATTCGGCAGTCTCTGGGTGTGTTGTTTTCCGAAATCTCCAATGACGTGGGAGAGCGAGAGATGAGTATGCAAGTCCCTCCTGACCTCGATCCTGCCGTCCGACGACTCATCTCCGAGGGCCGGTTCCGGGACGAGAGCGAGATTGTCGCGGAAGGAATACGGCTGGTGTTGAAGCGTGATCAATTGGAGAAGGACATCCAGGAAGGTCTCAACGCCTTGGATGCGGGAAACCGGATTCCTGCCAGTGACGTCTACGCAGAGGCGAGAAGGCGTGTCGCGGCAATTGCGGACGAGCAGAGGCGGTAGGCATGCCGAAGGTGCATTACTCGGTGCTGGCAGCAAGGGATCTCGCCGAGAACGCCGAGTACATTGCGAGAGACAGGCCTGACGCCGCATATCAATGGATCGATGCGATCGAATCGACCTGCGTGATGCTTGCCGCCAATCCAGAACTCGGAGAGTTGCGCGAGTCACCTCGTTTGGGGCATTGCCGCAGTTTCACAAGCGGCAAGTACGTCATTTTCCTGACCGTCACGGATTTTGGGGAGGGTAAGTGCTCGTGACATAGTTTACGAAAAAGGCCATGATCCACCAAAGGCATTTTGTTCACAAGGAGGTGGATCATGGCCGAAGGATCGGCTTCTG
>JAAYAY010000304.1 GCA_012719125.1 Planctomycetaceae bacterium | reverse complement strand
GCCCGCAAGGCTTCGTACTGGCGGTGCGCGGCGTTGCTCGGAATCAGAAAGGCCTGGGACAAGTCCGTTAGGTCTGAGGGTTTACTCATAATAGGTACAGCCACTCCGTTTCCCTCGATTCCCGATTCTGGCCATCTTGTCGGCCATCGGGCACAAAACGCGGAATTCCTCGGGGAATGAGCCGGTTCTGAGCCGATGCACGACGACATGCCAAAAACGGCCGTCTTTTCCTGCGAGCGTGGCATTATACCTTTTACGATAAATATCGACCTATAGCAGTTTTTCAACAAATCCCGTAAAACACGCCCCCGGACGCCCCGCGATGTTAGGCTCAACCTGCGCTGTGGTAATCCAGGCTAGGAAAAAGACTCTTCGGTGGTTCTGTGGGCGGCCTACCATCTTCAAAGCCCATAAGAGAAGGACCATGCTTATCCGCCGAAAGACGTCGGCGAGTGAAGAACGCCGCGAGGCAAACCTACGGTGCGCACGAGTTGCGGTACGCAGGAATGGGCGCTCGCTCGCCAGGGGGACGTTGAATCGAGCCCGGCAGGACTGATGGGCGCACCTGGGGCGGAAAGAGGCAGGCGGGCACCGACCGTAGTCGTTCGTCCTTGACGGTTCCCTGGCGCTAGGACGACAGCATGGACAACCGCTCGCAGCCGAGGAGGTTGGCCGACGATCGCAAGGCCACTTCGACGCGCTCGATCAGGTGGCGATTGAGGCGGACCTTTCCGCGCAGGCCCGCACCAAACTGGCCAAGGCCCGCCGCGTTCTCGGCCGCATGCAGGCCACCGTGGCCTTCTTCTGGACCATGATTGCCGCGCGGCTGATAGCGTGGGGATACGACCTGACCGTGCAACAGTGGATGCGGCAGGAGTTGATTCCGGCCTACTATCTGCCCCGCGTCGCCCAGAAGGCCGGCACGGCCCAAGAGCGGCAACGGTTGTGGACCTTGGCGGCGGAGGTTCTGGCGAGGGCCCGTTCCCCAGGCGGTCCTGCACAACTATGCCGTGCAGCGCACGGACGGCAGCAGCGCGGCCGGCCGATTCTACGGCACCGAGCCGATCGGTGCTTCCGGATCGGCTTCTCGGGCCGCCAACTCCGCGAGGCCTCTGTTAATGGTGTTCGGCGACATCCCGGTGGACGCTTACCTTCCTATGGCATATCCTGAACCCCGAACCCTGACGCCTCACCTGGCCTTTACCGGGCGCATTTCGCGGTCGCTTTCCGCAAGCGCGGGAATCCGGCACTCGCCTCCCCAGAAGACGGCCAGCCGTCGAATCGAGTTGCGGAACTGATCATAATCGGCGGCCTTGGTGACAAAGGCGTTGGCTCCTGCCTCGAGGCAACTCGTCACCACGGCGTCGCTTTGTTCGGCGCTGAGAATGACAACCGGCATCGTCTTCAGATCCGGCCTGGATCGGATCTCGCGAAGGACTTCCAGGCCGGACATGTCCGGCAAGTGCAGATCCAGCACGACAAGACGCGGCAGCAGCGAGTGCCCGGGTTCTTCGGCGGCACGGTCCAGCAACTCCAGGGCGTCACCCCCGGTCTCGGCGATCACCGGGGCGGCCAGGCAGACCTCAGAAAGCGTTCGGCCGATGAGCATCGCGTGGTCGGGATCATCCTCGACCAGCAGAACAGGACTCGGGCCTTCCAGAACCCTGCCCTGGGAGGGTTCTTCGTAGATCACGCGGGCGATGTCTGAACCCTCAATGAGCTCGTCTCGCCATACCTGGATCCCGGCCGGCGCTTCGATTCCCAGCTTCACCCGCCGTTTCTGGATCGACAGTATCTTAATCTTGACATTTGGGCCGATCCAAACGGTCGTGTCACACTCTCGCGACAGGACTAACATTGCCTGCCCTCCTCATCCATGTGGGATTGGCGTCAATGGCATTCACGCCTTAACCGCCTCCTCTCGGTCCCGCGGGCAGCCCCAAATCCAGCCACGATGCAACGACCATTCATCCTCGCCGTGGTACGGCCATCACGGTAGTACCGGAGTCATTCAACAGTATTATCCGCCACAATCAATGCCCCACAATGAGGGGTGCCACGTCACAGGCCGGGTCACTGACAGTGGAGAAGGACACTTCTTGGCCCCTAGCCGCATCCGCCGCCGGGCGCCCGGACCGGCGTGAGCACCTTGACCTTCGCCTCAAAGGGCCACCCCGCGATCAGTCCAGACACAGGTCGCGATGCCTCGTGGCGTGCTCCGATCGCCATGTCGAAAGAGTACCTGAGGGTGTCGTCTCCGATGGCCGGCGAAGCGGGCTGACGAGTGCCGGCCGAGCACGTCATACGTCTTCCGGCTTCGGCACCACGAAGGGAGACCGGTATTCCCGGGTAACCATGGCGGCGGCGTCTTCGTTGTCCGGAAAGGTCTCCGTTTCGGGATCGAACTTCAACAACGGGCCGATCGAGAACGGGGTCCGCTTGAGATCGACGCCGTAGGCCTCGGTCTTCTCCACGATCCGATCCAGGGTGGCCACGTTGTCGTCGAGGCTCTTGATCTGCTTGACTTGCTCCTTCAATTCGGCGACCGAAACCTTGTTCTTCTCGCCGAGGTAGTAGGAGATGTTGCCGATATGGCTCAAACCGGCCGAAAGGTGTCCGCAGAGGGCATCCGAGTTGAGTAGCGACGGATCGCCGGCAACCACGGCATCCAGGAAGTTGCAGAAATGGTTCCCGTCGCCTTTGAACTCCTGCGTCTTGTTCCCATCCAGGTCAAACGCCGCGGAGTAGCCGTACGAGGATTGCACCAGGTATCCCTTGGAACCGTAGGAGATCACGCCGACCTTGGCGCCGAGCACGTCGGCGGTATCCAGCCCGTAGGTTTCGAACACGATGCACTTGTCGCCGTAGTCGTAGACGGTCGTCTCGATGTTGCCCGTGTCGCCGGCGTCGACGAAATTCGGGTCCTTGTTTTCGACGTCGTATCCGAGCCGACCACCCCAGGTGATCACCGAGTTGGGGAATCGATCGATCCCCAGATGCCAGCGGGCGATATCCGTCTGATGCGGTCCCTGGTTGCCCAGATCGCCGTTGCCGTACACCCGCTGCCAGTGCCAGTCGTAGTGGAACTTGGGTCGCGTGAGTGGGAGGATGGGCGCCGGTCCGCTCCAGATATCGTAGTTGACCGTCTTCGGTACCTCGTAGTTGCCCAGCGGGCCGATCGACTTGCGGCGCCGGTAGCAGAGTCCCCGGGCAAACTTGACCTCGCCGATCCCGCCTTCGTGGATGAACTTGACGGCGTTGATGTTCGAGGGATTCGAACGGCATTGCGTTCCCACTTGGCAACACATTTTGTACTTCAGCGCCGCAGCCACCAGGGCCCGGCCTTCGTGCACGTTGTGGCAAATGGGCTTCTCCAGATAGCAGTGTTTTTTCGCCTGCATGGCCCAGACGCCGCACAGGGCGTGCCAGTGATTCGAGGACGCATTGCTGACCACGTCGACGGCCGCGTCGTCGAAGGCCTCCCGCATGTCGGTGACGAACTTGGGCCGAACGCCGCCCTGCTTCTTGGCGATCTCGTCGCACTTCGCCTCCTTGGTTGAGTCGGGATCGCAGAGATAGCGGATTTCCGTACGCGGATCAGAGAGCCATTCCTTGCAGTGGCTTCCCCATCCGCGACCACCGATCCCGACCACGCAGACGCCGATTTTCTCGTTGGCGCCCACCTTGGCCAGAACCTGCTGCGGGAGCACGCAGCCCACGCCCGCCGCTGCCGCCCCGGCGGCCGCAACGGTCAACATCGAATCTTCCAGAAAACGTCGTCGTGATATGGTGGACACGGGGAGTCTCCCAAAAGTGCGAGAGGATCGAAAGGGGGTGGAAGCGAACCAGACTCGCAGTTTACTAGGCCCGCGATCGGTTTTCAACTGTCGCGATTCGCCCATCTTACCCTACGATGAGCAGCGCCAAGTACGGCACGAGATTGAACACCAGAAAGAGGATCTTGAACAGCCCGAGGAAGCCGTACATCACCACGTCGAAGGTTTGGCGGGGAATCGGAAACCAGCGGCTCTGCGTGCGGTACACGAGGTCGGGGGCAAACAGGAACACGACAGTCCACAGGACCAGCAGGGCCCCGTCGATGACGGTGCACCACATGAAGAAGGTTGTGAGGGTGTCGAGTTGCATGACCGTACACCGAGCTAATCTTCATTGATTTCGACCAAGAGGCGATTCCTGATCTGATGTTCGATGAGATTGGGGCGCACATCGTATTCCCTCGCAAGCTGATCCACTTCGTCAACAGATACGACGTCGCCCACACGAGCACGCAACGACTCCGCCGGGGCAAGCAGCTCGGCGGCGAAAGCACGTGACGCACGCTGATCCCAAGTATAGGCTCGCGTTATGAGTCGCGGACACTGTGATCCTGCAGCGTCGGTGAGAAAGTACACGGAGCGAGCCAAGCGGAAACGGTCCGCCCAATGTCCCAATGATGGACCAACCACACGGGGATTGTTGTGGCGGTCTCTCCCAGCCAAAGCACTGATGGCACGTGTTCCTTCTATCGTCACAATCTGCTGTTCCGGAACGGGCCAATCGAGATGCTCGTGCAACAGCTCCGGCAGATTGCCGATCGGGGCTTGCGGAAGGGAGAACTGTCGGCCAATGTGGGCCGCTCGATCATATCCGGCTTGATGCGCCGTAGCGGGCATCACCATTCGAGTTCCGGTGCTTGTTCGGGTGCCTACGAATACGCCAGAAAGTGCTTCTTCCAGCCAATTCAAATCCGAGACGAGCGTACTATCCGCTGCTACTTCCACCAAGTCGTGCTGCAAATCCGAAGGAAGCTTGCTGAGACGCGACTGCATAACTTCAGCCAAATCATCCGTTAGCTCTTTTTCATCGTAGGGATCGAGCCCCAAAGATGCCGACCAGGAGCACAATTCGGACTCAACCTCGCGCGATCTACAAATTGCCCTCCAATTCTCTCTCAGCCGGTCAGCAGAATCGTCCGCTAAACCAACTAGACGTTCGAGCACGGCTTCGACGAACTGATGCAACGAACGTTCCACGTCGACTGGTTCAAACAGAGCGGTGCCTTGGCCGACAAATCTCACGGGCCGGATACTCTCGTCATGGTCCGGGTCCGGGACCCACTTGAAGACGAGGGTACCGCCGTCGCGAAAGATGGTCAGGTCCGGCAAAGCGCCACCTTCTCTCGCTGCCAGCAGGTTATGGCGTTGGATCCAAATGCGCTGCTTCGGGTTGCCGGCGAGAAGACGGCCGCTCGATAGCTCCGGAACGCGACAGCTCTCATGAAATAGAAACCACCAATTCTCGACAATCCATTCTGCCAGTGGAAACATGGAACCATATACACCTCGGCCCACGCTGCTCGTCGTCGACCTGATGACTTGACTGAGCCACCTCGGCTCACCCGCCGACTCGTCTCTGATTTCGAGTCTGGCCCATGTTGCCGCCAAGACAGGATCTTTGACTCCCGGCGCGTCGTTCCATTCGGTCAGCAGGCTAAGCATTCAATCAATTCCAGTTCAACAAGCCATCGTCGTCGCTGGGAGTCTCCGCTTCTTCCAGTGGATACCCTTTGTAGGTCCCCTGTTGACGGTTGACCAATCTTCCTTCGTAGAGTTGACCGTCAAGCCAACCCCAGACGTACTTCGGAAAATCGCCTTCAAATATGCCACTCGTACACCGCCGACGTATACCCTCTCGCAAGACCTGAGTAATCCGCTCGAAGTCAGTGTATCTGGGATCACATCGCGAAGCATCGGATCGCAAGGCCGGGTGTCCTGCCGGACTGGGATAGGCCTTGTGTTCGGCGCTTCCGACATAGGACGCACGGTTAGCAACTTCAGCCGGAACTGGACGATCGTCAGGCCAGGGGGCGATTACTCGCTTCCGTGGACGGCGGTGCCGCATAGACTTCTCCAAGAATTGTGAGCCGATCACCTGATTCTGTTCTCAAGATCAAGGCTCTGCCCAGTAGACGTGAAACCTTGGACCGACGTGCTCCTATAACTACAGTATACGATCTGGCCAGAAAGCGCGAATCACCTCCCGTCCGTGAGGGGGGGTAGCAACAAGGGGTATCTGACTTCCCGCGGAGCAGAGATTGCTTGGAACTTACCTCGCCACTCTCACATTCTCCTCGCGAAAGTCGATCCAGCACTCTACAAGTGCCTCCGGTGCACGAGTCGGAATTGAAGAAATTGCCCCACGATCACCGTCAGACTTCAGTCTCACCCTATCTGCCATTCGCTCCGTTTCCTCCGCCGACCTGTTCGGGCAAGTCACCACGCACGCCCACCGCTCGCCTTCGGGTGGCGATGCATCACTCGCATCCCCGATCAGGCTGAACCACTCCTGCAGTTTCGGCACCCGGCCGCTGCCGCCGGTCAGGTCGTGGTAGCGGACGACGTTGCCGGTCTGCGGGAATCGCTTCACGACATACCCGATGCGGCCGCCGACGTTGAGCCAGTCGGTTGCCAGTTCGTGTGTCTTCTCCTCCCCGCCGGTGCCTTGGATTTCCAGGAAGCCGAACCGGCCGAAGAACGTGCGACGGTTCATAGCGATATCGTATTCGTGGCCGACGATTCCCGTTTCTTGGGAAGCAGGGTAAAAACCTTCCTGGTAGCAGAGGCGCTGGACGTAGACGGTCACGTCGGCGGCCGGCGAGATGAAAGCGAAATCGTGGCGGACCTTGCCTCCGCAGCGGTTGAGCCGGCCGACGGCCCAGAAGCCGTTCTCGTAGGGTGGCGGCGAGAGGCGAATCGGTTCGGCTTGTGTCGCGGAAGGGGCCTCGCCGTCGATCAGGCCCAGGGAGGAGGCGAAGTGGGGCCACACGGCCCGGTCCGGTCCGCTGGGCAGCGTGAGGGCCAGCCACTTGGGGCCGAAGGCGAAGGAGGCGAACTTCTGCGGCGTCCGGTGCAGCATGGCCCGGCCGCCTTCCAGGTGCCACGCGCCCGTCATCTGCCGATCGAATTCGTCAGGCGGAAGCGGGTCGGCGCCTGCGCCGTGGGCGGCATGGACCAGGTAGCAGGCTGCCAGGCGGGAGGCGCACAGACCGCCGTATTCGAGGTCGCGTCGCACGTTGAAGAAACCCTCTTCGGCCGCCTGGAGCCGTTCGACGCCTTCGAGGCCGCGGACCTCTTGCAGTGCCGCCCGACGATCGCCGGCCACGATTGAGAGAACTGTGTAGATCGGCAGGTCGGTGGGTTGGGTGTGGACGATCTTCCAGTCGTTTCCGCCGAAATAGACCGGCGAGCCGTCCCAGGCGGAGCAGCGGTAGAGCAGTTCGGTGGCGTCGTTCACGTGATGCAGGCAGGCGGCGGGGGGCTGCCGTCCGACGGCCAGGTAGTGCACGGCGTTCTCGAGCAGTTGGGCGATCGACGTCTTCTGGTAACCCATGTGGACGAGCCCGTGATTTTCAACGGTGAAATCGGAATGCGCGTTGACGGTCGTGACCCAGGTGTTGACGGCCTGGCCATCGTCGCCGGGCGACGTGTCGGCGGCGTCAGCCGGAACGGAGAAGACGTTGTACATGTAGCGTTTTGCTGCGAGTTCCCAATCGCCGGCCCGGGGATGTCCGGGCATCATGTTGGCCGCGAGCGAGACGATCAGGGCGTTCCAGGCATTCTCCTCGGCTCCGGTGTCGCGGTTGATGCTGCTCTTGGGCGGTTGATCCAGGAACCGGTCGGCCTCGAATTCGATCATCCGAGCAACCGCCAACTGGAGATCCCGATCCAGTTCGTTCCACAGGGCCCACGCGCCGAGACCCGCGGCCCGAGTCCACATAGCCGACTGCCAGACGTCGCCCCACTGATTTCCGTCCAGGCAGGTTGATGGTCCGGTGACGTGGCTCTGGGTCAGGTAGTGCAGCGCCGCGACGGCGTCGGTCCGGCATCGATCCGCCCGGCCGGCGCCCTCCATTCGCCAGAGCAGGCCGTTGACCAGGATCGCATAGCCGATGGGTCGAACGTCGTCTTCGCGACTGCCCCCACGTCCGTAATAGGCCTGGCCAGCGCGTTCCGGCACCGGCACGATTCGCTCTGCCAGGACCTCGCCCCAGCGGACGATCGCCCGTCGGTAAGCTGCCAGAAGCCGGCCGTTGCGGTCATTCTCGTTCGGCGCGGGAAACAACGAATCGGGCAACGGGCGGACCGAATCGAGCAGGGCCTGGTCGTCGATTCTCGGACGCGTCACCCGATCAGGTCGAGAGACGGTCAGCTTGATCGGCTTACCTCGATCGAACAGTTCGATCTCGAACAGCCGGGCCGTCGAGTCTTGCCGGCAGGCGTCGGTGATCCAGAGCCGGGCAACCTTCGTCTCACAGCGTGGAAACACAAACTCGACGGGAGTCCGGTCGTTGGTCTTCACCGCAGCAACGGTTTGCCAGGCATCTCCGCGAAGTATCTGGAATTCGGCCCCACGCAGCACGAGGTGAGGCTCCGAGTGTGCATGGACGACGACGCGATCGATCGAAACCGGCTCGGTGAAAGTCAACGCCACCCAATGCGGCTCGGCCGATCGCGCCGAGGCCCAGCGGCTGTCCGGGTCGGTCGTCTTTCCGTCGAACAGCCGGAAGGGAGCGAAACGGGGCGAGGCGAGCGTCGAGTCGGCTTCGACAGCGCAGAGAACTGGTTCCGTTCCGGCCGCCAGCACAGGCTGAACGTGGGAAATGCCAAGAAGCGGCAGAACCGCGAGGAACGTCCGGAACCGGCCAAACCGCCGAATTACCCAACATTCCATCATTCCACTATTCCATCCTTCCGTGTGCAGATTCGACTGCTCATGCTTCGCGCGAGGCTACTTGTCGAGCGGCGGCATCTTGAACAGTTCGCTCGGCACGTGCTGTTCCGCCATCAACTTGGCGGCCTTCTCGACCAGTTCGGGCTTCTGTGCGGCCAGGTCGTTCTGCTCGCCGACGTCCTCCGCGAGGTTGAACAGTTCGATCTTGAGCGGGTCGGGGTTGCCCTTCTTCAGCATATTCTGGCGAACGGCCTTCCAATCACCCATTCGCACGGCCTGCTGGCCGCCGTAGCCGGCAAATTCCCAATAGAGGAAATCGTGCTTCTTCTGTTTCTCAGGCCGGCCGAGCAAGGTGGGGAGGAAGCTGATGCCGTCGATTCCTTTCGGTGCTTCGACTCCTGCGGCCTCGGCGACCGTGGGCATCACGTCGCAGAAGGCCGACGGAAGATCGGTCGTCGACGACGGCTTGATCTTGCCTTTCCACCTGGCGATCATGGGGACGCGGATGCCGCCTTCGTAAAGACTCCCCTTGAGGCCGCGCAAGGGACCGACGCTATTGAAGAACTTGTAGTCGACTTCCTCTTCCAGGTGGGTCGTGCCGTTGTCGGACGAGAACATGACGAGGGTGTTCTCGTCGAGCCCGAACTTCTCGAGTTGAGCCATGATTTGCCCCACCGACTTGTCGAGCCGGCTGATCATCGCGGCATAGGCGGCTCGCGGAGTGATATGCGGCGTGTAGCCGCCTTTCGGGCGAGTGAAGGGAGGATCGTCCCACTTGCCCAGGTAGGGTTTCAGATCCTCGTCGGGAATGTGCAAGGCCACGTGGGGAATCGTCGAGGGGAAGTAGAGGAAGAAGGGCTGGTCCTTGTTCTGCTCGATGAACTGAAGGGCCTGTGCGATCATGTGGTCGGGCGCGTAGTCCTGGCCCTTGAACGGTGCGTAACTGGCGGGATCGGCGGGGTCGGCACCTTCGGCCAAACCTCCGTGTCCGGGGATCGGCGGATCGTTCTTGAGCGGATACTTCTTGTCGTTGAGCCAGAGGTAGGCCGGGTAGTAGCTGTGGGCATGGGCCTGGCAATTGTATCCGAAGAACAGGTCGAAGCCCTGCTTGTTCGGATCGCCCGTGGTGCCGAAGTGTCCGAGTCCCCACTTGCCGAAGGCGGCCGTGGCGTAGCCCTTCTGCTTGAGCATCTCGGCGACGGTGATCTCTGAATCGGGGATCGGCTGCTGACCGCCGAACTCCATGCCGTAGCGTGCAATCAGTTCTTCCGGCAGCTTCATAGCCACGTTGTTGCGGACGAACGCGTGCCCCGGATGCTTGCCGGTCATGAGCACGCATCGGGACGGAGCACAAACGGCGTTGCCGCAATAATGGTCCGTGAATCGCATTCCTTCCCGGGCAAGCCGGTCGAGATGGGGCGTTTTGATCTTCTCTTGCCCGTAGCAACCAAGCTCGGCGTAGCCGAGGTCGTCGGCAAGGATGAAGACAATATTGGGTACACTACGTGTTTGCGATTCTTTCCGGTTTTTTTCGGCACTTATTGACGTAGTGGCTGTCAATGTGATAAGTATGAATGTAGCTATTCTGTGTAGCAAATAGCCTAGTAATTGAGAGGGGCCTGCAAGTCGCATGGTTGTTCGCTCCTGGGCAAATCCCGGCTC
This sequence comes from Planctomycetaceae bacterium, assembly GCA_012719125.1. Taxonomy (GTDB): domain Bacteria; phylum Planctomycetota; class Planctomycetia; order Pirellulales; family Thermoguttaceae; genus JAAYAY01. The sequence continues at coordinate 314 of JAAYAY010000304.1, read as the reverse complement.
TGTCGAAATTCGATTCCTTGCCGTATGCAAGTGTCAAACTGAGTGGCACGCCGGCTCAGTATCAGTCCAGGTCGGTGCCCCGTCAACATGATTCCGGGACTGACAGTTGTTCTAACGCGATTGGGGGGAGGCTGACGTGGGAAAGAGACGTAAGAAGCGACGGCAGTCGCACGGTTCAGCGTGGCACTGTCGGCACACGTTTGCCCACCGGATGCTCTCGGGTTTCTGGAACGGCGGAGTTGGCTGCTCCATCGAGGTTTTGGCCGAGCTGATGGGCGACACTCCCAAAGTTGCATTCGACCACTATGGGCGGG
>JAAYAY010000303.1 GCA_012719125.1 Planctomycetaceae bacterium | reverse complement strand
CTGCCGGAGGCGTTTTGCCGAAGTTCCATGACTGCGGATAGCCATCCGAATTGGGGGGTCGGTCGGCTCGATCGGCACGTTGACAGGGAAGCCACGCGAGTTCTTGCGCGCACAGGTCGGGGCGACCCACGCACGTTGCGCAACCGCCCCCTCGCTCTTCAGCAGGGGGGGGCATCCTGGGGACCGATCCGAACCTTCGTTGCGTGCCCCTGATACGCCTTCCTGGTCATCTCGGCAGTCGCCTTGACCAGCCGCGACAAACTGAATGGGCAGCGGGTGATGTACCCAACCAGGCGCTCCTTGCCTGCCCGGTCGCCGGCCGGCACATACACCGACTGGTCGACGCTGAAAGCCGCTGTTGGGCCAACTCCGCATGTCGCTGACCACCTCGGGCGCCCCGAGTGTGTCCCACTCGCCTGACCTCTCGTCACCGCTGCAACCTCACCTCGACGGCCTTCCCATCCAGAGCCAGTGGAACACGCTGCCCTCCGTCGTCGCCCTTCCGTTCGAACACCAGCGAATACGCACCGCGATCCGCCCCCAGATCGGCGAAACGAAACCGGCCTTCTCCATCGGTCTTCACTTTCCAATCGCACAACTTCTCCTCGGGCGAAGAGTAAAAACACAAGCTGAACCCATAATCCGCCACCGGCCGACCGTCCCGCGCAACGACCGTTCCCTCCACCTCCGTCGCCCGTGGCAACGTAAGACTCAGATCGGCGATCGGTTGCGTGCCGTCCAGTCGGAGAGGACCGGCAAACTGCACCACGTGACCCTGAGTGACGTAGACCGTATACTCGCCTTCCAACGGCAGCGAACTGATAAGGAACTTCCCACGCCCGTCCACATTGATGTCCCATGCAAACAGTCCCGTTTGCTGGAATTCTGCCGTCTGCACACTTCCTCGGGCACGGATCCATACGCTTCTCGTGGCAGGTGAGCCGTCCCCATTGAGAACCTGCCCCTTCACCGCGCCCGCTGGAAGCACGGGGATCTTGACGGTCAATGGCTCCTTGCCCGGCTTGATCTCTCTTCCGCTCGGTGCGAACCAGTAACCGACCATTTCTTTGGGCCCATAGGTGATTCTTCCCGGCGAGAAAGCATCGAACCGCACGGCGCCCTCTGCAATGGGCAGCATCTTGCTCTGGAATAACCGTTCCTTGTCGCTCGTGGCGGTCGAGACAGAAACCGATCCTCGTGGCGGCACCGCGCCGTCGGGCGTTTCGAATTGCAGTACGATCGTCCGCATCGAATCGGGAGTGACCCCACTCGCCAGGTCGATCGTCACGTGCTTCAACGGTTCATCGGGCCCCACCGTCGTGGACATGGTTTTCTTGCCGGCCGTTATCACGACCTTCCCCGGAAGCAACGCGGAGAGAGTGAATCGAGTTTCTCCATCGACCGTCTCGACGGGAACGTAACCGGCAACCTTCGCACCACGACTGCCGACTTCGCTATCGAACGAGGGAGACTGATAGTACGACACCACAGGACTGCCGTTTTTCTTCACTAAGGAGTCCGGATCCCCGTGGACAACGCCCGTGACCGTAAGTATCGGCCCAAACTTCGTGGCCAGATTCTCTTTCACCGGCGTTTCGAAGCGGATTATCTGACGACCGAACTCTTGCGATTCGGCCACCAGCAAGTACTTCGTCTTGTCCGCCAGCCCGGCCAACTGGTAGCATCCCAGTGCGTCCGTCGTGGCAACCGTGGGGGCAAACGTGCTGAAAGAGGCGCCACGACGACTTGCTGCATCATATTTCATATAAAGCCGAATCCGGGCCCCCGCAACAGGCCCGCCCTCGGGCTGGAGAACCACGCCCTCAACTCCCTCGCCACGCGAAACCGTCACGATCACCGTCTGATCGGGTGCCACCGAATGTCGTTGCAGGTCGCGCACCCGGTATCCCGTCTTCGTTACTCCCAGCGAATACTCCTTGACATCCTTGGCAATCCGCACAGCCGCGATTCCTTGCTCGTCGGTTGTCGTGGCAAAATGGCCGATCGAAAATCCCTCGAGGAGATATCCGGCCGTCACCCGTGCCTGCGTCACCGGATTCCCTTCTTCGTCGACAACGCGTACCGTCTGAGGAGTCCCGTTCTCGAAAACCAGATCGATGTTTTCGATGGTCTGGCCCTCCTTGCACTCGAAAGGCCCGGCGACGGCCGATGCGTAACCTTCCAGCCCCGGCAAGGTTCCCGCGCAAATCCAGGTTCTCCCCGGGAAGGCTTCCAGCGAGAACGACGAGTCCGCCAGCCTTTGAATACCCCGCGTTACGGGGATGTAAACCCCATTTTGATTCAGCTTCCGTGTGGTGGCCATGGCCCCCATCATGACTCCGTCGGGCAACGGCTTGTTATCGAACGTACGGATCTTGCCCGACAAAGTCACTGGATTCGTGGAAGGCGTCGCCTCCCGGCGCCGGTATTCCTCCTGGGTCTCGGCCACCTTCTCGACCCGTTCCTCCGGTGTGAGACTCTTCTCCACCAACTGCACGGCGGCCGATGTGCCGCACCACAATCCCCCCAGCACGACCATGCCCGATAACATCGCCCCCAACAGGCCCAGCGGCGAAATCGGCGCCTGCGGGCGATACCCCGGCAGCAACATCCGCCGCACACGTTCCAACAGCGGCCGAGCATTCCCATGATCGCTCCAGGCCATTGCCGCAGTCGGCGTCTCTCGTGTAAAGACCCGATCCGCCCAGATCGACAACGCTTCGGCAACCGCCAGGGGCCGTCCCAGGATCGAAACCGCCAGCGCATCACAGCACGCTTCGCGCTCCATCCGAATCTGCCGATTGATCCACCAAACGGCTGGATTGAAGTAGAGCACCGATTCAATCACCATCTGCGCCAAATTGAACACGAAATCATTACGCCGCACATGGGCCAATTCATGCGCCAAAATGGCCCGTACCGTCTCCGGCGGCAGACCCGATATCATCGACATGGGCAACACCATGATCGGTCGAACGAATCCGAACGCCGCCGGTCCGAATCCTTCATACGAATTGACGACCCGCACCAACCGGCCGATTTGCAGGAGCTGCCGAAGCTCGTCGACTAACAGGCGAATCGGGCCGTCGGCGATCTCCGGCATACGTAACAGTCGCTGCAACCGCGCGACGATCCACGCCATCCGACCTGTCATGACCACCACCCCCGCCAGCCAGCACAGGATTACGTAGGGAATCCACGCTGGCCGGTCATCGCCGCGTGCGCCCGACGGTCGGCCTGGCCCAGACTCCGTGACGGCCCCCGACCCAACTTGGCCAAGGACCTCTTCCGTCGGCACCTGAATCACCGCCGCTGTGGATGGGATCGTATGCGCGATGGGCCTCTTCGGCCGTTCGATATCAAGCACCGCCCACGTCACCGAAACACCTAACACCATGCAAAGTAACGCGGAAAACGCCGCCAAATGGCGAACCCTCGGCCGGTTCGCCGGGACGCACCGCAAGACAAACCAAAGCACGATCATCACAACGAGACCTTGCCAGAGCGAGTGCAGCAATGCCATTGCCAAATGCTCACAGCCCGGCCGAGAAAGAATAGCGAAAACCTCGTTCATGACGTTTTCCCCTTCGATTTATCGGAAGCGTTCTGTATTGCCTGACGTATCTGCGACAACTCCTCCTCATCGAGCCGGGCGCTGTCCAACAAACACTGCACCGCTTTGGCCGGACTCCCGCCGAACACATTTCGCATCAAGTCGCGCATGATCGGCCGCAGCACTTGCCCCCTCTTGACCAGCGGATGATACAGATGAGCCTGCCCCTCCAGCGTATGCGCCACGAACCCCTTCTTCTCCATGATCCGCACGAGCGTCAGCACCGTGGTGTAGGCTCGGTCTTTCCCATCTGGCAAGGCCTCGCGTATCGCACGAATAGCCATGGGCCCCTGTTCCCAAAGCAGCGAAAGGATTTGCAGTTCCATTTCCGATGGTCGAGGTTTCATGCCGGGCTCCTCCGTGTGATGTTCTACTAAGCGCTTAGTAGATACTAAGTCTTTAGTAGCGTCAAGCGGATTTTTTGAAAGACCATCCCTTCCCGTTCAATCCACCCACTGGCAGGGCAACCGTAAATCGCTCGGGTGAAGCACAGGTATGATGCTTTCAAGACAAGAAAATACCTTAAGAGAGGGGCTTGGATTGCTTTTGGGGAAAAGGTTAGGTGAACACCTTCCACCTTCCCCAAATAAGGAGAATCCAGATGCCTT
>JAAYAY010000302.1 GCA_012719125.1 Planctomycetaceae bacterium | reverse complement strand
GTGTTTCACCGGGTTGAAGTGGATGGAGTCCAGCAGTGCTTCCAGCGTTGCACCAACCCGATCGCCGCCCGCAGACGGTCCACATCTTGCGCCCGCACAGATTGCGGACGACGCCGGTAGCTCTCGGGCGTGAAAGAAATGCGTTCCACCCACAACGAAATAGCGGCGATCATCCGACATGCTATGTCCTTGCCAATTGATCGGCTTGGCCAATGGTGGGCGGTGGCTACCCTACTTCACTTGGCCAATGGTGGGCTTTACTTGGCCAATGGTGGGCAGTGCCCACCCTACTTCACTCCAGTACGTGAGAGTCCAGGTCGTCTGGCATGTGCTTCTCGTCAATCAGCCCCTCGGACAATTGGCGGATCGCCTCGATTGTCTCTCGCGGCACTCGTTTGCCTTCCTCCACAATAATCCAGGCAAGCGTACGAAGCGCTTCCGGGCACTCGTCGTGGGCAATTAGATGTTCAACCTCGGCACTTTCCTGGTTGCTCAAGATCGACCGCACGGACGCTAACACGTCACGCACACGCCTAACGTATTCTTCCAGTGAATTCATAACTGCCTAGCCGCACCACCTGGTTAAGCGTGCGCCCCTCGCCGATACTTCCTAGAATGGGTTTCTAGGCACATTGATTGGGTAACCCGTCCATATTTCACCGTTACGGATAAGAACCTCAATGTCTATTCCGTCTCTAGTCCCCTGAACGAAAATGTCACTTCCGTGTCCAGGTCGCACAACGGATGCGGGATCCGTAGCCACGTCCGAAATGTGATGCATGATTTCGTCGTCCGACCAGTGCGTTGGAAACTCCGACTTACCTGGGAAGCCCGTGCCACCGCGATGACCACCGCCATGTGTGCCATTCGGTCGCACTTCACCATCCAGGATATGTCGACGTCGCGCCGGCAGCGCAAGATCAACGAGGTCATCTCCACAATTGTTATTGTGGGCCAACACCCCCAACGTCGAGACATGATAAACATGCTCGCCCTCGACGGTCATATTGTACACGCGGTGGGTGCCGGGGACAGGGTGGACGGAGACGACTTGGAGGGGCGTGTGGAGGCCGCGGAGGCGTTCGTCGGGTTTCAGATCCTCGGCCGAGAGCCATTGGCCCCGCGTCTCGCTGTAGAACTTGTGGAAGGCCGTGGGCCGGACGGTTTCTTGGGTGCCGTCGGGGGCGGCAAGGGTCATCTCGACGACACGGGTGTTGAGGTGGTTGACCGTGGTGAGGACGACGCGGCCGGGACCGGTGGAGATGGCCGGGCAAGGCTCGTTGGCCAGCACCTGGGCCGTCATGCCCTCCGGTAGGCCCATTTCCTCCAGGTCGAGCGGGATGGGAACCCGGGTGCCGACCGGGGCGCCATCGTGTTGGGCCAGCCACTGGGGTGGCAGGATGGACTCGATGCAAATGCGATCGACCGTGCCGTCGGGCCAGGTCTCCGTTTGTTCGAGGGTCAGGTGACGCCAGGTCTGCTGGTCGACGGCCGTGGGGAGTGTTTTATCCGGATCCTCGCCCTTGGTCAGGACTCGCTGGCCGACGCGGATCTGTTCGATCGGGGTGGTCTTGAGGGCGGGCAGGTCGGCTGACGCGGTCGCGAGTTGCGGGCGGGGCAGATTCCCAGTTGTGGAGCCCAAGTAGCCCTGAAGGCCGACGATGCCGGAGAGGGCGAGGAGGAAGGCGATCAGGGCGCCGCGGAGGATAGAGCGGCGGCGGGGCGGACGGGATTTGGCGTTCACGGAGCGGTCCTCGGTAGTGCCGGCGACGGTTGGGGTTTCGGTTTGTGTCGCCCGCTGCGCGGGCTTCATGGAGACGAGGGCCGACTGGGAACCACGCGCTGACGCACCGTGGCTACGACGTAGCGCCCGCGGCGCGGGCTGGGGGGCAGTGGGGTGGTTGAGACCTACTTGGGGGAGGCTTTCGGCGACGGACGGTTGGTGAAGTGGGAACGGATAAAGGGGTCGGGAGTCTTTGTTATGGCTTGGGGACACTCTTCCATGGCCGACCCCGAGGGCGGAGCGTCGATTCCAGGCCCAACGTCTTGGCTGTCCGCGCCTGCCAAGACGCCTCGCCAAACGGTACGCCGCGGACCACCGACCTCCGCAACGCCTCCAGTTCCACTTCCGTCTGCGGAGACTGCACGTGCTGCAGCCAACCTCGCGGCAACGGCAGCGGACCCTCATCCAGCAGTCCCGCCTCGTCTCCATGCACCCGATGCCAAAGACTCGACTATTCCCTTACATCCCAGGCAAAGACGTTCATTTGGGGTGCGCCCCAGGTCTGTTCGGGAATGAGCCGCAGGGCCTGAGTGTGGGCGTCGATGGTGATGCGGACCAGACGCTGGTGGTTGTTCGTTTCGCGAAAGACGGTGTTCCACTCGCCTGAGCTGTCGAGTGCCTCAACGCGAAACGCGCGAATCAGGGTGGCGGGTACCGAGGCGGGATCGGCCTGGAGCGGGTACTTGCAGAGCATGGCGGTGTCGGGCCGGTTCAGGTCGCTGTCGAACACCAGCCGCAGTCGGCCCAGCCGCTCGGGACGCGAGAACGTGTACTGGATCCAGGAGCCGGCCGAGCCGGACCATCCGTTGAACGACTGCGCGTTCGGCCGGTCGAGGCCGTTGCGGAGAGGTTCGGGGTCGCCGTCCGAGGCGGTGAGTGTGGCCTCGCGGGTGAGCTGGGGAATCTGGCGGCGCTTGCCGGGCAGGAAGGCGTCGTCGTCGAGCAGTGCCTGCTGAAGTTCGGAGAGGCGGCTTTGTCCGACTTCCCGAGGCGTCAGGCCGTTAGCGAAGGCCAAGGCCGCCGCGGTGCCCACGGCCTGGCCGAGGATGGCACAGGTTGCCATGACCCGGCAGGAGCTGAAGGCGACATGGCTGACGCTGATGTTGCGCCCGGCACAGTAGAGATTCGGCACGTTGCGGGAATAAAGGGCCCGATAGGGAATGCCCCACGGCGAGGGCGTCTCGTAGAGCTTCGACGGCTTGCCCTTGTGATGGATGCCTCCGGGGTGATGGTCGTCCATGGGCCAACCGGCGTAGGCGACAACGTCGTCGAAGGGGCCGCCTTCGCGCACGTCGTTCTCGTTGATGATGTAGTCGCCTTCGTAGCGGCGGCTTTCGCGCTTTCCGGGCAGGAAGCCCATCCAGTCCAGGACCCAGTTCTCGCCGTGGTGATCTCCGCGGTTCTTGACGTGGTCCCACACGCCCAGGGCGCAGGCGAGCAGTTCGTCGCGAACCAGTTCGGTATCGCCGATGGTGTCGCGATCGCCGCCGGCTTCGATCCACCAGAAGTTGTTCCACATCCACTCTTCGTTCCCCAGATCATGGTCGCGATAGGGGAGATCCTCGTCGTCGGCATATTGGGCGGCCCAGGTCGGCGGGATGAAGGTTTGGGGGGCGGTGGTCTCGCGAGCCTGGATCAATAGGCTCATGCCCATGGTTTCTCGGCTCGGCTTGGCCGGCGCGATCGATTCGCCGAATTCGTCGGCTGCCTCGCGGCCGACGCGGAAGGCTGCGCCCGACAGCGGGGCGAGGATGCTGTCGCCCGAGCAGTCGGCGAACAGCGACGCCTCGACGGTATGCCATTTCTGGGTCGTGGTCTGCCAGCCGGTTACCGAGCGAATGCGATCGCCGTCCATCTCCAGGTCGTTGCACGAACAGTTCAGCAGCAGGGTGAGGTTCTCCTGAAAGCGGACGGCTTCGTAGAGCACCGAACCCCAGAGCGAGTAGTTGCGCATGGGGTTGCGGTAGCGATTGTTGAGCAGGATCTCCTCAATGATGCCGGTTTCACGGTTGTTCTCGCCCCTGGCGCCCCAGACCCACATGCGGATTTCGGGTGAGGCGTTGCCGCCGGGCATGGGGCGGTCGTGCATCAGCACGACGCGGAGTCCTCGGCGTGCGGCCGCGATGGCCGCGCACATGCCCGACAAACCGCCTCCCACAACGCAGAAATCGGCATGATGGATCTCATGCTTCAACGCTTGCTTGCTCACTTGACCACTCCACTGGTTCTTCGGAAGCTCCCGCTCAATGAATCGTTATGCGAAGGGCGCAAGACCGAGGACGGATCCTTCGGAACTATTTCGGCCGTCCGATCGTGTTGTTGCGCGGAGCGGTTGCTGTCAGCACAGGTACGAAATATCATGTGCCTTGTTAGTACCCGTTGCCCTCGTATCGAATGCGTGTCCGGACCGAATCATGATAATCGATGGACGCGATTGGGCAAGCCGATGTGGTTTCCACAAAGCGAGGTGATTCATGCCGGAAGCGGCGGATGACGTTGCCAGCGTCGGACGCTCGACGAGCGACGTTCTGGCGTCGGTCGACGTGGCCGTCGTCGGGGGCGGCCCCGCCGGCATCTGTGCGGCGGTGGCTGCGTCGCGGCTGGGTGCGCAGACACTGCTTGTCGAACGAAACGGCTTCCTTGGCGGAATGGCCACGGCCGGCCTGGTCAATCCGATCTACGGCTTCGGGTATTTCGAGCCGGGGCGACAATTGGTTGCCGGGATTGCGGAAGAGGTCGTCCAACACTTGCGGCAGATCGACGGCGGTACGTTGGGCCACCGGCGACGGGAGGAATGCGGCACGTGCGACTCTCCCGAGCAGTGCCGCGCCAGTGGAATCAGCAGCTTGTTGCCTTTCGAACCGGAGGCATTGAAGCTGGCCGCCTACCGATTGGCGTCGGACGCCGGCGTCGAGTTGCTTCACTACTGCCTGGCCGATGAGGCAGTGGTACACGACGGGCACGTTCGGGGCGTGAGGGTGTCGTCGAAGAACGGTCGCCGGTTGATCCGCGCCGCAGTCACCGTCGACGCCACGGGCGACGGCGACGTTGCGGCGTCGGCGGGCGTACCTTTCGAGTTCGGGATCAGCCCCGGGCGCCTCGTGCAGCCCCAATCCTTGATGTTTCGCATTGCCGGTGTGAACCATGGGGCGGACCGGCTTTGTTTCAACGTGGAGCCGGCAGTCGAGGGCGTGTCGCGATTCCTGCTGTTTCGCCTGCCCCGAGCGGGTGAGTACGTCGTCAATTGCGACACGGGTCTGTTTGGCCTGGACCCGCTGGAACCGAGGGACCTTACGAAGGCCCACACCCGAGCCATGGAGGCGGCGTTCTCGCTGGTCGGTTGGATGCGAGAGAATGTCGAGGGTTGCGAGCAATGCCACCTGGTGTCGACGGCACCCCAACTGGGAGTGCGCGAATCGCGGAGGATTCTGGGAGATTACGTTCTGACGAAAGAGGATGTTCTGGGGCTCAGAAAGTTCCCGGACGGGATCGCAAGAGGTTGCTTTCCGCTGGATATCCACGTTCTGACCGACAGCCCCGATGCGAAGAATCCTCTGACGCCGCTCCCCTGCGGGCAATACTACGAAATCCCTTACCGTTGCCTTCTGCCGCGCGATGTCGAAGGGCTTCTGATTGCCGGGCGATGTATTTCCGGGACTCACGAGGCCCATGCGTCCTACCGGGTCATGGCCACCTGTATGGCCTTGGGGCAGGCTGCCGGTACGGCGGCTGCGTTGGCAGTTTCTCATCATCTGACACCCCGAACGCTTGATGCCGGCCTGCTTCGCAGCACGCTGCGAGAGCACGGAGTGTTGCTCGACTAGCCCACCGGACGTCGAGCGACGGCGCACAAGGACCTTTGTAGATGACTGCTATCGACTATCTCGTGCTGGTCGGGTTCATGGCCTGGATGCTGGTGATCGGGGCCATCTTCAGCCTGCGCGTCAAGAATTCCTCCGACATGTTCACCGCGGGGGGACAGTCGCCGTGGTGGATCTCCGGGCTGTCGGGCTTCATGACGATTTTCTCGGCGGGAACGTTCGTGGTCTGGGGAGGGATCGCGTACCGGCTGGGGTTGGTCGCCGTCTCCATTCTGGTCGTGATCGGCATGAGCACGTTGCTGGTCGGTGCGACGGTGGCGCCGCGATGGCACCGGATGGGTATCACCACACCTACGGAATTCCTTCGCATCCGTTTCAACGAGCCGGTGGTACAGGCCTACACGTGGATCGGGATGGTTTATCGCGCGATTGCCATGGGCGTGGGGCTCTACGCGTTGGCGGTCATGTTGGCCGTGCTTGTGCCCTTGCCCGAGGGCACTCCCTTCCGCGACGCCCAGACGGGATGCCTGTCGGTGAATTGGAGCATCATCCTGTGGGGAGCGGTCGTCATCATTTACACGATGGCGGGCGGGTTGTGGGCGGTGTTGATGACCGACGTGATTCAGTGCCTCATCCTGTGTCTCGTGGTGCTCCTGGCGGTTCCGCTGTCGATCGGTGCGGCCGGCGGCGTGGCGCAGTTCTGGCATCAGGCTCCCACCGGGTTCTTCTCTCCGGCCGCGGCCGAATACACCTACACGTTCCTGTTCCTTTGGTTCTGGATCGGGTTCTTCCGTTATGCGGCCGACTGGGCGTTTGTGCAGAGATACATCTGCGTTCCCACGGCGAAGGACGCCCGCAAGGTCGCCTATTTGATGGGGGGGCTGTACGTCGTCAGTCCCCTGTTCTGGATGTTGCCGGCGATGGCCTACCGCACGCTCGTGCCCGACGCCGACCCGGAGCAGGCCTACATGCTGATCTGCCACCGCGTGCTGCCGGCGGGAATGTTGGGGATCATGGTGGCGGCCATGTTCTCGGCCACGGCCAGCATGGTCAGCTCGCTGCTGAACGTGTTTGCCGGCGTATTTGCCTGCGACGTCTATCGCCCGCTCATCGATCCCGGCGCAAGCGAACGGCGGCTCGTTCTGGTCGGCCGGCTGGCAACCCTCATTTATGGAGGCCTCGTGGTCGGCATCGCTCTGTCGGTGCCCTTCTTGGGCGGAGCCGAAGAACTGGTGCTCGTCCTGATTACGTCGTTGCTCGGGCCGCTGATGTTGCCGACCGTCTGGGGCGTGTACTCACGTCACATCAACCACTGGGCCATTTGGATCACGCTGGCCGTCTGCGGTCCGGTGGCGATCGTGGCGAAGTTCGGGCCGGATCTGTGCGCGCGGCTGCATCCCGGCACACCTCCGGCCTGGCTGGCGACCGCGATCGAGTGGCTGAAGGCAAACCCTCGACTTGTCGACGTGATCCTGGGACTCTTGATCCCGCTGGGCATCCTGATCGTCGTGGAGGGACTCTCTCGGCTGCGTGGGATTGACGCCGGCTGGCAACGGATGGAGGCCGCCTGCAACAAGCGGTCGGCCCAGCCGGTTGCCGTCGTCGCCTCCCGGCTGCCGGCGCAGATTGTGGCCGCTTCACTTGCTATGCTCGGCATCGTCATGACGGTTGTGACCATCTATGCCGCGAACCAGCGAATCACGCTGAGCGTCTTCTCCGCACTCTTGCTGCTGGCAGCAGCCGGCATGGCGTGGCATGGATTCCGCCGTACGGCATCGTGCCCTACAAAGCCGCCGTCAGATGGGTGAGGATATCGCGAACGGAGATGTAGCCGGTGATTCTTCCCTCGCTCAGGACCGGCAGGTGCCGATAGCCGCCAAGGTCCATCTTGTGGAGCGCGAAGGCCACCCGATCGTCGAGACCCACCGTTTCCACCGGCGAGGTCATGAATTCCGACACCGGGCGGTCGCCCAAGCGGGCCGCCTCGACATTCAGGCGATCCACAACGTCGCGCTCGGTGAAGATGCCGATGACCTCGTGATCGGCCACCACCACCGCGCAGCCGACGGCGCGAGCAACGAACTGCTCCAGCACCCGCCGGACGGGCACGTCCGGACCGACGATCAACGGTTCGCGAGGGACCAGGCTCTCGATACGGTCCTTCATCACGGTCCGTTCGACGGGGGTGGCTGGGCGAGGTTTGGTCAACGAGGCCAGCGACTGGTTGCACTTTTCGCACTGGTCGGCGCCGTCGATGTTCTCGTGACCGCAATCAGGACAGGTGGCCATGGGAGTTGTTAGGGGTCAGGGTTCGGGGTTCGAGGGGAGCGGTGGTTGTTGTTGTTCGCTCCGCGAAAGCAGCGCCACTTTCGCGGGAGCGAAAGGCGACTATGGAACGGTCCAGGTATCGCCGCTGGTGAACAGTTTCTGGAGGGAGCCTCGCCCCTGGGTCTCGACGGCGTGAGAGACCTGTTCGTTGAGCATCTCGTCGTATTTCGGCCGGTCGACGCAGCGGAAGACGCCGATGGGCTCGGGAAACGCCGGGTAGTGCATGCGGGTGAGGAAATAGGCCAGGCTCGGTTCCTTGGCGGCCTCGTCGTGGACGAGCAGGTCGGCTTCGGTGATTCCGTCTCCCAAGGCGACGACTTCGGGGTCCATGCCGCGAAGGCGGATTCCCTTTTCGCTGTCTTTGCCGAACACGAGCGGCTTGCCGTGCTCGAGTTCCAGGATCGCGTCGCTGCGGATTTTGCGATCGGTGGCGTAGTCGAAGGCGCCGTCGTTGAAGACGACGCAGTTCTGGTAGACTTCGATGAAGGAAGTGCCGCGGTGTTCGGCCGCTCGTTCCAGGCACATGCCCAGATGTTTCGTATTGACGTCGACGGACCGGGCGACGAAGGTTGCCTCGCAGCCGATCGCCACGGAGAGGATATTGAGGGGGTTGTCGATGGAGCCCATGGGGCTGCTCTTGGTCACCTTGGCCAGGGGCGAAGTGGGCGAGTATTGGCCCTTCGTCAATCCGTAGATCCGGTTGTTGAACAGGACGATATTGATATCGAGGTTCCGCCGGATGGCGTGGATCAGGTGGTTTCCGCCGATCGAGAGCCCGTCGCCGTCCCCCGTAATGACCCAGACCGAAAGGTCCGGGCGCACGACTTTGAGCCCCGTGGCGATCGCCGGCGCGCGCCCGTGGATTGTGTGGAATCCATAGGTGTTCATGTAGTAGGGGAAGCGGCTGGAGCAGCCGATTCCCGAGATGAAGACGACGTTTTCTCGGGGGATTCCCAGCGACGCCATGGTCTTTTTCATTTGCGCCAGGATGGCGTAGTCGCCGCAGCCCGGGCACCAGCGGACCTCTTGGCTGCTGGCGTAATCGTTGGCGGTGAGTTTTGGTTCCGAAATCGCGTTGTCAGTGGTCATCGTCGGACAACCGTTCTGTGACGGGGTAAAGTTGGCAGAAACCAGACTAGGTGAGTTCTCGGCGGATACTCTCGACGAGTTCGGCGACGGTGAAGGGGCGGCCGGTGATCTTGTTCAAGCCGACGGCATCGACCAGGAATTCGTTCCGCAGGATGCCGCGAAGCTGGCCCATGTTCAATTCGGGGACGACCACGCGATCGAAGCGTTCGAGGATTCGACCGAGGTTTTCGGGTAGCGGGTTAAGGTAGCGGAGGTGGGCGTGGGCCACCGAGGCTCCGTCTTCCCAGAGCCGGCGGACGGCCGTTGCGACGGCTCCGTAGGTTCCGCCCCAGGAGACGACGAGCACCGATCCGGATTCGGGTCCCTCGACCGGCTGGGGCGGGATCTCGCGAGCGATGCCGGCGATTTTTTTGGCTCTGAGGCGGACCATGTGCTCGTGATTGGCCGGATCGTAGCTGACCGCCCCCGTGCGGTCCTGGCGTTCCAGCCCGCCGATGCGGTGCATCAAGCCGGGGGTTCCCGGCACGGCCCAAGGGCGCGACAGACGGGCATCGCGGGTGTAGGGCAGGAAGGGATGGCCGTTGGTTTGGGGACCGGGGTGAGCGACGGGAATCTGCGGCAGGCGATCCATTTCGGGAATCTGCCAGGGTTCGGAGCCGTTGGCCACGTAGGCATCGGAGAGGAGGATGACGGGCGTCATGTATTGGACGGCGATTCGCCAGGCTTCGATAGCCACCTCGAAGCAGTCGGCCGGGCTCTTTGCGGCCAGCACGGGCATGGGGCACTCGCCGTGGCGCCCGTAGAGGGCCTGATACAGGTCGGCCTGCTCGGTCTTGGTGGGCAGTCCCGTGCTGGGGCCGGCTCGCTGCACGTTGACCACGAGCAGGGGCAGTTCTGTCATGACGGCCAGTCCCATGGCTTCCGACTTGAGCGACACGCCGGGACCACTCGTGCCGGTTACGCCCATGGCGCCGCCGAAGGCGGCACCAATCACCGAGGTGATCGCGGCAATTTCGTCTTCGGCCTGGAAGGTGCGAACGTTGAAGTTCTTGCGGCGGGACAGTTCGTGCAGGATATCGCTGGCCGGCGTGATCGGATAGGTGCCATAGAACAACGGGCAGTGGCTCAATTCCGACGCGGCCATCAGTCCCCAGGCGAGGGCCAGGTTTCCGGTGATGTTGCGGTAGGTGCCGGGCGGCAACTTGGCGGGGCGCACGGCGAAACGGCGTGCGATGGCCTCGGTGGTGATTCCGTAGTTGTAGCCGGCGCGGAGGGCCTTTTGATTGGCCTCGGCGACGGCAGGCCGGCGGCCGAATTTTTCGAGGATGAATCGTTCGGTCGGCTCCAGCGACCGATCGTAGAGCCAGAAGACGAGCCCCATGGCGAAGAAGTTGCGGCAGCGGTCGGCCTCCTTGGTCGAGAGCCCGAGGTCCTTGACCGCTGTGCGGGTCAACTTGGTCATCTCCACCCGATGGAGTTGGTAGGAATCGAGGCTCCCGTCCTCCAGGGGATTTTCCTCGTAGCCCGCCAGTTCCAGGTCGCGGGTTCCGAAACCGTCGTCGTTGACGATGAGGATGCCGCCGGGTTCGAGGTCCTGGAGATTGGTGGCGAGGGCGGCGGCGTTCATGGCGACCAGGGCGTTGACCTGGTCGCCGGGCGTGAAGATCTTGTCCGCTGCGAATCGGATCTGGAATCCGCTGACGCCGGCCTTGGTGCCTCGGGGGGCGCGGATTTCGGCCGGGTAGTCGGGAAAAGTCGCCACGTCGTTACCGGCCAGGGCCGAGGTGTTCGTCAACTGGGTTCCCGCCAGTTGCATTCCGTCTCCGGAGTCGCCGCAAAACCGCACCGTGGCGGCGTCCAAATCGACAACGGGTTTCCGCTGTTCAGCCGGCGCCATTGCTTCTGCCTGCAATTGGTTCATGGGAGGAGGGGAGCTGCGTTGGTCACGGGGCAGCTCGTTGAAGGAGGGAGATCGTTCCAAGGTTCAGCATACCGCGCAAAATCGATTAGCCAATAGGTATTGCCACCCCAATAAGATTCCTGCCAGTTGTTCCCCCAAGAAGTGCTTTCTCAAGATCGGTTTGTGGCCCGAAGGGAGCGAACGGCGCGTCAGGGTCCCTCCCGTTCTCGCGTGGCCGGACTGGCGACCGGGGGGAGATTGTAAACGGCCTCGGGGAAATGTTCGACCAGGAAGTGCACGATTCCTTCCACGTCGACCAGGCCGACCGGCCGGTTCGACGCATCGACCACGGGCAGTCGCCGATAACCGTTCTCCGCCATTCGCCGAATGGCCTCGGCAACCGAGGCGTTTTCGCCGACGGCGAGCGGTTCACTCACCATTTCCCGGCTGACGGGGGCATCCAGGTTCTTGGCTTCCACGAGAATCCGCACGACGTCGCGTTCGGTGAGGATGCCTACCAGTCTCTCCTCCCGGCAGACCAGCAGGGCTCCGCGATGTTGCGATCGAAGAACGAGCAAGGCCTCTCGAATCGAGGTGTCAGGCGTGATACAGAGGGGAGAAAGGAGTCCGGCTCGCCCCACCGGTTCATCATTCAGGTTGATCCCGGTGTCCATCTTCGCCGCCGAGGCCCATGGGTGAGGCCGATTGATGTTGAGGGAAAACAGAGAGGCCGCCGCCCGCGAGAAAGCTCCCGCCACGGTCGCAGGACGCCGAGTCGTCTTCTCGTTGGAATGGCACTGTTTCAAATGTATGCATCGACGGCCCTTTGGGAAACGGCAAGGTTTGGCGAACGGTTGAACCTCTTCGGTTTGGCGCGTTTTCGTGACGGCTCGGGCTCGAATCCGGCCTGCTCCAGCAGCGATGCGAGGGAATCCGCTTCAGAGCGAGTGAAATCCCCCCGACTGGGACACTTTGGAGGAACGAGGCGTCGGCCTCTTATTTGGGTGCGGAAAAGGCGGTAGGGGCAGGGCCTCGCCAGGCTTCTGCGTACCGGATTTGTGCCTCATTCGGGCGGATTGACAGGATCGTAAGGGCTGGTACAGGTAGGGTATGGGAATCGGATGAAGCTGACGGGAGGGCGGATCACTTACGGCTTGAGGCCCCCGGTGGTTGCCGTCGATGAGAGTGTTGCGACCCTCTTGCCTTGTTGATGGATCGAACCGGCAGCTTCCCTGCGACGGCTTGCCTCGTTGATCCTTCCCCTGCCGAATTGGCGTCCGCACCATGTCGATCGAAGCAGTTCAAGCCGCAATCTTCCTGCTCTTTCTCGGCGTCTGCTTCCTGGCGGGAACGATAGCTGTGCGTCAGAACCACTAAGGGGGCACGTGCGGCAAGTGGGTGCCACTAGCCAGGTGTCACTCTTTGAATTGGGGACGGCTTTCTTGCTTCGAGTCGCGCCCGGCACGAGCGACCCACTATTGGACCTTCGCTTCGCTCTGGTCGCCTTCGTCGGTGCGACGTGCCGTTTCCAGGAGTATCGTCTCCTGCTCGCTTGCGTTCAGTCGTTGGGCAACCACTGGACGAGCCTTCTCGAGCACCTCGCCGATGGGCAGATCCCACAGTCGCACCAGGCAATCCGTTCGATCGGACGCCTGGCGGCAACCTGTCAGCACTTTTCGCCCGTCAGGAGTGATTGCCAGAGCGCCGACGGGGCCGCAATGTCCGCGGAGGAGCACGGGAGCGGACGAAGAGGCGCCTGTCTCGACCTCCCATACGCAGGCCGTACCGTCCTCGCCTCCGGCGATGAGTTGCCGGCCGTCGGGGCTGAAGAGGAGCGGCCCCACGTCTCGCGGCTGTTCGCTCAGGACGACGCACGATGCGGCCGGATCGACCGCGTTCATGTCCCAGAGCCGGACCGTATGATCGTGGGCTGCCGTTGCCACCCAACGGCCCGTGGAACTGATGGCCACCGAGTGCACGCTCCCTTCATGCCCGTTGAGAACCGTGACCCGGCTGCCAGGTTGTGGCGTGGTGAGATCCCACAACCGAACCGTTTGATCGCGGCTTCCGGTGACCATCCAGCGGCCGTCGGGACTGACGGCGATGCTGGTCACCGGTCCTGAATGCTCCCGCAGAACCACCTGCGAAGCGGCCGGACAGTGTGACGTGAGGTCGAACAGACGGACCGTCTCGTCGTCGCTTCCCGTCACCACCCAGCGGCAGTCGGGGGTGACGGCAACCGCCAGCACCGGTCCCAGATGCCCCCGCAGAACGACGGGTTGCTCGGCCGCGCGAACCGGACTGCCCTGTTCCGTCCTCGAGAGTTCCTTGAGATCCCAGAGCCGTACGCTATTGTCCTCCTCTTCGAAGGACCCGGTTCCGCCAACGGCCAGCCAGCGGCTGTCGGAGCTGACGGCCAGAGCGTGGATCCTCCCCTGGTGGGCTTGCAACTTCCGCACCGAAACAGCAGGATCGGAAGAGCGAAGATCCCAGACCGCGACATGGCCGCCATCGTCGCTCGTGATCGCCCAGCAAGAATCCGGCGAGATCACGGCAAACCGTATGGGAGACTCGTGGCCCTCGAGCAGCAGGGACTGGTCGAGGGGATGGTTATGGAGGTCCCAGAGCCGCACGGTTGTGTCGACGCTGCCCGTCAGCAACCATCGACCGTTACTGCTGACGGCGATTGCCTCCACCGGACCGGAATGGCCGCGAAGTACGTCGTCGCCGGTAAGTGCCGCCGCATCGCGAAGCGTCTGTTGAAGCTTCACGTCAACCGATTCCCCTTGGCGCCCAAGGTAGGTGATCGCCCGTTCGGCAAGGAGCAAGCTCTCCGCGGGTTGGACGGCCAGTCGGCGAGCGCTCTCGGCAACCATCTTCCGGACAAGGGCCAGCCGCGCCTCGGCTTGGATCTGTTCTTGCCCTTGGGCCAGGGCATCGTAGCGTTGCCGCAGATCGTTGAGGCTTCCTTCCGTTTCCTGCAACTTGGCGAGCGTGCGCTGGCAAGCCTCCGTTGCCCGGTGAGTTTCTCGCTTGTGTTCTCGAACGAGCCTCTCCGACTCCTGCAGTTTGAGTTGGGTCCGCGTATACTGCTGCTGGACGAGGGTCAGCGCGTGTTCGGTCTGCCGGTGGACCGCCGACACTCCGCAGAGCATGACCGTCGACACCACGGCCACCAACAGCGTGGCAAGCGCCGAGGCAGCAACCAACCTCGCCGCCAGCGGACGCTGCCGGCTCCACTCACGAAGACGTTCCCAGTCGCTCGCCTGCCGAGGGCGAATAGGGGCGCCCGCCAGCCAACAATCCAGGGGGTCTGCTGGTTGTGAAAGCGACTTCTCGGCGGGCACTGTTGGGGCCGGTGAACCGGCTGGGGGCAGTTCAAACGCGAATCCGCATCCCTCACAAACGACCTCCGCCGACAAACCGGTCGCGTTGGTCTTGAGAGAACGATGGCAAAGCGGACAATAAAGCGTCCGCTCTGGCTGCGAACCGGACTGGTGCCGCTGTGAGTTGTGCGGGCTGGGTCGTTGATCCACGGCCACGTCCGTTGTCAGGGAAGGTCGATGCGGAGGAACGGTCTCGTCAGATCAGGCTCAGCCGTTGGAAGGCTTGCAGGCCCGACAAGCCGGTTTCTCCGTGTGTTCACTTCAAGTCTCATTCATTGGCATCGACCGCACGACTGTGCGAGAACGGAAAAACACGCTCCTGCCGCACAGCCCGTACAGGCGGCATATCCGGCCGTCCGCTCGTGTTGGTCTATTCAAAAGGACTCGTTTGGCCACGAGAACTGCAGGGAAGATGCCGACCCGCGAGCCAGGAAGGAGGCCGAGAGAACGTCGCAAGCTGTTTAAGGGCAGTCGCTTACGGCAAGAGTGGCGGCAGAATGGACCGCGACGGCAGCAGGCGGATCGATCAGAAGAGTTCGTCGGAATAGCTCGCCGTGAGCCGTTCAGGCGCGGTCAGCCTCATTCGAAGCCTGAATCAGTGCCAATATCGCTCGGCGCGTGCTCCGTGGCAGCCACGGCCAGTGGTTGACGACCGTCTGAAGCTCGTCTCCCGGGACTTGGTGGGCGGAGGCGGCAGTCGGGGGCGGCTGGCTGGCAGCCGAAGGGGCAGCAGGAGAAGGGCTGCGGCTCCGTTCCGGCTCCATTGCATGGAACAGGAAGGGTTGCCGCTGAGTGGCTCGCGGCTCCAAGAAGTTGGAGGGCGGCTGTTTGGCTGGCTGCTCAAACAACTGGGGTTTCGCCTGGGGCATTGCCGCAGTGATCGAAGTTCCTGCGGCAGGGGTGGGAATCCGGCCTGGGGAACCGGCTTCCGTCAGCCGGTTGAGCGAGACCGTTACGGGTCCCCCTCCGCTGGAGCACTGGCATCCTTGTAGATTCTGCCCGCACCGTCCGGCCAGGCAATCGGGGCAATCCTGTATGTATGCCGATGGATGTTTGGCCACAGAACTGGTCGAACCATCTCGCGAGACAACTCTCCATGGAGGCGGCAGTTCGAGCAACTGAGAGGCGGCAGCCGTCTTTCGGGCGGCCAGATTATCAAACACTTGCTCCATCTTATGGGCTTGCGGCAAGGCCGACATCGACTCGCTCCTGTGGCAATTGGATTCGTTGCTCACGCGGCACGGTTTCGAGAGTCCGATCCAAGCCTGCAAGCGGCTCAACAGTCCTTGCACAACCCAACTCCTCCGTGCAATGAGCCAGCTAACGGGCCGGCCAGCGGGCACGAGTCAGCGCTCGGCCCGGATGGGCCGCCTCCAACGCGGAGAATCCCCCGAGACTCCGATTGGAGGTCCGTTCCGGCACGGCACCACGTGGCCGAGAATCGTCAGGCTGCTTCGGAGGCCGCCTTCACGTCGCCCCAAGTCCGCTTGACGTGGAGAGCGTCGAGCAGTTCGGTGAGCGTGAGCGTGCGGTTTTCCAGCTCCAGTGGGATCTCCATCCCCGGATCGCACACGAGATCGACCGTTCCGTCGTCGCCAACCAGATCGTCGAATTTGCGGAGCAGACCGTCCTGCACAGCCTGGCGAACGAGGTGACCCCGGGTGGCCGAAACCTCGCCAGCCCGATCACCGAGGCTATCGGCGGCTCGCTTGGCGAGAGCGGGCAAGTATTCACTCGGAATCTCCACAATCTGGGGGGTGTAGACTTTCACTTGCATGAGGTTACTCCACAGTTCTAGCGAGGTTCCACCTCAAACCGGTTTTGATCCGTCGGGCAAAACTTGACTCGAAACGCACCAACTACCATCGACGAGGGAGAGCCAGCCCGTTCTGCCTGGCGGTCAACACCGTCCATGCAGCCACCAGTCGTCCGGGCGGCCAAACGCTCAAAGGAGATATCGGCTGGTAAGCTGTGCGGGTTGTATCGTTTTTTTGGATTTTTCCGAGTCACTGCGAGACAACGACTGGCCTCGCCTGCGGCAGCGGGTTAAACGATGTGGTGGAAGAGAGTGTGTTACAGCCCGCCTACCCCGACTTCCCTCGCTCGCAATTCGGGATCGCCGTCGAGGGGGAGCTTGACGGTCTGCCCGGTTTCGGCGGCCTTGTAGATGGCGAGGATGATTTCTACGGCGGTCCGGCCTCCAGGACCGTCGACGGCAGGTTGCCGGCCCTCGCGAATGGCGTCGACCACGTCCTGGAACTGGTGGGTATGGCCGTGGTGGCCGATGGCGGCCGGATCGGCGGCACCGCCGCCGCCCGACTTCTGACTGGCCATCTGCTCCTTGACGGCTGCGTCTTCGGGCGCGGCCTCGGCGAAGTCCCACTTGACGATGTCTTCTTCTTCCATCATGGCCGAACCGGTCAGCCCGTGGAGTTCGACGCGTTTGAGATAGCCGGGATAGACGGCCGTGCTGGCTTCGATCACGCCGAGGGCGCCGCTGGCAAAGCGGAGCGACGCGACCGCTACGTCTTCGACCTCGATGCCGGTGTGGCCGAGGAGGGCCGTCTTGGCGCTGATTTCGGCGACCGGGCCCATGAACCAACTGAGGAGGTCGACCGTGTGGATCGCCTGGTTCATCAGGGCGCCGCCGCCGTCGAGAGCCCAGGTGCCGCGCCAGGCGCCGCTGTCGTAGTACTGCTGGGTGCGATACCACTTGATGTAGGCGTCGCCGACCGTCATCCGTCCAAAGCGCCCCGCGTCGATGGCCTTGCGGATCTTCCGGCTGGAATCGTGGAATCGAGAAGGGAAGATCGTGGAAACGACGACACCCGCCTTGCGGCACTCGGCGATGATGCGATCGCATCTATCCAGGGTGATTTCCAGGGGCTTTTCGACGATCACGTGCTTGCCGGCCTTGGCCGCGGCGATGGCCGGGTCCATGTGGGCGCCGCTGGGCGTGCCGATGGTGACGACGTCGACCTTGGGATCGGCGAGCATCTGGTCGAGGCTGTAGTAGGGCGTGCAGCCGGTGGCTTTGGCCAGCCGGTCGGCCGAGTCCTTGACCATGTCGAAGCAGGCCACCAGTTCGGCTCCGTCGACGTCGGCAATGGCCTTCGCGTGAAAGTTCGAAATCATCCCGCAGCCGATAATCCCAAAGCCCATGGCCATGACATGTTCTCCTGTCCGGAAGGAAAGGTCTGGTCGGTGATCTGTGCGTGAAGACCGGCATTATAGGCCGTTTCAGGGAGCCACGAAAGGGTGTCGCGAGGGCCGCAGCCAAATCCGAAGTGCGAAGCACGAAATCCGAAACAAATCCAAAACCCGAATACCAAAGGCTCGAAACAAGACTGTGTGTGTCGGCACGAGTCTGTTCGTCTGGTTTGAAACATTTCGAATTCAAGCTTTGAATTTGTTTCGTATTTCGTGCTTCACACTTCGAATTTCAAAGATGCGAGCATCTTATGACGGAAGACTCTAGCCGCTAGTGTGCCGGTGTCGTCGCAAAGAACATGGCCATTGAGGACCCGTTGAAGATCAGGTGCAGAAGAATGCACGGCGTGATCCGATGGGTGCGGAAGTAGAGATAGCCCAGGGCCAGCGCGAGCAGGAACAGCGGCAGCGGGTCGGGGACGATCTCCGGGAATCGCTTGGCCAGCTCGATCTGAATGACGTAGATCGGCACGATCACGGCAACGAAGGTGGTTCCCGCCAGGCCGAGATCTGTCAGGAACTTGTCGAAGCGAATCCCCAGATCGGACCAGCTCGCCAATCGGATCCTCCGCAAATAGATGATCCCGCCGGCCACCAGCAGCACCCGGGCGACCGCGTCGATAATGAGCAGATGCATGATCTCTTCGGGTTGCCTCGGGCGCGGGACCCGAAAATGCAGCGAGGCGAAGACGAGCGACGACATGACGACGGGCGCCAGACCGAGCCACCGGCCCGGATAGCGGAACAGACGGCGATAGCGAGCGTCGATGTTTTCGAAGGCGCCCTGCATCACCAGGCGAAAGGTGAACTCTTCGTGGATAGGGGCCAGGACCACCGCACTGAAGAGACAGAGGAAGACGACGGCACGATTCAAGTCGCTGCTCAATAAGACCACGATCGGGTGGGCACGTTCCAGATCGAGGTCTTCACCCGCAGGCGCCGCAGCGTGCGGCATCTTCTGGGGTTTTTCGAATTTCCAGCCCAGTGTCTTCTCTGCAACCTGCGACAGCAGAAGGGCAAGCAGGAACATGCCCAGAAACAGCCCGACCGCGTCCCAGCCGTTCCAGGGAACCGGACGCCGGGCCTCAAACCTGATCACCGGCTGCCGGCGGAGAACGCGGGCAAGAACCACCAGCCAGACGGCGATCCCGCCGACGACCGTCGCGAGAACGACGCAGTTGAGGAGCAAGGTCACGATGTCGGGCGAAGGTTTATCCATTCACTCGGGGCAGGCCGGCAGGCCGTCGAAGAAATCAAGTGAGGCTCACCATGCGGATCGCTGCAGAAACATAGCCTACACCGGAATGGATGGTATAGAAAACGGCCAGCCAAAGCGAGACGAGGAATGTAGCGTTGAGCAAGACGGGCGGCTCGGGGCCCCAGGCCAAAATCGCCAGGGCGGCGGCGCCCGCCACGCACTGGAACACCATTTTCAGTTTGCCGGACATCTTGGCCGAGAAATCGCCCCCTTTCTGTTCAATGAAGCTGCGCAGTCCGGTAACCAGCAGTTCTCGCCCCACGATCACGACCGCCATCCAGGGTTGCAGGCCGTACCAACGGGTCGTCAAAGCCGGCTCGGCCACCAGGAAGATGAACGTTCCGCAGATGATGATCTTGTCGGCAAAGGGGTCCAGAATCCGCCCCAACACGGTGACCTGCTGATAGCGGCGCGCGTACCACCCGTCGAACCAGTCGGTGCTCGCCGCGAGTACGAACAGTGCGAACGACGCCCAATAGAGCCCGAACGGAATCAGGCAGAACGTCAAGACCGCCAGGATCAGCCTCGCCACCGTGGCGGAATTGGGAACGTTCCAGACGACGTGGAAGGCACTCATAGTCAGTTGTCAGGGTTCAGGGTTCAGGGTGGCAAGACATTGAGGAGACTGTCCTTGCTGCTTGGGGCCGGTGAACAGGTGCGCGGTTTCGGTTCACCGACGGCAACTGCGACCAGGTCGTAGCCTTCCGCGGCCACAATCTCGCAGGGAACGAGATCGCCGGGGCGGAGATTCTCGCCGGTTACGTAGATCACTCCGTCGATCTCCGGAGCCTCGGCGCAGCTTCTGCCTACATGGGCGTGCTTTTCGCCCGGAATATCACTGTCGATCAGGACGTCCCGCTGTCGGCCGATTTGCGACTGATTCCAGGCAAAAGCGATCTCCTGCTGCACTTCCAGCAGGCGTCCTCGCCGGGCCTCGCGAACCTCTTCCGGCAGATGCCCGTTGAGCCGGTCGGACGGCGTATCGGGTTCACGCGAATAGGCGAACACGCCGAGCCGTTCGAACCGCTGCCGGCGGACAAAATCGACGAGTTCCTCGAACTGCTCCTCCGTCTCGCCGGGGAATCCGACGATCATGGTCGTTCGCAACACCAGCCCCTCGATTCGCTCGCGCAACTGCTCCAGGAGCCGTTCGATTTCCGCCCGATTCACGCGGCGGCTCATCCGCCGCAGCATGGCGTCGTTGATGTGCTGCAAGGGAATATCGAGATAGGGGAGCACCTTGGGACTTCGGGCCACCAGGTCGATCAGTTCGTCGGTCATGTACATCGGGTAGAGGTACATGAGCCGGATCCAATCGACGCCGTCGACCTGTTCCAGGCGGCCCAGCAGTTTGGCCAGTTGGGGCCGGCCGTCGAGATCGATTCCGTAGTAGGTCAGGTCCTGAGCCACGAGATTCAACTCGCGGGCGCCGTCGGCGGCGAGTTGCCGGGCTTCCGTCACAACCTGATCGACGGACTTACTGGCATGCTTGCCGCGCATCAGGGGGATCGAGCAGAACGTGCAGAGCCGGTCGCAACCTTCGGCGATCTTCAGATAGGCAAGATGATTCGGCGTGATACGCATGCGGTTGGTGTCGCTGAGGGGCACGCTGCTCGCCGGGCGGAAGATGGTCCGCTGCTCGTTTAATCCACCGATGAGCCAATCGGCGGCCTGAGTGATCTCGTCGCGGCCGAAGACACCGACGAGTTGGTCGATGCCTGGACATTTGCTGAGCAGCGATTCTCTCTGACGCTCCACCATGCAGCCGGCCACAATGATTCCGCGAAGCCGGCCTTCCCGTTTGAGTTGCTCCATCTCGCGGATGGCGGCCAACGACTCCTCGCGAGCGGCAGCCAGGAATCCGCAGGTGTTGACGATGACGAAATCGGCCCCCTCTGGTTGGGGTGTGAAGTCGTAGCCGTCGAGGTTCAGGAGGCCGAGCATCCGTTCGCTGTCCACCAGATTCTTGGGACAGCCGAGCGTGATCAGGGAGTAGGAGCCCTTGGATTGGGAGGAATGGGTCGCGTGGTTCAAATCAGCCCCCACTTCGGGTGAGGTCGTCATTCGCAAATCAGGCAGGTGGACGAAAAAAATCTACCAGTTAGACGCTCTAGGATAGGAAAAAGGCGTGGACATGTGGAGCAGAATCGCACTTGGCATAGACAGCGTACTGGCCGCTCCACATGTCCACGCCTTTTTTCCTATCCTACTGTTGCGGATATCGTTCACCTTCAGGTGCGCCAAAATGGACCTGAACGGTCGATGAGAGTGCGAAACAACGGGCCACTACCGGTAAAGCTTGCTGCTGCGTGAGATTTCGCACTCTCATCGACCGTTCAGCCCCATTTGTGCGTCTAACTGGTAGATTTTTTTCGTCCACCTGCCTCAGATCATGTCATCCTATCCGACACCGGGAGCACGGGTAAGTGCCTCACGAAATGCTTGCATTGACGGCACGAGCAGGTATACTGTACGCATGTATATGAATCTGGTGTTTCTTTTGAAGGCGAGAGGGACCCATGCTCATTGAAGTGCCCCCCGAGGAATTTGCCGGTGTGCTCGACGATGTGGCGGCCGGCGCGTTGGCCGAGGCCGGGATCGACGGGCCGCCGGTGGACCCGTTCGTTCTGGCGCACGTGTACGGGATCACCGTGGCGGAAGACGCGGCACAGGCCGGACGCGGGCGGTATGTGCGGCTTGGCGGTCGCCGGGGCCATCGACCGAAGCCGGCGGTTTTGCTGCGGCCGGAAGAGCGCGCCGAGCGATCTCATTGGGCTTTGGCGCACGAGATTGGCGAGCATCTGGCGATTCGCGTGTTCGGCCGTCTGAACGTGGCTCCTCGCGAGGCGCCGGGCAATGCCCGGGAGTTGGTTGCCAATCACCTGGCTCGCCGCCTGCTTCTGCCGTCGCCTTGGATCCTCGAGGACGGCAGGGCGAGCGGCTGGGACCTGTTGTGGCTCAAGCAGCGCTATGTCACGGCAAGCCACGAGGTGCATGTCCGGCGGATGCTCGAGCTGCCGCCGCCGGTGATCGTCACGATCATCGACAAGGGCAAGGTCTATTTCCGCCGCAGCAACTTGATGCGACGGGTTCCGCCGATGGCGGAGGTGGAGAGGGAGTGCCAGCGGAGAGCCAGTGCGGAGGCGCGTGCGGTCAGCGGGGAGGCGTTACCGCTCCGGGTGCAGGCCTGGCCGGTTCACGAGCCGGGTTGGAAGCGGGAGATTCTGCGGACGGAGGTGGAGGAGTGGTGAAGGGGCATATCGAGACGTTCGCGGGCCTGCTCAGATGGAGCACAAACAACGACCCCTTCAGAGGGAGTGGATCTCTGGAAAAGGAATGGGAGAGGAAGCTGGGGAAGTGGGGGGGCTCGCTTGACGACACAGTCCTGCGTGTGCACTGTTGCGCCCGCCCTAGATCTGGTGGTATACGTGTCTGTTTGTTCATATACAATGACCGTAAGGGGATGCCTTTCAAGCTTCAGGGCGAAGAATGCCGACGCGCAGTCCATCATACAACGCGAATTCCCCATGTCTTCCTCGCTGACCTATCGTGTCCTTCCGGCAAGCCTGCAAAATCTTGTCGGCCGCTGGGGCCGGCGGGTCGGAAGGGCACGAACTCCACTGATGCGGAGACGCGGCAGCTGCGGCGGGTGGCGATGGCCAGGGGGTGGCCAAGGGGGGCGGACTGGACAATCCTGGGAAACGCGGAGAGAGAAGGCGGTACGCCTTCTCTCTCCGCGTGAATCGGCGGTCGCGTGATACGCGATGGGGAGGAGCAGCTTAACAACTCGGCGATATAGGCGTAGGACTCAATGATCGCTTTGATCGTCTTGTAGTCTTTCTCATCCAACGCCCCTGAGGCACCAAGGGCACTTTCTGTGAAGCATTTCGTCTGCAATCAACCTGCCGGACTGACCGGCCGCCACACGGGAGCCGCCTGGAGCCTGGTCGGATTACCGATGCGACCACAACGGTAACGTTTCCGGCCACGGCACGACCGGTGTGTTGGCCGGCACCGATTACGAGATGGCCACTGCCGAAGACATTGTCATGGGCATGACCAACACTCGGCGCACACCGGATGACCTTCGCCCGTCCGTTTCCAGCCCCGAGGAAGCCGGTCGGGATTCGTACCGGTGGCTGAGCAATACCTACACTGCATGGGCGATAGTCTTCAGAGAATGTCGTTGTGGGAGGCGCCAGTTCTTTCAGTTTGCCATCGGAGGGCACCCGAACGAGCGGGTTGCACCGAAAATATCCGGTTACCCCCCTGTGGGTGCCGCAATTGCGCGGGCCCTTAAGCTGTATCTCTACACGGCTCGTCGCAGCCGAGTCAAGCACCGCGAGCAATCGGCCAATTTGACTTGTCCGTCGGGCCAGTCTCTGGCCACCGAAATGCGTCACCCCCCCAAAAAATGCCGCGCAGGCAACAAACGGCCTCAGTGCTGTTTACGCCGGATTTTACGGCCATTGAACGCTATCGGAACAAAATTCTAGGCCGGCAGCTATTAACATTTTGAGGTCGTCATACATAATGGAATGATCGGTCCCTATCGGTAGGGGACTCGACGGCTGCGGCGCTGGGCAGGGTCAGGTCAGCAACTCTTGATCGCATTGCTCGACCGGCCGCAGAATCTGCAAACGGATGGCAGATAACCGGCCATGGTTGCCTGCAAATCGAAATCCCGCCCCATTTCGTTTGCCCCCTTCGGCGCAAGCGACGGGGACGGAGTCTAGCCCGCGGATGCCAGGAGTCAGGGGGACTGTCCCGATTTTTGTGATGCGCAGCGCAACAAAAATGGGACTGTCCCCTTCCCTCAGCACGGTACAGGCCCGAGGCAGGAGGCAGGAGGCAGGAGTCAGCCCCTCCTGCCCCCTGACCTCCGACCTCCGACCTCTGACTCCTGCCCTCTGCCCTCCGCCGCCCTCGCCGAAGCCCTCGGCAAGACCAAGAAGAACGGAAATGGCAACGGCCACGGAAATGGCAACGGGAATGGCAACGGCAACGGCAACGACAAGCTCACCGAGACGATGAGCGATGAACTGCTGAGAGAGACGATGAAGCTTCGCGGCCGGCCGCCGCGGTGAGGAGAAGGAAATAGGTATTTGATTCAACGATCCGCTTAATTGTTGGTTTCCATGTTTCGTGGTATAGCCTTCCCAGCGAGAAAAGCCCTTTTCTTGGGTTGTTTAGCAAGAAAACCAACAATTAAGCGGAACGTTGATTTGATTCAATTGGGGTCTATACCTACTCTTTGGGCTAAGGCCGCTGCTTCAAGTCATTCGCTTACGACCTGTCAATACGGCACATGGGCGAATGGTAACTTCTTGGCAAAGCAAGATCGTTGTTCAGAGAACCGACCTAGCCCTAATCTATGCTGGTTCACGGAGTATCTTGGAAAAACCGCGATTCACTGAGTAGCGGCATGCGCGACGATCGAAAGACGCCCATGGGCATTGTGATCAAATGATAAGTGATTTCCCTCGTATGTCCATGACCAAACTGGCATTTCGTGGGGGCCTGTGGCTCACGGCATTCAGTTTTGCCACTCAGGCGGTTTCGTGGATTGCAACCATTGTCGTCGCTCGCCTCCTCAGTCCAGACGACTATGGCCTCATGGCGATGGCGTTTGTCATCACCGGCTATGTCAAGATCTTCTATGAACTGGGTGTCGGGGCGGCCGTCATCCAACGCCCGCACGTATCGGACCAAGAACTATCGAGCCTGTTCTGGGCACTGATACTGTGGGGAGGACTTCTTTCGCTGCTGTGCTTCCTCTTTGCCTACCCGACGGTCGCGATCTTCCGGGAGCCGCGGCTACTCCCCGTGACCCAGGCAAGTGCGGGCCTCTTGGTTCTCGGAACAATGTCTGTCGTCCCCAGCAGTGTCCTCAGACGCCAGATGCGGTTCAAGATGTTTGGTATCATCAACGCGTTCGCAGCGGGCGTCGCCTGCATCGTCATGCCGCTCATGGCCTACTTGGGAGCAGGCGTCTGGACGCTCGTCGGCGGTTTCTACATCCGTGCCGTCGTAACATTCCTCATGCTTTTCTACCTGTCCGGCTGGCGACCACAGTTTCGCTTCCAACATCATGAGACCGTTCCCTATTTGCGATTCGGTCTGCCCGTGGTTGGGGGCAACTCGCTGTTCTACGTGGTTTCCCAAGCACCGGTAGTCTTCGGCGGTCGCGCTTTTTCGCCGGGTGAACTGGGCCAGTATTCCCTTGCGATGCAACTAGCGGTCATTCCCAACGACAAGATTGTTTCCCTGATCAGCAGTGTTTCCTACCCGGTTTTCTCGCGGCTGCAGGACGATCATGCCGCGTTCAGCCGTTTCTACCTTCGACTGTCGGAACTCATTGCGTTTATCGTTCTACCCCTCTACTGCGGCGCCATCTTCATCGGCGGAGATCTCATACCCTGGCTCCTCGGTGAGAAATGGGCGGCCAGCGTTCTTCCGTTCAGGTTGCTGTGTATCAGCTTCCTTGTCACGACGATTGTCAGCCCCGCTCACAACGCCAACACGGCCCAAGGCCGGCCCCACTGGGGTCTGTTTTTCAATCTGTTTTGTGCCGTCACGATGACCATTGGCTTCTATCTGGCCGCAGCTTCGGGCAATCCAAATTACTTGGCGATTCCTTGGGCAGCCATCTACATTCCCGCACAGCTTGCTTATGCCTTCATCACGCTGAGAACGTTAGACATTCCCGTTTCAATCCTCCTGGAACACCTGCGCCCCTCCATCCTGGCCGCGATTTCTATGCTTCTCGTCCTCGTCTTCTTGCGTTGGAGTCTCGTGGCGGCCTTTCCTGAGGTTTCAACTGCGAGCGCCATCTACGTAGTCATGGCGATTCTCGTCGGCGCGGCATGGAACATAGCGTTCGCATTCATCTTTTGTCGTGATTTCCTCAACAGCCTTCTGCAGCTTGCACGTGCATGAAACGAATTTACTATATCGACTGCACGCCCAGCTTCGGTGGGTCCTTGACGACCCTCGCTACGATGGTGCGTCACTTGGATCCTAAGAAGTACTTGGCAGTTGCCGTCGTCTCCTGCCACAGCAATGCAGAGTACCTTCGGAACACCGGGGCATTCGAGCGTGTTGTCGTTGACAGGGCCCGAATGGTGAAGCGTAACGGAAAGCATGCCAGCAGGTTCATCCGATCGCTGTCGCCATCTGGCAGTGTAGGTCACACCATAACCTCGACATGCCTGACGCTCGCCAAACGCTTCGGCCCCGTTGCTCGTCTTGTAGGGTGCGTTCCTACTGTCGGTTTTGCGGGGCGCATCGCGAGCACCTTTTCCGATCTGAAGATCGACGGCGTCTATCTCAACAACGGTGTGAGCTTCTCTCGCAATACAGGTGCCCTGCTTGCCCGGCGATGGAACGTCCCGCTCTTCTGCAAAGTCCAAGGCTTCGAGAGCGGCCGACTTGTTCGCATACTGGCCCGTCCAATCGACAAGTTCTTTGTCGCCTCGAATGCGGTGGCCGAACACCTTGTCCACATTGGCTGTCCTCCCGAACACATGACTACCGTATTCGAGCCGGTGGACACGTCTTTGTTTGATCCTGACCGGGTTCCTGCCACCGGGGAATTCCAAATCGATCGCAACGGAGAGCATGCGCCCGTGTTCGGCATCGTGGGTATGCTGGTTGATTGGAAGGGCCAACATGTCTTCCTGGAAGCCGCGGCAACCGTGCTTTCAGAGTCGCCGCACAGCGTCGCTGTCGTTGTTGGCGATGATCCCGATATGTCTGGCACTCGACTCAAATCGCTCCGAGAGCAGGCGGCTGAACTCGGCATTGCAGACAAGGTTGTTTTTGCGGGGTTTCGCGACGATGTGCCGCGCGTACTCGCGAATTTGGATATTGTTGTGCATGCTTCTGTTCGGCCGGAGCCCTTTGGGACGATTATCGCTGAAGGGATGGCTATGCGAAAGGCGGTCGTCGCTGCTCGCGACGGCGGCCCGGCCGAGTATGTCGAGCACGGCAAGAACGGACTCCTCCATGAACCGGGCAGCGCGGAGCAACTGGCCGCAGCGATCACAACGCTGGTGCGAGATGCCGGCCTGCGCCAGCGGCTCGGTGAGAACGGTCGGACGACCGTCTTGGAAAACTTCTCGGCGGAATCGCATGCGATGAAGGTGCAAACGACTTTCGACGCTGTCATCGAAGCCCATCGATCTCGAATCTGATAGGCGTCTCACATTTCTGGGACTGAGAACGTTCACACGTTGTCATCATGGGCCAGTTGTTCCTGCTTCTCCTGACAGCGATCTACTTCATTCGCCCTTCCGAATGGCTTCCGGGACTGGCTGGAATGCCGCTGTTCCAGATCGTGATTCTCACAGCGCTCGTGCTCTGCTTTGGTGCGTGGACGAGTCAGATCAGCGAACGCTCACTGAGAACCTCGCCGATTTCCGCATGCGTCTGCCTACTGTTGGGAATCTCGTTCGTCTCCGAGGTCCTCAACTTGGGAACGGTGACTTCGACGACTCAGTTCGCCAAGTCCGTTCTCTTGTACTTGCTCGTGACGGGGCTCATTGATACACACGAACGGCTCTTGCGGTTTCTACAGGGCTTCGCCTGCGTCCTCTTCCTGCTGGGGCTACTGGTCCTGCTGAATCATCACGGAATCCTCGCTGTTGGATCGGATTCGTCACCGATTGGAGGCGTATGGGAAGACAGGGGAGGTCAGCGGCTTGGTGCGATCGGCGGCCTGACGTTTGACCCAAACGACACCGCCGTCTTGACCATGCTGGGAACAATCCTCTCCCTTCATTTTGCGGCCGTGGCACGACCGCTTTTCCTCCGGCCAGTCTGGCTTGGCATGGCTTGCTGCAACATCTACGTTCTTCAACTGACGGATTCGCGAGGCGGCTTCTTGTCGCTGGTGGTCGGACTTGGAGCCTACGTCTGGCTGCGATGGGGGAAGAAAGGGCTGCTCTGGGGCGCGTGCCTGTTGCCCCTCGTCGCCGCCAAGATCGCCACAGCGCGGATGGCTGGGCTTGGCTCGGCATTTCTGGAGGACACCGGCCAGAGCCGCCTGCAATTCTGGACGTCTGCCCTGGTTCTGGCCAAATCCAATCCGCTTCTTGGCGCAGGGCCAGACTCTTTCTCAACGATCGTCGGCCGGGCAAGTCACAACTCGCTTCTCCAGGCCTTTGCAGAACTTGGTTTCTTTGGAGGCACGCTGTTCCTCGGCGCATTCGGCTATGGCGCATGGCAACTCTACTCCATTCGCAGAAGCCTCGCGACGCAGCCCGGCACTTCTGAGCCGTCGAACCAGGCTCAAGTCGCAATGATGCTCGCGCTGTTGGGCGGTTACGCTGTCGCGATCCTTGCGTTGAATCACTTGTACACCATGCCCACGTACATCGTCCTGGCCGTCACAACCGTTTGCATTCGGAACTTCGCGGGCGAAGAAACCACGCCGTTCTCCTCTCTCTTCGTAAAGTTCTGCGGCTTGAGCGTTCTGTTCCTGATCGCCAGCAAACTGGCGGTTGTTCTGTTGGTGCGGTGGTAGCCGCCTTACGAATACGGCTCGATAGTCGCTAGATTCTCAGCAAGAAAATGCACGTTGAAATCTCCATCTTCTGGATTTGTGTACTCCTCATCACATACACCTATCTCTTCTACCCACTAGCAATCCGCTTGTTTGCCTGCCTCCGTGGTTCGTCGCGTATCGAAGAGGGGGTGACTTTGCCATCCGTGTCCTTTGTCATCGCCGCGCGCAACGAAGGAGAGCGGATTGCCGAACGCGTCGCAGAGTTGGTGCAGCAGCTCGACAATTCCCAAGTCGAAGGTGAGGTTATCCTGGTAGTGGATGGTCCGGGGCACATCACTTGTACGAAACGGCTCGAAGATCTGGAACGCGTACATGTATTGCAGCTTTCTGAAAACCGAGGTAAGGCTGCAGCCATCTCGGAAGGTGCCAACCTGGCCAAGCATGAGGTTCTTGCCTTTGCCGACGTTCGCCAGCGCTGGCAGGAAGACGCATTGCAGCGGCTCCTCGAAAGCTTCCGCGATCCCCAAGTGGGTGCGGTCAGCGGCGATCTTGTGTTGCAGTCCACAGACGGCGTCCTCCAGGGTGTCGGACTCTATTGGAAATACGAAAAATGGATCCGCCGAAACGAAGCTATGTTCGATTCCGTGGTTGGAGTGACCGGAGCGATCTGTGCCGTTCGTCGGCATCTTTTCCATGGTGTGCCCGCCGGCACAATCCTCGACGACGTTTATTGGCCCATGCGAGTCATTCTCCAGGGCTATCGAGTGGCTCACAACCCTCGAGCAGTCGCTTTCGACCGGCTTCCCGAGAAGCCGCAAGCCGAACTTCGCCGAAAAATCCGCACGCTTTCAGGCAACTTCCAGCTCGTCGCCCTCCTGCCTGCAGTCGTTAGTCCCAGGAGAAACCGGCTCTGGTGGCAGTTTGTCTCGCACAAACTGATGCGGCTTGCCGTTCCCTGGTTGTTACTTGCCGTGCTTCTTCTTGGTTTCGCTATCGACCAAGGCGTGTATCGTATTCTCTCTTGGATTCAGGTCGTTGCGGGCGGTGCTGTATTGGTCGGTGTCCGGTCCGACTTCGTGGGACGGACTCGACTCGGGTCTGCCGTGGCTTCATTTGTCATGCTCAACGTCGCCGCATGGCTGGCATTTTGGGTCTGGATTTCAGGACGCGCCGGCAAGAGCTGGAATTCAACTCACTACGAGCCTTTGCACAGTTCGGCCGACAGGGCCTGATCCATCACCCGCGCCCGGGTTGGGTCGGGAAGAAGTCATCGCACGGTCTTGGAGATTCCTCGCGTGAAACAGGCGTGTGTGTGCGTGTTGGCATACAACGAGCAGAATCATATCGCGCGAACCGTCCAGGCCATCCGCGCCGGTAATGACGGCGTGGATTTCGACGTGGTCGTCTACGCAAACGGTTGTACCGACCAGACGACGGAGGTTGTGAAGGGTCTTCTCGCGACGGTCCCGAATCTCCGACTACGCGAACTGGCAAAACCGTCTAAGCCAGAAGCCTGGAACACGGCCTTTGTGGAGAACCAGAACCTAGTTCTGTTCTTTTCCGATGGGGATATTGCTCCAGAGCCAGGGTGCGTTGCGCGATTGTATCAGTGCTTGACTGAGAATCCGACGGTTTCTATTGTATGCCCGGAACTTCGACCGCAACCGACAGGTCTGCCGCTGGACAAGAGGTTGACAGGTTTTTTGCAGATACCGTTTGCCCAAGACTTTCTTAACGGCGCCTTCTATGCTGTTCGCAGAGACGTGATCGAGCGGGCCCTTAAGGAAAGGGAGCTCGACGGGATTCCCAGCGGAATCGTGGGTGAGGATGCATTCGTGCAGACGCTCGTTCCGCGAACCGCTTTTCGGGTTACCGAGCAGCGAGTTTTCTACGAACCGCCGGCCCTGTCGGATTATTATAAATATCTCGCACGAATCCGATGGCAGAACGAGCAACTCGCTTACTACCGAGATGAACTCGGCGACCCCGTGCGGAAGAAGTCAAGCACCGTGCAACGACTTCGCGAGAAGCTGTCGGCGACACGACGCTTTACGCGACTGATAGAAGGTGCGATGTCAACGGCAACACGGCGGATCGTGACGGCCGCCAATCGGCGCAGAATTGATAATCTCTATCGAAAACTGGGACCGGTAAGGCGCGAAGGGCAAGAGATCCTGGGCAGTTCCACGAGATCGATATCGACAAAATAATACGACGAAATACAGAAAGGCTATGCCATGGCTGCAATCCCAACCAACCTTCGCTGGACTCGCAAACGTCTCTATGACGGTGTCAACAATCGCCTTCGCACATTGGGGGGCGCGAGACTGGCGTCGTTGTGCCGCCCCACCGCAATCCAGTTCCTCCTCACCGAACGCTGCAACGCCCGCTGCGTTCACTGCGACATCTGGAAGAACCGCGGCCAGGAGGAATCACCAACGGAACAACAGTGGGCCGCGGCCCTGACCGACTTCCGCCAATGGCTCGGCCCGGTTCAAATCACTCTTACCGGCGGCGAAGCGCTCCTCAAACCGTTCACGATCGGCCTGGTCGAGCACGGGGTGCAGAGCGGCCTGTTCATGGAGTTGCTCACCCACGGCTTCTGGAAGGATCAGGCCAAAATCGAGAACCTTGCCCTCGCCAACCCTTGGCGAGTCACGCTTTCCTTCGATGGACTCGGAAGTACACACGATCGAGTCCGTGGGAGAGAAGGATTCTTCGATCGAACGAATAATACGATCAACACACTGGTGCGAGTCCGCAAAGAGCACCGGCTCGGCTACACGATTCGGTTGAAGACGGTCATCATGTCGTACAATATCGGAGCGTTGGAAGATGTCGCCCGATATGCCAATCAGGACGGGATGGAGGTGCTCTTCCAGCCGATCGAGCAGAACTACAACACGGCCGACGATCCGGAGTGGTACAAGCACAGCGAAAACTGGCCGGATGACCCCGAGGCAGCAGTGAAGGCCGTCGAACGCCTGATACAAATGAAGCATGACGGCTTCTCGATCGCCAACACCGTCCCGAGCCTGGAGGTGATGATGGCCTATTTTCGGGACCCCGCGGCCCTGCGGGTCTCGACGCAGGCCCACTCGGCGCACGAGAAGAAGGCGAGTTGTGCGGCGTTGGCACTCTTCCAGGTGCAGTCAAACGGCGACGTCAAGACGTGTAGTTCCATGCCACCCGTCGGGAATATCAAGACCCAGTCACCCCGTGAGATCTGGAAGAAGCGACCAAAATGGTGGGTCTCCGGTTGCTGCATGGAGAAGCGGATGGACGAGCAGGAAAAGCGACAACGATTGACGATCGCCGGTGTCGAGTAGAGAACAAATGCACGTTGCTTTCGTAATGCAGGACACCGGTGCTCTCTATGGTGCCGAGCGCGCCACGCTCGACCTGGCCTGCGGTCTGCGCGACACCGGACGGATCGATGTCTCCGCCACGTTGATTCACGAGTCTCGTCTCCACAACCAGGGCAATGGAGTTCAACAGGCGTTTGTGGATTCCGGCATCCCCGCGACTTCGATTCCCACTCGCCGACCGTTCTCATGGGGCCTCGTCAGGGCGATCAGGCGACACATCCTCGACCAGAATGTCGATTGCGTCCACGTCGTGGGCTACAAGGCGGCGGTCCATGGCGGCCTCGCCGTCCGCTTCGGTCGAATCTGCCCGTGGGTCAGCACGGTGCACGGCTGGCTTGGAAGCCCTGATCTAAAGGAACGCTTTTACGATTGGCTGGAGGTCCAGACACTCAAACGCGCCCAGGGCGTTATCGTCCTCTCCAGGTTCTATGAACGCAAGTTGTCGGAGAAGGGGATTCGTCCGGACCGACTGAAGTGGATCCCTTCGGGAATCCGGTTGGATAGCTTGTCGGTCGATCCCACCTGTGGCCCCTTTCGATCCGTGGCCGAGCCGGTCATCGGCATCCTGGGCCGCCTGAGTTCCGAGAAGAACCACTCCATGTTCCTGCGTGTCGCATCTCGACTCGTGCACAGCGGCACTCGGGCTCACTTTCTGATTGCCGGAGACGGACCGGAGCGATCGGAGATCGAGAGGACAGTCCGAGATCTGGAGCTGGAATCTCACGTTACCGTTGCGGGTCTTATGGATCGTGACGAGTTCTTCCGCCAGTTAGACCTGTTTGTGCTTTGCTCTCGCATCGAAAACCTGCCCTACGTGATCCTCGAGTCCATGGCCTGGTCGCGCCCCGTCGTGGCAACGCGCGTCGGCGGTGTTCCCGACTTGGTTACCCCCAACGTGAATGGCCTTCTCGTTGACGATCAGGACGTCGACGGCATGGTTCGCGCCATCGAGAGCCTGCTGGCCGACACGCCAGCAGCGCAAGCGATGGGATCGGCAGGACGTAAACGTCTTGAAGCGGAATTCACGCTGGCCCGCAGCGCAGAAGCTCACGTAGACATGTATCGGCAGTTGGTTGCTGGCGGTTGCCGGCAGCCGGCGCCAGTGTGCGGCTAAGACGAGACGACGATGACTGAGAACTCCAGCAATCACTTGCCCACGGTTTGCCAACTCCTGTTCAGCATGGAAGTCGGCGGTGCGGAAGTGCTGGCCAAGGAGATTGCCGAGGCCGGGGCGGGCGATTTTCGATTCGTGTTTGCCTGCCTGGACAGCGCCGGCCCATTGGGCGAGCAGCTTCGGGAATCAGGCACAATCGTTGAGGTCCTCGATCGGCAGCCGGGCATCGACTTCCGCTGCGCACGGCGCCTTGCCCGCTTCTGCCGGGAGCAGGACGTCAGATTGATTCATGCTCATCATATCGGGCCGTTCAGGCATGCAGGTCTCGCTCGCTTCTTCGGGGGGAGGTGCCCGATTCTGATCACCGAGCACGGCCGGCGCTATCCTGATGAGCGATCCTGGAAGCGAGTTCTCATGAATCGATTGCTCTTGCGGGCGACCGACCGCATGGTGGCAGTCGGGCACTGCCTCATGGACGCTCTCACCGTCAACGAGGGAATACCGGCAGACCGTATCGAAGTGATCTTCAACGGCCGAGATCTCAGCCGGTACAGAAACGACCAAAGCACCAGGGCGGAAACACGTGCTTGGCTTGGTCTGCGCAACGAGCACTTTGTCGTCATGCAGGTGGCACGGCTATCAGTGGAGAAGGACCATGCTACCAGCATTCGCGCCATCAGCCGCCTAAGGTCGGAACACCCGCTCGTTCGACTGGTCCTTGTCGGAGACGGCCCCGAACGTTCAGCCATCGAGCAACTCGTCACGCACATGGGCCTCCAGGGTCACGTCACTCTTCTCGGCAACCGAAGCGACGTCGAACGCTTGTTGCCTGCAGCGGACGTCTGCGTACTTACCAGTATTACCGAAGCGATTCCCCTGACGCTGATCGAAGCCATGGCGACGTCGCTCCCGTGCATCGGCTCTCGAGTCGGTGGTGTGCCCGAAGTTATTTCGGAAGATGAAACGGGGCTGCTGGCCGAACCGCGGAACGACGAGGCTTTCGCCGAATCGATCGCGCGACTCATCTCCGATCCTGATCGTTGTGCAAGTATGGGCCGGCTGGCGAGGCAACGGGCCGAGGCTCTGTTCAATCTGAATCATATGCGGGAAGCGTACTTCCATCGCTATCGATCGATGATGAATCTGTCTCAGCCGGCGGATGTTGAGCCACTTCAGATCGCAGAATGCAATTCCGCCGGCGAGAGTCTTGTCGGCTAGCTGGCCTGTACAGCTTCTCCCTCAGTGGACGCAAAATCAGTCGAGTCTTGTTCCTCGGAGCCCTCACATGAGCCAAAACAGCACACTGCACGATGCGTTCCAGGATGAACGCGTTCACGAGGTATGGGAATCAGCCTACCGCGGAAACCGGTTACTGGATAGGTTCAACGATGTATTGATGGACCGGCTGCTTCGATATCTTGACCAACCGAAAGGCGCCAGGATCCTGGACGCCGGGTGCGGTATCGGCGATCACACGCTCCGATTTGCCCGACGCGGGTTCCACTGTACGGGAGTTGACATCTCCGAACCGATGCTCGACCGCGCGAGAGAAAGGGCGCGAGTGGAAGGCCTGGAGCAACGGGTCGAGTACACGTGCTGCGGGCTCGAGAAGCTGTCGTTTTCATCCGGTCAGTTCGATGCCGTGCACTGCCGTGGCGTTCTGATGCACATACTCCGATGGGCCGATGCATTGAAAGAGCTGTGCCGAGTTCTCGCCCCAAATGGGACAATCGTTGTGATTGAGTCCAATGCGAGTTCTCTGGAAGCCGGGATTGTCCGCGTCGTGCGAATGCTGCGGAAATCGAAGTCTCAAATCATCAAGACACCGGCCGGTATCGAGTTCCATTGGAGCGAGCCGGGGCAAGCGCCTTTGGCACGCATCGCAAACATCCCTTTCCTGACAAAGACACTCCAGGATTGTGGCGTTGAACCGCTAACCCGCTTTGCCACAGAGTTCTGGGACGTTGCCCGGTTCCCTCAGGGAGTCATCCGGAATTCCACGGTCCTTTTCAATCGCGCCTGGTTCGGAGCACACTTGCCCGCGTTTCCAAGTTGCGGAAATGCACTGATCGGCAGGAAAACCACAAAAGACCCGAACGAGTAGAATGATTCTCAGTTGCCCTACGCGACATGGATCGGACTCCCACAGTCCTTATAGCACTACCCAGTAGGACACGATGAAGCAGCATAGGAAGAAGGCAGTATTCTCTGCTTTCGGCGTCCGGGCGAACGTGGTCGGAGGTCTCCAGACATTTGCCAGGGAATTGTCGGCACAACTGGGCGAGGCCGGATGGGAGAGCGTGCTCGTATTCTCTTCGCCCCCTGCCGATGAAGTGGCTCCCCTCTTTGAACTGCCGAATACGTACGTCGAGTCGCTCGATTTTAGTGGCAGCGGAACCACCCGGGCGCTTCGCCACACTGCAGGTCTCCTACGCAAGTATCGCCCCGCCGCCGCCCACTTTCACCTCTTGGATCCAATTCGCTATCCGTGGCTTGCCAAGTCACTGGGCGTCCCCAATGTCTACCTGACTGACCACATATCGCGTCCCGAGGGATATTGCGGCAATTCGTCCCCCGCGTGGAAACGCATGGCCAAGCGCCTGGCGTATGCTCCCGTGACCAAGATGATCGCCGTCAGCGATTTTGTTCGCGACTGTCGGCGTCGGGAAGGTGTGTTTGCGGAACGTCGACTCGCTCGGATCTATAACGGCATCGATCTGTCGCGTGCGCGTTCAGGGGCCGACAAACGAGCAGAGCTTCGACGCAGTTATGGCATCCCAGACGATCATTTTGTCATCCTGCAAGTAGGCTGGCTGATTCCCCAGAAGGGCGTCGACGACCTGATCCGCGCCGCCCACCTGATACGCAAGGAAACCGACAAAGTCCACGTCCTGCTTGCCGGAGATGGTCCGCAGCGCCGTGAGTATGAAACGCTGACCGAAGAGCTTGGCCTTGCGGATCGTGTAACCTTCCTCGGCAACTTCGGCGATCCGCTTGGAGCTGGATTGTTTGCAGCCAGCGACATCGTTTGCCAACTGTCCCATTGGGAGGAGGCCTTCGGGCTGACCATCGCGGAAGCCATGGCCTCGGGCAAGCCCGTAATCGGCACAAGAGTTGGTGCGATTCCCGAATTGATCGCCAACGATCAGACGGGTGTCCTTGTCGAACGGGGCGATGCCCGTGCTATCGCGGACGGAGTTCTTTCACTTTGCGGCGACGCAGAACTGCGCGCTTCGTTGGGTGCAAACGGCAAACGAGTCTGTCAGGAACAGTTCTGCCTGACGACAAACGTGAAGATGTGTATCCAGGAATATGGCATCCGCGAATCAGGGCATCGTACTGACGATTCAGCCGGATCATCGTTGCTTCACTAATTGTGCATCTCCAACCTGCAAGGCACTAGCTTTGAACTTCGCTCGCGTTCACTCCTTGCTGCGCGCGCTGCGATCGCGGCGTTCATCGATCGCGCATATACGCTGTGTGTACGACAACCTGGGCGACATCCTGGTTGCGGACGCGATTCATGAGATGCTCACGGGTGCAAATATGTTCTCTTGTACATTGAGCAAAGGCATTCGAGTTCTGGATCGGACAATCGGTATCCAGCGAGCCTTCAAATACTCATGCCTAGGTGGCGGCACGCTCATCCTCGCCCCGTATGGCGTCGGTTGGCTTGAGGCAGTAACGTATTTTGCGGAAAGAACGACGCCGCTATGCACTTTCGGTACGGGTGTCATTGATCCGGTCTTTCGGGCGCACATTGCTTCACTCAATCCTCAGTGTTTCCAGATCGACTCCCAAACGACGGATCTGTGGAGTGAGTGTCTTTCGCGATTCAGATACATTTCCGTACGCGGTTGCGAATCGAAGCGAGTGCTTTCCGAAATGGGTCTTGAACGCGTGGAGATTATTGGCGATCCGGCGCTGTACTACTCTCGCGATAGCATTTCACCGAAGCAGCGAGGGAAGCGAATCGGGATCAACGTGTCGAGAACGTCCGATTTCTGGGGCAACAGCCAGGAACATGTTGCCGCTGAGTTTCATTCCATCTTGAAATCGCTCCACCAGCACGGTTGGAAAGTCACGCTATTCCCGACAGAGGCGGTTGACGCCGAGTTGGCACGGGCAATCTGCAAGAACGGTTTGTCCGCCATCGAGATCTGCGATGTCTATTGCCGCCCTGCGGATTACATGGCCCGTGTTGCGGAACAGGATGTGTTCCTGGGAACAAAGTTGCATTCCGTCATCTCCGCCTTCTGCTCGTACACCCCCGCGATCATGGTCGGTTACCAGCCTAAATGCTACGATTTCATGAAGACCATGGGATTCGAGCGGTTCTTCGTTCGAAGCGATCAGGTGGATGCCGAGCAGGTCATCTCGCTTATCGGCGAGATGTACGCAGACATCGAAACGATCCAGAAAGAGCAGCATGCGGCCTGCCAGGCTTTTCGCACGAAACAACTTGCTTTCGCCGCGAAGGTCTTGGCCTCGATTGGCATTTCGCCCGATGAGAAGAGTTAGGCTTTTGCTTTGCGGGTGTGTCGTGCCGAATGGGGCACGCCGGGAATGTGGCCTGTCAGCGACGTTTGTGAATGCGTGGGATCCACGTGCTACGCTTATTCATATCCCTGTAATCTGTGTTTTTTGCCACTCGACTTGTTAGCATGATCAATCTCCACAAGTTTCTAGCAACTTCCGACCATCCCTTCGCTCGGATGGGACGTAATGTCCGTCGCTGGATGCGCAACCTGAGCCTTCCTGCCCCCAGAATCGTCGTCAAGCCGATGCTCTGGTGTTTCCTGGCAATCCGCAACACCTACTATTTCGTTATGCGGGTCTTCATCTGCGAGCCCCTGTTCAAGGCCTACTGCACGAAGTACGGTAATAATCTGCATACGGGCGTGTTCATTCATTGGGTGATGGGTAAAGGCAACATCATTATTGGTGACAATGTTACGATCGATGGGAAGTGTAGCTTCATATTCTCATCGCGTTACTGTGATATGCCGAAATTAGAGATCGGTCACCGCACAGGAGTCGGGGCAAATTGCTCGTTCGTTGTCGGCAAACACATTCACATTGGTGAAGATTGCATGATCGCTGGTGGCACCTCTTTTTTCGATTCTAATGGCCACCCAGCCGATCCCGACGCTCGCAAGGCCAAACGCCCTCCATCCGCGGAAGAAGTCCGTCCCATCGAAATCGGGGACAATGTGTGGATCGGTAACAATTCAACGATTTTCCCCGGAGTACGGATCGGTGAAGGTAGTATTGTCTCCGCGCGCTCCGTTGTGCGTACCCAAGTCAGACCATACACAGTTGTTGCAGGCAATCCCGCCAGGAAGATATGTGATCTATCCAGGCCAGTTGTACGCAACGAGGCGTGCTGTGAGGCCGAGAGTCGTGACGTCTGAGAACCAGTCAGGAAGTACTTGCCAACGAGGACTACTTGTAATGAAGAAAGACTCATTCCTAACTTTGTTCGAGAATACGCTGTCGCCTCCGCCCGAAACTCCGTTGTGTGGGCGAGAATTATGCAGCGATTTGGAGGGCTGGGATTCTATGGGTGTCCTGTCCTTCATTGCAATGGTCAATAGGGAATATGGGTTGACTCTGGAAGTCGAGAAGATCTATGCTTGTAAGTCCGTCGACGAACTTGCTGCCCTGGTTGCGGATCAACTCGAGTCCTAGAAGGAAACACGGAAGGATGGAAAGAGGAATGTGGGCATCTATTCGCGCTATTGGGTCGTACTTTCCGACTGCAACACTCAGCAATGCCGACCTTGCTGCGGAGTTTCCGGAATGGTCAGCGGAGAAGATACTCGGAAAGACAGGAATTGAGAATCGTCACATTTCTGGTCCCGACGAGTACACGTCGGACCTTGCTGTGAGTGCTACTCGGAATCTCGCCAGTTCTTGCGACTGCAACTTCGAGAAGGTCGAGTTCGTTATTCTTTGCACTCAAAGTCCCGATTTTCTTCTCCCGACAACGGCGTGTATTGTTCAAGACCGTCTAGGGCTGCCGACTTCAATCGGCGCCCTGGACATCAATCTAGGATGCTCTGGGTATGTGTACAGCTTGGGGATCGCACGCGGCTTGATCGAAACGAGGCAAGCGCAGGCTGTCTTGCTCATCACAGCGGACGTGTATACGAAACACCTTGACCCAGAAGATCGCACAACCAGAACGCTCTTCGGAGATGCGGCGACTGCTACACTACTCCATGGCAAGGACAGATTTGGTGACGACGGGGATCCATCGCCGCTGATTGGCCCGTTTGTATTTGGGACAGACGGTAGCGGGGCACGAAATCTCATCACCCACGCCGGAGGAATGCGTACCGCCGCGGCAAATGTCTCTAATCATGTGGAACACGAACCGCTTCGCGATACCGGCAGGCTATACATGAATGGGCCGGAGATCTTCACCTTTACGCTCCGTGAGGTTCCTCGCACGGTTCATGACGCTCTCAAGAAGGCAGAGCTCGGTATGGAAGACATCGATCTCTTTGTGTTTCATCAAGCGAACGAGTTTATCCTGCAACACCTACGCCGACAGCTTGGAATTCCTAGCGAGAGGT
Organism: Planctomycetaceae bacterium; assembly: GCA_012719125.1. Lineage (GTDB taxonomy): Bacteria > Planctomycetota > Planctomycetia > Pirellulales > Thermoguttaceae > JAAYAY01. The sequence continues at coordinate 40,962 of JAAYAY010000302.1, read as the reverse complement.
TTCATATCGCCATGGCGAACTGTGGCAACACTGTATCCTCTTCGATTCCGATTGCCCTCCAGGACGCTCAACTAGCTGGCAAACTGCTGCCGGGACACCGCGTTCTCGTTGTTGGCTTCGGCGTTGGTTATTCATGGGCGGGTGCCGTACTGCGATGGAATCCCGACTAAGAAACGCCGTGGTTTTCCGCTCGCGGTGTGCATGTCTGCAAGAGGCAATTCGTCGCACTCATGTCGCCGTCATTTGTGTCCAGCTATCTGATGTGGATCATCAATCACTGGCGGTGCTTCTTGCCATGCTACTTCCCGGCGGCTTTCCACCGCTGAAGTAGTCCTTGCATCTCTCGGTGCTAACGTGTACCTTCTCCTGTCGCATCTCTGCCACCCGTTTCTACTCATACTCTTGATGATCGCGCTCGTCGTCGGCGAAATGAGCCTGCGACGACGCTTCACCCGATGTCGCCTGCTTCTCCTGTCATCCCTGCTCCTCGTGCTCGGCGCTCTCTCCACCCCCGTCGCCGCCTTTTTCGCGGCCGGTTCCCTGGAGTGGCCGTTTCCCAGTCGCGACTCTGGCCAATCGAGCGCAGAGGCAATCATAGTACTGTCCGCTTGGGTAATCCCTCCCGACGAGGTGCGGACGGAACCGGAGTTGGATGCGTCGACGCTCTACCGCTGCCTCAAGGCCGTCGAACTCTACCGTACGCTCGGCCCGCGCACGATTGTCTTGAGTGGCGGACGTTTGCCGGAAGGCATTGACTACAGCCTTGCCGACGCCATGCGCCGCTTCATGCTCACGCAGCAAATCCCCGACTCCAACCTGCTCGTCGAGGACCGTTCGACCACCACCTACGAAAACGCCGTCGAAACCCGGAGCTTGCTGCAAGAACGCAACATCCGCAAGATCGTCCTCGTTACCGACGCCATGCATCTTCCGCGGGCCATGGCCTGCTTCCGAGCCCAAGGGATTGAAGTCGTGCCCGCCGGGTGCCGATACCGCTCTGCCGGCTTCCAGTGGGTCCCGCTGGCCTTTGTGCCGAGTTCCACATCGGCAGTCGTGGTAGCAGAGGCTGCCCACGAGTGGATCGGTCTGCTCTGGTACTGGATCCGCGGTCGGATTTGAACCCTGACGCATGTACCTGAAGCTTTAAGCGACCTTCTTTCCGTTCTCGGTCTTGTCATGTCGCCATCGGGGCATCAGGGTCGACTCGTGACACTTGGCGGAGTGGGAGGCCTTTATCTTGCCTTCTGCTCTGTGCCGTTGCTGGCGCAAGCGTTCCGCAACAGGCATAGGTTATCGATAGCTGTGCTGTTTGCATGCTCGCTATCGATCTCCACCGTCTCTGCCGCAGATTGGCCCACCTGGCGAGGAAAATGCAGCGGTCTTTCCGATGCAGCTAACCTGCCTGAGAAATGGAGTCTGGAAGACCGTATTCAGTGGCGGACTCCTATCGACGCGCAGGGTATTTCTTCGCCTGTGTTGGCTGACGGGCGTCTTTTCCTCACAATAGCAACGACCGAAAGTCCCTTTGGAAAAGCGCCGTTTGCCGCAATGACGTTCGGAATTGTGGCGGCAATGACAGCCCTACTGTCGCTGTTTTGGAGGCGGCATCCGTGTCCGGTCGATAGGGACCTCTTGCTGCGGATCACCTGCATTCTCGATCGGCTCGCAGCAGCTCCAGCCATTGGCGTCTATGCGGTAGCCCTCGTTTGGCTCTACCGCAACAGAGGTCTCTTTGCCAATGGTGACGCACAACCGCTCGGGACTTTCGTACCGGCAATTGTCCTGCTCGGCAGTCTTGCCGCCGTTTGGCTCAGCCGACCGATTTCGCGATGGCGCCTGCTGGGAGTGGGCATTCACGCAGGTGCGGCACTCGCTTTCGGGCTCTTTTTGGCCAAGACAGGTGTCTCTGTCAAGTTCATGCTCTTCCTGGGCGCTTTGGTCATTGTCGTAATATGGTGGCTGGCAGTCTGGTTTCTCGCGCGCAGGTTGGCGGCTGCGCAAGCAGTCGGGGGTGTGGCAGACACGGCTGCAGATCGGGAAGGCAACACGCCCACGATCTCGCACTGGAATTCCTGGCGAAGGCGAGCATGGTTCGCAACGTTGTCCTCTGCTCTGATCCTCACCCCCGTGCTGCAGATAGCCGCCCTACTCTGGCTGCCCCAATTCGAGCGATGGGCCTTGTCGGTCGTCTGCATCGACCCGAACGATGGCAGAATCCTCTGGCGAGAAACATGCTTTCAGGAGAGAGGACTCAGCAAGCTTCAGTTGAATTCCTTCGCCACCCCGACGCCGTGTACAGACGGTGACATGGTCGTCGCCCAGTTCGCACCCGGCCTCGTCTGCCTGGATCGAGACGGCAACGAGAAGTGGCGATGTCCTATCTCCGAACACAAGGCCCTTGTTTTCGCAGGCGCCGCGATCTCTCCGCTCCTATTTGACGACACGGTCATCTTCGCCGTAGTGCCCGACGGTCGCAGTCCAAAGTCAAACGAGTACCTATCTTCCAAGTCCAGCCTCACCGCTCTCGACAAGTTGACCGGCAAGCAGAAATGGCGAGTCACCCTGCCCGGTGGCCACGATTCCTACAGCACACCGCTGATCACTCGGTTCGGTGATGAGCCCCTGTTGCTCATGCCCACATGGGACCGGCTCCTCGTCTATGATCCACGCAATGGCGACCTCCTTCAAGAGTGGAATCTTCCCATCCGGCAGTGCATTCCCACACCTGTGGCCGACGAACGGCGTGCCTACGTTATGTGCGGACAAGATCACGGCTCGAGGGGCGGATTCGCTGTTGACCTGAACTTCAACCAAGACACGCAAGAGCCGCCCGTCGCTTGGCGGTTGCGGCGAGATCCGGCCGATATCGCGTCGCCGGTCCTCGTCGACGGGCTGCTCTACATGGTCACTTCCAACGGCAGGGCCCAATGCGTTGAAGCGGAATCGGGCAAGATCCTTTGGAGAGAGCGATTGCCGGGAATGTACTTCGCTTCCGTGGTCGCCGGTGACGGTAAGGTCTACTTCACTTCCGACGCAGGAGAAACCACAGTCGTCCGCCAAGGTCGCGAATACCAGCACCTAGGAACCAGCTCAATCGAAGAGCCTGTATACGCTTCGCCAGCTATCTCGGACGGTCAGATTCTCATCCGGGGAGAAAGTGCTCTATACTGCATCGATTCGGAAAATGCGGCTCTGCCATAGGTGCAAGCAGCCACCAGAAGCGTAGCCCTCGTGCGACAACATCTTGTCGGGCACCGCGAACTTGCAGCGACTTCCGAGCTACCCTTCGCGCCGCGAAGGCGTTGCCGACGGCAAAGTGCACCTGGTCGGCAACGTCATGATCGACACCCTGCTCAAGAACCGCGCCAAGGCCGAACGGTCGACCGTGCTCGATGAGATGGGTCTCGTGCCCGGCGGCTACGCCACCATGACCCTCCACCGCCCCAGCAATGTCGACGCCGCCGCGGCCCTCGGCGCCATCCTCGACGCGATCGAGGTGATCGCCCGCGACCTGCCCATCGTCTTTCCGATCCACCCCCGCACCCGCAAAAACATCGCCGACCTCGGCTTCCGCTCCCGCGTCGAGGCGTTAGGCAACCTTCGCCTGGTCGACCCGCTCGGCTACCTCGATTTTCTCAAGCTCAATGCCAACGCCCGGCTCGTCCTGACCGATTCGGGCGGCCTTCAGGAAGAGACCACCATCCTGCGGGTGCCCTGTATCACCATTCGCGAGAATACCGAACGCCCGGTCACCTGCCAGGTCGGCTCGAACCAGCTCGTCGGCACCAGCACCCGGGCGATCCTCGCCGCCTACGAAAGGATCAAGACCGGCCAGTTCGACCAGTTCGGCATCCCCGACCTCTGGGACGGCCAGGCCGCCCAGCGCATCGCACGAATCCTGGTTGAGGCGTAGGCGGGAGGGCAGAGGGACAGGGGCCAGGGGCCAGGGGACAGGAGGCAGGGGACAGAGGGCAGAGCAGTAGCATGGCTCTCCAGAGCCGTGAAGGTTTGACAGCAGAGGCCAGTAGCCAGACCGTTCTAGAAGGGAACACTGATCCCCCCTCATCTCCGCTAATCCATCAGCCCGCCACCTCCGCCAACACCATGAGTGCCGACGAGCGTTCCTCGTTTAACGCCCAGCCGAAGGCGCCGGCTTCGGTAGTGCGGCTGGCGCCTTCGGCTGGACGTTAAACGACTGCACTCGAACGGGTTCAGCTTCTCAGGCTGCACCGAAGTGGCGCTGTCCGACTCCTGCCCCCTGTCCCCCGCCCCCCGACCTCCCCTGACCTCTGGAGAGAATTTCCAAGAAAACTGTACAAATGTTCAATTTTTGTATTGCATTTTTTCCGCCTTTCGCTATACTGCTTTGAGCTTTGAGCTTTGAGCTTTGAGCTTTGAGCTGTAGCGGTATCGCAGAAGGCCCGCCACACGGCGGCGAGTACCGAAACGAGCCCATCCGAGAACCACCCCGGTTCTCCGATGGGCTTTTTTTGTTCCCCACCCCGTGCCCGGTGTCTGGACGCACGCCTGACTTTCCGTTGAATCTCCCCATGTCGCCGTCAACTTTCAAACTTCGACATTCCCTTGCCCCCATTCCCTTGCCACGCTTCTTCCCCCCCATTCTCGAAAGGAGAAAACCATGAACGAGAACCTCCAAGAGTACGCCGATTCCCGCGGGCTGGCCGTCCATTTCGATCGCGAGCGCGGTGTCATCCGCGGCGTCAAGATCCTGGGCCTGCAGTCCCGCAACGGTCGCACCTATCGCCCCGACGCCCTCAGCCGGGCAGTCCCCCTCTACGAGGGCGTCAAGGTCAACGTCAATCATCCCAAGGCCGCGTCTGACGGGCCGCGAGATTATCAGGACCGCATCGGAGTGATCCGAAACGTCGCCGCCCGGGCCGGTGAAGGCCTGTTCGGCGATTTCCACTTCAACCCCAAGCATGCCCTGGCCGAGCAACTCCTTTGGGACGCCGAGCACGCCCCGCAGAACGTCGGCTTCTCCCACAATGTGCTGGCCCGCACCTCGCGAGAAGGCGACACCCTCGTCGTCGAGGCCATCACCAGGGTGCATAGCGTCGACCTCGTCGCCGATCCGGCAACCACCCGGGGACTGTTCGAGTCGGACCTGCCCGACGATCCCCCGCACGACGCCGCTGGCGATCGAGCCGCCCCGGCCGCCGGCGCCGGCGACGAACCGGTCGCCGAGCCCGTCGCGACCGATCCGCCCGCTGAGGCCCGCCCCGATCTTGTCGAGCAGCTCTGGGCCGAATTCGAGAAACGCATCCTCCAATTGCAGGAGGAAGTCGACCAGCTCCGCTCTCGCCAGACGGTCGCCGAGCGGCACGCGACGGTTCAGGCCCTTCTCAAGGAGTTCGGCCTGTCGGAAAGCGAGCCGGCCGAACCGTGGCGCCGCCACGTGGTCAGCGACATATTCCTCGAGTCGCTGACCGCCGCCGGCGACGAGCAGACCATGCGCCGGTTGATCCAGGAACGCGTCGACCTGGTCCGCAGCCTGACCGGCATGCGACCCGCTCCGGCCCGCCCCACGAGCCGAGAGCAGACCCTCGTCGACCCGCAGCAACCCTCCGACGTCAAAGCCTTCGTCCGCTCCATCTCCGACAACAGCCGGAAGGGCGTCGTGCCGCACCGCAACCTGCTGACCGGCAAGATCGACTAGCCGCCCCGGTGTGCCAGGTAGTCGGGGTCAACTCCTAAAACATGACGGAATGCCACTGGGGACAGGGGGCAGGAGACAGAGGGCAGAGCAGTAGCATGGCTCTCCAGAGCCGTGAAGGCTTGACAGCATAGGCCAGAGGACAGAACCCATCCGTCATTCCTGCCTTCACCCCCGTCATTCCCGCGCAGGCGGGAATCCAACTGGCCTTGCACGATTCCAAGAGATGGCCGCCACTGGGCTTGCCCCAGTGGAAAGCACGTTTGACAACTAGATCGAGGACTCTTCTCCCGTCTTTCTCGTTCCACGCCCGCCGCCGGCGCAGCGGGCGTGGAACGAGAAACTCGCTGAAGGGATCAGGCCCTGGTTGTCAAACGTTGTCTCCACCGACACAAGGTCGGTGGCGGAATCCGATTTCCTCTAGGAATCGCGAAAGGCCATTTACACGCGCGAAAGAGGAATCGGATTCGGCTCTTGAAACACGACGCAATGACATCAAGAGAACTCCAAGAGCCGAGAATCGGCCGACCGCCAGCAGCCGAGCACCGTGCTTCTGCCTTTCGACGTCCCATCCTCCGTCCAGCAAACACCTTCTCCACATAACGCCGCGTGAAAATCGCCACTTCCATCCTCGTCGCCACGTCCTCAAACCGGGGTAGAAACCTTATCCAATGGCTCTGCTCGCTCTATTGGCTCGCCCTCACCGCCGGGCTGCTGCGCCCGCATGGCGGCGACCGGCCCAGCGGCATCGAGCTCCTCGACAGCCATCCCGATCTCTCCCATTTCCTGGCCTTCATGATCCTCGCCGTCCTGGTGCGGGCTGCACGATTCGGCTGGACCACCGGCGCCATGATGCTCACCCTTTCCGTCTATGCCGCGGGCGCCGAACTGGCCCAGATGCTCGTGCCCGGTCGAACCGCCAGCCCGGTCGACGGGCTGGCCAATCTCCTGGGCGTTTGGCTCGGGGCAGCACTCTGCTCGGCCGCCTCACGACGTCTCCGCCCGTGCCCGCCCCTTGAAACCTGACCAGTAGCATGGCTCTCCAGAGCCGTGAAGGCCGTGGGGACAGGAGACAGGAGACGGGAGCCAGACCGTTCAAGAAGAGAACACTAATCGCCCCTGATCGCCGCTAATCCATCAGCCAGCCACTGCCTCTGCCAACAGCTTCAGCATCGCCAATGTCGTCTTTCGCTCCGCGATAGTGGCGTTGCTTTCGCAGAGCGAAAGACGACAACACGGCAGTCATTACTTCCACGGTCCTTAGTGCCGATGAGCGTCGATCAGCGTTCCCAGTTCTGCCGCCTTTCCTCTGACCTCTGACCCCTGCCCCTGAACCCTGAACCCTTCTTCGTGCCTCAACCATGACAATCCTCTCCGTCGCTGGTGGTCGCCATGATTCGTCTTCAGTCGTTATAAACCATCCCGAATCCGTGAGCATGTCGCACCCCAACCGCTCAATAGCTTCCACTGCCTCCCTCTGCCTCCTCGCCTTCTCCATCCTCACAGCAAACCACGACAACGGCAGACTGAGCACCAGAACGGCAATCAGCAGTGTCCGCAGTCGGAACTGGAACCACTTGCGGCGTGTGGGAGGTTGATTGGTCATGAGGGTTGCAGGCGACGCTTCACGTCCTCGGCTATTCACTCCTGTCTTGGCTGGGGGCAGCCTCGTTTTCCTTCTCCGCTTTGAGGAACTGCTCGAATTCTCTCCGCATCTCGCTGAATGTCTCTATCTGCATCCTTGGCCAACCGTGTCGCCGGATACTGCTATCGTCCGACCTCCATTCGCATCCCATCAGATCGATTTGACTCGACTGTTTCATGGATGCTGTTAGAGTCTTGAAGGCTGCTTGTTACCTTTGGCGGACGGCACGGCGGAGCGTGCCTTGGCGGACGGCACGGCGGAGCGAGCCTTGGCGGACGGCACGACGGAGCGTGCCTGCTACTTTGTTGGCGGGCGGGTCAGACTTCGGCCACAACCTTCAGGCCCAGCAAGTCGCCTAAGTGGCGGATGGTGCTGGTATGATCGCCGTAGTAGGCCACGCGGTGCAGGGAGGCGTAGTAGTCCGTGGCGCTGTCGCCGAGGGCGCCGCCGCCCCAGTTGGCCAGCAATTTGTCGGCGTCGCTCACCTCGACGACGATCTCCGTTCTACAGCCGCGTTCTTCTCCGTTCGGAACGCGAGGCACCGCCACGATCTTGCCGCGGAAGACGAGGAGCGTGTCGAGGTGGACCATTTTGGTGATGGTGACCTCCTGGCCGATGCGGTAGTGCACTTCGGTCACCGCCCCGCCGCGGACCTCGGCATGACGCCGCAGCAGGTAGGGTGCCCTGGGGCTCTCGGGGCCTTCCATTCGCAAGGGGGCCGAGCAGTGTGAGAGGTGGAAGGCGTTTTTCGCCGTATCGACGCCGGCCGCGTTGCCCAGGAATCCGGCCCGATTCAGGGCGTGCTGCATCGTCAACATCGTCAGCAGGCAGTCCATGTCGCCGTCGCAGGCGGCGGGGATCCCGCGATCGTTGAGGCGGGAGAAGCCGAGGCAGGGGAAGCCTCGCGGAAGCCAGCGCATGCAGGTTCCCACGCACAGCCCGTGGCAGCCGTTCTCGGCAATCAGCTTCTCCAGCGTGAGGCTGGCCCGGGCGGCCTTGAGGACGTCCTCGCGAGCCGGTTCGACGATTCGTTCCGCCTGGTCGAGCCATTCTTTTGCTTCGGCCTCGGCCGCGGCTTCGTCGACGCCGTCGAGCACTTCGTCGTAACGGCCGTCGGGGATCGCCATCATTTCCACCCCCAATCGCTCCTTGACCTTTTCGGGGCTGAACGATTCGGGCGTGCCCTTGAAGGGTGGCGAGGCCAGGACCCGGCTCTGACGCAGGAGCGGAACCACTCGCAGGAGCGCGGCGGCCCGCTGGAGTTCGCCGTAGTCGGTGCTATTGAAGAGGGTGATGCGGTGTCCCTGGGCACGCCAGGGATTCACCAGGCACCAGTCGTGGCCGCCGATGACGGGCAGGTGAAACACGGCGACCGGCCGTTTCTGTTCGAAGGCGACGGGCGCAACGGCTCGGCTGAGGCCGAAGATGTCGGCACTCACGGCCAGCACGGGCGCTTCCGGCCCCGCCTGTTCGAGCAGCTTGGCCGTTTGTTCGGTGGTGTTTGCCTGGCCGAGGACGAACTCGACGTTGCCCAGGTTCTTTTCGGCCTCTGCCAGACGCTTCTTGATCGGTGTGAGGTCTTCTTCCGACAGGCCCCAGCTTCTTCCCTCCGGCTTGCCTGCGATCACCACACAAACCCGCACCTTGGAATCGCGTGGCGGAGCCGGGGCGTCGCCCGCCACGGCCAAGTGAGCTGTTGCCAGTGCCATTCCCCCCACGCCCGTCACCCCGAGAAACTGCCGCCGCGTGCAATGAGTGCACATGGTGTATCCCCCATTTGAAATCGATGCCGAGTTGATTCAGACCGACAACGTCGGTGATTCTACCGGGGGGGAAGAGCGGCTGCAAATGGAAGCGCCTCCGGGGTACTTAAGTCGCGAACGCGGGTCAGCAGCTCGTTGCCTTCCATGTGGCCCAGGGTGTCGTTCACGTCCTTGAAGGAATCGCAATCGATCAAGGCGATCGTGAGCGGGGAGTTGGAGACCATCCGTTGCGGTTGGCAGAATCGACAAGGTCGCGCCAGGCGGCACGAATTGCCTGATTGTCAGAAATTCGCGCGCGGGTGCCGATTCAGAAAGAGAGGCAGGCAGACAACCACGATGCAGTTCGGGCTTTACGTGGTATCTGCCGATCGATCGTGATTGTGTGTGGGCAGGAAACGGAGAGAACCACTTGCGTACGAGACTTCACTTCGCGTCGACGATCTATGTTCTTCGGCAAATGGCACACCGGACCACAGAGTCGGTCGTCGTGCCGGCACCGACTTCCATCACTGCTTCAGCCCTCTTTCCCGAGAAGATCGCCGCTCCGGGACACTTCGGTGTGCCGGCGCCGGAAGGAGAGAGCGTGGCTATCGCCGAGGGTGGGGATTGGCCCAGTCCGGCTGCTGCACAACCTGAGTCGGTTGGCCATAGTAGCTGCTGACCGGCGCGTCCGTACTCGGATAGAGGTGTTCCTGCTGGTCGGCGTGCGACAAGATCGATTTCGGCGCGGGCACTGCGTTCGCGCTCACCGACGATCACTTTGCCGGGCAACTTGTCCGCAGCGAGTTCCGCTGGCGGCTTTGAGGTGGTGTTCCGGCAGGCGGGGCCTCCGTTGTAGCCCTTCGTTCAATGACTACGCAAGCGTCATTGATGCACGCCACCTATTTCCCCACCGCTCCCTCCAGCCACTGGATCCCGCCACGAATTCGCCCGTAGACGTCCCCTCGCCAGCCGTGGCCGCCGTCGTAGGTGTTGAATTTCACGGCGGCGCCGTTCTCCTTGAGGAGCCGCTCCGCGTCTTCGGCCATTCGAAACGGGCATAACCGGTCGTCGGGCGAATGCTCGATGTAGTAGCAGCGGCTCTCGGCGTTGGCCAGCGGCGGCAGATCGTTTGGCTTGAAGACCGACATGGCCACGTAGGAACCGGTGACCGGCGTCTTGTCGGCCAACGAGATGGCATACGCAGCGGGGCCGCCCGACGACCATGAGAGCGTGAACACGTGGCGGTCGTCCAGCTTGTGCCGGCTCCTCACGTCGCCAATCACTGCTTCGACGAAATCCTCAGTGGCGAACTGCTGGCCTTCTACGGGGTGGACTCGCGTGGGCCAGGTGATCTGCTGGCTCGGTCGCCACTTCAGTGCCACGGGCTGGGCAACCAGATAGTCGTCGCGGAGGGCATTCTTGAAGATCCGCCGTATGAACGGGTTGAAGTCGGCGCTGCCGTCTCCGCCGGGCAGCACCACCAGGAGCTTGAAACCGTTCTCTGGCGCGACGACGTTCTCTCGCGGCCCGATGAGGAAATAGCGCATCTGGGTCTTGCCGGCAACCGTCAGATCCTGAGACGGAATGTCGGCGACGTCGGCCAAGGCAAACGGTTCCGAGGCAACGGCGCTCGCCTTCCCCTCGATGGTCGCATCGTCAAGGAACCACGCCCGGACGTCGTCGAACCAGACTTTGCCGGGGCCGTAGATTTGCAGGGCGAGTTGGATGCCGCGGGTGCCGTCCGGGATCGCGACTTGGCCTGAGTACTCCTTCCAGTCGTGCGTAACCGGCTGGTCATTGGGGCCCTCGGCGCCGATGTACGATAGCCACTCGTGGGAGATCCATTCACCGTTGTTATCCAGGAAGATCACATCGACAACCGCCTTCGTTGCTTCTTCTGCCCTGACGTACGTGCTGACCTGGAGCACGGGATATTCGCCTTCCCGCGGCACCGTTTGGAGCCACTGGGCGATCGGGAAGTATCGGTCTTCCGTCTTGACCAGGCAGAGGCTGGATTGGCTGTTGTGGCCGGCGGCGCGGTCCCAGAGGTATTCGACGCCGGGAATCGCCGCGCCCTGCTGCCAACCGTTCGGTGCGTTGTCGCCTTCTTCCATGGAGGCATTGGCCAGCGTCAGTTCCGCAGAGGGCATTCGAGACAGAGACAGCGAGCGTTTCACTTTCCGGGGTGTGAGGTGGGGCGGCGGAGTGGAAGGCGTTTCCGCCTCCGACGAAAGCCACTCCGAAAGGGGACGCAGTGCCGAACGCATGGGAAACGACGCCAAGGTCCACAGGATGAAGACGGTCAGTCCGATCAGGACCGGTTTCACTACGCCGGGGACGGCGTTCTCACGTCGAAGGCGGTCGGGTGCGAGGACCGGGAAATAGAATTTTCCGGCCGATAACGCCAGCGCGACCAGCACCAGATTCAGCACAGACACGAACGGCGAAATAATGAGAAATCCGAATACGTGCAGGACGGCTTCCAGAAGAAACATGACGAAGACCCACCGCCACCGTCGCACCAGACCGGTCACAAACAGGCATTTGGCCGCAAACCAGGTGGCAGCCATGGGCTCATAAAGGACCATCGGGAGATTGCCGAACACCCCCTCAATGGCCAGAAAGATGACCACAATCCAGATCTGCCAGGGTACGCGATCGAAATCCGTCACAGAACGCGTTTCGTCAGTCTGCAGCCTCTTCTGATCCAGGCGCGGTGTGGCCGCGATCGTCTCCACCCGGGACTTCAATGCACTGACGCTCTGATAGCGTCGTTCGGGGTCTTCCTCCAATGCCCGAAGGACGATTTGGTCCAAGCGGACGTCGACTTGCACGCGCCGAGACGGGGGTTCGATTGGCTTTTCGGGCAGTTTTCCGGTCAAGAGCTGATAGAGCACGACCCCCAGCGAGTAGATGTCGGCCCGGTGGTCAACCTCCAGCGGGTGCTCCCGCTGCTCCGGGGCCATGTACTGCGGCGTTCCCATCACCTTCTCGGCCTCGGTGAGGGGCGACGGAGCCGAGCGAACACCCGGCTTGCCGGTTGCTTCCTCCGCAGTCCCCATCAGTTTGGCCAAGCCGAAGTCGGCCACCTTCACCCGTCCCTGGCGATCGAGCAGAATGTTCTCGGGCTTGATGTCGCGATGGACGATGCCTTGATCGTGGGCATATTGGAGTGCGTCGCAGATCTGGGGCACGATTTGCAGGGCCTCGCGGGGGGAGACATGCCGGTTTCGCAGCAGGTCGCCCAGGTTCGCGCCGTCGATGAATTCCATGACGAAGTAAAACAGCCCGCTGGCCTGGCCGAAGTCGTGAATGGTCACAATGCCCGGATGGTTCAGTCTGGCCATGGCTTTGGCTTCCCGGGCGAAGCGTTCGGCGAAGGCCGGATCGTCACCGATGGCCGGGGGGAGGATCTTCAGGGCCACCACGCGATCGAGCTGGGTCTGCCGGGCCTTGTAGACGGCCCCCATGCCGCCCTGGCCGACAAATTCCAGAACTTCCAACTGTGGGAATACGCTGGCGATTTGCTCGACTGCCGGTGGGTCGAAATGTGGATTTCGCCGCCCGGCGTCCTCGGCGGTCGTGGCCGGATCGATCTCGGCCTGAGTTCCCAGACCCCCTCGCATGAGGCACTCAGGGCAGAGGCCACCCGGGGCGTCGGCTGGGAGGGGGCGTTTACAGACGGGGCAGATCTCTTCTGACGGCATACTCTGGTTCTCCACTCACTGTTTTAAGCATTCAGGAGCGAAGGTTACACAGTCTGGGAGAGAAGTTTCACGCCCGGGCCAGAACGCGGAACAGGTGGCGCAGCTCCGATTCCGCTTCTTCGGGAGAAGTGACCGTCTGGGAGATTTCGTCGAGGAGCTGCTGGCGATAGCGCTGCCGGAGGCGGTGAACGGCCACCTTCACGCTTCCCTCGGTCATTCCCAGATCGGCCGCCAGGCGCTGGTAGGGCTGCACTTCGCGGCTGCCGACCAGGCTGGGTTTGAGAGCCTCGAAGAGGGTGGCCTGATCGCGCTGGGCATAGTCGGCTTGGAGCCGGTCGAGCACGCGATCGAGTACGGTGAGGGCCCACTGCCGCTCAAACTGCTGCTCCGGGGTACCCGAGTCGATCGGTTCTCGGGAGAAGCGCCTTTCGGCGTCGTCAATTGCCAGCGGTAGCCGCCGCAGATGGCCGCCCCGTTTCTGCCGCGAGGCCTTGTCCCACTCGTTTGCCATGAAACGCGTCAGCATGGTGAGCAGGAAGGTCCGAAATCGTCCCCTGCTGCGATCGGCCCGGGCAAGCCAATCGTGCTCCAGGAGTCGGAGGAAGAACTCCTGGCACAGATCCTCGGCATCTTGGGAAGAATGACCCTTGCGCCGGGCGAAAGCGTAGAGCGGATACCAGTAGGTCCGACACAACTCGGCCAGGGCTTCCCGCGAAAGGTTCACGTCGCCTGCACCCGCGGCCAGGACCTGCGACCAGCGCGTGGTGGCGAAGGCCCGGGCGGACGGTTCTTCGTTCTTGGAGGTGTCGGACTCGGTCAAGGGTTAACTTCCGGGAGCTTCAAGGCGGATAGCGCAGGTCTCTATCCTACGAACGAGTTACCGAGTTTGACAACACCGCGATGGGATCTGGTCAGTTTCAGCGGTGCTTGTCAGGGAATGTCGGACTTACTAAGCTTCGAGTCGGGCTGGCTGGTCCGTGTCTGCGTGAATCGCCGAGTTGTCAGATCACCGTTATCCAAATTCAGGTCCTTCCGTGCACTCATCTACTCGTTCAAGAGACTTCTCCACTGACGAATTACTGGAATCCCCGGATGAATCGATCCTGGAGGTGGCAACTTACGGTCCCGGGCCGGAGGGCGAGGTTCCGCTCACAGCCGAGATGCTCAGTCACCGGCCCAGCGGGGACGCGTTTGGCATGACCGAAGATGCGGGGATGGGCTGGGAGCCTGCCGCCTTGGCCGGTCCACAGTTTGTCATGCTGAGCACGATGGGCGGGATCCGGGGCCACGACGGGAAGCCGATTGCGCTGGGCCACCACACGGGCAACTTCGAATTGGGGCTTGCCCTGGCTGCGGCCGCGGAGGAGTTCAAGAAGGCGGGCGCCGTTCCTTATGCCGCGTACTGCTCCGATCCGTGCGACGGCCGGACCCAGGGAACACCCGGGATGTTCGACAGTCTGGCCTATCGCAACGACGCGGCCATCGTGATGCGGCGGCAGGCGCGATCGATTCCGACCGCCAAGGGCATTTTGGGTGTGGCCACGTGCGACAAGGGGCTGCCGGCCATGATGATGGCCCTGGGCAGTTTCCGGCAATTGCCGTGCGTGCTGGTACCGGGCGGGGTGACGTTGCCGCCCACGGAAGGAGAAGACACGGGCAAGATCCAGTCGATCGGGGCCCGGTTCGCACGGGGCGAGTTGAGCCTGGCGGACGCACGGCGACGGGGATGCCAGGTTTGCGCGTCGGCCGGCGGCGGTTGCCATTTCTTTGGGACGGCCGCCAGTTCGCAGGTTGTCGGCGAGGCGCTAGGACTGGCGCTTCCCCATTCGGCCCTGGCTCCCAGCGGTCAGCCAATCTGGCTCGACATGGCCCGGCGGAGTGCCAAGGCTCTGATGACGCTCGCCGAGCGGGGGATCACGACGGAGCAGATCGTGACCCAGGACGCCGTCCACAACGCGATGGTCGTCCACGCGGCCTTCGGCGGATCGACGAACCTGCTTCTGCACATTCCGGCGATCGCCCACTCGGCCGGATTGATGCGGCCGACGATTGAAGAATGGACCCAGATCAACCGGGCCGTGCCGCGACTGGTCGACGTGCTGCCGAACGGGCCGGTCAACCATCCGACGCTGCGTGCCTACCTGGCCGGCGCCGTGCCCGAAGTCATGCTCCACCTGCGCGAGTTGGACTTGCTCAAGCTCGACGTATTGACTGTATCGGGCCTGACGCTCGGCGAGGTGCTGGAGTGGTGGGAGAAATCGTCTCGCCGAGAGAGACTCCGGCAAAGGCTCGTCGACTGCGACGGGGTCGATCCGGACGACGTGATCATGTCGCCTGCCCGGGCCAGGAAACTGGGCGTCACGAGCACGACCTGTTTTCCGCAAGGCAACCTGGCGCCGGAAGGGTCGGTGATCAAGAGCACGGCCATCGATCCCAAGGTCCTGGATGCCGACGGCATCTATCGCAAGACCGGTCCGGCACGGGTTTTCGTCCGCGAGGCAGATGCGGTTGCGGCCGTCAAGGGGACGACCAACCGGCCCATCCAGCCGGGCGACGTGATCGTTCTGATCTGCCGCGGTCCGATGGGCACGGGCATGGAGGAGACCTACCAAGTCACATCGGCGCTGAAGTACCTTTCTTTCGGCCACGAGGTCGCCTTGGTGACCGACGCCCGGTTCTCCGGGGTCAGCACGGGCGCATGTATCGGCATGGTGGGGCCCGAGGCGCTCGCCGGCGGACCAGTTGGGAAGGTCCGCGACGGCGATCGGATTCGGATCATCGTCGATCCGGTCAAGTTGGAGGGCTCAGTCGATTTCATTGGCGACGGCCAGGGCGAATATACGCCCGAGCAGGGCGCCGCGGTGCTGGCGAATCGCCCGCCTCGCGACGATCTTTCGCCCGACCCGCTCCTGCCGCCGGAGACACAGCTCTGGGCCCAGCTTCAACTTGCCGGGGGCGGGACCTGGGGCGGTTGCGTGTATGACGTGGAGCGGATTTCGCTGGTGATGGCGGCGGGATGGAAGGAGTTGGAGGAATAGGTGGAATGCCACCGAGGAAGAAGACGAAACAGATTGAAGAGTTCGGCGATTTCCAAACGCCGTGTTCTCTAGCACGTGACGCATGCAGTGTGTTATCGCAATTGCGAGCAAAGCCTGCGACGATCATTGAGCCAACATGCGGAGAAGGTAGCTTTCTCCTCGCAGCATTGGAAGCATTCTCGTCCGCGGAGCAGGTATTGGGACGGGATATTAATCCAGCGTATGTTGATGCTGCTGCTCGGCTCTTGGCCGATCATCCCCAAGGAGGCAAGGCAAAAGTCGCACAGGCTGACTTTTTCTCTACGGACTGGGCCAGTCTGTTGGGGACCTGCGCGGAGCCAATTCTGGTGATCGGCAATCCACCTTGGGTTACGAATTCGGGGTTGGGGGTATTGGGAAGCTCGAATCTGCCCGAGAAGTCCAACTTTCACAGGTACGCTGGGCTTGATGCGATAACCGGAAAGAGCAATTTCGACATTTCGGAATGGATGCTCATCCAACTGCTCGAATGTCTTGACGGCCGCAGGGCGACCCTAGCAATGCTCTGCAAGACGGCGGTCGCAAGAAAGGTGCTTGTCACGCATGGAAGCGCCAACTCAATATTGGGAGTGCTGCTCTCTACGGGATTGACGCCGCCAAACATTTCAATGCCGCTGTTGATGCTTGCCTGCTTGTGTGTCAGTTTGCCCCAGGTTCTCGCAGTTTGGACTGCGATGTCTACAGCCAACTGGCCAACGCTGAAAGGGGCCGGTCCCTTGGATATCACGACGGACGACTGTTGGCAGACGTTGGAACGTATGAACGGCTCAAGCATCTACGCGGCCGAGAGGTTTACCGGTGGCGTTCGGGCGTCAAGCACGATTGCAGCGGCGTTATGGAGTTTCGCGAAGAAGGAGGACGCCTCGTCAATGCCAATGGAGAAGTCGTCGAGATTGAGACCGAGTATTTGTATCCGATGCTGAAGAGTTCAGAAGTCGCCAATGGTTCCACCGAGCATCCTACGCGGTGGATGCTTGTCACGCAGAAGACGGTCGGCGAGGATACTTCCGTGATTGAAAGGACTGCCCCAAAGACCTGGGAGTATCTGAACCGCCACGCCGGAAAACTTGACAAGAGGGGCAGTGCGATCTACAAGAACCGACCACGGTTCTCCGTATTCGGCGTAGGCGAATACTCGTTTGCTCCGTTCAAGGTGGCCATTTCCGGGTTCTACAAGCGACTCGCTTTCGCGGAGATTGGAAACCTCGAAGGCAAGCCGATCGTACTTGACGATACATCGTACTTCGTGCCGTGCTATTCCAGACAGGAAGCAAAACTGATCGCCACAATGCTTAACTCCAATCTTGCCCGGGAGTTCTATTCTGTATTTGTGTTCTGGGATGCAAAACGGCCCATAACCATCGACGTACTGCGGCAACTCAACTTGTCGGCACTTGCCGAAGAGTTGCAGCTTGAGCGCGAGTTTCTCGCATACCTCAAGCGACATCCGAAGGCAGAAAAGCAGACAACCATGTTCTAACGTGTTGACATCGCATGTTCTACGATGCGATGCGATGCGACGGAGTGGGGCCGGTGGAAGCAATCGTGCTGTGCTACGCCGTCAGGACCTGGGGTCCCTGGTGGGACGCAAGTGCAGGGGTTCGCGCTTCGCGACCTGTACCACCCCCAGCGGGTGAAGCGGAGATCGCCCGTTTTCGTTCGGCTGCCGAGAAGGCCGTTGCGGAGCTTGGCGAAGATGCCGCGATCGAGGAGTTGGAGGCGAGAATGAGCGAGAATGACCGAAGGTATGTGCCGCCGGAGTTGATGTGGGACGAGCGATCCGAGCTATGAGCCGATGTGATTCAAACGTCTGCGGGGCCGCAATCCCAGCGGTCTCGGGACATAGGCGATGAGTTTGAACGTCTCGGCAGAAGCCGCCCGTTCTTTGCACTCTTGAGACGGCTCTTTCACAGAGGCGGCGGCGAGGAACGCCAGGAGCGGTAGGGTCTGGAGGCAGTATTGGCAGTGACTGATGCCCGCGACAAAGGGCAGATAGCCCCCGGCCAGGACGGCGATGCTCGCCACAGCCAGCCACAAGGGGCCGGACTTCTTCTCACGAGCAGTCCGCCAGATTCCCAACCCGCCCATCACCAACAGGCCGACGTGAACGATCGACATGGCCCCTCGACGGGCAACATATCGCTTCGTCGGGGCGGTTCTCGGCATCAGCAACTCGCGAACCGAAGGTGCGTAGAACTCCACGGCATTCAACACGACGCGTTTGGCAAAGAAGCCAGGATGCGCTCGCAGATCATCGACCATTCGCCGATTGGCAATCGCGTCCAATGCCGCATCCTTGAAGCCCCAGAAATGGATGAGTTCCGTCGTGTCGGTTATGTCTCGGCCCAGACTCGCCGAGACGATCCGCTGCCAGGCAGGTTTCTGACCGTCGAACTCGTCGTAACTCCAGCGCTCGATGCCGACGAAGTACTGCAACCCCGCACCGCCAACGACAGGGATGAACCGCCCGGTAACGCACCAGTTGCGGTAGGTCCACGGTGCCAGCGTGAGCAGAGTGATCAGGCCCGCTGCCACACCCACCTTGATCACGCGGAGACTGCCCAGGCGGATGCCGACCAGGCCGGCACCGGCAATGAGCAGTGGGACGGCCAGGAGCATTGTTCCGTGGGTTAGGATTGCGGCGGCTGCAGCAAGGCCAAGCAGAACCGCCCTCACCCACGAGAGAGACGGAACGTCGCGATTCTCAGAGCCGATCCCAGGATTCCAACTGCTGCCGTCAGCCACCGCCCACGAGAGATCTGTTTGGCGGCTTTGGGATAGGTTCCGAGTCGAACGAGCAAGCAGGAGTTCCCTGCCAAGGAGATAGACGACGGCGGTCACACACATCGCCTGCGTGACGACGTTCAGGGGGCTCGCCACATCGACGTACAGGAACGGGTAGCTCAACAGAAGGACCAATGACCAGCGCGCCGCCCGCGGCCCCAGGACGCGGCGGGTCAAGTCGAACGTCAGCCCGCACATGACTGCCAGCATCAGGCTCTGCAACAGAATCAGTGCGGGGCGCTGCACTGGCTTGGGGAGCAGCGTCAACGGACCGAACAATCCGGGCACGAGCGGCGGTCGATGGAACGCCGGCGTACCGCCCGGCTCGAACGTATAGCCGTATCCGCGAATCCAGTTGATCCCAAGTTCCCAGTAGCCGTCGTGACATGGCCCTGCGAAACTGCGTTCAGTACCGGCGACTCTCTGGGCAGACAGGATGGCGAGCCCAAGCCCGGCAATCGCGATGAAGCTCACAAGGGCGGCCCCCACGCCTGTCGATGGAAGACGAGATTCAAAGCGTTTCAGAAGCGACATGGGATTGCTCGGGGATAGTTTGCAGGGTTGCGAACCGGGAAACGGCGAAGCATATCAATCGCCGTTTCGCCAGTCCGTTCGACTCATTTCCAGAGAACGTTGCAGGCCTATGGGGCGTGGGACGCGTCGGACGGAACTCTCTTGGGTCGTTGCGGCGACAGGTGAGCCGCAGAGTGACGCCGCGCAGAAGGCCAGCACGGGAAGCGTCGGCAGCACGTACTGATTATGGCCGATACTCGCCACAAACGGCATGTAACAGCCGGCCAGGACGGCGACGGCCGCGACGGCAAGCCAACCGGCGGCGGCCGCTGGTTGCCGGCGGTTCCGGTAAAGCCCAAGGAGGCCAAGGCCGACGAGTCCCAGATGCCACGCCGACAAGGCGGCCCGCCGGGCTACGGCGCCGAGGCCGGATCTTGTCTTGGGCATGAGCACGTCGCGAACGATCGGCACGTAGAACTCGACCGCGTTGAGCGCCACCCGCTTGGCAAAACGAGCGGGATGGGCGCGGAGGTCCTCCACCATATGGCGGTTGGCCTTAGTCTCCAGGGCCGGATCCTTGAAGCCCCAGAAATGGGTTACGTCTCGTGTTTCGCCGACGCTTGCGGCCACGATACGATCCCAGCGACGATGGCCGTCGTCCTGGCCGTCGAATCCCCAGTGGACGTGGCCGAAGAAGTACTGGAGCCCCGCGCCTCCGACGACCGGCATGAACTGTCCGGTGACTCGCCAGTTGCGATAGGTCCAGGGAGCGAGCAGGAAGAGCGCGATCAGGCCAGCCGCGATGCCGACTTTCACGGTCCTCATGCCGTCGAGCCGCAGGCCGATGACCGCCGCTCCTGCCAGGAGGACGGGCACCGAGAGGAGCATCGTGCCATGAGTGAGGATCGCCGATCCGGCCGCCAGTCCCAGCGCCAGTGCCGCCGCCAGCGAGAAGCGTTGCCGCGTCGCCGCGTCGCCGTGGCGGGCGATCAACAGTTCTCGGCCGATCAGATAGAGCACGAGCGTGGTGAAGGCCATTTGGGCGATCACGTTCATGGGGTTCTTCACGTGCCAATAGAGCCAGGGATAGCTCAGCAAGAGGAGCAGGCATGCCCGGGCGGCTCGCAGGTGGAAGACTCGCCGCGTGAGATCGAAAGCCAGGCCGCAGGTGAGCCCGACCAGCAGGCTCTGCAGTAGGACCACACCCGGCCGTTGCAGCGGTTGCGGAAGCAGCGTCAAGGGGCTGAGAAGGAGGGGGGCCATTGGAGGCCGATGGAATACGACCGGTCCGCCTGCTTCGAACACGTAGCCGTTGCCTCGAATGAGGTTGCCGGCCAGTTGCCAATAACCGTCGTGTCCTTCGCTGGCGAACTTTTCCGAGACGCCGGCCAAGGGTCCCACGACCAGAATGATGGTCAGGCCGACGACAAGGGCGGCAACAAAACCCAGGCGAAATGCCCCACCGGCAGTCGTGGGCAGCATCGAAGCGACACGTTCGAGCGACATGGGAAATGTGCCGACAAAGGGGGAGAGGGAGGGTCAGGCCGCTCGGCGATGCGGCGCGACCTGGGCCGATTCGTGGTAGGTGTCGTAATCGGTATTGATCGACCAGAGGTTCGCCTGGGTCTGTTCGGTGAGCGATTCCGCCGCCACGAGTCCCATGAGGATGCTGTGGTCCTGGTTGTTGTATTTGAAGGCCCCGTAGCGGCCGATGGGCACCAGGCCCTCGAACCGGTCCACGTGAGCGATCACTTCGGCCAGGTGTTTCTTGTAGCCCCGTTCGTAGACCGGATAGCTGCGATGGACTCGCACGACGTGCCCGTCCAGCACCTGCCGTTTGCCGATCAGGCCGGTCGAACGGATTTCGTGTGTTGCCCGCTCGATGAGCAATTCGTCGGTTTCGACCCAGATGGGATCGAGGTCGTAGCACCAGTATTCCAGGGCGAGGATCGTATTGGCACGATCGGCGTGGAGTTCTGGAAGCCAGTTGCGGAAGTTGGTGACCCGCCCGGTTTCCAGTTCGGGGGAATGGACGTAGAGCCATTGATCGGGGAAGAGGTCGGCGCCCTCCACGTGGAGATAGACGAGGATCGTATTGCGAAAGTAGAGGGAATTGACCGCATCGAGCACGTTGTCGGGGAGTGAGCCCAGGCCGCGAACCAGCGACGTCAGCGGCATGGTGGAAATGACTCGGTCGTACTCGAACCGGTCCCCCGCGGCCGACTCGATTCCCAAAATGCGATTGTCTTGCGACAGGACTCGCCGGATAGGTTGGCTGAGCAGCACTTGTCCGCCGCCGGCGGCGATCCGCTCGGCCATCCGCTGGTAGACCATTCCGGTCCCGCCGGTCGGATAGAGGAACTGGTCGACGAGCGTCTTGTGTTTTTGCCTGGACAGTCCCAGGGCGCTCTTCATGGCTTCACCCAGGGTGAAAGTCTTGATTCGCTGCCGTGCGAAGTCGGCGTCGAGATCGGAGCAGGCGATTCCCCAGAGCTTCTCCGAATAGGCTTTGAAGAAGTGATTGAAAAGCCGCCGTCCGAATTTCTCCACCGTCCACGATTCGAACGAGTGGTCGTCGGGATTGACGATCTTGGGTCTGAATTTCTCGGCAAAGTAGCTCAGAGCGCAACGGGCGGCTTCGAAGAAGCCCATATTCCAGAGGGCGTTGGCCGGTTTGAGAGGATAGTGGAACAGGCGTCCCTTGTAGAGAAGCCGCGTGAGTCGGTCGATGGGGCGGCAGTCGCCGCCGACGACTTCCAGCCAGAGTCGATTGACACAATCGTCCATGCTGAAGAAGCGATGGGGCCCCAGGTCGACGCGCTGGCCCCACAATTCGAAGGTGCGGCACATTCCACCCACGAAGTTGCTGGCCTCGTAGACGTCGGCTTGTACGCCTTTCTTGGTCAGTTCGTACGCTGCGGTCAAACCCGCCGGTCCCGCCCCGATGACAGCCACTTTCATGGTTGAACCTCTCCTGGTTGTACCCCGAATAAGCGTATCGTTCCCCGTCTGCCGGGCCACCTCAGCAGCTCGTTGAAAAAGTCAAGTTGAGCCAACGAATTGGCTGCAGAAGCGGCGCAGCCACGCTCGCAAAGAAACGGGCCGCGAGACGATACCGACCCCTCATTTGGCCGTCAAGGCCACTTGGCCTTGCCCCGACCCAACCCGCCGCCTCCGAAACCGCTCCGAAACCGGTTCCTGGTCGACGGGGACATCTTCCGAATTCACCGCGGGCCGACAGGAAAAGGCCGTTGCGCCGACGAAAGCCAGAACCGGCAGCGTCGGCAAGCAGTATTGGCACAGGGTGATACAGGTCACGAAGGGGCAGTAGCAGGCCGATAGACCGACGATGGCACCCACAGCAATCCACCCGGCGGAAGCCGCTCTGCTGCGCCGGTTTCTCCACAATCCGGCGCCAACCAAGGCAAGGAGGCCCAAGTGCCAGGTCGATTGCAGCACATGCTCGACGTGGTTTCGCCAAGTCCCCCAGTTCGGCAACAGCACATCGTGAACGATCGGTAGATAGAACTCGACCGCGTTGAGCGCCGCCCGTTTGACGAAGCGACCGGGGTGGGATTGCACATCCTGCACCATGCGGCGGTTGGCCATGGCGTCCAAGGCCGGATCGGTATAGCCGCAGAACTTGAGCATTTCCGTCGTTCCGACTTCGCTGGCAGCTATCACTCTGGCCCATTGCTGACGGCTATCATCCCGGCCGTCGAATCCCCAATGGACATGTCCGAAGTAGTATTGCAGTCCCGCTCCGCCGACGACCGGTATGAAACGGCCGCTGACGCACCAATTCCGATACGTCCAGGGGGCCACCGTCAACAAAGCGATCAGCCCTGCAGTCAGGCTGATTCTCAGCGTGCGAATGCTGCCCAATCGAAGGCTGATGATGCCCGTGGCGGCGAGCAGAACCGGAACCGACAGCAACATCGTGCCGTGGGTCAGAATGGCCGCGCCGGCCGCAAGTCCCAGCAAGACCGTCCGCCAAGGAGCGGCGAGATTTCCGACCGGTTTGTCCCGTTGACACGCCGCAAGCAACTCGCGGCCCAGCAGATAGAGGACGATCGTCGTGCATGTCGTCTGAATCACGACGTTCATGGGATTCCTGACGTGCCAGTAGAGAAACGGGTACCCCAATAGGAGGGCAAGCGACCAGCGGGCCGCCGAACCGCCGAACACGCGTCGGGTGAAATCGAACATGAGGGCAGAAGTCAACCCGATCATCAGGCTGTGCATGACGACGAGCGCCGTTCGGTGCAAGAAGGCGGGCAGCAACGTCAGCGGGGCGAACAGGGCCGGCACGAGGGGCGGACGATGGAACACGGGCGGATCGCCGGCCTCAAAAACGTAGCCGTTGCCTTGAGCCACGTTGGTTGCCAGTTCCCAGTAACCGTCGTGCCGAAGCCCCCCAAAACTTCCCACACGGCCAACGAACGGTGCGAGCAGCAGATTGATCGCCACTCCGCCCAAAAGGCTCACGGCAAAGGCCGTGACGAACGCACTGCGGGGAGTTGTGGGCCATAGACGTTCCAAACGTTTCCCGAGCATTTCCCACCTCGAGACTGACAAACTGCAGGTCCCTGACACCGATAGCCCCGTCTGAATGGGGCGAAGTTGGGAGGAAATATCGAGATTCCGGCCTGGATGTCAAGGCCAGTTTGATGTTATGTGCTGGACGGCAATGAGCCCCAATCCCCGACGGCCAGGCCGGGGGCGTCCGCGTGTGCGAAAGGAGTGGTCGAGCCCAAAGCAAACGGGACGGTCCCGCCGAAGCGAAACCGTCCCATTTGAATGTCACTCGTCATGTAGGCCGGGATGGCATCCTGGCTGGATAGGTTGGAAACCCGTCCTACAAGATTTGCCCTACTTCTTCGCCTTGATGGCGGCCTGGGCCGCAGCGAGGCGAGCGATGGGAACGCGGTAGGGCGAGCAGCTTACGTAGTTGAGGCCGCTCTTGAAGCAGAAGTCGACCGAGGCCGGGTCGCCGCCCTGCTCGCCGCAGATGCCGATCTTCAGGTCGGGGCGGGTCTTGCGTCCTCGCTCCACCGACATGGTGATCAACTGGCCGATGCCTTCCTGGTCGATCGTCTGGAACGGGTCGGCCTCGAGGATCTTCTTGTCGAGGTAGTCCGAAAGGAACCCGCCGATGTCGTCGCGGCTGAAGCCGAAGCCCATCTGCGTCAGGTCGTTGGTGCCGAAGGAGAAGAACTGGGCGGTGACGGCCATCTTGTCGGCCAGCAGGGCCGCCCGCGGGATTTCGATCATCGTGCCGTAGAGGCAGTCGATGCCGATCTCGGCCTGGATCTTGTCGAAGATCGGCTTGACGAAGTCGAGTTCCTTGACGGTGCAGGTGACCGGCACCATGATCTCGGGCTTGGGATTCTTGCCGGCCTTCTTCAGTTCGGCCGCCGCTTCCAGGATGGCGCGGATCTGCATCTCGGTCAGGTGGGCGTAGGTGATGCCCAGGCGGACGCCGCGGTGACCCATCATGGGGTTGACCTCGTGGAGGTCGGCGCCGCGTTTCTTCACCTCGTCGACCGAACAGTTGAGGGCCTTGGCCAGCTTGGCCAGGGCGCCCTCTTCCTGCGGGACGAACTCATGGAGCGGCGGATCGAGAAGGCGGACGGTGACGGGCAGCCCGTCCATGGCTTCGAGGGTCGCCTTGATGTCGCGCTTGACGAAGGGGGCCAGCTCGTCGATGGCCGCGTTGCGCTCTTCGTCGTTGCCCGCATGAATCATCTTGCGGAGGATGAACAGGGCCTCTTCGCTGCCGGCCCCGTAGAACATGTGCTCGGTGCGGAACAGGCCGATGCCGTCGGCGCCGAAGCTGCGGGCGATCTTGGCGTCGTCGGGCGTGTCGGCGTTGGTGCGAACGCCCATGGTGCGGAACTTGTCGACCATCTCCATGAAGCCCTTGAAGCGAGGATTCTCGGAGGCGTCCATCATTTCCAGGGCGCCTTCGTAGGCCAGCCCGCGAGTTCCGTTGAGCGTGATCACGTCGCCCGCCTTGAGCGTTTTGCCGCCCGCGGTCATGGTTCCGGCCGAGATCTTGATCTTCAACTCGCCGGCGCCGACGATGCAGCACTTGCCCCAGCCGCGAGCCACGAGGGCCGCGTGACTGGTCATGCCGCCGCGGGCGGTGAGGATGCCTTCGGCGGCCCGCATGCCTTCCACGTCTTCGGGGTTGGTCTCTTCGCGAACCAGGATGCACTTCTTGCCGGCCTTGGCGGAGGCGACGGCCGCGTCGGAGGTGAAGACGATCACGCCGCAGGCGCCGCCGGGGCCCGCCGGAAGGCCCTTGAGGAAGGGCTTGGCCTTCTTTTCGGATTCCGGGTTGATGATTGGGTGGAGCAGTTCGTCGAGCTGGGCGGGAGCGACGCGGGTAACGGCGATCTTCTCGTCGATCAGCTTCTCAGCCAGCATGTCCATGGCCATATTGAGGGCCGCGGTGCCGGTCCGCTTGCCGTTGCGGCACTGGAGCATGTAGAGCCGGCCTTCCTGGATGGTGAACTCGATGTCCTGCATATCCTTGTAGTGCGACTCGAGCTTGTCGCGGATATCATGCAACTCCTTGTACGACTCGGGCCACTCGGTCTCGAGGGAGGCCAGGTGGCGGTTCTGGTCGTTCTTGGTTTCTTCATTGAGCGGGCTGGGGGTGCGGATGCCGGCCACCACGTCTTCACCCTGGGCGTTGATGAGCCATTCGCCGTAGAATTTGTTGTCGCCGGTGGCGGGGTTACGGCTGAAGGCCACGCCGGTGGCCGAGGTGTTGCCCATGTTGCCGAAGACCATGCTCTGGACGTTGACGGCGGTACCCCATTCATCCGGAATACCTTCGATGCGGCGATAGGATACGGCGCGTTTGCCGTTCCAGCTCTTGAAGACGGCGCCGATGCCCCCCCAGAGTTGTTCCATGGCGTCGTCGGGAAACTCGCGGCCGAGGACCTCTTTGACCTTGGCCTTGTACTGATCGCAGAGCTTCTTGAGGTCGTCGGCCGTCAGGTCGGTGTCTTCGGTAATGCCCTTGGCGTGCTTCATGGCGTCCATGAGGTGCTCGAGCTGAACGCGGACGCCCTTGCCTTCGGCGGGCTCGATGCCCTCGGCCTTTTCCATGACGACGTCGGAGTACATGGTGATCAGGCGGCGGTAGGCGTCGTAGACGAAGCGTTCGCTGCCCGACTTCTTGATCAGGCCGGGGATGGTCTTCGAGCAGAGGCCGACGTTGAGCACAGTTTCCATCATGCCGGGCATCGAGCTGCGAGCGCCGGACCGGCTGGAGACCAGCAACGGGTTCTCGGGGTCGCCGTACTTCATGCCCATGGCCTGCTCGGTCTTCTTCAGGGCGGCTTGGACCTCTTCCTTGAGTCCGGCGGGGAACTTCTTACCTTCGGCGAAATAGGCGGTGCAGCATTCGGTGGTGATAGTGAAACCGGCGGGGACGGGCAGGCCGAGGTTGCACATTTCGGCCAGGTTTGCGCCCTTGCCGCCGAGGAGGTTGCGTTGGGAGGCGTCGCCGTCCGTTCCGGTGGACCCGAAGCTGTAAACGTATTTGGGTGCCATGAGATTTGAGCCTTTATAGTGACAGGGAAACCAGTAAATATTCGCAGTCCAACAAGAGAGCGGACCACCGACAGGCCCCCCGGCGTGCTGTATCTGCCGAGGAACAGTTTTCTCTGCTGTCCACGGAATTACGCGATACTGCGAATCCGATCGAAAAACAGACAACTGGGAAGGGGCGGCAAATGGGAGGAGGAATTCCTCGTTTGCCGGATCGAGAGCACGAGGAGAGCCCAACCACCTGCTGCGGGTCGATGGAGCCTCACGCAACGCGTCGCGATTTTCCCGAGAGTGAAACCCGTCAATCTAACAGCGTCCCGGAAGGGGGTCAAGGAGTGGCGGACGAACCCCAGAGAGGGGATCCCGAGATCGATCGCGGTTCGTATGGCGAAACCTGATCGACGTTTTGGAGGTTTCGCTTGAGCAAAACCGTGCTGAATTCGGACAGTGCGCCGCAACTCTCAACGTCGCCGAGAGTTGCACCGTTAGCCAATTCGTGGTCTTCTCCACAGGATAGAAGGGACTGGCAAGAGTTCTGAGACCGCCGAGAGCCCCACTGATTTTCTCTCCCGGAAGGAGTGGTCGCTGGATCTCTTCCGCGGGGTGGTTCTAGAATGCACACCTGCCGACGATGTAAGATCGGCAACGACCCGCTCCAGTCTGACCAGTTGTTTGACGAGTTCTTGACGTGAACGTACCGCCCACGGATCTGCCCAACAAGCAACAGCTCATGGCCACGGCCGTGGGGATGGAAGGCGGCTTGGGCGTGGTGGCGATTGCCGTTGGCTGGCTGTTGGGGCTCAATCCTCTTGATCTGGTCGTGGCCGACTGGAGGGCGATGCTTTGGGGGTGCCTGGCGGCCCTGCCGATCGTGGGGGCACTCTTGGCCACGGAGCGGCTGCCTTTTTGGCCGTTTTCCGACGTGGCCGGCGTGGTCGATCGGCTGATCCGGCCGCTGTTTGCCGGATCGACGATCCTCGAGTTGGCCGTGATCTCAGCCCTGGCGGGAATTGGCGAAGAACTGATGTTCCGCGGCCTGATTCAGGAGGGGCTGGCGCGTTGGATCGGCGGCGCGATGGGGGCTTGGATCGCCCTGGCTGCAGCTTCCATTCTGTTCGGATTGCTGCACCCGATGAACTGGGCCTACGTTGTTCTGGCGGCGATGATCGGGTTATTCCTGGGCGGGCTGTGGATTGCTACGGGGAACCTGCTTGTGCCGATCGTCGCCCACGGACTCTACGATTTCTTCGCACTTTTCTGGCTGGTCAGGATCGAGAAACCACCGCCGGCCGGCGATGCAGGTTAATCCCATCATATCTTCAAGACGGAGAGCACTTCCGCTGGCAGGCAGGAAGTTGGTTTCCACGACAGACCAAGCCAGTTTGCCAGATTGGCCGCAGGTGAACTGCAGAGTAGCAGGCACGCTCCGCCGTGCCGTCCGCCAAGGTTCCTGATGTCGCCCGAAGCTCAGCTCGCTCAACGTGCCCAACCCGTTCCACGCCGGAGTGTTCTGAACAAGAGGTATGTTGCCGATTCTGCGGACGGCATTTGGAGCGTGCCTGCTACTTTGTAGTTCCCTGGCGGACGGCACGGCGGAGCGTGGCGGAGGGCCACGCGCTTGGGTAGAATGTTTGTCGCTCGGTTTCTTTGGCCCACCCCGATCTGGAGGAATCGCTCTCATGCGCCGATCTGAGCGGATCCTGGCCGTTCTAGTGCGGAGCGTCGGCCTGCTTGCCTGCTCGGCGATCGTGCCGGCGTTCATGCCGTTTGCCTGGATGGAAGCAACCCACCGCTGGTTGGGGATGGGCGAGTTGCCCGACGTTCCGGTCGTGCACTACCTGGCCCGTTCGGTGTCGCTCCTCTATGCGGCCCATGGGGCGGTCGTGGTCTATCTCTCTTTCAATGTCCACCGCTACTTGCCGGTCTTGCGGCTGACCGCCGTGGTAGTCGTGTTCTGCGGGGTGAGCCTGACGGCCATCGACGCCTGCTCGGGGATGCCCTGGTTCTGGACGGCGGCGGAAGGGCCCTTCCTGATTCTGGCGGGGGCGGTTCTCGGCTGGCTGACGGGACGGGTCGGAGAACATCGAGAACGAACTGTGGAAGGCCCTCGACGCCCCGGCCAGTGAAGAACTCCGGTTCATCGGCTCGAAGCGTATCGTGAAGATGAAAGGCATCGCTCTCATGCGGTCAACGCGAAGGAAGTGGAAGCGTGCGTTTTTCAAGACAACATACGCTTCAGCCGGATGAGCGAAAATCCTCTCAGGGCCCCCATCAAACGCCCCCTTACGCGATGGCCATCCGTTTTCCCCTTGACATGATAGTGTATATTTGTATACTTACTAGTTGCGCCAAACCGGCCGAGTCCCCCACGGACAAGAGTCCAGGCCGGGATAATGGCCCCCCTTCGTTGACCAACTTCCCACACAAGATCAGCGACAATGCGTTTCGATCCGTGCTCCCACCGCCCGTCCTCACCCCACTCAACGCAAACCCCTCCGCGGCTGCATCAGAAGTACCTCAGAATAGTCCCCTTATTACGAAATCAGTGCAAACAATGAAAACTATGAAGCAGGAGGTATAGGCAAGATTGCCCCTCACACAGAGGCAGTTCGACCCGCGATTGGACCGGCAAGATCACGATCAGGGCCGAGTAGTCGAACGCCCACCTGCAGACGCCGGCCCTCTCCTGTCTCGGCCGGCGCCTGCAGGTGGGCGTTCAACAAGCCTGCCGGAAAGGCGTTGTCCAAAGTGGTGCTGCCCAACTAGCAGAATCCTTGCAGTTTTTGCAGAAATCGGCTATTGAGATACAGAGGCAAGGGCTTCTCTCTGGGTGGGCCAGGCTTACGCCGTTGGGAACAGTCTAATCAGGGGAGAGTGATATGAAGCGATCTGCCAATCGTCGCGGTGGTTTCACGCTGATCGAGATTCTCGTGGTGATCACCATCATCACGATCCTTGCGGCCCTGCTCCTGCCGGCGATTCAGGCGGCGCGCGAGTCGGCGAGGAAGAGCCAGTGCATGAACAACGTGAAACAGCTTGGCGTGGCCTTGCAGAACTACGTCATGTCGTTCGAGACGCTTCCGCCCGGCCTCATTCGCGATATGCGCCATCCCAACCCGGCTGCCACCAACAACACGACCTGGATCACACAGATTCTGGGACATCTCGAACTCGAGACGCTCCATAAGCGGATCGATTGGGAGATGGAGCCCGGCATTGCGGGAGGCAACGCCGAGATCGCCATGATCGATCTCACCCTCCTTCATTGTCCCAGCGATCGCAGCAACAACCGGCCCAGTCCTTTCTTCGGTCCAACCAACTACGTGGCGTGCATAGGCCATACCGACAAGGCGTGGCACAAGAGCGAGCCCATTCGGGAACTGTGGGGGCCGTTCGGCGTCAACAGCAGCCTGCGCTACGCCGATATGCTCGACGGCAGTGCCAACTCCATGTTGATCTCGGAGTGCTTGATCGATTTCCCGAGTATCAGGTACTTCGAGAGCAATGTTGACGAATACGAGGGGTGCATCGTCAAAGGGAATAACAGCACCGTGCCATTTGCGAACCTTCCCGAACGGGGGATGTCGTGGTTCTTCGGTCAACACCCTCAAGTGTGGACCTACACGACGCTCGACAAGCCCAACGACAAAATCCAGGAAGCGTACGAGTGTGAGTTGGATTACGCCACCGTGATAGGCAGTCAGGGCGAACTTACCCGTTTGGGGCCCATCGGAAGGTTCGCCGCACGGAGCAATCACCCGGGCGGTGTCCACCGGCTCAATGCCGACGGCTCCGTTGTCTTCACCTCGGAAAACATTGAAAGCGGGCTATGGAAGGCCCTCGGCACCCCGGCCGGTGAAGAGCTGCTGGAGAAGTATTGATGCAGGCGGACAAACAGCAATAGCGCATGAGCCGGAATTCTGGATGGACTTCACTCGCGATCCGTTCGTCATTCCCGCGAAGGCGGGAATCCAGATTGCGAATTGTGGGTTAGGATGCTTTTGGATTCCCGCCTGCGCGGGAATGACGTGGCGACGGGGATGAGGGATGCGGGTCAGGTGGCGACGGTGACCGCCACCGCGGCCGGTTCCTGCCGCCGGCTCTCGGCCTTCGACGTATCGGCAGAGAGGTGTATCGTCACGCTCCAGGTGCCGTCGGCCTCGGGCTGGACCTGCCAGTGGGGAAGGACCGCCACGGACTGGTGCACCAGCTCAAAGCCCCCTTCCGATCCGCTCACCGACCGGATCGGGTAGGTCCAGAAGCCGGTGGGACGCGAACACTTGAGACCCACGTCGATACCCAGCCACTCGTCGACCAGGTTGAGGCTTTCGACTTCGTGCAGATCGAGCTGCGAGCCGAGTTGACCGAGACAGCGACCGGAAGCGCCGTGGAAGTAGCGATCATCGGCTCCCGCGGGCAGCCCGGCGAAATTCATCTCGACGCCGAAATGCAGCGGCCGGTCCTGGGGGAGATTTTCCAGTCGATAGGCGATCTCGAACAGGGAACTCCCGGCACTCAAGGTGATGGCCTTGGTCACGCGAACGGGCCTTCCCGCCACGCTGCCTTCGCGAGTCAATTGCACCTGGACCCGTCCGGGGTTGCGGCGGACGCGAGCGTCGTAGACGCCTTCGGCGAAGTCGCCCAATTGGGCCGCCTGGCCGACAGCCACTTGTTCGAGGGTCGCGTCGGGATTGAAGAACAGATCGACCAGGCTCTTGCGTCGATAGCTGTCGTACTGGATCAGCCGGTCAAGGCCTTCTTGTTTGAAGACCACGCGATCGTGAATGCTGGCGCAGTCGCCGTTTCCACCGTTCGCGCCGGCGAGAATCTTGCGATGGTAGGCTTCAGGGCCGCGGGTGAGGGTGGCAAGCAGGTTGTGCCGGATCGAGCGGACGTCGAGTTCGCAGAGATGTCCGCCCATGGCCGGTGCGATGATGCCGATCAGGCGATCGTTGGCCACCTGGACTTCCTGGCGTCCGTCGAAATTCAGATCCTCGGCCTTGGCTTCAATCCAGGCGCCCGAGCGTCCGCTGATCCGATCGAGCAGGTTGTCGGCCGCGATCAGGTGTTCGTAGACGGCATTTCGCAGGTGGGGCAGGTAGATGCCGCCGAAGGCTCCGTGCCAGTAGCTGCAATTGCATTGGCCGCGATACAGCTCGCGCCGGGCCTCTTCGATCGCGGGCCCCACTCTGCCGTCGTCGATCGCTCGCTGAAGGCGGGCGCTCACCTGCATCATCCGCGAGTACATCTCGTCGGTCTCGGGATAGCGGACCTTGAAATTGCGCCAGTAGCCGCCGCGGACGAACCGCTTGAGCGAAGTCCACCGGTCGTCGCGTTCCATCTTGTGAGCGACATCGTAATACTCGTTTTGCAGGTCGGGGGGCAACGCCCATTCGGTCATTTCCCGATAACTGCACGTGGGGAGATAGATCTTGCCCAGCGGCTCGACGTTGTCGATCGCCTCGGAGGGCGTCGTCATGTGGATCCAATCGCGGTTTTCGGCGAGGGCGTCGAAGAATCGGCGGAGCCAGCCGTCGCTGTAGCAGTGTTTCTTGGTGTCGGGCCAGGTGCCGAACTTTTCACCGTCGTCGCCGAACAGCACCACGGCGTCGTCGTGCCGTTCCGCCAGATCCCGCAGGTAGGCGATGGTCTCATGGGGCTGGCCGAAGGGGATCAGGTAGCGAAGACGTTCGCTGCCGGGGAAGATCGACATGGTCCGCCCGTCGTCTTCAGTCAGGTAATGTCCGTAGAGCTGCGAGTCGACCAGTCCGGAGGCCTTGAAGTGGAAATCGTCGAGGATCGTGTACTCGATCCCCGCCGCGGCCAGGTCGCGAACATAGGATTGCTCCCAGACCCGTTCGGGCACCCACATGCCGCGGACCGCACAACCGAGCCTGTTCTCCAGCCAACGCGAGTAGGCGCAGATCTGGCCGATTCGATCCCGTGAGGGAATCATCGACAGGATCGGTTCGAAGAAGGCGCCGCCTACGATCTCGATGCGGCCGCGCTGAACCAGTTCCGCCAGACGATCGAGGTACTCCGGGTGGTGTGCGTCGAGCCACTCCATGAGCGAACCGCTGGTGTGCAGGCCGATGCGGAGCGACTCATAGGGCTGGAAGACGTCGAGAAACGGGAGGTAGCTGTCCTGATAGGCCTGCTCAAATACGTGGTCGAAATTGCCGATGGGTTGGTGGTTGTGCAGGGTAAGGACGAAGCGGATGGACTTGGTCATAGTCTGTGCTGGTTTCTATCAAGTCGCGAGGGAATGACGTGTGAAGCTCCCACGATGGGAGGGGGCCTTTGTTGACATTTACTTAATCGGATGAAATGACCTAGATTGTCCAGCTTCCCCCGGTGGATTTTTTTAACACGAATCACAGCGCCCAGACACGTTGGACGGAAGTCGATTCTCTCGAAGGTTTTGGAGAAGCAAAATCGACACGGGGCTTCACGTAGCTCCTTGTGAAGACGAGGGTTCCACGTCGACTTCGCGCAAAAAGGCCGCGGCTTCCTCGGGCGTAACCGGGTTGATATAGAAGCCCGTGCCCCATTCGAACCCGGCCGCTCGCGTCAAACTCGGCATAATCTCTATATGCCAGTGATAGTGGGCCAACTCCTGGGTGTCAAAGGGGGCTGTGTGAATGATGTAATTGTAGGCCGGCTTGTCCAGTGCGGTTTCGATCTTTCCAATTACCTGACGCATGACTCCCGACAAGTCGTCGATCCCATTCTTCTGGATGTTCTCGTAGTGGCTCGAATGGGTCTTTGGCAGGATCCAGGTCTCAAAGGGAAACCGGCTGGCGAAGGGACAGAAGGCAATGAAGCCGGGCGTATCGAGCACGATTCGCTTCTCCGATGCCGACTCCTGCTGGATCATATCGCAATAGACACAACGTCCACGGTAATTATGGAATTCCAGCGAACCGGTCATCTCTTCCCAGACGTTTATCGGCACAATCGGTGTAACGATCAACTGGCTGTGTGAATGTTCGAGCGAAGCGCCGGCAGCCGCCCCCACATTCTTGAAGATCATCCCATAGACCAAACGAGGGTCCTTCTTCAGATCCACCAGCCGATCCCGATAGACCCACAGGACCTCCCGGAGCTGCTCCTCGGTGAGTTGCGACGTACTGACGATATGGCGGGGCGATTCGATGATCACTTCGTGGGCGCCGACCCCCTGCATCATGTCGTAGATGCCCTCGCCGCGTTTCTGGAGTTGTCCTTCGATTTCGAGGGCCGGAAACTTGTTGGGAACCACCCGGACCCGCCAGCCTTCGCGATTGGGACGCGATCCCGGGTTGCGATAAGCGATGATCTCGCCGGGGGTCTTGTCTTCGTGCCCCTCGCAGAACGGGCAGAGTTGGCCGGGACGGACCCGCGGCGACGTCTCGAAATCGTGAGGTCGCTTGGCTCGGCTTTTCGCCACAATCACCCAGCGTCCAACGATCGGGTCTTTTCTTAAGTCGGGCATTCTTGGTGCCTATCCTACGGGGTAGATTTGTTTCGTCCGGCTGCCTGAGCCTAACTTGACTTTCTCAACCGGCGGCCAACCACGTCCCTGCCAAAATGATCTCATGCCTGCCAGTTAATCAACTCGAAGTCCTCGCCCGGCACCGAAGTTTCGATGGCGCCTTCGGTCGGTATCCGTTCGACCGTCACCCCTTTTCGGTGAAGCTCAATGAAGAACTGGATGGCTTCTTCTTCGCCGACTCCGAGGCTGTCAAACGGAATCGTCGTCTCGAAAATGGTGTCGATTGCCGCCTGCACGCCGGACTGCGCCAGGTTCTTACCGTCCTTCAGCAGGCTGCAACCGGGTTCCTTTGCCGCGAGCGAGCCAATTCGCACTTCGTAGCCGGCGGGTTCATAGAAGTTGATCCGGATTGCATCGATCGCGCCGAGCCGATCCCGGAACGGGCCGGTCCGGGCATCGAGACGCAAGGCGAACTGCTTCCGGTCGAAGCCGAAGAACAGGTCGCTCACGATTCCCTCGGCGCCGGCCATGCTCATCGCTCCGCGCGAGCCCTGGCAGACGTAGTGCCCGGCGTTCAGCCACTCGAAGTAGGTTCGCCGGCCGTCGACCTTGACGTTCAGCAGCCCGGTGGGTTGGCTGTGCAGCCGTTGCCCATGTCCCTGGCTGATCGGTCGCACCAGTTCGCCGGGCGGCTCTTCGCCCAGAGTGGTGTAGACGTTCTGCAGGTGTCGGCGGAAGAGCCGATCGAAGAGACTGTCCTGGGAGCTGGAATGGGAATCGCCGAACCACCAGAACCAGTCGCTCCCCTCGGCGATGGAAAGTTCTTCCCAGGCCCGATCGATCTGCTCGCGAGTCTTCTGGCCTGTCTCCGCCGCCTGTTGAAGATGGGTCCGTGTCTGATCCAGAAGGTCCCAGGCCCGGTTGCATTCGGGGTGGCCGATCCAGATTCCGAAATTGTGGCCGATCCAACTTCCCGGGAACAGGTTGCCGAGTTTGTCGGTGGCCGGGAATTGCCGGAGGTAATCGCCGATTCGGACGGGAGTGACCTTTGGCTGCCGTGCTGCCCGGCGATAGAGCGCCCGCAGAAAGTCCATGCCGCCGTTGGGATAGTATTCCCAGCAGTTCTCGCCGTCGAGGATGATGTTGACCAGGGTCGGCCGGTGCCCGGCGTTTCCGCCGGTCGCGCCCGCGATCGCCTGCACCTTGGAAAGAAAGTCGTCCACGGCATGATCGGCCTGATAGCGCTGGTAGTGAAAGCCGATCTGGTCGCTCATGGCGTGATCGCGGAACACGATCTGCAGTGCCCGGCCGCGTTCCTCCACGCGCCACGGCCGATAGAGCATCTCGGGATTGCGTAGATAGCCGTGCCCGTCCCGCGAGACCCAACCCTCGGTCGAGCAAGAGAGGATTTCTTCGTCGGTGGCGATCCACTCGATGCCGGCCTCGGCGATCTCCGGGACGATGCCTTGGCAGACCGAACCTTCCGACGGCCACATGCCGCGAGGTTTCTGCCCGAAGACCTGGGTGTGAAAATCGACCGCCTTTTGAATGTGCCGCCTCACGTCGTCCGGGTAGCTGGTGAGTGCCTTGGGGAGCGCCACTTCGGGCATGGCCCGCTGGGCGAGACGTTTGTCCCACAGCAAGGGGAGGATCGGGTGGTAGAAGGGGGTGGTCGTCAGTTCGATCTGCCCGCGTTCCTGTAGGCGGCGATGTAACGGGATCACCTCCCGGAGCAGGTCCATCTGCCGACCCAGTAGCCACTCCTTCTCCTCTTGGGTCCAGCGTCTTCCCTTCTTGCGGAAGTCGGCCAGATCCTTGTCGCGTTCGAAGGCCAGTCCGTGAATCCAGGTCAAGTTCGACCAGCACTGCAAATCGAGAATGTCCCGCTTGCTGAACCGTTTGGCGGCCTGCCGGGCCGTGTCGACGCCGACGCCCCGCTTCTGGAACAGTTCCTGGTAGCGCGGATAGGGACGGATCATGTGCTCGGGATAGACCATGAAGAAGTTGTCGAGCAGGTAGACCAGATCGTCCTCTTCCAGGGCGTCGGGGGGCAGGTGCGAGACTCGCAGATGGCGATCCTGGCGTCCCCCTTCGGTGTACTGCTGCAACTGGAGCACCAGGCTGGGCACCAGGTTGATGGTGGCATGGACTTCGGGCACTTCGTCCAGCAACATGGCCATTCCCCAGTAGTCCTTGGTGCCGTGCAGCCGCACCCAGGGCATAGGATTCTCGCCGCTGAGATCGTCGGGGTAGTAGGGCTGATGCTGGTGCCAGAAGAAGGCCAAGGAGACGTCGTGCATCGCTTTCCCTCGCGCGGGATCGATTCCGGATGAAGCTCCGGTCGTACCCTTGATTCTGCACTTTCTGCTCGGTCTTTGGCAACCGATGAGAGAAGAAAACGCAACGGTGACACCCGGCGGGCGTCACCCACTGGGCTCAAGGCCGCGATCGTGCCCGGCGACAGGTTTCCTCGTAGAGGACCGCGTACTGCTGGGCGCTCCGAGTCCAGGACCAGTCCTGCCGCATCCCGGTGGCGATCAACTGACGCCAGCGGTCCGGCTGGCGATACATCTGGCAGGCGCGCCACAAGGTCTCGCCAAGGGCCATCCCGGTATCCGCCCGGAAGCTGAATCCGTTGGCGGTTCCATTGGCGAGGGTCGATTCGTCGGCGTCGACGACCGTGTCGGCCAGGCCGCCCGTCTCGCGAACGATCGGCACCGTCCCGTACTGAAGGCTGTACATCTGGTTCAGCCCGCACGGCTCGAATCGGCTTGGCATCATGAACAGGTCGGCCCCCGCCTCGATCAGGTGCGCCGACTCGTCACAGAACCCGATCTTCACGGCGACTTTGCCGGAATACTGCCGAGCATAGTCGCGGAACGTCTGTTCCAGCCTCGGGTCACCCGTTCCCAGGACCACCCACTGCACGTCGTTGTTCTGGGCCCAGCCCGGCAGGATCTCGGCGATCAGATCGAAACCTTTCTGATGGGCAATCCGACCGATAACGCCGACCAGCGGCACTTCTGCCCGCTGCGAGAGCCCGAACTTCTGCTGCAAGGCCGCTTTGCAGATGGGCTTGCCTTGTCCCACGGTATCGACCGTGTAGTTGGCCGCCAGGTATCGGTCTGTGGCCGGATTCCACTCGGCCGTGTTGATGCCGTTGAGAATGCCGCTCAGCACGTTCCGGCGATGCTGCAGCACGCTCTGCAATCCGAAGCCGAACTCGGGAGTCTGAATCTCCTCGGCATAGCGCCGGCTCACCGTATTCAGTGAATCGGAGAAGATCAGTCCCGTCTTCATGAGATTCAGTTTGCCGTAGAACTCCATCTCACGCCAATTGAAATGACGCCAGTCGAGCCCCGTCAGCAGCGTGTCCCAGTGCCAGAAACTGCCCTGGTAGGCCATGTTGTGAATCGTGAGCAGCGTGGCAATTTGGGAATAGCGCGGCAGTCGACGGTACTCGAGACTCAGATAGGCCGGGATCAGGCCCGTCTGCCAGTCGTTGCAATGGATTACGTCGACGTTCAGCTCCAACACGCGGATCAACTCGAGCACCGCGCGGCAGAAGAACACAAAGCGTTCGCAATTGTCGACATAGTCCTTGTCGTTCTCGCGATACAGCTCGGCCCGGTCGAAATACTGATCCTGTTGCACCAGGTAGACGGGCACATCGCTCCCCGGAAGCCTGCTTTCGAGCACATGGCCGGTCACCGTCTTGCTGCCGACGGGGATAATGAAGTCGATTCCCAGCGGCTGGACCGGCACGCCGCACCACATGGCATGCCGATAAGCCGGCAGGACGAGCACCGGACGATGTCCCAGCCGGGCGAGTTCGAGCGGCAGGGCCCCACACACGTCGGCCAGACCGCCGGTCTTCGCGTAGGGGACAGCTTCACTGGTTGCCAACAGAATGTTCACGGCAGGTATTCTTCGCAAAAGGCACGAGTGACCGCGGCTGCATCACCAACATGGGAAACGGATAACGGGAACGCAAGGGGGAAGACGCCGCGTCACTCGGTCGAGGGGGGATTACGAGGCTGCTGTTTCTTCTTCAGTTCTTTGGTGTGCCGAAACGCCTGGCGCATACGACGAGCGTATTTCGGACATCGTTCCCATCGGTAGATTACGCCGAAACGATGAGAGAGATCGGCGTTAAAATGCACAGAATAGGAAATATATTACGGCGCAATTTCAGTGATAGCAGATTCGACGGTTCTGCGGTGTCCGGCCACGTGCGATGGGGGAAGACGTGCCCCAAACCGGGTGTCACGCTCGCCAGGGGCGGTCCCGCTTGTCCAACTTCGCGAGAATCTGCTTGGCCAGTTGCGCGTTCCTCCGTCCGTCATTCCCGCGAAGGCGGGAATCCAGACATTCGGCACGGCGAGCTGGCCTCAGACTACCACCGGTTCAATCCCTTGAAGCCGGCAGAACTGTTTGAGCTCGCGCTTGAAGTTTCCGTAAAGGAACAACTGGTGGAAGCCGGGGAACGAAAGCACGTCCTGCGAGCTGTCGAACTTGGCCATGACCGAAACCACGCATCCGCCGGCGGGCGGAACGGATACGTTTTCGACCACCTTGCCGGATGAGATGAGCATCTGGGTCGGCGTCTCCTCGGCGCCCGGCAACACGTCGACACAGGTGACGTCCTGGCCCACGCGCCAGACAGGCCGCATCGTGGCGTCGCGGACGCCGTGGTGGTGAACGATGTCGTAGGACTCGGGCTCGGTGCCGAAGCCGTTCAGCCGCGTCGGGCAGGAGCAGTGGGCGCCGATGATCGCGTCCTGCATGGTCTCAGCCACCGGGTCCTGCTGAAAACCGGGCCGGTCGAGCAGGTACTGGACGATGATATGGGTTGCCACCGCGCCCAGATCCGCTTCGCAGGCCGCCGGGATGGCGTCGTCGTTCATCTTCGACCAGGCGATGCAGGGAAGGCTGACCTTGGTCTTTCCCAGTGCGCCCAGGCAATCCATGGTGATCGCGTCGCACTCCTCGCGCTGCATCAGCCGGCCGGCAACCAGGTAGCTCTTGATGCCGTTGAGCACGTCGGCCTCCGTGGGGCCTTCCTGCTTCTTGGCTCGCTTCATCAGATCGGCCGCCATGGCCTT
This sequence comes from Planctomycetaceae bacterium, assembly GCA_012719125.1. GTDB lineage: Bacteria > Planctomycetota > Planctomycetia > Pirellulales > Thermoguttaceae > JAAYAY01. Next base: position 1,672 of record JAAYAY010000302.1, on the reverse strand, counting down.
CACCTGGTCGTCGATCGGCGTGGCCTCGTATTCTTCGAGAAACGTCGCCGCGGGAACCGTACGGAGCTTGATCCCCAGATGGAGCATCTCGCTGTCGCCGCGCTGCTTGCCCTTGATGACCAGGCAGCGGGTGTTCCGCATCTTGGCCCCCGCCTTGAGCATCTTGATGCCCAACTGCACCTGCCGGAAATCGTCGGTCGAGCAGATGAAGCACCCCGTCCGATCGGCCAGATCGACCGTGTTGGTGGTGAACGAAGTGCCGACGGGCGAGAAGATGACCGTGGGAATGCCGGAATCCACGGCGGCGGTGGCCACCGGCCAGGCGGGGCGCTGCCGGTCGAGCATCACGGCGAGCAGTCCGTCGGGCTTCGACGCGGCCGCCTGGGCGACCCACTGCTGGCCCTCTTCCTCCGAGTAGATCGGCTTCTCCTGAAGGTCGATCTTGATGCCGAGCGACTTGGCCTCGGCGCCTATCTGCTCGATGAACTTCTTGCGGGCGGCCTCGCCGTCGTAGATCTGACCCGGCCAGCGCATGCCGTAGTCGCCCTCGCGGCGAACGAAGAACGCCTTCACGGTCGGCAGGTATTTCGAGGCGGGACCGTGCTGCCCGATCTCCGCCGCCGACGCGAAATTGCTCTGCAAGAAACTCCCCAACAACGACGCCGACACGAGCGACGCGGAACTCGCGGCCACGAACTGCCGGCGATTGACGCGGTGGGAATGGTGGCACTGGGCGGCACATCGACTGACTCTTTTCATGGTCCCGACTCCTGAGTGAGAGAGATATCGCCACATGTCGTTTAACCCGCTGCCGCAGGCGAGGCTGAGGCTCTGATTGGAAACGGCTATGAGCTTCTGCCTCGCCTACGGCAGCGGGTTGAACTATATTGGTTTAGTGATAGGTTACCCAGCCGCCAGCGTCGATTCCAGTGAATGCGCGAACAAACGACCATTTCTGCTTCGGCTTTCCTTCACGGACCGGATTCTCCTCGACGTAGCGGATTGCATTGTCAATCGCCTCTTCAGAATCCAAGAACACCTTCCACTTCTTGTCCGCCCACGCCGACGGGAGACGCCCATCGGCGGTCTTGTATCGAGCCATGGGATGCAGACCGATTTCTGCCAGCCGGCGGCTTGCCTCGCCCTTCAACAGGTTCACTGCCTGTTCGATCCTGTAACGATGTCGCCCAAGCACGAGATGAACGTGCTCAGGCAGAATCGAGCATGCCCATGCCGTGAGGCCGCTCTTGCTGACCAGCCGTGCAAAACCTTGCCCAACAGCCAGGGCCTGGCGGCCAGTCAACGAAACCGCTGGATACTTCAAGGCACTTTGGGCCGCTTCTCGCCAGACTGCATACTCGCCGGGTTCCGTGGCGACACGATCCAACGACTTGGTAGCCCGACCGAACCGGGCCAGTTCCCACGCATACACGAAATCGGACCACGAGCCCCGGGGGTCGTTTGGCAGCCAGAAGCCATAGACTCCCCAGATGACATGGTAGCCGTGTATCATCCCGCAAGACCTTGCTTGAACCGTAGCACTACATCGTTTAACCTTATTTTCCGCTACCCTGTGTCGTTTGCAACGGGTGCGTGGCGGAGGCGGTCAGTTAGGGGGCCTTGGGAGGCGGCGGCTGAGAAGTTGTGCGGGGGTGGAGAGGCTCAAGCGTTG
>JAAYAY010000301.1 GCA_012719125.1 Planctomycetaceae bacterium | reverse complement strand
GGTTTTCATAAGACCGGCCGACGGGTTGCGAGACAAGTGCTTCGGCAACCGTCCCACGTCGGCCGGTCTCTTTCTTTCCGCGAGGTGTGGCGATGGCTGAAGCACCCTATCTGAGCGATCCGGCATTTCGAGAGTCACACCACGGCCCCCAGCACGTCGACGGCAACGGTTGCATCCACGACCGAGATCCCGCTCCCGAGCAGATAGCGGCGATGCGACTTGCGATCCGGCGAGCCGTCCCCCAGCTTCCGGGAAATGTTTCCCGAAAGCAAACGGAGTACCGTTCTCGTGACGCCCTCGGCAAGCAGTTCGGTATCAGCGGGAGAACGGCTGAAGCTGTCTCCAGGAGCGGGAAAAAAAGGTACGCCCAAATGTGCGGACCTTTCCAAGGGCGACACCCGCGACAAGCTGGCCGCTCAGTTCGGCGTGTCGCATGGGTCGGTTGAAGGAGAAGCTGGAGGCGGAGGCGAAGGAACGGTTGTCTGCTGCCGGAAAAGCCGGTCGCGAAAAACAACTTGGGGGTGTGCCCAAATGTGCACAGGCCCAATCTGCCGGCAAGACCCGCGACAAGCTGGCCGCACAATTCGGTGTGTCACATGGGCCGGCTGAAGAATCCGCCTTCCACTGCTTCCGTGGCTGCGAGATCGGCACCTTCCACGATAGGCGAGCCGTCCAGGGCATGGGACGCACAAATGGGGCAACCACGGCGATTCTGGAGGGGTTCCACCCGGAAGCGGGAAATTGATAACAGGACGGGCAACTAACCGACAAGGTCGCTTTCCTGGACGGCTTCACGTTCCAGGCACCCGACCACCAGGCGGTTGACACTGACACCCTTCGCGTTTGCAATCGCCGATAGACGGCCGTGGAGTGTCGGCTTCATACGCACAAGCAGTCGACCGGATGGCGGCTTTTCCGGCGTGTGGCCGACTTCGGCACAGAAGGCAAGGTATTCGTCTACCGATTCCTCAAACGCTTTGACCAATTCGGGAACCGTCGTGCCCTCGAACGTCACGACATCCTGGATTCCCAAGACGGTGCCATGCAGGATGCCGTTATCGACATCGACGCTGACCTTGCCGTGATAGCCTTTGTGCTTCAGGTTTCTTATCATGGACGCACCCCCGCGTTCTCCAAAAAAGTGCGAACGTCCCTAACGGTTGCCCTGCCTGTCTCCGGCCGTGGATGAGGCCGATGGAAGATGGCCACCTTGTCGTTGAGCAGTACGGCCACACGCGAGCCTTCGCGTTCCATGACCTGGGCCCCGCTGTGACGAAAAAGGGCCTCGATATCCGCCCACCGGACGTTGGCCCGGATGGGGTCCGCGAAGATCGCTTTGAGCGTACGTTCGTGGTGGCTCATCCAAGTAATGATATCATGCTGTGATATCGTCGTCAATCGAGGTCAACCGGCTTGACTCTCCGTCGAGTGGTCGGCGGGGTTTTTTTGATTTCTAGCCAAACATAGCACCGGCATAGAACCGGGCATCTTGGCACCGTAGGTGCACGAAAAAAGCCTTCCGTAACTCGTTGCTACGGAAGGCTTTATCAAGTCGGGGTGACTGGATTTGAACCAGCGGCCTTCTGACCCCCAGTCAGACGCGCTATCCAGGCTGCGCCACACCCCGGGTCCATGCTAAGTCACACGGCGTATAGTCGACCCCCAGCGTTTCAGTTCGCCAACTTTTCTCGCGACTCGGTCGCGTCGAGACACCAGCTTGGGGGGCTCTCTCAACTGCCGTGAGCCGTATTCTACTCCTCTGGGGAACGGGTCGCAAGGGAGGCGGCGGATTTGGCGGGCCGGCAGTTGGACGTGACCGCCGCTGAGTGACAGGCAGACGTCGAAGCTCCAGCGACTGTTGGGATGCGAGTTTCTGCCAACGCACTTCGGCTTCGATGCGAAGCGTACTGGCAACAAACGCGGCGTTGTGGGGTAGCTTGCACCCGCCCCCCGCGCGTTATTGTGTGAATGCCTCAGTCCACTGCTTGGAGCGAGTCTCGCACGCAACGCTTTTCTCAAGGGGGATCGAATGGCAGACCTTCCGTCGATAGAGGATCTTGAGCGTTTGTCCTTGCGGGCCATCGTCGCCTATGCCGCCCGATGTGCCCGGCGGGTTCAGCCGTTGTATCGTTCCTCGGAGCCAGAGCACGTGCGAGCTGTCGAGCGTGCGATTGCCGTCGCAGAATCCCTTGTCCGCGCTGACGACATTATCGCCGCGGCCTACGCCGACGCGGCCTACGCCGCCGCCGCCGCCGCCGACGCCGCCGCCGCGGCCTACGCCGCCGCGGCCGACGCCGCCGCCCAATACGACTTCAGATATCTTCTTTCCAACCATCCGCGCGGCGGTGATCCCATTGGTGAGCCGTTTGAGGTCTCCGATATGGGGCCGCTGTGGCCGAAGGGCGAGCCGGAGTGGTATTCGAAGGCGATCACAGAGAAGCGGGAGACGGGTTTGCGAAAGAGTGTTCTCCCGAACGAAGGAGATCTTCAGCGTTTGTCCAGACGAGGCATGGTTGCCTACGCCGCCCGATCTGCCCGGCGTGTTCAGCCGTTGTTTCGCTCGGAGAACCGTGAGCAGGTTGAGGCGGTCGAAAAGGCGATCGCTGCGGCAGAGACTTTTGCTTCCGGCGGGGACGTGAATGTCGACGTTGCTGTCCGCGGCGGTGGTGGTATCATCGGCGGCGGCATGCTTGGAGGGGGCGTTCGCGGTATTGTCGATGGCATTGTTGTCGGCGGCACTGCCGCCATGGCCGCTGTCTTGGCCAGTCGAGCGGCCGTGTCTGGCGACGCTGGTCTCGCCACCAAGAGCGTGGATGCTGCGCGCAGCGCCGCCGCGAACTCTGCCGAAGTGGCGGCTTCCGCGGGTAGGGACTACGAGTTTCTCCTTGCTAATCACCCTACCGGCCCTGACTTGGACGGTGCCCCCGTCGATTTCTCAGTGATGGGCCCCTTGTGGCCGGAGGGGGAGCCGGAGTGGTACACCAAGGCAGTTACGGCACAGGCTGAAAACAAGGCGGTAAGTCGCGCCTTGCCAACAGAGGAGGACCTGCAGCGCCTTACACTGCGGGCAATCGTCGCCTATGCGACTCGCTGTGCTCGCATGGTGGAGGGATCGATCAGAATCCCGGATGCAGAACGACAGGGTGACATTAAGAGCGCAATCACGTCTGCAGAAAGTATTGCTCGTGGACAGCCAATAACTTCGGACGGCGTTTCCGCAAATGCCGAGGCTCTGGAAGGACTTGTGGGCGACCCGATCGAAGCCATCGCTCGAGCCACTTGCACCGCTGCCGCCGCGGTCACTCGTCATCAGCGTACCACCGTCAGAGAAGCCCTCGCGGCTGCTGACAAGGCCGCTAGATGTCCGTTTCGTAAGTTGACAAACAGTTATAGTTGACCTGGACAAGAAAGGGGACATGGGGTAGCAAAGGCGAATTGGTATTGAGAATCAGGGTTCCAGAGCAAGGAGGCTCGCCATGCCC
>JAAYAY010000300.1 GCA_012719125.1 Planctomycetaceae bacterium | reverse complement strand
GTAGAAACGACGCCCAGAACGACCCTTCCCCCGGCTCGATTTCCTTGTCATGACACACTCCTTTGCTCCCCAGTATAACGGCTGGAATAAGCACTTGGAGTGTCTGTCAAACTGGAGCCACCTCAACAGCCAAACGAGAGGGCAAGGACAGTTCTGGCAAGTACCAGTACCGTATCGAGGAAGGCAACGTCCTCGAAGACGATCTCGGGAATCCACTGATAGACCAGGACTGTGTGGCAAGCCGCACCGATGATCCTCCTGGCATTGCAGAGCTTTTCGTCGCCTGGGCCAAGCAGCAGAAGCTGGCTTTCTGGAATGAGGACTGATAGATGCCCGTAGCAACAACAATCCCATACTCGATGATCAGTCGTAGGCGTCGATGGGATTCCTACTACTTTGACCCACGGTTCATCGACATCGAGGACGCGATACGTCGCTTTCCTCGGCATCTAGCACTTGGAGAGGTTGCGATACCGCTCTTTGCCAAGGGCATCTTTGAGATCAGTGCCAAGGAGTACGTCGATTCAGGAATTCCATTCATTCGCATCTCCAATCTTCGCGGCGGATTAATAGATACCGAAGATATCGCTTACATCACGGCGGCACGATCCGAGATGGATGGACGAACTGAGCTGACTCAATTTGATCTCGTGCTGTCGAAGACGGCCTATCCTGCCGCATCCCTAGTCCAGCTACCAATATGCAATGTATCTCAGGACTGTATTGCGGTGAAGACAAGCCGCGGCAAGGCCTACAACTGCTTTCTCACAGCCTTCCTTAATTGTCGCTTCGGGTTGCCGCAAATGGAGCGACTGTTTCAAGGGAACATTCAAGCACACCTTGGCCTAAACGAAGCTCGAGAGATTCTCATACCCGATCCCGGTCCGAGCTTTCTTGCCGAAATCGAAATGTTGATGGTGGGAGCAGTGTCTGCACGGCAACGATTTGCCGACAGCCACGCGTCTGCGTATGAGCAACTTGACAGAGCACTGCACCTAGAGAAGGTGCCACAGCTTGAGCGGCTCGAGTATTCGACGCGTTTTCAGGAGGTTGCCCACGCCCACCGCTGGGATGCCCAACACTACCGCCCCGAGTATGGCGACCTGATCGACGTAATGGCGGATGCGATTGGAAGGCAAAATCTCCTATCCCTACGGCAAATGGTGATATTCAACCAGCGAGGCAAACAGCCGGTGTATGTTGAGGGCGGGCCAGTCGCTGTTGTCAACAGCCAGCACATCGGTCCCCAGCACATCCGCATCGATGAACTGGCAAGCACGTCACAGGCAGTCTACGCCCAAGACCAGCGATCTCGGCTGGCGCCGAACGACGTTGTCGTTTACTCCACTGGGGCGTATGTTGGCCGCACCAACATCTGGCTGGAGGATATGCCCGCCGTCGCCAGCAATCACGTGAACATCCTGCGACTGAAGCCGGAGTACGACGCTGCCTACGTGGCGCTGGTGCTGAACTCCAAGGTTGGAGCCATGCAAACCGAGAAGCACGGCACGGGCAGCACACAGGTTGAGCTCTATCCCGGCAACTTGGCGAAGTTTATGATTCCCGTTCTCGATCCGAAGGTTCAGCGGAAAATCGGCGACAAGGTACGGGCGAGTTACGGCGCTTTGAAGGAATCAAAGGCCCTGCTGGAGAAAGCGAAGCACCGGGTCGAGCAATTGATCGAATAGGAGGCGACCGCGTGAGCGACGTAGTTGTCATTACGGAGCACGTCGAGCAGTTGCTCGACATCTTCGCCAGTAACCCTAGCTATAACAGCCGGGCCGTTTTCCTCCTGGCGGACGATGTCGTTGAGCTGATGCTCAAGGCCTACATTCGGTCCTGGCGGCATCGTAACCGTGGTGTCCTAGCGGAGCCCAGCACGTTCCCGCAGGCCTGCCTCTACACCGTAATGACCTGGGCTGGACAGGCAGGCCTGACGACGGCCGGAATCAAGGGCCATTGGGAAGCCCTAGAAACCGACCCAAAGAGGCGTTGGTGGGGCTCGCACCTCACCGATGTTCAGAATCATTCTGAATACGCGACCATTCGGGGACGGCGAACGGAGGCTGTCGAGGCTATCGAGTCCGCCCTCGCGCATCATGAGCAGCGCAACAAGCTCTATCATGATCCATCAAGCATGAGGCTTGGGCCAGTAGAACGCACGGTTTGTGATGCTGTCGCCAACCTGCTGGTGTTGGGGAGGGTCTTGTATCCGCGCAAGTTTGAGTCCCAGCTTCGCAGTAACCCGCTGGCACAGGCGCTTTTCGCATGGTTTCATTTGCATCGCAATCGCTATGTGAACGGTGAGATACGGACCGCTTTAGAAAGTTGCTTTCAGACGCAACCTTCGCACGGGCTTGAGAAGCTGCGGCGGTTCAATCACGAGGAAGTCGGTTGGGCTATCGTCCGTGACCCAGACTTCGGCCACAACTGGGTGCTGATGCATCAGGATTCGACGACGTTCGCCCCAGTACTTGAAGGTGCAGCTATCGGCCATCGGTTGATCAAGGCAAGGACGAGGAGATACCCGAGGCCGAGTACCCGAAGGTGCTCGCCAACTTTGAGCGGCTGGACCAACGCCGCCTAGAGGCGATGAACCGCGAGTATGCGCATGATGGCGACGACATTCTGGAGGACCTAAGCCAGTCAATGTCGCGGGGAACCGATGGTTCGGAACGGATCAGCGACCGGTACGAGATCATCACACAGTTCGTCTTCGGAGGCGTCGCCCTGAAGCCGCACCCAAGTCTGGATCCCAAGCGGAGCTTTACCTTCGAGGAACGACTGATTCTGTATCGCCGTGCTGAGGGCAAGTGCCAACTCAGTTGCAATGGCAAGGTCTGCGGCCGCGAGATTGAGTTCGAGGACAGCGTCGTCGACCATATCACGCCACACAGTCGCGGTGGGGTAACGACGCTTGAGAACGGGCGATTGGCACATCGCTCCTGCAACATCTCCCGCGGCGTTCGGGACGACTTCGACCCTGGCACCGAGTGTTGCCTGTTGAAACAGGCGGCCGCGGAAAAACAGGAGGCCCACGTATGAATGGTGATCGCGCGACACCGGACCGCGAACTGCTGGCCGAGCTTTGCACCAAGCACGGCATGAAGATCGAGCTGATTGAGGAGCTTCTGAAGGTCGAGAAGGAGTACCAACTGCGAGACCGGCGGCATGGCATTTACGACCGGCTCAAAGAGACTATTCAGACCAGCATCGCGCCCCAGGAACGGATGGACTAGCCGCAGCTAACTGTAGGGAGCCTGGCTATGAACCTTCAGAACGTGCAAAATCATCTTGAAGCCCTGCGGGAGTTTGCGGAACAGGCCGCAGGGAACGGGCAAGACGCCGGCGACCTGAAGGTCAAGAAGGTGCAGCTCCAGGCGGTGCAGAAGACCATCCGGCAACTGGAGCGACGGGGAATACCCGTGCCCGACGGCCTTAAGGGCGAGAAACTCTCGTTGGCAACGGCCGTTGGCGAGTTGGAGAACGATTCCGGGAAGGACCAGGTCTACGAGGCGTTGCTCGACATTGTTGAGCAGCTTGGGCGCGCTTGCGGGCGACGGCCGCACCACGAGCTGTACATTCGGTCGAGAGAGTGGAAGCGTCAGACGACCACGCCCGAGGCGCTGCGCAAGGAGATCACCCGTGCGCTCGAGGAGATGGGCGGCAGCTCCCACGAGCGGGAGGTAATGGCCAAGATCGAGGCGCGGCTCAAGGGTAAGTTCACAGAGGCTGACCTGGAGCGACCCAAGGGCAATCGACCACGTTGGCAAACGAACGTCCGGCGGGAGCGGCGTCGGATGATCGAAGATGGCATCCTCACGCCGGAATCCAGGAGAAGCACGTGGACGTTGGCGAAATGAAACAACGCGCGGGCCAACTTACGGACCAACTCCTTGAGCTGGCTAGTGCCGTAGACGATCTACTAAGCGGCCCGGATAATCGGTGTGCGCCGTATTGCCAGGCCGATGCTCGGTGCATTTCATGAGTTCAGATGCTCCATGAGCGCCCGGGGTACGGGTTCCAGAAGCGAATGGAGAAGAGGCTTTTTCTTTCAGCACGGTT
>JAAYAY010000299.1 GCA_012719125.1 Planctomycetaceae bacterium | reverse complement strand
GACGATCGTTCACAATCAGGTCGCTCGCCGGATCAATCTCGACTCCTGCTTCGGCAAGAAGCGTCCGCCGCACTCGCTGGCGAAAGTTCCGGATCGCTCCGGCCACGGCTGGGGCACCGCCTTCGCTACCGATGATATCAGCCAGTTCCTCGCCGCTGTGAGCTCGGCCGCCATGGAGCACATCCAGAATCTTGCGGATCACGCTGCTATCTTCGTCGCCGCAGATCTTCACGCCGCAAAGCTCCACTCGCGTCGGGTAGAACACCAGTTCGCCGCCATCGAAGTGCCGCGGTTCTGGGTCTCCAGGCGTTTGTGGGCGCGGCATGGCGGGAAACTCGTCGCGCCCGGTGCCTCGCAGAACCTCCTCAATCACTCGCTCCAGCGGTGGGTCGGATTCCGAAAACGGCTTCTGCACAAAGTCGTTGGCACCGTATTTCATGACCTCCACGGCGAGCTTGTGGTCACCGCGGCCGTGGGCGGTCATCACGATTACTGGAAAGCCCTGTGTAGACCGGACCTCACGGACAAGGTTCTTTCCGTTTCCGATGCGAGTGGGGCTGCCAAACCGCACGGGAATCTCCAGATCGAATAGCCCGTACGAAAACCTCCCCTGGTCGAGCAGCCTTCTGGCATCGTTCTGGGTCTCGGCCACCTCGCACGTGTGGCCCATCGAATCCAGCCGATCCTGAACTTCCTCCAGAACATCTTGATTGTCATCCACAACGAGCGCATGAAACGTCACGGTCTCTCTCCTGGTGTCGTAATGGGCATGGTGACAGTAACGACGGTCCCTTGGCCGTCTTGGCTATCGATGGAAAGTGAGCCCCCGTGGGCTTCAATCATCCGCTTGGCCGTGGGTAGGCCGAAGCCGGTGCCGTAACCGGCCTTCGTGGTGCCTCCAGGCACGAATCGCCGAACCTCAGCCAGATCCGCCCTTGAGAGTCCCTGGCCGTCATCTTCGATGATGATCTCCAGCCGTTCTGGATCGATTGGGCGGGCAATGACACGAATTGTGCCCGGCTTGAACTCAGTAAGGCTGACGGCGAAGGCCTCGTAGGCGTTCTTGATGAGATTCGAGATGGCGCGTACGCCCACCGGGTCCGAGGGACATAGAAACACCGCCACCACCGTCCGTGCTGCTGGCAGGTTGACGCTCCCGTCGGCCACGGTGCCCGCCCCGGTAACGGCCGTGTAGGGGTAGGCGGAAAAATCCAGCATGTTGTGCATGTTCGCCTGTTCCACATAGGGTGCCAGCATCGACATGGCCGACCAGTTGTGAAGGGTCTTCCCGGTGCGGTTCATCGGAAACGCCTTGTGCGTGTCCAGGTAATTGTGCACCGCGATTCCCAGTTGATGGAGGTTGTTGCTGCATGTCATGCGGCGAGCGGCCTCACGGGCTGCCTGGACGGCGGGCAAGAGCAGCGCGATCAGTATCCCGATGATGGCGATCACGACCAACAACTCGACTAAGGTGAATGCGCGGCGTCTCATTTTTCGGGACCTTCCAGGGAGCGTCTGTCGGTGTGATATTACGAACATACCATTAGTATTACGCACGGCGGCATCTTGTGCAATTACCCGGATTCCGTGTACAACGCGGCCGGCAAACGCAATGGCGTAACATGCTTCTGTGCAATAGGTTGCGACTGAGATGGACCGGCCTGCGACGATCCGTCCGGGCCAGGTTCTCCCCCCAAGCCCAACCGTCTCACATGCAACAACGAGAGATTCCCCAGAGCACGCCGTTTCCCCATTTCGGCGGTCGTTGAACCACAATGCAACTGGTAATACAATGACTTAATTCGTATTACCACCTCTCTCCGCGGCGTAGCAAGATGGATCTGGACAACTGGGACCTAGGCCAATTTGTCTACAACACGAGCCTGCTGCTGCTCTACCCCACTCTTCTGCTGCTGAGCCTGAGCTTTCTGCAGACAGTGTGGCACCTTGGAGAACTGGTCCACGATACGTGGCTCGGACGCTCCCGCCGAAATACACAGGTTGGCCGGCAACTCCGGAACCTGGCCCTCGGCGACGGGACGTCGCTGGCCGGTTCGCTCGCAACCGTAGCGGAATGCCGCTGTCAACATCCGCACCTGAGACGGTTCGTACGCGACCTGCTCGATCAGCTCGATCGCGGCTCGCCGGCGACACTCCCAGCGAGACTGGACCACATGGTCGCGCAGGTTGAGGCGGAACTGGCTCGCGACGTGAACCGGGTTCGTGTCCTGGTCCGACTCGGCCCTCTTCTTGGGTTAGCCGGCACCCTGATTCCCCTGGGGCCTGGTCTCATGGCCCTGAGTGAAGGCGATTTGAGTACCCTTTCGGCCAGGCTGGTGGTAGCTTTCTCGACGACTGTGGTGGGGCTGCTGGTCGGCGGTTTCAGCTACGTGACCGCCATGGCCCGAGCCCATACAGCCGACCTGGTGGTCAGCGACGTCGAGTTGGTGGCCGAGGTCGTCTGCGCGCTCCTGGGTCTGCAGCAGGAGCATCGTGGGAGCCAGCAAGGCGCGCGGCTGGAAACCGAGGAGACCTCCCCATGAGACAAAGAAGACGCCGGCGATTCATGGACGCCGCGGCAGAAGATGACCCTTTGAGCCTGGTTGCCAACCTGTTCGATCTCTCGATCGTTCTGGCAATCGCCTTCCTGCTGACGGCGCTCGGAGCGTTGAGCATGGGCAACATGATGCGATCGAGTGACGATTGGGTTCTCATGCGGCGGAGCGATTCGGGACAGACGGAAGTGCTCTCGCGGCAGGGCAGGACGATTCGAGTTCAGCAATTGAGCGCGAGGGAAGCGGGAGGGCAGGGAATGCGTCTGGGAGTCGCCTACGAGTTGGAGAACGGAGAGGTCATCTATGTGCCGGATTAGGCGTGGTCGAGGGTTCGTGGCATGGTCCGTTTGGATGCTTCCGATCGTGGCCCTCCTGATGCCCCAACTGGGCAGATCCCAGGATCCCCCTGTTCCGGCCGCAGAGCCCGTCAAGCCCCCTGCTTCCGCCGAAGGGCCGACACGCAGCAAGGCCTCCGGAGGGCCGGTGCGATTGGCGGTGCTCACGGTGGCGGTTCACACGCCGATTCTGGTTCGGGCGTATGACCGCTTTCGCCAGCAATACGGAACCGACAGACTGGAAGTGGACCTGTGGGTTGAGCAGGACTGGGCCGAGTCGCCCCGCCCACTCGAGCTGGGCCACTACGACATGATTCTGGCCCTGCGCTGTTCGATCCCGGGACTCGAGGAGGCCGTGTCGGCTGCCGCGAAACAAGGAGCGTGGGTTGTAAGCCAGTCGAATCTGCAATACCGTGACTGTGCCGTTCTTCTGGACGATCTTCCCGACTTGGCATCCTACTATCGCCAACGCGGCGCGACCAACATGGTGGGCCTCTACGAGAAGATCTGCGAGCATTTCGAGGTGCCTGGAGTAACCGCCCGATCACCGGTGCCGGCCGCCGACGAAGGGATCTATCATCCCGACTCTAGCGATGTCTTTCCCGACGCCCAGAGCTACTGGAAATGGTATCAGACCCGTCCAGGCTACAGGCCTGACGCCCCAAAGGTCGGCATCTTTGTCTACAACACCTTGTATCTGAACGACGAGACCGATTACTTCACCCAGCTCATCCGCGGGGTGGAGCAAGCAGGCGCCAGTCCCGTTCTGGGGTTCTGGTTCATGCCGGTCGGACAGGACCAGAACAACGAGTCGCCACTGAAGCGGCTCTTCGACGGGGTCGACGTGGTCATAAGTTCCAGTTTTCGGCTAACGAGCGAGAAGCCGCATCACTACGCGGCGCTCCACGATCTCAACGTGCCCGTGCTCAACAGCATCATCCTGAACGTGGCCCGGGAAGAATGGAGCGGGAGCCGCCAGGGGATTCCGGGCAACTATCTTCTCAATGGCATCGTCTCCCCGGAATTCTCGGGGTTGATCGAACCGACGGTGATTGCCGCACGACAGCCGGTCACAAATCCCAATACGGGACAACAGTACTTTCGGACGGTGCTGATCGAAGACAACTACCGCTGGCAGATCCGGCGGGCCCTCGCCTGGGCGAAGTTGAGGCGGACGGCGACGGCGGAGCGACGAATCGCAATCTTGTTCTACAACCATAGCGGCGGCAAACAGAACGTGGGTGCCAGCTACTTGAACGTCACCGCAAGCCTGGAAGCCATCCTGGCCGATCTTGCCAACCGGGGTTATCGCATCGAAGGCGAGATCGACCGGCAGGCCATCGTGGATTCGATGCTCTCGGTGGGACGCAACGTGGGACAATGGGCTCCCGGAGAACTCGATTCGCTCGTCGAGAAGGGAGCGCTGCTCTGGCCGGTCGAAGAGTATCTGGCCCACTATGACCGCTTGCCGGAGAATGTGAAGCAACAGATCAGCCAACAATGGGGCCAGCCGCCCGGCGACCTGATGACGGTGACTCGCCAGGGGAGCAAGTTCTTCGTGCTGCCGGCCTTTCAGATGGGCAACCTTCTCCTGGCACCGCAGCCCTCACGGGCTTCCTCCCAGAAACAGGCCTCGCTCTATCACGACACCTCCACTTGGCCCACGCATCAGTACCTGGCATTCTACTTCTGGCTCCAGCACCAGTGGCAGGCCGACGCCGTGGTCCATCTCGGACGGCACGGCACCATGGAATTCCTGCCGGGCAAGAGCAACGGTCTCTCCTGGGATGATCCGCCTGCCCTGGTGTTGGGAGATCTGCCCAACATCTACCCCTACATCGTCGACGGGATCGGCGAGGCCGTCGCAGCGAAACGCCGCGGGCAGGCACTCCTGCTCACCCACGCCACCCCGCCCCTGACCGGCACAGGCCTCTACGGCGAACTGGCCAAACTGCAGGAACTGACCAACAACTACGCCAAGGCCCGCGATCAGAAGCAAACAGGACTGCAGGCCGAGTACTATGCGAGCATCGTCCGCCTGGCTGGCGAGTTGGGATACGCCGGCCGGCACGAAGGGAACGACGACGATGAACGCCACGAAACAACGGAGCCCTCCATGTCGGCCGAGGACCACGAAGTCCACCGGATCGAACACTGGCTGACCGAGGTCAAGTCGCAGACGGGGCCCCGTGGTCTGCACACCTTCGGCCAATCCTATTCCCAGGCCGACGCGGAGGACATGATCCTGCACGCGTTCCAGGATGAGCTGGAGAAACTGCGAGCTGGAGGGCTCTCGGCCGACGAGCAAAAGGCCTGGCTGGCGGCGGCCGGAACCGGCGATGCCGCCCCCCCCGAACCCAAGGCAAGCGACGAGACGACCGGTTCCGACGAGCCTGAAGATAATCCTCGCGATCGAATTTCTGCCGCCTTGTGGCACATGCGCCACAACCGGGAACTCGACTACCTGGCCAGTGCCCTCGACGGCCGGTTCGTGCCGGTCGGGCCGCCGGGCGATCCCTTGTCGAATCCCGGCATCTTCCCTACGGGGCGAAACCAGTACCAATACAACTCCGACAAGATGCCCACACGCGAGGCCTGGGAGGTGGGCAAGCGAATGGCCGAGCAGACCCTCCAGCTCCATCGCCGGCAGCACGGCGACTTTCCCGGCAAGCTCAGCGTCACGCTCTGGGCCAACACCATGATCAGGACCCACGGAGCCCTCGAATCGGAGATCCTCCATTTCCTCGGCGTGGAACCGGTCTGGAACCGACGCGGCGATGTGGAAGACGTGAAGCTGATCTCACCCCTGGGGCGCCCCCGTGTCGACGTCGTGATGACCGTCACGGGCATGTACCGCGATTCGTTTCCCGAGAAGATGCTCCTGCTGGACAAGGCCGTTCGCCTGGCTCACCAGGCGCCTCCCGAATCCGAATTCCCCAATCACGTTCAAATCAACACGGACAAACTGGCCCGCGATCTGGCCGGGCGAGGAACAACCGACGAACAAAGCCGAAAACTCGCCCTCCTGCGCATCTTCGGAGCCCCGACCGGAGTGTACGGCACGGGCGTCGATGGTTTTGTCAAGGATTCCCACAACTGGGCGCAACCCATGGAGGTGGCGACCCGGTACCTGGACCGGATGTCCTGCGCCTACTCCAGCGACGGCTGGGCGCAGCCGGCCCCCGAGATCTTCCAGCAGCAATTGCGCGGAGTGCAGGGGGTGATCCATGGCCGCAGCAGCAATCTCTACGGAGTCATGGACCTGACCGAGAACTTCGAGTACCAGGGCGTCTTGGCCCTCACCGTCGAGCAACTCGACGGCAAACAGCCGGACTTGTATGTCAACGACCTGGTTCGAGGCGAGGAGGTCCAGAGCGGACGCGAGGCTGTCGTGCTCGAACAGTTGAGCCGATACCAGAATCCGGAGTTCATCCGCGCAATGATGGCGGAAGGATACGACGGGGCCAGGTACTTCAGCCGCATTGCCGATAACCAGTTCGGGTGGGACGTGGTCAGCGACGTGATCACCGCCGACGACTGGCAGAAATACGCCGAGATCTACCTGGACGACAAGTGCGAACTGGGCCTTCGCAACTTCTTCGAGCAGAACAACCCACACGCGTTGCAGAACACTGCTTCACGGGTACTGGAAACCCATCGCAAGGGTCTTCAGAAACTGGACGCCAAGACCCTTGAGCTGGCCGCTCGTGTGTATGTGGAAACGGTGGCCCGACACGGCGCGGCCTGCGCGGCGCACATCTGCGCGGGAGGGGAGCTCAACTCCTTTGCCGAACAGATTGCCGGCGCTTCTTCGCAGCTTGCCGAGGGAACGTTGGAGAAGTTTCGCCGACAACTGCAGCGAACGGGCAATACCAACTTGGCGGCGGCTTTCACACTCCAAGGAGCTTCGGATCGTCCGACAGCCGCCCCGCAACCTGTTGTGGGGCAGGTGATGACACCCCCGGTGACGCCGCCGCAAGGCGCCACGCCGGTCGTCAAACCGGCGCCGCTGCTGAAAGCGGACGACCAGGCCAAACCGGGGCCGCCTGCAGAGCCGCGCAGTAAGGTCGCGGAACGTTCGCGGAACTCCCAGCACGTGGCGGCACTCGTCGCGATTCTATCCATCCTCACTTTCGCCGCTGGAATAGTCTGGCGAATTCGACACAATCGGTGATCGGCATCGTCTGTTTGACAGAGCCAACAGAGCTACTTGCTGCCCAACCGATTGCCAAGCGAGCGAGTCGGCCTACGTTCTTGGTCTTTTCTGAGTAGGCCGCATGCCCAGTGGGCCCGGTCGACGACCTTGGTGTCGAGAATCGGACTTTCTTCGGAGCACCGGAATTCGGCTCGACAGTTGCCTTCGAGGCGGAAAACACGCCGGAAGCCGCCCGGCTGTTTGAAAAGCAACTCCGCGAGATCCTGAAAGGCCGCATCGGCCGCGTCATCGGCGCATTCCGGCAGATGGCGAAGAAGCGGAGATTGAAAAGAAGCGAGCTGGAGAAACTCGAATGCCATCTGGGATACTTCGAGAACAACCGAGTTCACATGAAGTACGATGAATACCTGATGCAAGGCTATCCGATTGGCAGTGGCGTCGTGGAAGGTGCGTGTCGCCACCTCGTCAAAGACCGGATGGAACGTACGGGCATGCGGTGGTGTATCGATGGTGCACAGTGCATCCAGGGCTTGCGAGCTGTCTATCTCAACGATGACTGGGACGCATTCCAAGTCTACATGATCCGACATGAACAGAATCGACTTTACCCTGCCCGTAGTCGGCTGCTCAAGACCTTCCCATCCCGCAAATAGGGGAGCGGATCGCAGATTGCAGCCAAAACGTATGACCAATGTGAGGCACGCCGAAAAAGGACCGATTTCTAGGACCGATCTGCCCGCGTTTCTGACCGTCTGCAACCTGCATGGGTTGTTCCCTCTGAAGAGTGGAGGGCCAGGTTGCCAACCTGCACATGTCGCCCCGACCTGTGCGCGCAAGAACTCGCGTGGCTTCCCTGTCAACGTGCCGATCGAGCCGGCCGACCCCCCAATTCGGATGGCTATCCGCAGTCATGGAACTTCGGCAAAACGCCTCCGGCAGCAAGGACACTCGCCGTCGAATCCTCTGATCGCCGTCGAATACTCTGATCGTCGCCGAAAAGGCGGACGGCTGAGGAATGGTCCTGATTGCCTTGAATGCCGGCGGGCGAGCGTGCCACCAAACGGCCAGAAAGGGGATCGGTGGATACGATCACCACGTGCCAGCTTGCAGCGGGGCCCCGTCCGGCAAGACCAAGAGCCTGTCAAAAAAAGTCGACCGACTGCCGCGGGGCACATCTTATCTGTTCTATGATCCGACCCCCGGAGAAACTCGATAAGCAGCCGACTGGTCTCCTCGGGCTGTTCCTGCTGAACCCAGTGACCCGCGCCGTCGATCATGTGTACGCCTCGCAGGTCCGTGCAAGCCCGGTTCTGCATCTGCTCGAGAGCACCCGGACTCTGATAACTGCCCCAGTCGCTGGCACCGGAGATGAAGATCGACGGCTGGTCAATGGTACGATCCGCAAAGAGCTCCT
>JAAYAY010000298.1 GCA_012719125.1 Planctomycetaceae bacterium | reverse complement strand
TTGGATCCCCAGAAGCCCGATGCACCTTCGGCGCACCCTCGATCCGGTTATCCCTCGCCAGGTTGCGTCCCCGCAGAGCCTGACTCCGTTTCACCGGACAACGCTACCATAACCGATTCAGCCCCCAGCACACAACTACCCTCGGACACCCGAGCCATTCCTCAAAAAATCCCGGGGGCGTGGGGGCTGGCCCCCACACCCAAACAAAACTGCTCGCGAAGCGAGACCAACTACACTATTTCCAACTCGCTGCTGTCTCAAAAGGGTTGACACGTTCCGCCGTGCGTAAGCTGGTGAAGGCAATTCACCGAGCATTCGAGGGTTTGAAAGCCCCGCCGTCCAACGCGACCGTTTCCGTTGTGGCAATAATCGACGCGTCACGGGCTCACAGAGAGTAAAAGGCCGGTAAGCTGTCCCTCGATACTCCGTTTGGAACATTGTACGTGGAACATCTGAGTGCGTTCTCTGCGGATGATGCCTTGCTGGACCGGCAGCCTGCCAGATTCGTGAGGAACGATGGAAACGACCTGTTTGATCTCGACATTACTTTCTGGTCGGTCGAGGCCATTCCTACGGAAGACCGAGCCGAACTTATTGGGGCACACGCGAGAAAGGACATTCTGGGGATCGAGCCAGAGGACATGGTTGGGCGGTTGACCGTCGAATTTGCTAATGGGTACTCTCCCAGCGGCACCGGCGGCGGGACCCTTGGAAGCAAAATCCTGACGTGGTTGGGGAAATCCGAAGACCAATACCCGTGGTGCAAGTGGATTGAGACAGCCAAGGCTGCCCCCGTCCAAGAACATGAGCAAGCGGACTACGAAGAGGGAAGAAGGCAGTCACTGGGTGGTCTGCGAATATACGAACTGCTTCACGCGGGCGGGACTGTGGCAGATGTTGTTGACGGGTTACTCAGAAAGCCCGCATTGCTTGAAGACGCCGAGGTCTATTGCCTGAAAAGGTGCGCGTACGCAGAATTCAAAAAGACTGGGGTGGCTCCCACATGTGTCCCCCCGGTATTGCTCCGAAAGGTCATTGCCACCGCCCGAAAAGTCCCGGACGCGGTGGATGATGCCCTTGCGCTGCTACAGGTGTGCAACTTGGAACTTGCCGCCGACGAACCTTCTGAAGACGATGCAGAATTACGGCTGGAGTGGTGGGATCAACAGATTCCCCGTGACGACCACTCTGATGCGAGTTGAGCAAGACGTTCGCGGCACTGATGAGCAATACCATTGTCGTCGGTCACGCCATCCACGAGTCGTGCCAACAGGAGAGCTAGGTTGCGTCGTCGAAGTCGCTCCGTAAGAGACTACGCCTTATCTCGGCGACGGTTTCCTCGATTGATTTCGCTCCATCGGCAATTAGATCCGCTAGCTCTGGCAGTCTGGAACCGTCTACCTCCGTGGAGTGTTCCTCGATATCTGCGAGCATCTGGGGAGTCAGGTTCTCTCGTCGAACTCGGGCAAGCTGAAGAGCGGTATCGATTTCAACGTAGATAAGAAGGAACTTCAGTGGCAAAACGATCTCGCGCAGGTGCTTCACGGCTTCTACGTGGCGAATTCCGTCGACTACTACCGGCATCCCTGACCGCCAGTTCGCCGTAGTGAGTACGTCGCGGCAAAACGGTGACCAACCTTCGCCAATCAACGACTCACCGATTTCTTGGAGTACAGTTCGCGAACGGGGATCTTGGTTCCGTTGGACCGCGACGCGTCGAACGTAGTCGCCAAAGGATGCACATGGCCAACCCAGCGAGTCCGCGATCGCTGACGCTATGGTCGTCTTGCCGCTCTTGATTCGGCCCGAAAAGCCGATCACGCATGGTTTCATTCGTTCCACAGCAGCATTTGCCGAGATCGTTTTCTAAGGACAACCCACGCACGACGATCGCGCTTACCGATTTGGATCGGAGCAATGGATTCGACGTGCTCAAGTCTCATGAGGGTCGCATACGAGGCATTTGACCGGTCGGCCCAGAATTGAGGGTCTTGAGCACACAGGGCGGCAGAAAAAGCTGTCTGAAGTTCATGCAGCGATTCCGAATCAATGTGATAGAACCACACTTGACTAATTTCTCCAATCCCAATGATCGGGCCACCAGTGCGTTTTAGCAGTAGCACGTCGCCAACGTCGACTCTGCGGTAGGGGGGAGTCTGGTTGACCGAAAACCGTGATTCAACGGTTTTCTGACCATCAAGGATGTACCTGAGGTACGGCTCAACGAAAACAGCAAGGTGCGTCGACACTTCTGGAGGATTGTCAAATGCAAGATCCTCGAAGTACGCCTGCCAGAACTCACTCGACTGGACCGCATCGCGGACGGTCTCAAGCAGCTTCGAGTCCATCGGCATTGGTGCCCTCCTAGCGTCCGCCATCAAGCTTCCACGCATACTGTTCGACTTCACAAAACGGCGATCCTGTATCGACGGCAACCCTCAGCTCCGTTGGTCACGTCAACGGCACCTCGGTTATCATACGATCTCGTTCGGCTGCTGAGAATCGAAGAGCCAATTCTTCCTGCCAAAATTCGATGGCTCGGTGCTGATTATCCATAGCTCGTTGGTGTTCCGTTTTCAGACGACTCCCCATCGGCGAGAACGGTCTGATTTCCAGTGGGACTACTCGCAGTGGGAAATTGTTGTGGATGGCTTGGAGATCGTCCATGAATCTCCTCATGTCGTCTCGAAGGCGATCAGCCGACGGAGCTGTAAACGTGGCGTAGCCGTAGAGGTCGATGTCGAGATCGAAATATCGCCGGACTAGCTCGAACTGGCGACGGAACAGCTTGCCCGCAGCACCAGTATTGAATTCGAAAGACTCGGCGTTGAAGCCCTTGAAACAGCAGACCTTGCCATAGTTCCGAAAGCTCGCGACCAACTGAATGTCCTCGTCCTTAAGGAATCGCCAGAAGAAGTCCGTACTCAGGTTATCGTCTGACCAAAGGTAGACAGAGTCCTCCAGACCGCGATTTCGTAGCTCACGCATCATCCACGGAATCCACTCTGGTATTAGATCCGGTTGGCCTCCCGAAAGGTCGATTACACTCGGACGAGATGGTTCGTCCAAATAGAGCGAGACGAGATCTGCGGCGGTCATCCAAGACGCGTTCGATTCGCTGGCATTGAGCAGTGAACGAGGTACATAACAGTACCAGCAGGCAAAATTGCACACTGCAACCTGAAACACCTGAACGTGCAGCAGATCAGTTGTCTGTTTGGCGAGTGCTCTACAGGCGGGATCAATGGGTAACGGATTCGGTGGCCAGCCTTCGTTTGTCGTTCGCCGGAAGTGGTGAATCCTTCCGAAACCATTGCAGTTGGCGGGCTTGGTCAGATCCTGTTCTTGTTCCGTTCCTACGACGTTGGCCACCAACAGTTGCCGATTCCTCAGGTCGATCGAACGTTCCCGCAGTAGCAGTGAACGCCGGTCTGTGTC
This sequence comes from Planctomycetaceae bacterium, assembly GCA_012719125.1. Lineage (GTDB taxonomy): Bacteria > Planctomycetota > Planctomycetia > Pirellulales > Thermoguttaceae > JAAYAY01. The sequence goes on along the minus strand of JAAYAY010000298.1, from coordinate 4,704 downwards.
AACCGCACTGGCCATATGTTAGCTACCTACTTCGATTTCCGCATCGGTGGAACATGCTCACCGTCCGAGGTGAGATCCGGCAGTCGGTCCTGAAGATACGACATCGCCAGTTCCGTCAGATACTCAATTTCCTCGTCCGTCAATGTGCGGTTCTGAGGAATCCCGTGCCAGTATTCGATACACTTCCGACAGCACGACGCAGTGGCGTGTTGCGCATAGTGAATTGGATTGCCCGATCCTGCCATCGGTGTCTGGCGACCATCGAATGGATCGTTTGCCTTGCCGACAGATTTCCGTAAGCGAGAACGAACGGCATCGTAAAGGCCAGATACACCCTTCCGCCTCGCATAGTTCACGGCTTTTTGGTCAATCTCCACATGCCAGAAGTGATGGCGGATCATCTCGAACTTCAGCGCCGCGAATGTGTACGAGGCGTCCGTCAGTTCCTTCTCATGAACTCGCGGCCAGTCGACCAACTTAGCACCACATTCACGACAGGCCCCGACTTGGTTGGCAGCTTTCATCTGTCTCGTTGCGCGAAAGCAGTGCAGGTTGTTATCACAATCGCTGCTGGTACACGTGACCTTCAACGGCTCTAGGCCCAAAGCGTCGAGTTGTTTGTTCTTCCGTGCCATTTGTCATTCCTCCGTCGTCGTAAGTGCCTGCAGCAGAATCTGACGGTCAATGTCGTTCAGCCGGTCCAACTTAAGCCTTGGCAACAACCGGTCTCTGGCGAGTTCCCAAGGATTACTGTCACTTGATTGTAGATTCGTAGCCGCTCCCCACCAATTCACATCTTGAAGCGAAAGCCGAAACGCCATGTAGTTCGCCAGAGCGCCAACCTCAACATCTTCGTTGTCAGCAACCATCTCGACGGCTCTCTTGAGGCGATCCACACGCCCACCCGCTGCATGAACGCACATCTGCGCCAGTTCTTCTGCACGTCCATCCAACATTACATCGCCCGCGAACCTTGTGGCCTCTTGCTCCTCCACGGAATCCCGACGCTCTGGCGACATTTCGCTTTCTTCGATGATGGATCTTTCCGGCTCGTTCGGTTCCTGTCCGGCATGAAACGTCTCGTGGAGGCAGTCGTTTGCCCAGCGTGCGTTGGACATCGTCCGTTGCTTGAGCACAATGATGTTCCTTCCGTCAACACGCCAGAATGCACCGTGAAATGCGCCAGAGTCGTTTAGCGGTAATACCGGGATTCCGAGCTTCCACAAGAATCGGAGTACGTTCTCAAGATTCACTGCGCCACACTCTGCAAGCACCTCTTCATGGAATTCGTCGGCATCTGTTGGCACTCGCTTAGGTTCAAGGTCCGGCGTGGCTTGCAGGACGAGAAGTGCGAGGTAGTGGGCGTATACCGTGTATGCACTGACTTTCCGTTCATCTGCCCCTGCAGGGACTTTGAAACGAGCCAGTCCTGCTGCTTCGGTGTGAAGCCGCAACGGCGGTGTACCAAACAGCTCGTCAACTCCCCATTTGAACACCCGTCCCACGATTGTCGCAACGTTCGTGATTTCTACTTCTGTTGGGTTTGGAGATGTGCAGAAAACACGCTCGGCTAAGGCCGGTGGCAAAATTCGCCTGCGGACGAAATCACGATCGATACCTGCATTTCTGAGACGGTCAAATAGGGCTGAAGCACTCGTGGGCTTGGTTGGCAGGAAGACCTCTTCACGAACCGACACACCTAACGCATCAACAATTTCTCGCAACCGGGCCATGCTGGCTGACTGGTAGTCGGTTGCTTCGTACCGCTGTAGCTGTTGTTCCTTCATTCCCAGACGGTCAGCAAGGTCTTTCTGGCTCATGCCCAATGCAATTCGTGCTCGGACCAGAGCTTGCGGCAGCTCTTCGAAAGACTCGACCGTGATGACACCACACTCGCCAGCGCGAAGAGCCTCGTACTCCTCCAAATGTTGCTGGAGCTCGTCCATCTGACTTCGCAACGCGTCGCTTTCAAGTCTCGCCAAAAGGGGATCAATACCTTCCCGTGACGAGACCTCATTCAGCGCACGTTCGAATTTGCCCACTTGGGCTTTGGTGATTCGGTATTGTCGCTCATTCTTAATCATCGCTCTCCCCCCAAACCTAAAGGTCAAGGGCTATGATTCCCTTCGGGTCTCCCGTGCTTTTGTCCACCTGAAAGAACTCCAAGAACGTCCTGCCGACCAGATCCGCTGCAGCGCTCGATGGAAAAAACTCGCCCAAAAACTTCACCTTCTGAGCAACTCTCTGGTTGTTGAAATCGAAGAAGACCGGTTCCATCGATTGCAGCAAAGCGAGGTCGACTCCGGCTGGCTCCCATGCGGCGTCAAAGTCGTTCGGTACGCGCTTGGCGGTCACGAAACTTCCATCGATGTAAATCCGCTTGCACCCGGCTATGCGCAGTACATCCATCGCGGCCTCCAAGCCACCCAATAGCCGCTTCCGATGGGCCGTCCCGCCGAAGGCATTCGCGAATTCATCCCATGTGACCAGATGAATCCCGACCGGCAGATTCCCGTCACCGTCAAATGCTGGAACCATGATAACACAACAATATTGTTTTGTTGACAGATCGTCAAGCGTGCCTGCACAACTTGAGGGAGAATTAAGTCACATAAATACTTACCCCGATGTTACTTAGGATTTAGCGCCATCCTGCCAAAGTTGCCCGAGAGTTCTGCCGAGCCGCGCGCAAGCCACTCTTCCGAGGGGCACCTTCTTTCGATAACGCTCAGAATGGTTGGCCAAGTGGGAGTTTTGGCGGCGACAGGTCAACCCGGCACACCTCGACAATCTGATCGACTTCTTCTTGCGGCAACCGTGATAGCAGGAACTCAACGAGATCCTCCTGACGGTTCTGGCCGAATACCATGCGATACAGGACGAGCGATCTTCTCAGGTTCGTCTGCTGGACAATCTCTCGGCTCTGGGGAAGCGATGCGATATGCCGTTCGATCTTCGCCTCGCCGTTGGGGGTAACCCAAAATGGAAACAGGTCATTCTCCCCGTCATGGCGAGACCGTCGAGCTGCCTCGAACATTGCAGACCATGGATCAGCAGTGCCGTTTCTTGCCGCCGATGCAAACGCCGCGGCGATGTTCTTCCGTACGGCGTGCCCCTTGTAACGATGAACGCGGCCTTCGCGTTGCTCCAGATCGACGGGATTCCCCCACGCCCCCAATTGTCATGCGAGGCAATCCACTGATCGATGTGGGTGAACGTAAGCGACATAGCCGGAAGATGGCCGTAGCCATCGTGAAACCGCTTGGCCTCGGCCTCTCGCTTCTCCTCCTTGGTCATCTTCTTCGGGTCAAAGGTCTTCTCCTGCCGATACTCTGGAGGAACCCCCCAGCAGAGATCGAACAGGGTATCCATGCGGTCGGTCAGCGTCTTCTGAGCACCGTTCACCTGCACGTGGTAGAGATACGTTTTGCAGGCGTCATAGACGGAGTGCTGGGACGAGGCACGTCGCGCGAGTCGCTTCTTCTCCTCGATCTCCTCCTTGCGGTGGGTACGCCAGCGGGCGTAGGCGTCCTTCAGGAGGTCGTTGTTGGCCTTCTCGTCCGTGATATGTAGCTCGTTTTGGTCTCGAAGAGGAATCTGCTTCTGGTCGTCGAGCACGTACCAGCCACGGCCCTTTCGGAAGAAGAAGCCGCGATTGTGTCCGCCCTTCTTGCGACCGGCGCGTTTTTTTGCCATAATTGCTTCCTCAACGACAGAGTCCCTTTTCATGCGGTTTATTGCCAGAGTTTATTGCCAACCACCTCTGAACTGCATTCTAACCGCATATTTCCGCGAGAAAAGAGGCTGAGCACCCCTAGCTCAATTGGATAGAGCATCGGTCTACGGAACCGAAGGTTACTGGTTCGAGCCCAGTGGGGTGTACTTGAGACTTGGCGTGCACGGGCGTGCCAAGTCTTTTTCTTTTAGCGCGTTGCGGCGCTTCTGCGGCCCTCTCTCTTCTCCCCGTTTTCCCACCGCTGGGGTGGTGGTTGTGCACAACAGTGCACGTTTGCGCCAATTCCTTGGCAAGCTGGTGGCAGCGGAATCACGATCGACTCGCTCGGGGTGGCGTTTTCGGTGCCCGTGCCGCGTTGTTCCCGGGCTTGCTTCTGGTTGGGCGGCACCGTGCGGACGGTTTTCTGCCTGCCGGGGAATGGGCCGGCAACCGCGTGGGGATTCCGTTCACGGCCTGCGGGTGGCTGATTCGATTCGTGCTGCCGCTGAAGAAGGTGGACGACTTCCGCACGACGCCCACTGCAGCAGGTCGGCGTCCACTGGCTGGCGATGGACGACGACGCCTGCGGTCGGGCCGGGAAGAGAAATGAAGCCTCGTAACCGAATACCGCGTCCCACTGACCAAAGAATCCCGCGACTGGCCCGAAGCCGAGCGATTGCGGAAGGTCCATCTCGATTGGAATCGTCAACGCGTTGGGTGTGCATTGCAGGAGGGCGTCGACTTCCTCGACGCCGAGGACGGTGGGCAGCCTGCGGGGCCGTTTACCAAAGGGGATCATGGTCACGGGCCACGGCTTGGGGAGGGTGTTGCTGTAAAGAAACCGTAGGCCACAAACGGCTTGATTGAAGCTGCTCCAGCCGACTTTGCGTTCTTCGAGCAAGTGCAACTGAAAACTCCGCACGTCCTCGGGCGTGGCCGTTTCAAGCGGCTTACCGAAAAACTCGGCAAACCGTCCGACGTGATAGGTA
>JAAYAY010000297.1 GCA_012719125.1 Planctomycetaceae bacterium | reverse complement strand
CACGAAAGAAGAAACGCGAACACATCGGGGCCCCACAAATCACCAATGCAACCAAACAACAAATCGCGACGGCTACAAAACTTAAGAGCCAACGTCATGAATTTCGGTTAACGGCGTAGAGTGGCACACGGTGGTTGTTTCTGACGATCGATCAAGGCCATTCGTCCCTGAGTGACACTCGGCAAGTGTCAGCCACGGGTCTCACTCCGCCCCGCCCGTCACCCACGCCAGATTGAACCTCGCCAGCGCCATCCGGTCGTAAAGCTCCTTCTCGCCCCGCTCGAACAGCAGATAAATCGTGCCGTCCGGCCCCGCGGCCAGCGAGGAATAGGCGCTCATACCCTCGTTCACCAACCGCTTCACCGGCCACGTGATCCCCCGGTCCAGGCTCATGAACACCGTCATCCGGTGCCGCGACTTGCCCGGATTGTCCGGTGCGCTGAACAGCAGCACGTCCTTCCCGTCCGCTGCCTCCGAAGGCATGCGGATCAGCCCGGCGTTGCAGCCGTAGCTGGGCTTGGTGCCGTATTTGAAGTAGAACGGCTCCCCGATCTCCAGCAGGTCGGTCGTTACCTGCCAGTCGACCCACATCTCGCCCCCGTTGTGGCTCCACGCGATCTGCCGGCGATGGTCGACCGACATGTGGGAACGCGAGTTATAGTAGATCGAGCCCGACGAAACCTCCGCCAGAGTCCCTTCGCCCGTGCCGCTCTGCACCGGCCCGCTCGTCTGCCAGGTCTTGCCGCCGTCGTCGCTGAAGATGGCCGTGTTGTAGTTGTAGGGCCACCACTCCTGACCGTTGTCCCCCTTAGGCGGCTGAATCCTCGCCGGCATGATCAGCCGGCCTTTGTGCTCGCCGAACTGCAGAGTGATCCCCGATTCGGAACAGGTTGTGCTCACCGGCACATTCCCCGGCCCGCCGTGCCCCATCGGGTTGGGCTTGACCACGATCGCCTCCCGCTTCCACGTCCTGCCGTGATCCTTGCTCCGCCACAGGTGGCCCTTCCTCGACTCGACGACCATCACGTCGCCCGTATTGGTATCGACAATCGCACTCCCGCCCGCATCGTGCCCCACTTCCATCGCCGGGCTGAACGTCTCCCCTCCGTCCTCGCTCCACCGCATCAGCCGCCCCGACCTGGCAAAGGCCAGCACCGTCCCGTCCGCCGCCACCACCACGTTCGGAATCCGGTTCTCCTTCCCCTCATACAGATCCTGAACCTCAAAGAACGGTTGCTCGCCGCCCCGGCACAGACCGGTAGCCGCGACCACGAGGATCAACCCGGCAAGTGTTCTCAAGTTACTCACGATCATCCTCCTCAGGGAATGCGAATCACGAGGTCATCGAACGGGGACAAGCCTAACCGATCGAGGCTGGCAATTCCACTTTTTCGCAGGAAAACTGAAGACGGATAGCCACGGATTGCACGGATCTCACGGATGAAAGATTGGTACACCAAGCCTTATCCGTGCCCATCCGTGTCATCCGTGGTTTGTCTCCATCATCCCGGTCGCGCAGCCACTGCCTACCGGAAAGAAACCTCACCCTTGCCAACATCGCCCTTCAACTCCACCACCCTGCTCTCCCCACCCACCGTCACCCGATGCTTCCCATAAAACGCCCTCAATTCGCACCGCCCCTCCCCGTCCGCCTTCCCCTTCCAGTCCGTCCACCACTCGCGGTAGACCAGATCGCGATAGGCGCCCGCCGCCGGCGTCGGCGTCCAATCGCGGCGGTAGAGCGACGAGGCCGGGATCCAATTGGCCCCTTCCCAGAAGCCCCACATCAAGATCCCCTTGACCGCCGGCTGGGCGAAGCAGATGCGGTAGTAGTCGACCAGGGCCTTGGCCTTCGCCTCTTCCTCGGCGTCGCTCAAGCGAGCATTCCTGTCGCGACCATAACGCGACTTCTGGCCCGGCATGTTGAACTCGGTAATGCGAATCGGCAGCTTCAGTTCGGCCAGGGTCTCCAGCGATCGCTTCAGGGCGTCGGCGTCGAAGCGGTCACCGTGAAAATGGCCCTGCACGCCCAGGCCGCCGATCGGCACCCCTTGCGCCAGCAACCCCTTCGCCTGGACCACATAATCGTCGACCCGGCTGCCCGTGAGAATGTCGTAGTCGTTCAAATAGAGCACGGCTTCCGGATCGCCCTCCCGCACCCAGTCGGCCATCTGCTTGGTGATCTGCGGGCCGAGTCGGTCTTCGTAGTAGTTGGCGTGCAGCATCTCGTTGTTCAGGTCGTACTCGGCAAACCGCCCCTTGTACTTGCGTCCGATCGTGACGGCCCGATTCTTGATCGTCTCGCGAAGCGCATCGTCGTCGAGCGATTTCTGCCAGCCGGGAACGAACTGGGGCACGCCCCAGAAGATGTTGTGACCGCGGAGCGGAATGTCATTCTCTTCGGTCCAAGCCAGAATCGCATCCACAATCGAATAGTCGATCTGCCCCTGCTTCCCTTCCATCGCATGCCACTTGAGGGCATTCTCGGTCACCGCGGCGTTGAAGTTCTCGAGAAACACCTCCTTGTACTTGGCGGTGTCGGGCGAATCGGCCTGCCAGCCGAAGGGCCCGCTCGAAATGGCGGCCCCGAACCAGAACTCGTGCCGCAACTGCTCGACCCGCACCTCATGGCCCGGTTCGGTGAGAACGGTGAGCGTCCCCGTCCGGTGCTCGGCAATGGCCCGATCGAGTTGCGAATCGGCAGCCCGGGCAAAGCTCGCAGTCAAGAGGCATGCGGCCCCCGCCAACACCATGATGCGTCCTGTCGTGAAAATCATACTGTTTCTCCAAAGAAGCCGTTGCCCGGAACAGACCGCCATTCTCATGTCTCTCCGGCAGCAGATCAAGTCTCCGCCGGCGTGTGGAAAAACCACGAACCGTTACGGCTCCTTCGCTTCGCCGCGCTCCCTGCGCCCGTCGAGCAAGTGCCGAATCGCCAGGATTGGATGCCGCAGCAGCATCCGCGGGCCCGAAAACCGCATCACCTCTTTGACTCGATCCCGCATCTGCGGCTTGTAGCAGTGAACGGGGCAGTTGACACAAGTCGTCTTCTGAGGTCCAAAGGGACACCGGTCCAGCCGACACGTCGCATAGTCCAGCAATTCCGCGCATTCCTCGCAAAGCCCGACCCGCGGGCCGTGCCGCTTGCGGCAATAGAGCCGCACCATGGCCGCAATGGTTCGCTTCTCTCGGTCAATTCGTGGCGAGTCAGCCGGCATGGCAACAGCCTATCCGTAGAAACGGTGGGTTCCGAGCCCTGTCTGATTGTATGGCCACCTTTGGCAGATTCAACGGCGCCCGCCCGATCGGCCGGATTTCCCCAAGAGCTTGAATCTCGCCGCGGCAACGTTTACCTTGACTCCTGGTCGACTGGATCGCCAACCGACGCTTCCTGACATCCCGCCCCTGGAGATAGCGATGACACGCGACAATACCTCACCCCGCAAGCCAACAAACACCCCCGTTCGCCGCCGTACGTTCCTCAAAGCCTCGGCTGCCCTCGGCACCGGATGGCTCGTCCTCCCCAGCGGCTTCGTCAACGGCCAGGACGCCCCGAGCAACAAGCTGAACATTGGAATGATCGGCACCTGGGGGCGAGCCGACGCTCACTTTGACTCAGTTGCGAGCGAAAACGTGGTTGCCCTATGCGACGTGAATGAGGATCATCTGGCTCATGGGGCCGAGAAGTTTCCCAAGGCCAAGACCTACGTCGACTGGCGCAAGTGTCTGGAACAGAAGGACCTGGACGCCGTCATCTGCTGCACAACGGACCACACCCACGCCTTCATCGGAAATTGGGCGTTGAACCGCGACCTCCACGTCTATCTTGAAAAGCCCATGGCCAACAGCGTGGAAGAAGCCCGCATTCTGCGAGCCAAGTACCTGCAGAAGAAAGGGAAGCTGGCGACCCAAGTCGGCACGCAGCGTCACGCAAAGCCCAACTTCGAACGAGTGAAAGAGTTGATCCAGGACGGCGCCGTCGGCGAGCTCTCGGACGTGTACGTATGGGGCGACCGGCAGATTCCCAAGCCGGGCTATCTGCCCGCCGAGGGCGAGCCGCCGAAGACGTTGCATTACGACCTGTGGATCGGACCGTCACCGTTTCATCCCTACAACCCGGGCTACTTCGCGTTGGGCCCCGGCATGAACTGCCTGAGTTGGAACATGTATTGGGATTTCGGCAGCGGCCAACTCGGCGACATGGGCAGCCACACCATGGACCTGGCCTGGAACACCATCGACGCCGGACTGCCCACCGCGATTGAATCGACCGGCGAAGAATACAACCCGGAAGTCACGCCCGTCAGAATGACCGCCACTTTCGATCATCCGGCCAACGACTGGCGAGGGGCAATCAAGGTGAGCTGGCACCAGGGGGGCGACATGCCTCGCTCGCCTCGTCCCTATATCGATCTGAACAAGATCGGGCACGGCGCCATGTTCAAAGGCAGCAAGGGATTCCTGATCGCCGATTTCGACACCCGCGTGCTCGTGCCCGTCGGCGACACGGCCGATCTGACCTACTACAATCGCCGCTCCGCAGAGAAAGTCATCCCGCCGCTGGGCCACTTCCAGAAGGAATGGACCAACGCCTGCAAGGGCGAACTGAAGACCTCGTGCGACATGGACTACAGCGGCACGCTGATCGAGCAGATGCTGTTGGGCCACGTCGCTTACCGCGCCGGCAAGAAGATCCAGTACGACGGCGCTGCCGGCCGCGTCACCAACAGCGACGAGGCCAATGCCCTCCTCAGCCGCAAGTATCGCGACGCCTGGACGCTCGACGGGTAGGTTGTGGAAGCAATGTAGGCTGGGCCAGAATGGACCAATACGGATCCCGTATCACCCACAACAGAATACGCCATCTCACATAGCGGCAAACAACCTGCGCGGCAAGAACGGCCCACCATAGGCCGGTTTCACTTTCGAATCGCTTGCATCGACCCGGTTTGGATAGCAATGCAAACAACTTGAAGTGGAGCCCGCAACATGGTGGGCCGTCACTCATTTGACTGCTGAGGGGCCTTCTGTGACGATTTCTTATGCTTTGCCTGACGAGGGTATACTGAAGTGGTTCGTTTTGGCCCACCCTACCTGCTGTCTTTGTGCGCGGATCAGTCGGCCTACGGCTTCGATCTCAAGTCAAAGTCGATCGCATTCGCTTTGGGCGCAATTTCGGCTTTCAACGTGGTACGCAGGTTGTAGTGCGGTGGGACCCTTTCGCGGACCTCCGGAATCGGAGGATCGGCGTCTACGTTCCCTTCGCGGTAAGTCGCAATTCGCACCGTGTAGCTACCGGCCGGCGCACCCTCCATATCCGCTGTTTGCCGGAGCGAGTAGATACCGCTCGCGTCAGTAACGCCGATCGTCGGAAGTCCCTGATCGTCGCTGGGCATGAACGATACCTTGGCATCAGGGAGGGGACTTCCATCCAGCGTCACTTTGCCCGTGACGGGAAAGCAGTTGATGCCGCCGCAGCCGGAGAATACGGCAGCCACGAGAAGGCACCCCAGGCCGCTGCCGACACGATCAAGACCACGCGGCGCGAACATGGGCGCCCCTTTCTTCCTGAATTGCGGCAAGGCCGCTCAGAACTCGTCGTCTGAGAGCAGCTCTTCTCCGGCCATGGTGATGAGCGAGGCGTATACGGCAATGTCCACGTTCTCCTGCATGAACGTGACACGTCCGTCCGCGAAGGTGACGGTCGCACCGCCGGGATGGAAGGCGAACGTCTCGTTGTTGTTCGTACAGTTCACCGCGCACGGACCGTTGCAGCTCAGGCCGTCACGGGTGAACCCGTGCAGGGGGATCTCGCGAGCGACGTCCGCCCAACCGGCCCCGCGAACTCTCCCTCCGACCACGTCGAGATTGCCGCAGCCGTTGTCGTGATCCGCCGGGCCCCTTCCGCGACTCGTCCAATGCTCCGGACGTCCGGCGTCTTCGGCAAAGATGATCGTCTTCGACGAACCGTCGAGGATGTCGACCATGCGAACGCGTTTGGCATGGTGCGGGTACATAATCCCGCGACACATCTGCTGCCTGTCGGTCGCGTAATGCTGGGGATCCACCAGTCCCAGCGATGCCAGCTCCAAGCTGAACGAAGTAGGCGATGCGTAGTCCGCCGTAGCTGCCGTCTTTCCATTCCCAAGATCATCGATCCGCGTTCCCATGGCCGATGGGCACAGCAACACGCCGAGTTGTATGTTGACGACCCTCTGATTGTCCTCGTGATTCCAACTCCGCTCAAAATCGTACTCCCGGTGGACGAGATCCATCTCCAGATAGGGTAGCAGGAACGGGATACACGAATGCTGAACGGCCCCCCGAATACTGCCCAACGGGAACTGTTCCATCGAGGCGTGGTACTGTTGAAGCGCCAGGCTGATTTGCTTCATGTTGTTTGTGCATTGCGCTCGCCGGCCGGCCTCTCTGGCCATCTGAACCGCAGGCAACAACAGGGCCATCAGCATCCCGATGATGGTGATGATGACCAGCATCTCGATGAGCGTGAAGCCAAATCGAGGCCGCCAGTGGCTCCGAGACATCGTTTCCCCCCCTTAGTGCGAAGGTAACCGTGCGCACAGACTACCCGGCATCCTATCGATGGACGGCAGATACGTCAATCATTTTGCCTGTGGCGCGCCTCTATCCCTTGCCCCAAGTCGGATGGGCTCCAACAACTGCCGAAAGCAGTTGCCCGTGGTCGGCACGTCCATCGGATCGTCGCCACCTACCGGGCGAGTGTCGATTCAAACCGATAAGCCCCCGACCCCACTGCAAGGACAGTACTGTCGCCTTCGCGTCGAACCAGCCTCACGCCCTCGGCCTCGCCGATCGGTTTGCCCGATTCTTTCACGTCCGCACCCGCACTCGCCGGCACCCAAACCGTCGCCGACGTCCCGGGCGGGATCGTCACGTCCCAGGTGAACGCCGATCCCTCCACCTTCCATGCACTCTCGATCTTGCCGTAGGGACTTTCGTGCCACGCTTTCACCCAACGCAGATCGCCGACCGGGTGCGGACGCATGAGGATGTGCTTGAAGCCCGGCTCCTCTGGATCGGACTGGATGCCGGCAACGCACTCGTACAGCCAGATCACCAGATCGCCGACCAGCATCACGTGGTTACCCGAGTTCATCGCCGGGTCGGCCGTATCGCCGTTCCACAGCTCCCAGATCGTGGTGGCACCGTTTTCGACCATGTAACCCCAACTCGGATAGCTCGTATTGGTTGCGAACCCGTAAGACAGGTCGGCGCGCCCACCATCGGTCAAGACACGATTGAGCCACTGCCCACCCACCAGTCCCGTTCCCACGTGCCTGTTCGTCTCGTCGGTGATTTTGCGGACGAGATGGTCGAAGACGGGCTGCCGTTGGTTGTCGGGCACCATGCCGAAGGCCAGCGGCAGAACGGAAGTCGTCTGGGCCCCGTTGTCGTATTGGCCGAGCTCGGACTTGAAATAGGTCTTGTTGAGTCCCGCCTTGAGCCGTTCCGCCAGGGCCGTGAAACGCTGCGCGTCGTCCGGCTTATCGAGCAGCGTGGCGTAGCGAGTCATCAGCGTCAGACAGTGGTAGAAATAGGTCGTCCCCAGAATTGGACCGGCCGTCTTCCGCGCCGGGTCCTGCGAGTGGATCAGTTTCGGATCCTCCGGCGGCACGCACCAGTCGCCGTACCTGTCCCGTGGCATGATATCGTCAGCGATGAACTGGCTCATGTAGTCGATCCACCTGACCATGTGCGGGTAGGCAAGGGCGATGGTCTTCGTATCGCCGAACTGGTCGAGGAGCGACCCGGGAATGATGACCAGGCTGCTGGGCCAGGTGACGTTGTCGCTATAGATCGGCCAGTAGGCCGGGCAGACGTCGGGCACGCTCCCCGATTCCTTCTGGGCGTCGGCCATATCCTGGACCCATTTGGAATACAGTGCAGCGTTCTTGAAAAGGAACGTCTCCCCCTTCGATTCGGCCGAGCGATCCCCCAGCCAACCCTGCCGCTCGTCACGCTGGGGGCAATCGGTGGGAATACTCCGATAATTGCCTCGCACGCCCCAGACGATATTCCGGTAAATCCGGTTGATCATCGGCTGCGAACACTCAAACAATCCGGCTGTCTCCAGATCGTCGTGAACCACGCAGCCCTCGATCGCATCCAGCGTGGGACGCCCCGGGAACCCGGTTACTTCCACGAAACGAAAACCGTGATAGGTGAACCGCGGCTCGTAGACTTCGGTGCCCTGCCCCTTGAGCGTGTAAAGGTCGGTCACCTTCGCGCCCCGAATGTTGTCGAGGTAGAGCGTACCATCCTCCTTGAGCGTCTCGGCGTGGCGGAGTTTCACGGTCGTGCCCGCCTCGCCCTGAACCTTGAGCCGACACCAGCCGACCATGTTCTGGCCCATGTCGAAGATGAACATGCCCGGCTCCGGCTCGGTGATCTTCACCGGCTTGACCGTCTCGGTCACCCGGATCGGCTCGATCATCTCGGCGACCAGCGGTCCACCCGGGGCGGCCACCAGTTGTGCGTCCTGCCAGTTGCCGTCGTCGAAACCCGGACTGCACCAGCCCGGCATCTCCTTGCGGGCGTCGTATTCCTCCCCGTCAAACTCGTTGTTGGCCTGAATCGGGCCGTCGGCGGTCAACTTCCAGGTCTCATCGCTGACGACAAGCTGGCGCGAGCCGTCCTGGTAGTCGATGGCCAATTGGAACAGCAGTTTGGGATAGCCGTAGCCTTCCATCGTCATGGGACTCTGAGCCCGGGGCGCGTAGAACCGCCCGTTGCCGAGCCAGACTCCGATCGCGTTGGTCCGTCGGTTCAACTTCTCGGTCACATCGAACGTCAGATAGTGAACTCGCTTCGTATAGTCCGTCAGACCCGGCGACAGAACCTGATCGCCGATCTTCTCGCCGTTGATGTACAGTTCCGAGAGTCCCAGACCGCTGAAGTAGACCGTCGCCCGAGCCATTGGCTTGGGATTGGCAAGATGGAACCCCTTGCGGAGCATGCGAGCGGCCAGGCGACGATCCTCGTCGTTCACCGAAATCTCGCCCCAGGGAGCGCAGCCGACCGGGCCGACCACTTCCGCCGTGCTCCACGCGCTGTCGTCAAACTCAAACACCGTCCAGCGCGAGACGTCCTCGCTGAAGACCTTCCACGTGGCGTCGGTCGGAATCACCAGCGGATCACCGGTCTCGAATTCAACCCGCAGCACGCCCACCAGACCGGCCGGATTCGGATCGTCGCCCAGGTTCTTGACCCAGCCGGCCACAGCGTTGCCTCCAGGGCGCAGGCTCTTGGTCACGTTCATGACGACGCCCGACTTGAAACTGCTGCCAGATCCGGCATGCTTGCCGTTGACGGCAGTTGCGAATTGGTTGTCGGCCGCCAGAATGAGTTCACCACGAACAACCACCCGGTCCGCCGGCAGATCGAACACCCGGCGGAAGTATCGCGTGGCAACCGGTCCCGCCTGGGCCCCCTTCTCCCCGGGGAACCAGATCCACTGAGACTTGGCCTGAACAAGCGGGTTGGCGTCGTCTGGCTTCGGCGGCTCGTCGTAGCCGATCCACTTCGCCCGCCAGTCCTCGGGCGCCAACAGCCCCATCGACCAGCGGGCCGGCTCGCTCCAACCGGAAGGCTGGCCCTCCTGGTCCCATACTCGGACCTTCCACCAGCAGGCCTGCTCCGACTGGAGCGCTCGCCCCTGATACGCAACGTGTTGCGATCGGTCCGACTCCACTTTGCCCGTATCCCACAGATCGCCCCGATCAGCCTTCAGCGCCTCCTCGCTCGAAGCAACCACGATCTGGTAGGCCGTCTGAGCCTGGCCGCGTGCTTCGGGTGCGTTGGACACCAGTTGCCAACTCAGACGCGGCCGGACCAAATCGATCCCCAGCGGATCGCGAAGATACTCGCAGCGAAGATCGCTCGGCGTCAGCGAACCGGCCTCAGTAAACGCCACAGGCAGAGACCATGCGATCCCTATGGCAAGAAGAACAACTGATATTCTCATTGAGTCCACTCCTCCAACGATTTCTGACCATTTGGATTTCGAGATTCGAGCTTGTTTCGGATTTCGTGCTTCGTGTTTCGAATTTCCGGCCATCATCCCTTCGCAAGCCGATGTTTCAGGTACTCGATGTACTCACAGAAGTTGGCCCATGAGACGTCGGGGGGCACGCTGTGATCGAGTTCGGGGATGTAACCTCCGTCGTCCACCACGGGCATCACTCGATCGACTTCACGCCGCATGGTCTCACCACCTTGGACCAACACTCGCTTGTCCAATCCGCCGATCATCCCCAATTGCTTCCCATACTGGCGGCGAACCTTCACCACGTCCATGCCCGACTGGACCTCGAAGGGCCAAAGGTGCGTGATTCCCGCCTCGAGCCAGAGGGGAATCAACGCCTCGATGTTGCCGTCGCTGTCGAGGCCGATGTGCCGAATGCCTTGGGAGCGAAGCCACTCGCACACGCGCCGATAGTGAGGCATGGCGAATCTGCCGAACAGTTCCGGCCCGACCAGGGGCCCCGCCTTGTAGGCCATGTCCTCCCAAAACCAGAACGTGTCGAACTGCGTATGCTTCAGCACCTCGGCAGTGATCTCGATGATCCGGTCGGCTCGCTCCTCCATCATCCGTTCGATCAGCCGGGGCTGATCGTAGAACGCCACGCACAGATTCTGGACACCCAGCATGTTGCGCAAGGAACCGAAGAAACCGCCCCAACGATCGGCCCAGCACTTGCGGGGCCAGACTTCGGCCGCATTCGTGCCGCTGGCCGCGGCCGCCGTGTCGGCGTCGGCCAGTTCGCCGCGCCCGACGCCCACTTGAACCCGCCCGCTGGCAAGCTGCTGCTTCCATTTGGCGGACAGACGCTGCTCGGAATGCAATGCCAGACGCTCCACGGCGAATCGTTCAAACTCCGCCTCGTTCTCCACGGGAAACTTGATGAACTGAGGCATGCTCATGTCGTGGTTCTTCTTGAACTCACGCATCACGATGCCTTCATGATTCACGTAGGTGACGGTTTCGCCGTCCTCCGCAACCACCTCGTACCGGAATTCCGGCACCGGGCCGTACCAGGGATCGACCCGCACGAGCCGGTCCAGCTCGAAGTAATCGTCCAGCGGCGTGCCGTCCCAGCCCTCTTGCCGCCAACGCTCGACCGTCTCGTCCCAAAGAAAGGCCCCCCACCGCACCCAGGGCCTACCGACGGGTTTGAAGTCGAGCGTGTCGACGAACCGATCGCGGGAAGTGGTCATCAGCGCGACTCCTTTCCTGTTCGCCGACTGAGTATACCCTCTGCGACCGGAGATCAGGATCCTGGAAGAATGTTCATTTTGCGACAGTGGTCGAGAACACGGACGTCTATTCCCCCCGACCTTGACAGCGGCTACCATAGGGAACAACGTCCCGCCACCATGTCCCACCTGTCGCTCGGGAGAATCTCTATGCCCTCTCGGCTCGTCGCCTCGTTAATTCTTTCACTGATATTGGTGCCATCGATCCAAGCCGCGGATCTCCCGCCCCAATGGCAAGCCGCCTGGGATTCGCCCGTCGCCGCAGATCGCCCGCTGCAAATCGTCCACGAAGTGGACCTGGCCGGAAAGCTGCCCGAGGGGATGAACCAGCTTCTGCCCGACGGCAAGCCAAACGGGATCGCCCGCAAGGGGCTGGAGTACTACCGGCAACGCGGCCTGGGCGGGCTCGTCTGCAACGTGTCGTTTCGCGACTACCTCGAGTCCGACGAGAACTGGGCCCGGCTGGCCACCGCCGTCGAAGCCTGCCGCGATCTCGGCATGGTGGTGTGGATCTACGACGAACTTGGCTATCCAAGCGGCGGCGCCGGCGGACTCGTCCTCAAGCGAAATCCGGACTTCGAGGCCCAGGAACTGGCCTACGACGCCTCGCTGGCCGATCCCTTCATCCTCCGTCCCGCCTACGAACACACCCACGCCAGCAACAACTACCACGCCGCCCGCCGCTACGCCAACCTGATCGACGACCGGGCCGCGGCCTGTTTCGTCGACATCACCCACAACGCCTACTATCAGCATCTGAAGCCTTTCTTCGGCAACACGATCCAGGCCATGTTCACCGACGAACCCTCGCTCATCGCCGTCAACATCGGCCAGATCCCCGAAGAGGTCCGCAAACGGGTGAAGGTCGTCGACCCGATCGATCCGAACGTGAAACTGCTGCCTCGTGTGCCGTGGTGCTACGATCTGGCCCAGCGGTACCAGGAACGATTCGGCGAAGACCTGATTCCCCAGCGGCGCAGTCTTTTTGTCGGCGACGCGGAAGAAGACCGCCGCGTGCGACGCCAGTTCTGGTCGCTGGTGGCGGACCTGATCGCAGACCGCTATTTCGGCACGTTGGAGTCGTGGTGTGAGCAGCACCATGTGGCCTCGTCGGGGCATAGTCTCTGGGAAGAGCAGGTGCTGCATCACGTTCCCTTGGAAGGCAATGGTCTGAAGTGCCTGGGGCGCATGCACATCCCCGGGCTCGACCTGCTCACGTCCGATCCGCAGGCCGTCATTCACAGCGGCTGGATGACGGCCGGCATGCCGGCCTCGGCAGCTCGCCTGGGCGGCCGGCGCCGGGTGATGACCGAGGTCAGCGACTTCAGCCAGAAAATGGGGGGCCAAGGCCCGGCCGGACTGCCCGAGATGCTTGCCACCGCCGCCTGGCAGGCCACCTGGGACGTGACGGAATTCACCCTCTACTACAGCCCCAACGACCGTTCCGTCGACGAGTACCGCCGGTACGGCGATTTCGTGGGCCGGCTCAACGCTGTTCTCAAGCCGGCTACGCCGGATCCCGACGTCCTGCTCTACTATCCGATCTACGATCTCTGGGCCGAGTACCTGCCGGTTGCCGAGCCGCTCAAAGTCGCCTCGCAGACTCCGCGAGCCCAGCAACTCGCCAATTCCTTCATGCAGTTGGGCCAGAAGCTGCAGCGGAGCCAGATCCCGTTCACCCTGGTCGATCACGAGAACCTGGCCGCCGCTCAACTCCAGGAGGACGGAGCACTCAAGATCGCCAACAACCGATACCGAGCCCTACTATTGCCGACTGACGCCCAACTGCCGCCCCAAGCGGCGGCCGTGGTCGAACAGTTCGTCCACAAGGGAGGCCGTGTCGTTCGGGCTGGAGTCGACCAGGCAGCCGAGTCTGCGGAAGCCCTCAAGGCGGAACTCGATCCGCCCGTACGGATCGAGCCGGCCTCACCCCATATCGCCCTGGGGCGGTTCGTGCGAGACGGCCGCCAGGTGCTGCTATTGGTGAACGTCGGCACGGAGCTGTATGAAGGCGGGTTGCGTGTGAAGACGGCCGGCGACTGGCTGGAACTCGATCCGGAGAAGGGCACCACAGCGCCCGTAAGCATCGCCTCAGACGGCAACGTCCCGTTGAACCTTAACGCACGCCAAACGAAGATCCTCGTGCAGTTGCAGCAGGTTGACAAGAAACAGTAGTTCACTCACTCGCCATTCCTTCTCCCATGAGGTCCACGATGCGTCATCTCATCCTCCGCACTTGCCTGATCGCCTTCTGCCTCTTGCTGTGCCGCACGGCCGCCGCCAGGGACTTCTTCGTCGCCCCCGATGGCCGCCCCAACGCTTCCGGCGAGAAGAACGCCCCCCTCGACAGCCTCACCTCCGCCCGCGACGCCGTTCGCACCTGGCGCCAACAGGGTGGCACCGGCCCCGTTACCGTCTGGCTCCGCAGCGGCGAGTACCCATTGAAGGAATCCTTCGAATTGGAGCAGCAGGACGGCGGATCGGCCGGCGCACCGGTCGTCTATCGCGCTGTGGAAGGCGAGAGAGTCCGGCTCATCGGCGGGCACAAGGTCCCATCCGAAGCCTTTGGACCGGTGGCCGACGCCGGCGTGCGGGAGCGGCTTGCAGCGGAGGCTCGCCAGCAGGTCGTTCAGGCAGACCTGGCGGCGCTCGACCTGTCGAAGTTCAAGGATTGGTCCGCCAAGTTCGGGTCCTTCGGCGGCGCGCCCGAGCTATTCTTCAACGACCAGCCCATGCAGATCGCCCGCTGGCCCAATGAAGGCTTCGTCAATATCGCCAAGGTGATCGAGTCGGGCCGCGGCGAACTGGATCGTTCCGTCGGCGAGCGAGCCAAAGGAGTGCAGGCCGGAATCTTCGAGTATGCCGAAGATCGTCCCGCGCAATGGTCGGTCTCCGACGGCGTATGGCTCATGGGCTTCTGGTGCCACGATTGGGCGAGCGAATGCCTGAAGGTCGCCGGAATCGACACGGAGAAGAAACAGATCACCCTGGCGGCACCACACACCTACGGCATCGGCCCGTCGTCGACCTGGAACAAGCATCCGCGGCGTTACTACGCCCTCAACATCCTCGAAGAACTCGACGCGCCCGGCGAATGGTACCTGGACCGCAAACGGTCGATCCTCTACTTCTATCCGCCCGAATCGCTCGCCGACGCCCGAGTAGTCCTCTCAACGCTGACCGAACCCATGGTCGCGCTGCGCGACACCAGCCACGTCAGGCTCCAGGACCTGTCGTTTGAGACGTCCTACGACGAGGGGGTACGGATCGCCGGCGGACGCGAGAACCTCGTATCGGACTGCACGTTCGTCAACCTGGACTCCACGGCCGCACGAATCACCGGCACGAAGTCGGGGATCGTCGGTTGCGAGCTCTATCAACTCGGCCGCGACGGGATCTCGCTCAGCGGCGGCGACCGTAAGACGCTCACACCGGCCGGGCTGTTCGCCGTCAATAATCACATTCACCACTACGCCCGGCTGCAACGCACCTACGCCGGCGCGATCAGCGTGCGCGGCGTCGGCAACCGGGCGGCCAACAACCTGATCCACGACGCGCCGCACAGTGCCATCTTCTACGGCGGCAACGACCACGTCATCGAACTGAACGAGATTCACCACGTGGCCCTGGAAACCTCCGACGTCGGCGCCATCTACACCGGCCGCGACTGGGGAAGCCAGGGCAACCTGCTCCGCTGGAACTACCTGCACGAGCTGGTGAGTATGCCCGGCGTCGGCACCATGGGGATCTACCTCGACGATTGCGACAGCGGCGACACGCTCACGGGCAACGTGTTCTACAAGGCCGGCCGAGCGGCCTTCATCGGCGGCGGTCGCGACAACACGGTCGAAAACAACCTGTTCATCGAGTGCCAGCAGGCCGTCCACCTGGACGTCCGCGGGCTCTCGCGGGCAAAACCGGGTCAGGGCGTCAAGGACGGCTGGGACCTGCTGGCCAAGATCGAGCAGTACGACTACCGCAATCCGCCCTGGAGCACCCGCTACCCCAAGCTGGCCCGGGTGATGGAGGAGGAGCCGCTCTTACCGGTCGGCAATCTCATCGCGGGCAACGTGGCCGTGGATTGTGAGAAGTGGCTCAATGCCTCGGGCGACACGCAGAAGTATCTGGACCGCTCCACCTTCCGCGACAACTTAGTGCTCGAAGGGGAAGATCCCGGGTTCGTGAATCGTGAAACTCAAGATTTCCGCTTTCGCGACGACTCAATCGTGCGTAAGAAGCTCCCCGGCTTTCCGACCATTCCGTTCGAGAAGATCGGGCTGCAAAGGGAGCAGTGACATCTCTCACACGACTTGGACAGCGCCCCCCAGTCATCTTGGCTGAAGCTCCCCCACACTCACCGCGCGATCGAACACGGCAATCTCGTCGAGCCGGCCTTCCCAGTTTGACTGGCCGTCGCAACGCCCGCCGAAGAACAGGCGGTCGAAACCCGGCGGAAAACCAGCAGGACACGTCGTTTGGATCTCCGGCTCCGGCGCGCCGTTGAGATAGACCCGAACGGTTTCGCCCTCTCGAACCAGCAACGCATGATTCCAGGTCCAGCGGGCGATCTCGGTCTGCCCGGCGACCGGATCGGACTGGCCATGCTGGAACACCAGCCTGCCCGGGTGGTTGTCGGCGCCGCCCAGGCCCAGATGGTCCCCGAAGGGGCCAAGGCCGTGGTCGCGCCCGCGGGAGAAAATCCAGCCGCTGATCGGGCGCGCGACCAGAGGCATTCCGTTCCAGAACCAGAGCGAAATGGAGTAGGTATCGCCCAGGTCGGCGATCCTCGCTTGCAGCCGGCCACCGGCGAAGTGGGCCGCTCGGTTCGTCTCTCCTCCTGAACAGAAGAGGTCGGAACGCGGACCCTCGAGAAAGTAGGCCACGGCGGGTTCGTAGAAGGCGTCGCAATTCCGCCCGGACGAATCGACCGCTCGCGGACCGGCAAACTCATCGAGCCGCCAGTAAGCCGCCGGCTTTGCGGCAAGAATCGCCGCGGAACCGGGGCCGCGACTTTGCTGGAAGTCCTTGCGGGGGCGCTCGGCCACCCGTTCCAGGAGTTCCAAGAGCGTCTCGACGATCTTGGGCTCGGCGTCGACCTCCAAACCGGCCGAACGAGCGGGCCAGGTGTTGTAGCCGCCGAGAAGGTGCTGCTCGGGCGGGGGAATGTAACCGTCGCCGCCGTTGGCCAGTTCGATCACCATCGTCTGCTGGAGAGGGCTCTGGTTCTTGAGTTTCAGCCCGGTGAGTGCGTAGGTCTCGTTCGATGTCGTGGCAATTGCGATTTCGCCGATGCGAAGAGCCTGCAAGACAACTTCGGTCGACTTCCGCTCGTCGAGCAGGATCTGCTCTCGTGCGTAGACCTCGGTGGTGTCTTTGGGAGGCCGATCGCCCATCGTCTCCACGATCTGCCGGGCCCACTGGAGGCGTTGTTTGTCGGGCAAGCGGTAGTTCAGCACCATCCGCGACTCGGCCATGGCCAGATCCACGTCGCTCCGATACTCGATCGTCTTGTAGGCCTCCAGCGCGATCTTCAGCAACCCCTCGGCGAAACTCTCGATCGTGTTGATCTCCTTGCCCGATTCGGGGTCGGTGTAGTCGCGCCGCCAGATGTCGCCGCTGCAGTTGTGCGACATGATTCCGACAAAGGGCGGCTTGGCGTCGCCGATCTGGGGAGCCAACTGATTCTGCATCCCCTCGCAGAACAGGCCGTAGTAGTCGGCGCTGAGCGGCTGATCGCCGCCGAAGTAGTGCATGGAGAAATTGGTCAGGACGGCAATTGGCTGTCCCTGCGGAGACTGAAACGCGATCAGCGACAGATTGGGATCCTCGGGCCCCGACTCGCCGGTCACGTCGTCCCAGTTTCGCCCGGCGTGCATATTGGCCCGGACCGTCGGATTCCCGAACGGATCCTCGACGATACGATCGGGGCGGCGAATCCAACGCCGCAAAGCCGTGTATTCTTCTGCATTGGCAACAGCCCAACCCACGCGTGCCGGCGCGAGGTTCTTCTCGGCGGCGACGATCGCCTCGGCAATCTTCTCGCGGAGGAAGGGGACGTAGTTCGGATCGGCGTCGGTACCCAGGCACCCCATGGAAGACGGCGCCGTATGCGAGTGCGTGGCCGATATCAGCATGCGGTCGGTGCGAATCCTGGTCCGCTCGGCCGCCAGGGCCTTGGCTTCGTCGAGCAGCGGGCGGGGCATCATGCAACTGTCGACGACCACAATCGCCAGACGCTCCTGGCCGTCGTCCAGCACGATCGACCGGGCGTTGATTCGCGTCTTCACCTGGTCGGCGCTGCGACTCAGCATGCCGCCGTTCACCAGCACGGGCAATTGCTCGGGGGTGACGTCGGTGATCGCCGCTCCGACGCGAAGTTCAGCAGAAACCTCGCTCGGCAACCCCAAAATAACGAGAACAACGACAGGGCAAAACCACATGAATTTCATAGCAGGAGTTCCTTATCAAAACGGTTGGAGTCCGGACTTCGGCCTGCTGAGGTTGGGAAACTCCACGCGATCACGCAGGCTAAAGCCTGGACTCCAACTCTGATCACGCTGGATTCTCATATCCGGCACGTTGCGGTCGGCTGAGCATGGCGTTGGCTTGGTCGTCGCCGATGCATTGTTCCTTCGTCGCGTCCCATTGAATCGGCCGCCCCAGACGCATGGAGATGTTGGCCAGATGGCACATGGTCACCGTGCGGTGCTGGCTCTCCACGTCGGAAATCGGTATGTTGCGCGACTTGACGCAGTCGAAGAAGTTCGCCATGTGTGCCTGGGTGGCCGTATTGCCGGAACCGGGCGGATGGGCCGGGTTGTCGTGGGGATAGGCCCGGTACTGATCCGGCGGGAGCGGACTGTCGGCGAGCTGTTCGGCCGGCGCACCGGAAACCGCGGCATGATTGACGAAGATTCGCCCTTTGCTCCCTTCGACCAAGATTCCACTGCGGCCTTCATCGAGAACGACGATCTCGAGGCCGTCGTCGTAGGTTAGGCGTGCCTCGAACTTGATCGGCTGGTTGTAGCCGTTTTCGACGTTGGGAAAGGTTGCCTTGCCGTCGATCTTGACGGGCCCGGTGCGATCACGGTCGGCCACCCACTGGGCGATGTCGATGTGGTGGGCGCCCCAGTCGGTCGTCTGCCCGCCCGAGTATTCCACCCACCAGCGGAAGGTCTTGTGGCAACGTTCCGGGCAGTAGTCGACCAGCGGCGACTGCCCCAGCCACATGTCCCAGTTGAGATGAGCCGGGACGGGCCTGGTCTCGAAGGGCCCGCCCTGCGGATTCGGCCCGAGGATACAGGTAATTCGCTCCACCTTGCCGAGCCGGCCCTGACGCACCATCTCGCAGGCCAGCCGAAAGTGCTCTTCGCTCCGCCGCCAGGTACCGACCTGAAACACGGCCTTGGTCTCCTCAACCACCTTCACCAGCGGCCGGCCTTCGGCGACCGTGAGCGTTAGAGGCTTTTCGCAGAACACGTCCTTGCCGGCCCGGCAGGCGTTGATCGCCATGGCCGTATGCCAGTGATCGGGCGAGCCGATCATCACCACGTCGACGTCTTTGCGGTCGAGCAGCTTGCGGTAATCTTCATACAAATCGGCCTTTCCGCCGAAGGTGGCTTTGGCCTTTTCGGCAACCTCCCGATCGACGTCGGCAATGGCAACCACGTCGCCAAACTCAGCCGCGCACCTGGTGATGTACGTGCCGCGGTTGTGCATGCCGATCGCCCCGATCCGGAAACGATCGTTCTTCGATCGCGGCTTATCCGCCTCCTGAGCATCGGCGGTGAACACATAGGGCACCGCCATGCTCCCGAAGGCCAGAACGGAACCCGTTCGAAGAAACGCACGTCGAGATTGTCTCGTGCTTGGCATCAGAGCTTCTCCCCTACTGCAATCGGCATCTCACATAGCGGGTGGTAAGTGCTGTGCCACTTCGAATCTCACCACCCGTGTCGGTCAGAAAGTGGACGGAAAGGTACAGAAGAAAAGAAAATGGAGGGAAAAGAAAATGAGATTGAGGTTATTGGCCGTCATTTTCTTTTCCTCCATTTTCTTTTCTGAAACCGAACCATCACGCGTTCCACCTTACGGCGGATTCCACTGAAGGTGTTAATCCTTGGAAAGCAGTTCCAGGGCGGCGGAACTCATGGCGGTGATCCCGGTCACCAATGCCGGCCGGACTTCGGGACGGTATTGGGGCGTGTGCAGCGAGCACGATCCGTCGTCTGCCTTCAGCCGCTCTTCGGTCGCCGTACCCAGCCGGAACATGAACGTCGGCACGCCGCCCCGGGCGAACATGCCGAAGTCTTCCGACGTCATCGTCGGCGGCACCTCGCGGACATTCTCCTCGCCCAAAGACCGCCGGAAGGCCGGCAAGACACGCTGGACCAGTTCCGGATCGTTGTAGACCGGATCGCACCCGCGCCAGATCGTGACCTCGGGCGCCGGGGCGCCCATGGCCGCGGCAATTCCTCGCGCTCGTTGTTCGACTGCCGCGTGCAGTTGTTTGCGAACGTCTTCCGAATAGGAACGAATCGTCACCTTCAAGTGGCACGTTTCCGGAATCACGTTGGCCCTCGTCCCGCCGCTGATGGCTCCCACGGTAATCACGGCCGATTCCAGCGGATCCAGGTCGCGGCTGACGATCGTCTGCAAAGCCAGGATGAGTTGAGCGGCCTGAACGATCGGGTCCTTGGTCTCGTGGGGCCGGGCACCGTGTCCACCGGCGCCGCGAACGACAATGTCGGCGCCGTCGGAGGCGGCCGCCGAAAAGCCGGGCCGGTAGACGACCGTGCCGGCCAGGTCCTTCGGTGAAACGTGCAAGGCCAGGGCGAAGTCGGGTTTGCCAAATCGTTCGTAGAGCCCGTCGTCGAGCATGGCTTTAGCACCTTTCACCCCCTCCTCGGCGGGCTGGGCAACAAACAGGATCGTGCCCGTCCAGCGGTCGCGGTTCTCCGCAAGGTAACGGGCGACGCCAATGAAGTTCGTCATGTGCACGTCGTGCCCGCAGGCGTGCATGACCCCAACCACTCCTTCCGGGCCTTTTGCCTGAACGGTGCTCGCGTAGGGCAAGCCGGTCTCCTCCACGATCGGCAGAGCGTCCATATCGGTCCGAATCAGCAGCCGCTTGCCCGGGCCGTTTTCGAGCACACCTACGACTCCGTACCCGCCCACGTTCGTCGTCACGCGGATCCCCGCCGCTTCGAGCTCCTTGGCCATGAGCTTCGAGGTCTCGACCTCTTGCAGGGACAATTCCGGATTGGTGTGGAGGTGCTTGTAGAGCGGGATGAGGCCGTCCACGTGGGATTCCGCCCATTGGGCGGGTTCAACAGCCGAAGAGGCAAATGGAATCAGCAGAAGAAGGAGGATCGTCTGGAAACCACACAAGAGTCTGGAAGTCATGTTCGCGATGCTCCTTGGAACGCTTCGGAGTCAGTCGTACCGCCTACGATCAGACACCACCAGCAGCGCGAAGTCAAGTTTTTCAGCGGCCTGGAGCGAATTCGATGCTTTCGGAAGAATGGCAAGGGAATGGACGACAGGGGAATGTAGAGGCGTGGGATCATATTGGCTGATGCCCGCGCTGCAATCGACTACTGAGGAAGATGGGAGCCTATCCGAGCCAGCAATACCTCTGATTCCTTTGATTCCTCCTGTTCATCGCCTGAAAGGGCAGACCGTTGGAGTCGATTCATTTGAACAAGAGTCGACGGAGGGATCGAAGAGAGTATTTCACGCGGGCCGCGTCTGAAACGCTCGCAGCCAGTCGCCTTCGGTTTCCAGGATCTGCTGCCCGTAGCTGTTGGGACGGTCCGCGCGGACGATCATGGCAACCATGACGGAGCCAAGATGGGTCTTGGCCATGCCGGCCGCCGACGAGAGCGGGGTACCTTTGCCGGCGTTGCCGGGCAGCCTGGCGTGCACGAAGAAGGCGTGGGCAAAACCCGATCCGCTCAATTGCTCGGGCCAGAGGAGCCGGACGGGCTGGTGAGCCGCCACTACGTCGGCTAGCCCTGGAATGATCGCCTCGAGCAGGGCGGGCATTCCGTCGGCGTCCGGCAGTACGCCGGCCCGGCCGGCAGGGGCGAGCACGATCGCAACCAGCCGCACCGGAACGTTGTAGAAGGTCAGCCCTGGCCCCGAGCTCGGCGGCGGCTCCGTGCTCAGCCGCGCCGCGTCGATCGTCAATTCCGGCTCGATCCGACCACGGGCCCGGCGTCTGCGACGCAGCACTCTGCGGAGTGCCACAACTGCGATGAATAGCAGGACGACCGCTGCCAGGGAGACAGCCATGGCAGTGATCCCGTTGCCAATGGGGGAATCGGGTGGGGCGACGTCGGCAAACAGATCGGTGATGACGGCGGCCATTGCGATTGAGGACATGTTGATACGTGTCCGGCATCCATCAGGAGTGACGGCACCTTTGGTCGGCTCGGGAGAGCCAACCTGCGGAGTGGCGGCACGTCAGCCTTGGTTCTTTTCCGCAAACGTCTGTAATTCCTCGGCCGTGGGCAGCGAGGGCTGGGCACCCATCTTGGTCACCGAGAGGGCTCCGACCATGGCGGCCTGGCGGACGGCATCTTCCAAGACGTCGCCCGACGCCAGTGCGGCGGCCAGACCGCCGTTGAAAGCGTCTCCCGCGGCCGTGCTGTCGACGGCCTGCACCTCGAAACTGGGCACCAGGGCGTCAAGATCGGGCCCCTGGACCAGGGCGCCTTTCGTGCCGAGGGTAATGATCACGTGACGGGCACCGGCTTCGAGCAACTTGCCCGCGGCCTGCCGGGCACTCGCTTCATCGGTTACCGCAATGCCGGTGAGCCGTTCGGCCTCCGATTCGTTGGGCGTGAGCACGCTCACGTTGGGGAGCAGCCCGGCGGGAAGCGGCGCGGCCGGGGCCGGGTCGAGGATGACCGGCACACCCGCCTCGGCGGCCAGGGCGGCCGTATGTTCGACGACCGCCATGGGTATCTCCAACTGGAGCAGCACCACGTCGGCCTTGCGAATCACGTCGGCGGCCGCGTCCACGTCGGCCGTCGTGATGGCGAAGTTCGCGCCGGGAGCCACCGAGATGCAGTTCTCGCCGGCCTGGTCGACCAGGATCAGCGCGACGCCGGTCGCGTTGTCGGGATCGAGCACGACGTGGTCGGTGAGGATCCCTTCTTCCTTGAAGTTCTCGATCGCCTGGCGTCCGAACATGTCATCGCCCACCCGGGCCACGAGCGTGACCTGGACGCCGAGCCTGGCGGCCGCCACGGCCTGGTTGGCTCCCTTCCCGCCGGCCGGCATGACGAACGTTCCCCCGGTGACGGTTTCACCCGGACCGGGAATCCGTTCCGACTTGACGACCATGTCGGTATTGACGCTGCCCACGACGACGATTCTGGCGTTGCTCATGGTTACCACCCATTTCTTTCCAGACGCCATGGCGTTGGATGAGATTTGTCGGAGGATCTGCGGGTAGGCGTGCTACGCGACTCTCGCAACGATGATGAGCACCAGGCCGATGACGAAAGCGGCGAACATCAGGCCGATGAGCCGATTGGTGCCGGCCGGGGCCTCGCGGAACTCCTTCCAGATGAACACTCCCCACAAGGCGGCGACCATCGTGGCCCCCTGGCCAAGGCCATAGGAGATGGCGAACGTCGCCTTCTCTGCGGCAATGATGCTGAACGTCATTCCAACCGCCCAGATCATGCCCCCGACGATTCCCCAGAAATGGTCCGAAACGCTGCCCTTGAAATAATCGCCCAGCGGAACAGGTTCGCCGGTGAAAGGCTTGATCATGATCGCGGTATTCAGCGCAAAGTTGCTCACCAGCATGCCCAGCGAGAATACGACCATGGCCGAATAGGGCGTCAACTTGCCGGCCTCTGGTTGGCTGAAATTGGTCGCCATCGAGGCCGCGACGGCGTAGTAGAAGCAACCCATCAGGAGTCCGCACGCGATCGACAGGACAAGCCCCTTGACGCCGACCTGCTGCTGTCCGGGAAGCCGCCGATAGGCCAGCGCGTCGAGGACGATCGCCGCGGTGATGAAGGCGACTCCCAGAAACAAAACTGCCGGATTCCCGCCGGGATTGGCTACGTAGTTGACGACCACGCCGACGACCAGGGCCAGGCCGATGCCGACCGGAAAGGCCACCGACATCCCCGCGATGGCAATCGCAGCCACGAGCAGGATGTTGGCAGCGTTGAACACAATCCCGCCGAGGAAAGCCAATCCGATATTCCTGGCCTCGGCCTGGGAGAGATCGTCCATGAAACCCCGTCCCGCATCCCCCATACTCCCCATCGTGAAGGCAAAAATCAGCCCCATAAGGACTACGCCCAGAACGTAGTCCCAATAGAAGAGCTCGAATCGCCACCGGGACCCCACCAGCTTCTGAGTGTTTGCCCAGGAGCCCCAACACAGCATCGTTACGACGCAGAATGCGACGGCCAGCGGATAACTATCGAGGACGAACATGGGCAGACCCTCCCGGCAGCGGTTGATTCCAGCAAGTATCTGCGGCGAATATATCGGGTGGCGGAGAGGCCGTCAATTCACCGCGCCGGCCCGCTCGCCCAATCCTTGGCTGGGACTGGCGTTTCGGCTATGCTGTTGGGACCCTCCGAACGACCCTCCCGCGTTGGGAATTCCGCCCGATTTACGATGGAGACTCCGGCCATGAAACGACGCGATTTCCTTTTCCGTTCCGGTGCCCTGGCGTTGGCCTCCGCGGCCTTTCCTTTCCGCTGGACCAAAGCCGCCGAGGGGAAGACCAGGGTCCTCTATTTCACCCGCTGCGCCGGCTTCGAGCACTCGGCCGTCCAGCCCATCGACGGCGGTTCCAGTTACTCCGACAGGGTACTGACGAAGATGGGAGTCGAGCACGATATCGAGGTCGTCTGTACCAAGGACGGAACCGTGTTCGATGGCGACCTCGATCAGTACGCAGCCATCGCCTTCTACACCTCGGGCGACCTCTGCAATCCGAAGTCTGCCCGAAACACGCCGCCCATGTCCGCCGAAGGCAAGCAGAAGCTGCTCGACTGGGTCAAGGCGGGCGGAGGATTCGTCGGCTTCCATGCGGCCAACGACTCCTTCCACTCCAAGGGTGGCCGGAATGAAGTCCAGAAGATCGAGGATCGCGATCCTTACATCCAGATGATCGGCGGCGAATTCGTCAGCCACGGTCCGCAGCAGGTGGCCAAGAATCGTGTCACTTCGCCCCACTTCCCGGGCGCCGAGGACTTGGGCGCATCATTCGAAATGAACGAGGAATGGTACGCGGCGAAGAACTTCGCCCCCGACTTGCACGTCGTCCTCGTTCAAGAAACCGAAGGAATGAAAGGTGACTGCTACCAGCGTCCGCCGTTTCCGGCCACCTGGGCGCGAATCCACGGAGAAGGGCGAGTGTTCTACACATCCCTGGGACACCGCCACGACGTCTGGGACAGCGAGATCTTCCAGAACCTTGTGGAGGGCGGTTTCGGTTGGGTGATGGGACTGGCCGAGGCCGAGGTCCGGCCGAACCTCATTGAGGTGACCCCCGACTGCGACAAGATGACCCGATAATCGTCAGCCTGCAATTCAGTTCACCGCCCTCTCGTCCAACCTGCGGATGTGAGGGCGGTTTTGCTTTCACGCCGAAAGCGGAGGAAGACCCAATCATGTGGCTGCTCATCGCCAGCGTGCTCGGTGCGCTCGTCATCTCGGCCCTGTGTTCGCTCACCGAGGCCGTTCTTCTGAGCCTGCGTCCGGGACAGGTCGCCGAATTGTCGGAGTCACGTCCCCGCATCGGGCTGATTTGGCAACGCATGAAGACCGGCATCGAGCGCCCGATCGCCGCGATCTTGATCCTCAACACGGCCGCGCACACGATCGGCGCCTCGGTTGCCGGCGCCGAATTCGACCGCCTCTACGGAGACCGATGGATCTGGGTATTCTCTCTGGTCTTCACGTTCCTGATGCTTCAGTTCACCGAGATTTTGCCCAAGAGCGCCGGCGTGCGCTACAACGGAGCCGTGGCCGTCTGGTTGGCCCGCCCGCTCTCGTTGCTCGTCCGAATTATGACGCCGATCGAGGCGTCTGTCCGCTTCATCAATCGTCCCTTCAGTGGAAGCAAGTCACAAGCGCACGTGGCGACCGCACGCGAGGAGATCGACGCCCTGACCGGTTTCGCCCGCATGGTGGGAGAGATCAGCGGAGAACAGGAGTCGATCATCAAGCGGGGCACCCGCTTCGCTGGCAGCAAGGTGCGAGACGTCATGCGACCCCGCGTCGATATCGACGCGCTCGACGTCGACACCCCGCCGGATCAGGTACTCGGGGCCGTCGCCATGTCGGGATTCGCCCGCGTTCCCGTCTACGAAGGGGACCTCGACGGCATCTTGGGCTTCGTCTACATCAAGGACCTGCTGATGGAACTGCACATGGGGCGGCCGTTGTCGCTTCGCCGCGTGCTGCGCCCGGCGCTGCTGGTACCCCAGACCTTGCGCCTCGATCAGCTCGTGGAGATGTTCCGGCAGCAGCGGACACAGATGGCCGTCGTTCTCGACGAGCACGGCGGGACCGAAGGTCTCGTCACCCTGGAAGACGTGCTGGAAACGATCGTCGGTACTATCCACGACGAACATCGTCACCAGGATGAGGACGTCGTCCGCGAAGCCGAGAGATGTTGGCTCGTCCGCGGCTCGCTGAGCCTGGACCGGTTGTTCGATACCGTCGAACGTCCGGAGCTTCACGAAGCAGCTCCAGGGAGCGTCAGTACGGTCGGAGGACTGATCCAGACGCAACTCGACCGGATCGCCCAAATGGGAGATAGCACGGCTTGGCACGGGCTTGTGCTGGAAGTCGTGAAGATGGACGGGTTGCGGGTGGATTCGATTCGAGTCAGGGTGAATTTAGGAGATTCGGACGTGGAGAGCGATCGATAGTTATTTTCTATGTTTCCGGACCGAGTATTCTATTTGTCATCGGGAGAGTTTTCGTCGATAAATCATCAAACCGGCAGACAACGCGCCCATGCCCAAGGAGCTGCGACGATGGACGAAACGGTCTTCCGCTATATCGCCTGGGTCCCCGCAATCCTCGGCCTGATCGCGGTCTGGATTGTCATTGGCAGTGTTGGTGCAAGGATTGCGCGTCGCCATGCGTCAACCCGTTCCAAACGCGAATGCCCGGAGTGCCAGGGCGAGCTGGACGCCGTGCGGCCGGGAATCCACAATCGCATGGCGGGAGTCTTCTTTCTTGTGGACATCACCCGTTACACGTGCCGCCAATGCGGTCACCGGTTGTCGATGTGGCAGGCCTGACGGAGCCGCACGCCGTCGGAATCAACGTGTTTTGGCGCGGTCGTCTTGCAGCCCTTCGGTTCTGAAGAGCTCCGAACGAGCCGCTTCCGACAACGTGACGACGGCCGGGTGCTTCAGGCGGCGTTCGACCGAAATGGCGTAGAATCGTTCCAGCAGTCCCGGCAGTTCACCGATCCGGCGCACGCGATACTGGCGGCAGATCTCATCCGCGATCGCCGACGGGGCGGCAAAGGCGCCGACTCCTTCCTGGCCGAAGACCTTCAACAGGGCGCTGTCGTCGAACTCACCCGCGACGATCGGGCGGATGTCGTTCGTATCAAACCACTGATCCAGAGATCGCCGCAACGCGGTGGTTCGGATTGGCAACAACAGCGGAAAGTCTTCGAGAGAGCGGGGGAAACCTCGCCGGAGACGCCGGGCGAGGCTGGCCGTCGCGAAGATCGAGACCCCGCATTCGCCCAGCAGGTGGCTGTACGCGCGAAGCTTGAACGCCGGCGGGATCGGCGCCTCCGAGAGCACGATGTCGAGCCGGTGAAGGGCAAGCTCCGAGAGCAGTTCTTCAAAACTCCCCTCGATACAAACCAGTCTCACCTCCTCGGGCATGCGCAGGGCAGGCTGAAGCAGGCGGTAAGTAACCAGTTTAGGGAGTACGTCAGGAACGCCCACTGCAAATCGTAACGGGCTCCCCGTGGGTTTGCCGCGAAGAACGTCCGTCAGTTCGCGGCCGAGCGAGAAAATCTCGTCGGCGTAGCGGTAGACCACGGTGCCGGTGTCGGTCAACACCAGGTTCCTGCCGGCACGTTTGAACAGTTTTCCGCCCAGCGACTTCTCCAACTTGTGGAGCTGGCTGCTGATGGTGGGTTGGGCTAGGCCGAGTTGGTCGCAGGCCCGGGCGATGGTGCCCTCCGTGGCCACGACCCAGAAGTACAGCAGATGGTGATAGTTGAGCCAATGCATGTCTTATCATTCCATAGTAATTATCTATGAATGAAACCATATAATTCTATTTGTTAATATATCAACCTTGCCCTAGGATTGGCAATAAGCGGCAAGCGGCATGTTTCCGTTTCCCCGGAGAAGAGACCATGCGACTGTCGATTCGCGGCGATTCCGTCAAGTTGAGTGAAGCGCTTCGGGAATACATCACCCGCCGGCTGCATTTCGCTCTCGGACGGTTTGCTTCGGCCATCGAGCGGGTCTCCGTCCAGACAGAAGACATCAACGGACCGCGAGGAGGAATCGACAAGCGGTGCCGCATGGAAGTTCGGTTGCGGGCCGGACGCAGTGCCCCTGTTGCCGTGACGACCGACGATAGTGATCTTCGAGCCGCGATCGATCGATCGGCGAAGCGTATTGCCAGAAGCGTGGCGCGTGAGCTGGACCGGAAGAGCCAACGGAGAACAACCCGACCCAACGACAGCCCCCTGAGGAACGAGGCTCCTGTCGAGGAAGCGAGCTGACCATGAAATCCGTTCTTGACAGGGAGGATATCACGGGAATCGAACGTCGCGAGGAGGTCACAGATAACACCTCACTGCTCGGTTGCCTGATTCCGACCTTCTGGATGCTCGTCGGCAACGGGATCCTGGCACTCTGCGCCGTGGCCATAGCTGCCGGATCATCGCTTTTCGGTGCCGCCGACCTGTTCTACTGGCTCACGGTCGGCGGCCTGTTGGCCGCACGCTACGTCGACATCCGCTATCTCAACGGCCGAACGGCCGAAGGCAAACCGGCAACCCCGGCCCATTGGCGGCGCTATGCCGTCATCTTGATTGCCGTCGCCGCAGCGGCGTGGATCGTGGCACATGCCATGCCGGATCTGGGACTGTAACGGCGTGGAACGACTTCAATCTAGCGTTCCGGCTCGCCCATGCTTCGCGTGTAAGCGGCCAGCCGCTCGTAGAGGTCGAGCAGATTCTGCCACTGCCGCTGTTCCAGCGTAACCCGTTCGCTCTTCGCAACTGGTTGCACGGACTGAATCAGCCCGCGAAGTCGCAGATGGAAGTACTGAAGCAATTCGCAAATCTGGGCGGCCTGGCTGAGTGACAGGTCGTCGGGAATCTCCGGAGGCAGCAAGGTGTGAAGCGTCGTCTGGCCGTTGGGGACGTCGCCCGCGTGGAGCTCGAAATCGAAGGAGAAAGAGGAACTCTCCGAGTCGAGTCGCTCCGGATCCATTTCGACTCCCGCCGTCATGTCGGCGCCGCGGAGTTCGGCCAGCCGTGCGGCGATCTCCTCACGCGATCCGACGACCATGACCGTGCGACCCAACGTGACCACGTCGCCCGGACGCAAGACCCATAGGTGGACGTTTTCGCCGTTGACCTTCGTCCCATTCGTGCTCTGGAGATCGGTGAGAACGATCTTCTCTTGATCGTCCTGGATCTTGACGTGGAAGCGACTGACTCGCTCGTCGTTGAGTTGGACGGAATTGCCTTCCTCGCGGCCCACCGTCAAGGGGGTAGGTATTTCCTTGAAGACGCGCCCACGATCGGCTCCGTCGACGACCCGCAATGTCACAAGAGCCATGAAAAGAACTCGCTCGGCGTTAGCCCAAATCGCGGAAGTAAAGGGGATTGCGAAGCTTATAGCATGCGAGCGGCGGACCGGTCAAGCAAGCCCCCCCTTCCAGGTCGACACGGATGCCGCTTGAAATGGTCCAGCGGACCTGTCAGACTTCTGGGAAAGCAGGGGCGGACGTCTCCCCCACAAAGAAGGCCTTTCCTGAGGAGCTTGGCATGCCGAGATTGCAGTGTATCCTTCGTCTTCTCTCGCTGACGACTGCCGCCTTGTTCTGCCTGCCGGCCGAGGCCGCCGAATCCGGTGAAGCCGCGCCAGCGGTGATTCGCGCCGCCGAGTACGAGAATCTTCAGGCGGCGTTCGACGCCGTCCCCGCCGGAGGTGGATTGGTGATCCTGCCGCCAGGCCGGTTCTTGATCGAGCAGCCTCTCGTCCTCTCGCGGAGCGAGACGCGCGTTGTCGGCGCCGGGGCGGCAACCTGCCTGGTAAACACCAACCAGAAAGGCCAACCCACCCTGATCGTTCGTCCGGCCGAAATCGAGAAGAACCCCCGGGCACGTCTGTGGCGAGTCCAGTTGGCCGACTTCCGAATCTGCGGCGATCCGAATGCGATCGACGCCAAGAGCACCGAACCGAAGAGCGGCGACGGTCTGCTGGCCCACGGAGTCAACGAGTTGTTCGTGCACGGCCTCTCGATCGATCACCACGGCGGTAACGGGATCCGAATGGTCGCCTGTTACGAGGACGCCCGGGTGAGCAATTCGATCGTGACGTACAACCGCCAAGCGGGATTGGCCATCGAGGAATGCCACGACATTGTCGTCAACGCCAACCAGCTCGAAGAGAACCAGGATGCATTGCGCTGCATCGACAGTTTCAACTTGTGCATGAACGGCAACAATCTCGACGACCACCTGGGCAACGGCGTCGTGATCGAGAACACGTACGGGTCGGTCGTTTCAGGAAATATGATCGAGGAGTGTGCGGGAATCGCAATCATTCTCGATCGCGACTGCTATGGGATCACGCTGAGCGCCAACGTGATCGCTCACGATATGGGCGGCGGGGTCGACCTGCGCGACGCCTGGGGCTGTGCGGTTTCGGCCAACACCTTCACGCTCGACGACCAATTCGGCGTCAAGGTAGGACCTCAGGCCGGCCGGATTCCGATCACCGGAAACGCTTTTTGCGACAGCCATCTCGGCGGCGCAGCTCGGCGTTTGCAGGAAGGCAACTTCGGTGGAGGGATCATCTTGGAAGGCACTTCCGACATCGTGATCTCGGGCAACACCTTCACGGGGCTCTCCCGCGACGTCGTCAATGCCGACGCGAAATGCCAACGAATCGTGTTCCAAGGCAACTTGGTGTTCGGAGCCAATCCGCTCGCCGAAGGTGGACAAGCGAAAGTGAAGTTGGATGCCGCCAAGGATGTGGTGACGCAAGGAAACCTGGTGGCAACCGACCCGGCCGCGAAGAAGCCTGAGTAGGCGAGTCGGCAGATTCTCCTTTCCGGCTGCCTTGCCCATGGAAAGCCTTGCCCTCGATCTGCCGGATTTGCCGACGCTCTTGGCAGATCTGCTTGCGCAGGTCCCCAGCGGATGCGTCACGACCTACGGCGCCCTGGCCGAGGCACTCGGTTCAGAGGCGGCCGCTCGATGGGTCGGCCATTGGATGCTTCACCACGAGCACGGGCCAGGCTGCACGTGCCATCGTGTCGTTCGGGCCGATGGAACACTGGGGAAGTTCATTGCCGGCAGATCGTGCGACAAAGCAAGACGGCTCGCCGCCGAAGGTGTCGAGTTGGAAAAGGAGCGTATTGAGGCAATCGATCAGCAGTCCTTCCATTCGTTTCGCACGCCCCGGCCGTTGGCGGCCCTTCGGGTGGCACAGGAGAATGTCGCCCGGCGAATCAACCTGCGGGGTCGCCGCTTGATGCCCGAAACGGTCGCCGCCGTCGATGTCTCCTATTCCGGCGAGCGGGGAACCGGCGCCTATGTCCTGTGGGACCTGGAACGCGAAGAAATCGCGTGGTCGACCACGTTCACGCAAGAGGTAGTGTTTCCCTATATCACCGGATACCTGGCTTTTCGCGAGCTGCCCATACTGCTCGCCCTGGTGGAGGCAGCTCATTCCGCCCACCAGGAGGGTGACGTGGTCATCGTCGATGGCAGCGGAATTCTGCATCCGCGTGGTGTGGGAATCGCCTGCCACCTCGGCGTGCTCGCGGACGTACCCACGATCGGCGTTTCCAAGAAGCTGTTGAGCGGGCAAGTGAACCTGAAAGACATGGCTCCCCAGGAGGCAAGGCCCGTGCTGCTTGGCGGGAAAAGGCGGGGAACCGCCTTGAGGGCCACCGACGGCAGTCAGAGGCCGATCTTCATTTCTCCAGGCCATCGGATCGGCGTGGAAATGGCTCAGCGGATCGTCAGACGGCAACTGCTCGGTCGGCGGCTTCCGGAAGCCCAGTATTGGGCCGATCGGTTGAGCCGAGCCGCCGGACGCGAGCCCGCATCGCCCAAAACTTGGAGAGGGCGGAACTCCTGCCTTGAAGGGGGTGGATCACCAGCAAGTTGAGACCTACAATCAACAAGCAAGAAAGCTTCTTGAGAAGTGGGATTTGGGGTATGGCCTAAACTCGGGTGGACGATATATAAAGGAACATTCCGGTGACCCTTTGGTCGGAAACCAAAGCATCTACCAACGACGTTTTTTCTGTGTAGGGGAGTTTCAATCACATGACGGCTATTGTGAACCAAGAAACCTGCAACGGTTGTGGCGATTGCGTTGACGCGTGTCCGTTGGACGCCATCGAAGTGCAGGACGGCAAAGCAACGGTCGACGAGGACACCTGCGGCGATTGCGGCGCGTGCGTCGACGTCTGCCCGACCGAATCGATCACCGTCGACTGAGGTTTTCGGTTTGATTCATGTTTGCGTGGCGGGCCGCATGTGGCGGCCCGTCGGCATTTCTTGGAATAAGACAGGCGGACGAAAGAAGGACATTCGATGGCACGTGAACGTGAAGAAGAGCGGGAAGGCCCCCTCGAGATCTCCGTGGTGGGCGACCTGATCGACAATCAGGCAAGCCACTGCGAGAAGCTGCTCGAAGTCGAACCGGGTGGAGAGTGCGTACTCTACTTCGACAGCGGCGGCGGCAGCGCCTATTCGGGGATTGCCCTGGCGTCGTTGATTCTGTTAAGATCGTTGCGCGCAACCGGGGTCGTAATCGGAGAATGCTCGTCGGCCGCGATCTGGCCGTTCGCAACCTGCTCGAGACGCCTGGTCACGCCCTATAGCGTGCTTCTCTTCCACCCCATGAAGTGGCAAAGTGAGGAGCACGTTCTGCTGGCCGAGGCGGCGGAATGGGCTCGGCACTTCGGGGAGCTCGAAGGGAGCATGGACCGCTGGCTCGCGGAGTTGTTTGGCGTGTCGCTCGACGTGATCGAGCCGTGGATTCGGCCCGGTCGCTTCGTGTCCGGGGCAGAAATGGTCGAACTGGGGCTGGCAGAAATGACGTCCCTGAAGCCGCTTGACGTCGTTTGCCGACCTTCAAGGAGGTAGCCGATCGTGGATGTGCACGAGGTTTGGCGAGTGCAGGATGCCGCCTGTCGGCGCGGCGTACGGAAAGTGGCGGACCTGGCTTGGCTCACTCTCTTACTGGCGACTGCAGCAGGTGCCGGGTGTTCCAGGGGGCCGTCGCCCGAGGCGAAGGCAACCGAGGAGGCAAAGGTCTTCGGCGCACTCCCGGGCCTCAAGGCGACACCGGACCAGTCGCTCCAGGACGAGTTGACGCGGGTTGTCACCGATGGCGGGACTCCCGAACTGCTCGCTTCGAGACAGATCCCCGATGAATCGAACGTCGCGGCCGGGCTGACCGCGCTGTTCGACGGGGTTGACCGCAAGCGATTGGCGGCGATTCGCGCCGAGTCCGACGGGTTGTTTCCGGAAGGGCCCTTCACGCTCGACCCCGTACAACGGGAGAGAGCGATGCGTTTTCGCCAACGCTATGAGGACGAACGGATGGGAGCGCGTCTGGCCCTTGAGCGTCCCGAGTGCCGTTTTCCGATCGCCTTCGAAGCCGGGCCGGCCGACGAACTCGCGTTCCTCGACGTCGTATGGATCTGCTCGCGTCTGGAAGCCTTTCGGGCGGCGGAAGCCCTGTCCTCGCTCGACGTCGATTCGGCCGTGGAATCCCTCGGGTACATGCTGCGTTTGGCCGAGTGTCTGGCGGCAGAGCCTCATCCCGTGACGCGTCTGGAAGCGGCCTTCATGCGCACCGAGGCCTTGCTCGTACTCCAAGCCATTGTCGGTAACGAGCGTTTCGATCGCTCGCACGGGCTTATGATCCATGAGTGGCTTTCAAATCAATTGGCAACGTGGCCCGACGACGCTTTGGCCTGGATCGGCGACCGGGCCCTGGGGATGGTGATCTACGAAGCCGTGCGCGGCGACCGGCTCGAAGATTTCCTCACTGAGGAGGAACAGGAACAACTCAAGGAGGAGATGAGTCTGGCGTCGTTCCACGATGCCGTGTTGCGCAACGTGAATTCCGACGAGTTGTACTACTTGCTGGCGATGCGGAAGATCATCGAGAGCTGCGAGCATCCCTACCACACGCGTGTGGCCGATTTTGAGGACCTTCGCCGCGATCTTCACGATCGCCGCAACAGCTCCGACTTCCCGCTCGTCGCGGGCCGGTTTCTGCTGGTCGACGTCGAAAAAGGCCACGTGATTCAAGCCCGCGATCGCGCCAACTGCGAAGGCTGGCTCCTGGCCCTCGCCTTGGCCTGCGGAGAGAAAGCCCCCGACCTCGGAAACAATCCCCTCACCGGTCGTCCCTACCGCACGGAACGCGACGGCAAGACGATCCTGGTTTACGACATCGGTACGGGCGTGGAGGGCGACAACCCGCCGTGGATCGTGCCGGACATGTCCTCCGCCGGGAGCAAGTGATGGCGAGCCAGCGTTCGCGACGAGAGTTTCTCCGCGGAGTCTCGGCAGGCGACCCGGCCGGTCACGCCCTGCCGGGTCGAGATGAACCGGGCGTTGAGCCTGCGTCCAGGGGCGGCATCTATGCCGTCCACGTGAGTCGCAAGGCTATGGCCTGCGAGTTCGAGGTCGTGCTTAATGCAGGACAGTACGACTCGGGGATGGAAGTCGCTCTGGACGCCCTGGATCTCGTCGAGCAACTCGAAGCTCAACTCAGCTACTTCCGACGCGACAGCGAGATTGGTCGAATCAATCGGCTTGCCGCCCAGGAACCCGTGGTAGTCGAGCAGCGGCTTTTCACCTTGCTGGCGAGGGCCGCGGAGATCCATCAGGAAACGGACGGCGCCTTCGATCTCACGGCAACGCCGCTGTGGAAAGCCTGGGGATTCGCGCGAGGCGAAGGGCGTCTCCCCTCGGAGGAAGAGATTGACGAAGCCCTCACCACCGTCGGCGGCTCGCTGGTCGAACTGAACGCGGAAAACCGAACGGTGAGGTTTCTGAAACCCGGCGTCGAGTTGAATCTGGGCAGTATTGGCAAAGGGTACGCGTTGGATCGCGTGGCCGAAGTGCTCGATGCGTCCGGAATCCACGACTGCCTGGTCCAGGGCGGCCAGAGCAGCGTGGCCGCGAAGGGGGCGCGGCTCAGCGGAACCGATCCCGACGGCTGGCTCGTGGGCCTGGGGCACCCGCTACGTCCTGGAACCCGGCTCGGCTACGTGCGCGTGCGCGACCGTGCCCTGGGGACCTCCGGGTCGGCCTCGCAATTCTTCCGCCACAAGGGCCGGCGCTACAGCCACATCATCGATCCACGCACCGGCCGGCCCGCCGAATCGGTACTCTCGGCCACGGTGCTGGCCCCCGATGCGGCGCTGGCCGATGCACTGGCAACCAGTTTCTTTGTTATGGGACGCGAGAAGGCGGCGGACTATTGTGCCAACCATCCCGAACTGGGAGCGATACTGATCTGTCCGGCGTCAGGCAGCCCGGGGTTTGAGGTGCATGCGATCGGAGTGCCGGAGGCCGACTTCTTGCCGAATACGATTGGTGCAGACGGAAGTGAGACTGGCTGAAGACCCACGCCCGTTTTGTGGCGTACGGACGAATCAATACACCAAGGAGACGGCAATGGATACAACACGCGTGGGCCAAATCCTGAGGCAGCAGGGAACCGTCGCCTTGCCGGGCGTTTACGATACGCTCTCCGCAAAGATCTGCGAAAAGGCCGGATTCCCGATGACGTTCATCTCCGGATACAGCGTCGCCGCCACGGCCATCGGCGAACCCGACCTGGGCCTGCTCACGCAGACGGAGATCACCGACCGCGCCCGGCGGATCTGCATGTCGTTCGAGCAATTCAACGACCTCATCGGCGTCGACGATCGAATCGCATTGGCCGAACGTTTCGGAGTCGAATCGTGACAATACAGGATTCTCTGATGTGTGCCACTGCTTGCTCGCAAGCAGTGCCGAAGAACGGGTCAATTCACACACTGCTTGCGAGCAAGCAGTGGCACACAATTCGCCTTGTTCTGGCAATCGCCTTTCTTTGCCTCGCACCACAAATCGGCCTTTCCGAAGAACCGACCCGCTACATGGTCGTGATCACGGGGAGCGAGCTTCTGGCGGGCGCCTTTCCCGACGGCCACACCCACTTCCTGACGCGCACGCTGCGTCCGCTGGGGCTCCGCTGCGTGGGCTCGATGATCGTCGACGACGGGCAGGCCGATATTCAGACCGCCCTCCGGTATGCCGCCGGCCGGGCCGAGTTGGTCATCGTGACCGGCGGACTCGGACCAACCGACAACGACGTCACCTGCGAGGCAATCTCCGACTTCACAGACATCGAGGTTTCAGAACATCCGGACGTGCTGGCAAGTATCGCCCAGAGGTTCGGCACTCCCGTCGCCCAACTGAGGGCGAATCTCAGGCGTCAAACTCGCGTGCCAGCAGGCGGCATCTATCTGAAGAACGCCAACGGAACGGCCGTCGGGCTGGTTTTCGACACCGGCACGAGGGTTGTCGTGGCCTTGCCGGGGCCTCCCCGGGAACTCCAGCCCATGGTCGAGGAGGAACTGATCCCTTACCTGAGTCGCCGATTCGGTACTCGTCTGCCCGGCAGTTCGCTCACCGTCCGTTTAGCAGGGCTCGGCCAGTCCTCGATTGCCGACCGGATGAAACAGCGTCTGACGATGCCGAAAGACCTCGTCGTCACGTCGCAGTTCGACGGCAGCCGGGTCGATTTCACCTTCAGCCTCCCCGAAGAGAACGGCGAGAATCGTCGGCAGTTGGACGATCTGAAACACCAACTGCTCCAGGAATTCGGCGAGAACATCTACGCTACCGAGGAAGGCCTGTCGCTGGAGGCTGTCGTGGTCTCCCTGCTGAAGAAGCGAGGCGTGCGACTGGCGCTGGCCGAAATCGCCAGCGGCGGAAGCGTGGAAGCGGCCCTCAGCGGAGTCAAAGACGCCGGGGAAGTGCTCGCGGGCGCTGTCGTCGCCCCGGATGAGCAGACGATGGAGAGGCTGTTGAGAACGCCCGAGGGCCCCCGCACTCAGGCGATCGGCGAGCCACAACGAGTTGAGCGATGGGCCGACTTGCTTTCCGACGCTGCCAGCCGGCAATGGGCGGTTGTGGTGGGCCCGAAAACGATCGGCGAGGGGGGCTCCGCCTCGGCAAACGTCGCAATTCGCGACTCAGACGGCCGGACGGTTGTTTTTCGACTGCCCATCCGGGAAAATGACCTCCCGAATCGCGCCCGATTGACGACTCAAGTCGTCGACGAACTGCGCAAGCGGCTGGCAAGTGAATGATGCAGAAGGTATAGGTGAATCTGATGAAGCAACTCAGCACGACTGATTGGGCGGTAATCGCTTTTCTGCTCGCCGCGGTCCTGGTTTCGAATGCCTGTGGCGACGTCGCCGTCCAAACGGAGGTCGCCTCCGTTGAGAACGGCGCCCTGCGAGTGAGCGTCGACGCCCAAAACGGAAGACTCCTGGAACTGACCGACCTTGCCGCCGACATCAATCAGGTGGGGGACACCGAAGACCTTGTAGGCCTGTGGAAACTGGAGGTCACTCGCGAAGGCAAGACCCTGAACCTGGAGCCCGGACAGACCAAGCAATTCCGCGTGGAGAAGCTCCCGGCAGAACAGAACGGCCTGCGGCTGATCTGGGACGGATTCGACGTGCCCGACTCAGCAGCAGGGCATGTCGAGGCCGTGGTCCGGTTGGACGAGGACGACGCGGTCTGCCGGTGGAAGATCGCGGTCGACATGCCGCCCGGCCTGCAGTTGCAGACGGTCCATTTCCCTCGCATTTCCGGAGTTCGGCGTCAGGACGACGAGCGACTTGCCGTTCCGCTCTGGATGGGACAGGAAGCAAAAGACCCTCGCCAGATTCTCGCCGGTGCCGACGGCAAGGGCCGGCGGCTTACATGGACACATCCGGGATTCATGTCGATGCAGTGCCTGGCCTTTTACCGGAACGGAGGCAATGGCCTGTATGCGGCCTGCGATGATGACGCGATTCGCAGAAAGTCCTTTGCCTTCTGGGGCACGCCCGGCGGAGACGTCCATTACGAAATGGTTCACTATCCGGAAGGCCTGACGGAACAAGGCGGCCGCTTCGAACTGCCCTACGCGGCCGTTCTGGGAACGTTCCAGGGCGACTGGATCACCGCAGCCGAACGGTACCGGGCCTGGGCGGTCGATCAGCCTTGGACACAACAAAGCCGGCTGCGCCGCGGGCTGGTCGCCGATTGGGTCCTGGAAAC
Organism: Planctomycetaceae bacterium; assembly: GCA_012719125.1. Taxonomy (GTDB): domain Bacteria; phylum Planctomycetota; class Planctomycetia; order Pirellulales; family Thermoguttaceae; genus JAAYAY01. The sequence continues at coordinate 9,017 of JAAYAY010000297.1, read as the reverse complement.
CGGAATGTGGGTCTGGAATCGGGGCCGATCGCCGGGCGTCTTGCCCCCGGCCGCCCGGCTCCAGGAGAAGCTTGGCGCCCCGGTGAGCGTCTTCTGGCACTGGTGGCACGGCTGCCCCTACGACATCGGGTTCCCCGAGTACCTGCCGCCGCGGGAAGGAACCGAGCCCTTCCGCGAGGCCGTCGCCCGTGCCCACGCCGACAACCTGCACACGCTCGTCTACATGAACCAGAGGGCCTGGGGATTGAGCACGAAGAGCTGGGAGTCGGAAGGGGCGGAACGATTCGCAGTCAAGGCGAAGGACGGCAAGATCCGGCCGGAGGTCTACAATATCTTCACGGGCCAATCGCTGATTTCGATGTGCCTCGGAACTCCCTTCTGGCGAAACAAGTATGCAGGCCTCGCCGAAGAGGCCGTCAACGACCTGGGCGTCGACGGCATCTACATGGACCAGGCATGCGCACACCAGCCGTGCTACGATCCGGATCACGGTCATCCGCCGGGCGGCGGAGATTCGTGGATCCAGGGCTTCCATGCCTTGTCGGAGGATATCCGCGGCCGGTGTCAGCGCGAGGCGCCGGTCGTTCTCGCCGGCGAAGGGTGCGGCGAGGCCTGGATCCCCTATCTCGACCTGATGCTGGCACTCCAGGTGAGCCAGGAGCGCTACTCGTCGCCGGCCAACCCGTGGGAGGTGATTCCCTTCTTCCACGCCGTGTATCACCCCTACGCGGTCACCTACGGCAACTACTCATCGCTGGTGATGCCTCCTTACGACGAACTTTGGCCGGTTGAGTTTGCGCCGGCCGAGCCTCTCGCGTTGCTTGATCGGAAGTTCTCTCGCCAGTTCTATCTGGAGCAGGCCAGGACGTTCGTTTGGGGGCAACAGCCGACGGTGGCCAACTTCCTGCCCGTCCTTCTAGAACAACGGCCAGAGGAGATGGACTACGTGATGCGGCTGGCCCGCGTGCGGAGCCTCGCTCTGAAGTACCTGTTGCACGGAGAATTCCTCCGTCCGCCCCGGTTGAACGTTCCTGAAGTGACGTCCGATTTCTCGCGGTTGTCGATCTATGCCGGTCAGAAGGATCGCTTGACGATATCCCAGAGAAGCCACCCCCTGGCCCTTGCCGGGGCCTGGCGAGCGCCCGACGGAGATGTAGCAGTTGCGCTGGCCAGTGTTTCCGACGAACCGCTATCACTCTCGTTGGATATCGACCGAAAGTACTACGCATTGCCTCAGCAGCCGCAGGTCTTCCGCATCGACGCGGCCGGACGCCGGCCCGTCGAACTTTCCCAAAGAATCGCTGCTCCCTTGAAAGTGACCTTGGCACCTCGGGACCTATGCGTCCTCGAGTTCCAGAAGACAAGCCAGTAGTCGCCGTTCTTTCGCAATTCACTTCTTCCAGCGAAGCCCGGAGAGCCGTTTCGATGATCACTCGAAAAACCACGAGCCGCAGACCTCGGCGTTTCTGCATTCCTGCAACGGCGGTCGCATTCTTCGCTCTACTGAGTTCCGGACCCGGTCAAGCCCAGGAGGTGTCCGGTCAGGCTGATCCTTGGGAAACGATCGCCCCGTTCTTCTCGCCGCCGGCCGAGTTTGAAGGCCAGCTTGGCGACTACCGGTCACCGCTCCTGCTGGCCGACGGTACCCCCGTCAAGACGGCCGCCGACTGGAAGAAACGGCGCGCCGAGATCCTCCAGCAATGGAACGATCTGATGGGCAAGTGGCCGCCGCTGATTACCGAACCGAAGATCGAGGTTCTGTCAACAGAACGGCGCGAGAACTTCGAGCAGCGCAAGATCCGCTTTCACTGGACTCCCAACGAATTGACGACCGGCTACCTGCTGATCCCCGAGGGCAACTCTCCGCGCCCGGCCGTGGTGACCGTCTACTACGAGCCGGAAACGGCGATCGGCCTGGGAAAGGAGGAAAGGGACTTTGCCTATCAACTAACCAAACGCGGGTTCGTGACCCTGTCGATCGGCACAACCGAGGCGACTGCCGCGAAGACCTACGCTCTTTACTACCCCGACATCGACCACGCCGAAGTGCAGCCGCTCTCGATGCTGGGCTACGCGGCCGCCAACGCCTGGCATGTGCTGGCGCAATGCCCCGAGGTCGACTCAAAGCGAATCGGCATCGTGGGCCACTCCTTCGGCGGCAAGTGGGCCATGTTCGCCTCGTGCCTGTTCGACAAGTATGCCTGTGCCGTGTGGTCCGATCCGGGCATCGTGTTCGACGATCGGCCGAGCGTGAATTACTGGGAACCGTGGTATCTCGGGTACCACCCGCGGCCTTGGCGTCAGCGCGGCGTGATTACCGAGGAGAATCCCGCCCACGGGCTGCACCTGCGGTTGGTCGCCGAGGGGCGGGATCTCCACGAATTGCACGCCCTGATGGCTCCCCGTCCGTTTCTCGTGTCGGGGGGCTCCGAAGATCAGCCCAAGCGTTGGGTGCCCCTGAACCACACGATTGCCGTCAACCGCCTGCTCGGCTACTCGGACCGTGTCGCCATGACAAACCGCCCGGAGCACTCACCTAACAAGGAATCGAATGCGCAGCTTTACGCGTTCTTCGAGCACTTCCTGAAGAAGCGATGAGTACCCAGATACGTTCCCTCCACGGCGACCTCAACCATGACTCCCCGTGATCGCATCCTGGCCGTCTACCGCGGCGACACGCCTGACGTAGTCCCCTACATGCTGGATCTCTCCCATTGGTTCTATCATAAGCACCGCCTCCCCTGGGACCTGAGCCAGGCCTATGAGCAGCCGGAAACCGATCTGATCAACTTCCATCGCCAAGCGGGCGTCGGCTTCTACCTTCCGAATCTCGGCTCCTTCTTCTCGGTCGCGTTTCCGCCGGACGTTCAGGTGGAGGTGAGTAAACAGGAAATGGGTGGTGTGCCGGAAATCATCTGGCGCATCCGCACGCCAACCGGCGAGATCGAACGTCGCCGTCGATGGGAAGAACAGACGTACGCCTGGGGCATCACCCGCTGGGGCATCCGCAACGAACAGGACCTGCGGGTGTTCGGCGAGGCCATGAGCCGACGCTCATTCTCCCCGAAGTGGGACAACTACCAGGCCTGGGTGGACGCGGTCGGAGGGAACGGCGTCGTCTACTTGCCCGTCGGCTACAGCGCCATGGGGCACCTGCTGCATTACTGGATGGGCGTTGAGGGCGTGGCCTACGCACTGGTCGACTATCCTCAAACGCTCCGCGAGGTCGTCGATGCAGTCAATGCGAACAACCTGCAGCTCATCGAACTCCTGGCGCAGTCGCCGGCCGAGATCGTCATCATGGGCGACAATTTCTCCAGCGACATCCAGCCCCCCGCATTCTTCCGAAAATGGTCGGCGGCCTACTATGAACAGGCGATCCGCCGGCTCCACGATGCCGGCAAGTTCGTGGCCGTGCATATCGACGGCCGGCTGCGCGGGGCCCTGCGCATGATTGGCGACTCGGGCGCCGATTGCGCCGACGCCGTCACACCCACGCCGTTCGGCGATCTCACACCGTCGCGATGCCGCGAGGAATCGGGCCCCGATTTCATCCTCTCCGGCGGCGTGTCGCCCGACCTCTGGCTGCCGAGCGTCCCCTTGGAGGTCTTCCGGCAAAAGGTAATCGAGTGGCTGGACCTGCGAAGGCACAGCCCGCGGCTGATCGCCAACGCGGGCGATCAGGTCCCACCAGGGGCCGACGAAGATCGGATCAAGATCATGGGGGACCTGGTTGAGAAGCACGGTAGATACGACTGATTGCAGCGTCTGCGTTACGTGAAAGCGGTAACGAGTTACCGCATTTCAGATTTCGCCACTCGTGTCGCTTCCGTCTTCCAGTTATCCGCGCCGGCCTCAAACGGCACCGTCACAATCCGGTAGCAAAACTCCCGCCCGGCGGGAACGGTCTGCCCTTCGAAGGTGACGAAGTAGTGCTTTCGGTAGCGACCGGCGACGTCCCAGTAGCGGGTTCGCCAGTCGCCTCCCTCGGGCCACGAAAGCACACAGGTGACCGCCCCCTTCCCGGACGGCCGGTCGTAGATGGCCGACCAGCGGGTGGCCTTGTCGATCTCCTGGGCCCCGTCACCGTCGAATACGCCTTCGACGCGGGTGCCGTCAAGCAGTTCGGCCGCGTACTCCGTGGCGGTCGCAGTCCAGGGATGCATGAAGTGGTAGAAGCGAGCGACCGGCGTTGCCTTTTCGGCCGTGAGCCGCACCTCCTCGTAAATGCGATTCCCGTGAACGCGGATCTCGGTGTTCAGGACGAAGTCCCGAATTCTCGATTTCTTCAAGAGCTGGACCTCTTCGCAGGTGATATCCGATTCCGGCTTGTCGACCGGTTTGCCGTCGACCATTTGGAGGTCAGATGCGCAGGAATATCTTCTGACGATACAGCCAGAAACAGAACAACCAGAACACCAGCACAACACAACTCGCCTCGACGATTGGAGCGTACGCCTCCCCGAAAGCCTGGGCGTAGTCAGCCCCCAGGTGAATCTGCAGCGTGTTGCGAGTCCAGCCCCACACCAGTTGAAACATCATGTAGACGAGGATCGAATTCGCGCCGAAGACCACGAGCGGAAACGCGCACCAGCTCGCAGCACGCGATAGGAAAGAGCGATTCCACAGGTCGATCGCCGCGTAGAACAGGGCCAACACGAGGCAGGCCCAGCCGGCGCAGTAGACCGCCCAACTCGGCGTCCAGATCCGCTTGACGACGGGGCAGATCCCGTATCGGTCAAGTGCCCAGCCGATCAGCACTCCCGCCAGGCCCGACACAACGAGCACAGCGAACTTGACCATCCCGTGACGCTTGCTGCGAAACAGCTCGCCCACCATCAGTCCGAACAGCATGGTAACCAGCGAGGGGATGAAGTTCAGGGTCTGGTATCCGCCCTTGTGGAAAACGAACGGTTCCGGACGCGGGAAGAGATTGAGGAGCCACACGTCAGCGGCGGCGGCCGCGTTGGTGTTCTTGTCCCAGTGGGCGGCAAAGCCGCTGAGGTGCGCCCAGTCTTCGGGAAGACCCACGCTCGAATAATCGAAGCCCTGCGGCGGCAGCGGATACAGGGCAAACCAGCCCCAGTACAGGACAAGGATCACGACCGCCGCGCCGAACTGCACCAGCGGGCGGCGGCCCCACAGCAGAAACAGGAACGTGTAGCCCAATCCAATCTGGGCCAGAACGTTCGCAAATTCGAAAACGGTGTGGTCCGACGAGTTCGAGGTAAGCAAGACCCCAAGGGCGACCAGAACGATCGACCGGACGACTGCGTGCCGAAACATGGAACCATAGGAATCGCCCCGGGCCTGTCGTTTCGCATAGGAAAAGGCCATCGCCACGCCGACCAGAAACATGAATGACGGCTGGATCATGTCCCAGGCAACGCAGCCGACCCACGCAACATGCTCCGTCTGGAGAGCCAACGCCGTCCAGACGGCCGAGTCCGGGAACTTTTGCGCCGCCGCGTGAATCCCCAGGCCGTGCGAGGCGATCGCAAACATCACCAGGCCCCGGTAGGCGTCTATCGACCGAAAACGCGGAGCGGGAAGAGCGGGGGGGACCACATTGTCCGTCGTGTCAGGCACCGCGAGTCTCCTTGTCGTGCTGTTGCCTGGATTGCTATCCCAGGGTTCTGCTGCAATAATGCCGGCGCTCGAATCATGATGCTACGTACCGTTGCCGGGAGAATCAACTATGACCTCCGCTCGCCTGCCGATTTTCGCGGTTTCTGCCCTCTTGTTGGGCCTGATAGCCCGCCTGGAAGCCGCCGAGAAGGCTCCCCTTCGACCCTGGACCGAAAACGCCTGGTACTGGGAGTATCACGGCCGGCCCGTGTTGCTGCTGGGCGGAAGCGACGACGACAACCTGTTCCAATGGCCCGAAGACGACCTGGTCAAGCAACTCGACCGCCTGGCCGCCGCCGGTGGTAACGTCATCCGCAACACCATGAGCGATCGCAAGGACAAAGGCTTTGAGATCTACCCCTTCAGGCAAGTCAATGGCGGTAAGTACGACCTCGACCAGTGGAACGACGACTACTGGAACCGCTTCGAACGGATGCTCCGCGAGACGAGCCGCCGGAAAATCTTCGTGCAGATCGAAGTCTGGGACCGCTTCGATTATGCCGATAACGGGGGAAACGAACGCTGGCAGATCCACCCCTACAATCCGAAGAACAACGTGAACTACACCTACGAGGAATCGGGCTTCGCCAAACGCTATCCGGAACACCCCGGCGCCAACAAGCAGCCCTTCTTCTTCACCACGCCGAAACAGCGAAACAACCGCGTCGTGCTCAAGTATCAGGAAGCGTTCGTCGGCAAGCTGCTCGAGCACAGCTTGAAGTACGACCACGTCCTCTACTGTATGGACAACGAAACGAAGGCCGAGCCGGCATGGGGACAGTACTGGGCCGAGTTCATCAAGGTTCACGCCGCCGAGGTCGGCAAGACCGTCATGGTCACCGAAATGTGGGACGCCTGGGATCTGAAATCCGAGGAGCACCGGCGGACGTTCGATCATCCCGAGTTGTACGACTTCGTCGACGTCTCGCAGAACAACCAGAACAAGGGACAAATCCACTGGGACAACTTCCTCTTCGTCCGCGACTACCTGTCCAGGAAACCGCGGCCGATGAACACCACCAAGACCTACGGCGCCGATGGCAACAAGTTCGGCCATACCGACCAGGACGGAATCGAGCGGTTCTGGCGTCACCTGCTCGCCGGCGCCGCCTCGATGCGATTCCACCGCCCCGATTCGGGATTGGGACTGAACGACAAAGCCGTCGCCTCGATCAAGGCCGCCCGCAAACTCGAATCGCTCATCCCCCTTTGGTCCGTCGAGCCGGCCGACGAACTACTCGGCGACCGCGAGGCCAACGAAGCCTACCTGGCCGCTGCCCCGGGCAAGGCCTACGCCCTCTACTTCCCGTCAGGCGGAGAGGTCACCCTCGATCTGACGAAAGCCAAAGGACCGTTCAAGCTCCGTTGGATCAACATCGACACCGGCCAGTGGGGCCCCGAGGCAAAGGTCGAGGGCGGCAGCAAGGTTGGCGTTTCACCGCCGGGCAAGAAGAATTTCGCCGCGGCAATCATTAAGTGAAGTCAACATGCCGCGGGAGAGGTTCCCCGTGCAGATTCCGCTCTACAAGTTGTTCCTTGTCTTGGCGGCTTACGCACTTGCCTTCGGTGTCTTCCGTCCACTGGAGGCGGCGGGAGTCTACTTCGGAATCGTCATGGGATCGGCCTGGAGTGCCGTCATACTCCTCAGCCGACCGGAAGAACAGCGTCAGATCGTGGCCGTCACCGTTGGCGGCCTTCTCGGCGGCACTCTGGGCTGTTTCCTGCTGGGACCGGAACTGATGACGATGAAATATGGATACGACCACGGTTTCGGAGAGACGGAGAACTGCATGATGGCGGCAGGAGTGTTGGGAGTCGTTGCGGGAGGGTTTGTTGCCGCAATCCTGGTGAGAAGCAGGAAGGTGAAGTAGCGTGCTGCAATTCCCTCTGTACAAGGTATTTGTCGCCTGCGCGGTCTGTGCATTGGCTCTGGGTCTATGGACCCCGTTGGGCTCTGTCGGAGTCTTCTTCGGGGTGTGGACCGGCCTGGGATCTGGTGCAATCGCCTTGCTGGCCGCCAAGAAAGATATCATTCCGATTCTTGCCGTCGCACTTGGGAGTTTCCTTGTCGGCGGCGTATGCTGCTCCCTGCTTCTGGAGCCGGGATCGCTGGGACTGCACTATCCGCGCAGTCGTTGCCCGTTGACTACAATCGCTGCTGTGACACTCTCGGCAATCGCAGGAGGCGTTGTTGCGTCGTCGCTGGTCAGCACACGGCTTCCCAAATCCTGACGGCCCATCCCCGCCCATTTATGCCGCCCACGTTTCTGCATACTTTCGTGGATGCCCTGGACTGCACGGAGTGTCCCGGTCTCGGCGGTCAATCAGTCAGTTTCAACCCCGTGCGATGTATAAATGAGAAGAGTAGATCGGGACGCTTTTTCAGCCGCCGCATCTCGGCGTTGATGGTCTTTCGCAACGCACGCAAGTCAAATGGCGCGTAGTTCGGCAAACGTCCATACTTGATGTATGACCATATCCCATCCACCGGATTTAGCCCTGCCGCGTTTGGTGGAAATTGCTCCAGAACAATCCTGCTACGCCCCGAAAGTAGCTCTTTCACAGGTTCGGCGTAGTGTATGCGGACTGAATCCCAGACTACGGTGATCGGCTTCTTGACTTCATTGCAGACAAGACGAAGGAAAGTCGAAATATTCCATCCATTGAAGCTGGCATTGTCTTCTGACAATTGGTGAACGAGTCTTGCGGTGCGATGCTTTGGGCTTACGACAATCGCAGCGATCACGGAAATCTTGGCATGTGGATCGGAGACTTTCTGAACCGGCGCGCGTCCACGCGGTGCATACGTGCGGCGAAGAGTGGGGGCGAGCATAAAGCCAGATTCATCAATGAATACGAGATGGGCGTGCCTGCGAGATGCTTCGTGCTTGATACGAGAGAACTCCTCGTTCTTCCATCGTTCCACTTCCTCGTCGTCGCAATCTCGTAGCTGTTGTACGGGCTTTTGTAGTGTCCATCCGAGTTGTTCCTTCAACGCTCGCCGCAGCGACGAATCGCATATCTTCACGCCGAATTCCTTCTTGACCAACTGGCAAATTCGCCTTAGCGTCCAAAGATCGTTCGCCCACCCATGCGCAGTCGCACCCTCTGAAAGCAGTTCCTTTAGCCGGTTCGCCTGATCCGGCGTCAATCGTCGTGGTCGTCCGGCACCGGGACGGCGAACGTGACGATTACTGCCCACGCGAGGAACCCAGTAGCCCTGTAGTCCCGTATCAAGATCGTGTTGCCCTTGTTGAATAGTCCCGTCAGTTGCACAAATCCATTGATGTGATCTTGACAAAAGGCGGTGAAACTCGATGCTTTCCAGTGTAAGAAAAAGTGTCCCCAATGGGAACAATGGAAAACAGGAGTTCACCGCCAGTGAAGTT